>JAJFHS010000021.1 GCA_021775475.1 Hyphomicrobiales bacterium
CACACAGATCCGGGTTCAGGCTTCCAACGCCACAGATTCAATTCAGGTGACCACAGGTGGTGGTGGTGCTACAACTGTACTTGCGGCAATAGGTCTTGATGCCATTGGCGCAGGTCCTAGTACATCAGACCGGACAATCTCGCCAACCAACACTACTCTGGATGCGATTACGTCAGGCCAGACACTTACCTTTACCACCGCAGCTGGCAGCAGCACGGTGACATTTGGTACGGGTTCAGGCCAATCCAACACAAGGGTGGAACTTCTTGCCGCCCTTAATGGTGGTGCTTCAGGAGCAACCTTTACCGATACCGGCAACACTCTTGTTGTAACTGGTGCCAGTGCAGCCGCTGGCGACATTACCGTAGCCGCCACCAGTGGAGCGTCAGCTTTATCCGGACTGGGCTTTACATCCGGTGCGGTTTCGTCAGCAACCAATACCACTCTTGATGCCATCACGGCAGGTCAGACACTTACCTTTACAACCACAGCTGGCAGCAGCACGGTGACATTTGGTACGGGTTCTGGTCAGTCAAACACTCAAACGGAAGTTCTGGCAGCTCTCAACGGCGGTGCGTCAGGAGCATCATTTGCCTTTACCGGCAATACGTTAGTGGCAACAGGTGCAAACGTTGCAGCCGGAGACATTACCGTAAATGCCTCCAGTGGAGCGTCCGCTCTATCCGGATTGGGTTTCACATCAGGAGCGGTTTCTGAAACCACCAATGCAACTTTGGGTGCAATTACCCAGGGTCAGACACTGACCATCGACATTGGTGGAACGACTGAAACGGTGACGTTTGGTAGTGGTAGCACGGAAGTCAACACTGCGGCTGAACTGAACACACGTCTTGCCGCAATCCAGACAGCCTTTGGTACCGGTACTACTGTTTCAGCCGATACCAGTGGTAACCTAACGGTGACATCGTCTGATACAACCTCTTCCATCACCCTTGGTGGAACGGCGACGTTGACAACCTTTGGTACCAATCTCAACACAACGGCTGTTGCTCCTACAGCAGGCACAACGGTCAACAACTCGGCACGGACAGCTGCGGAATCTCAGTTTAACACGCTGCGCACTCAGATTGACCAATTGTCGGCAGATGCCAGCTTCAACGGCAACAATCTGCTCCAGGGTGACGACCTTTCTGCCATCTTTAACTCGGCAGGAACAAGTTCACTGACCATCACCGGCGTTACCTATGATTCTTCCGGTCTGGGTATCAGTGCTGCTACCGCGGGTGCATTCCAAAGCAACACGGCGATCCAGTCAACTCTGACTGAACTGGATAGTGCTATTTCCACTCTCAGAACCCAGGCTTCAACCTTTGGTTCGAACCTGTCAGTGGTTGAAACCCGTCAGCAGTTTACCAACAACCTGATCAATGTGCTGGAAACAGGTGCCGGTAACCTGACTTTGGCAGATACCAACCAGGAAGGTGCCAACCTGCTTGCTTTGCAGACACGCCAGCAGCTTTCCTCAGTATCTCTGTCCCTGGCCTCTCAGGCTGACCAGGCTGTGTTACGATTGTTCTAATCAACCTGTAAATTACGAATACACCTTAAAAGGCGGGATTTTTTCCCGCCTTTTTTGTGTGCGCTTTTTTCAGATTAACCTTTTGTTAGGCATAAAAAGAGAATGTTGTCTCATTCAGGGAAATCGGTAACGATTCCTATACTTTTTATCCAGGGTTAAAGTTGATGACAGATATTATTCTTTCCTCCGGCGTGCGTGGCAATCTGCTTTCGCTGCAAAATACAGCAAATTTACTTGAACGGACCCAGGGGCGACTGGCCACAGGCCTGAAAGTCAACAGCGCCCTGGATGATCCAACCGCCTTTTTCACCTCCGCCTCCCTGAACAACCGGGCAGCAGATTTGAGCCGGTTGCTTGATAGTATTTCCCTGGGCGTGCAAACCCTTGAAGCAGCCGATGTTGGCATTAAAGCCATCACAGATTTGCTCGAAACCGCTCAAGCCTCCGCCCGTCAGGCTTTGCAGGCTCCCGGCCCGCTGTCACCGGCCGTTGCCGCAACTGTCACTGGCACTGGTGCCGCCATTGCAGCTGATGCTGCAGCGGTTGCAACCGGTACAATCACCAATGTTGCCGCTGACGTGGCCGCCGTTGGTACAGGCACCGTTGTTACCGGTGGTGATGCACTGGAGCTTGATGTTACCAACCTCAATATAGCCGATGGCACAACCATCACAATTTCCGATGGTACCACCAGCCGGATTTTTGAGTTTGATACAGCTGGTGACGGTGTTGGCGCTGGCAACTTCGGCATTGGTACTACCAACCAGACCCTGTCTCAGGCAGTCACCGCAATTAACGGTGAACTTTCTACGGCTGGGGTCAATGCTACCGTTACCGACATTGATGCCGGTGCTGACACTCAAATCCAGGTTCAATCTACCAACGCCACTGATTCAATTCAGGTGACCACAGGTGGTGGCGGCGCTGCAACTGTGCTTGCGGCAATAGGTCTTGACGCAATTGGCTCGGGTGTTGATGCAACGGATAGAACAATCTCTCCAACCAATACAACTCTGGATGCGATTACCGCAGGTGAAACACTTACATTTACCACGGCAGCAGGTAGCAGCACGGTGACATTTGGTACAGGAGTAGGCCAGTCAAATACAAGGGTGGAACTTCTTGCCGCTCTTAACGGTGGTACTTCGGGGGCAACATATGCCTTTAACGGCAATACACTTGAGGCAACCGGTGCAAATGCAGCAGCTGGGGATATAACAGTAGCGGCAACCAGTGGCGCGTCTGCACTGACGTCCCTGGGTTTCACCTCAGGCGCGGTTTCGACAACAACCAACGCCACTTTGGGTGCTATTACTCAAGGGCAGACCCTGACTATCGACATTGGCGGCACTACTGAAACAGTCACCTTTGGCAGTGGTGCTACCGAAGTTAATACTCTGGCCGAGTTTAACACACGCCTTGCCGCTATTCAGACCTCGTTTGGCGGAACCACCGCGATATCTGCTGATTCCAGCGGTAATCTGAGCGTTACTGCCGGCAACACTATTGGCTCCGTTACGTTGGGTGGAACCGCCACGTTGACGACATTTGGCACCAACTTGAACACAACTGCGGTAGCTCCCACAACCGGGACTGCGGTAAACAATATTATTCGTGATAGAGCTGAAGGTGATTACAATACACTTTTAACGCAAGTTACCGAGCTTGCCCGTGATGCCCGTTTCAACGGCAACAACCTGTTGCAAAGTGATAATCTGACCATCTTTTTCAATGAAAACAGCACCAGCAGCCTGACGATCAGTGGTGTTGATTTTGACGCCAACGGGCTGGGGCTGACATCTCAGGCCGCAGGATCATTTCAGACCAATGCCAATATCGACACAGCTTTGAACGGACTGGAAGCAGCAATCATACAAATTCGTACCCAGGCCGGCACTTTTGGCTCAAACCTGTCAGTGGTAGAAACCAGGCAGCAATTTACGTCGTCTTTAATCCAAACACTGGAAACCGGGGGCGCCGATCTTGTGTTGGCCGACATCAATGAAGAAGGTGCCAATCTTCTGGCCCTGCAGACCCGGCAACAATTGTCCTCGACCGCTCTGTCTCTCGCTTCGCAGGCTGACCAGAATGTCCTGAGATTGTTTGGCTAATAACCGCTAACACCTCAAAAAACACACACTCAACTCAAGAACTGACACACGAATAAGAGAAGGATCTCTGATTATGGCACTTAAAGTAGAACTGAAACCGGGTGAACGCTTCATATTGGGCGATTCAGTCATCACCAATGATGACCAGCGCACAAAACTGTTTATCGAAGGCACCGTTCCCATTCTCAGATCAAAAGACATTATGCGTATGGAAGAGGCTGATACGCCGTGTAAGAAAATCTACCTGGCGGTACAAATGATGTATCTGGCAAAAGATCCAAAGCTGCATCATTCGACCTATTTCAGGCTTATCAGTGACGTGCAAAACGCTGCACCAAGCCTGTTTCCTCATATTGACAACCTTAATAATGAGATATTAACCGGTGCCTATTATAAGGGGTTAAAGATCGTTAAGGCTATGATTTCAGACGAAGAGGAATTGTTGAATAATGCACTCGGGCGCACAGGCATATAGTAATACACAACGCACTTCGGTTACTCCTCGCGATCGCGAAGCAATGCTGCTGATCAAGGCTGCATCGCAACTACAAGGCGTCAAAGACAATTGGGATGATCACAAGCAGACCCTGCGCACCGCCCTCACCTACAATCGAAAACTGTGGACGATTCTGGTAACCTCCATTGGTCGTGAGGAAAACCAATTGCCCACGGCGATCAAGAATAATATTGGCTCATTGGGGGTTTTTATTTTCAGCCATACAATAGAGGTTGAAACCAAGCCCGCGCCTGAAAAACTCAATGCTCTGATTTTAATCAACCGTGAGTTAGCTGCTGGTTTGCACGGCAAATAAAGCCGTTATCGCGACATAATCTACGCATCTTTCACCGTCATCTCCGCCCGGGCTGAGATTTTCTGCTGCCGTTTTCCAGCCTCAGAGACGATTTCCGCCAAAAACATCACCCTGTGATATTATACCAACCCCAGAAATCATTGACCGACATGAGCCCAATCCCTCATTCCTATTGATGTGATTGTTTCTGGTTGGTCGATAAGGTTGTTCCAAGCGTCACATGCAGCATCGACGATGTCGTCGTAAGTTTCGAAGACGCGGTTAGAAAGCCAGTTTGCCCTCAGATATACTGCCAGACATTCTCAACTGGATTCAGTTCCGGAGACTTTGATGGGAGCAAGATGATGGTAATATTTTTTGGTACGTTCAGTTTGCCCGTCGTGTGCCATCCAGCGCGATCCATTAAGACGACTGCATGGGCTTTACGAGCAACGTGTTTGCTGATCTCATTGAGGTGCAATTGCATGGCTTCGGTGTTGGCGGTTGGCAAAACCAGTGCTGCTCCCGTGCCGCGCTTTGGGCAGATGGCTCCGAACAAATAGGTGTTCTGGTAGCGCTGATCTGCAGGCAAGCGTGGCCTTGTGCCCTTCTTTGCCCAGATGCGTATCCGCCCATTCTTCTGCCCGATCCGTGCTTCGTCCTGGAACCAAACCTCGATCGGTGTGCTTTGCGGCAAGTCGGCTATATGGGCTGCGAGCGTGGGAGTGAAGTTTTTTTGAAAGCCTTGATTACCTCAGGTTTTTGCGCAGGATGCTGGGGGCGACCAGAGATGTGGGAAAAACCAAGTTTGTTCAAATAGTCAGAAACCACACTTTGCGAACAGGCCACACCAAAGCGCGTAGCGATCACCCGAACCAGATCAATTCGTCGCCACCGAACAACCGTGTCAGTATCCCATTCAGGCCCGGTTTCGACAATAACACTTAGTTCGCGCATCTGCTCGTCGTTCAATAAACACGGTCGTCCAGCACCCTCCCGGTTGGTCAATCCGTCAGGGCCGTCTTCATTGAACCGGTGCACCCAATCGCGCAACGTCTGACGGTCCATACCTCCGATCCCAGCCGCTTGCGTCCGGTTCATACCGTCGTAAACTGCAGCCAAAGCCAGCAAACGGCGTATCTGTCTATTGTCTTGGCAGGTTCGCGCAAAGCGGCGGAGCGTAACAGCATTAAAATCATTACGAAGTGGGATAGCAGCGGGCATGGCAAGTCTCCTTGGCCATGTTGAATCAGAAAACTAACGATTTGGGAATCCCAAGTGAGTCAGAATTTGCTGAGGTTGGTATTATTGCCGATGTGGTGGGTTTGTGCGTCTTCTGATACCCGCACCTCAGCCTTCAGGCTCTACAGGAATTGCAGCAATGACAATTGCGACAACCTTGAAGATATCTCAAAACTGGCCTGGAGCCGGGTTTGCAATTGTAATATCTGTGAGCTGACCTCAAATGAATCGGAGTTTTCGATGTCACCGAGTATTTCGCTGGTGGTGTTTCTGGTGGCAGCGTGACGTTCCTTAACATCTCCCAGCACGCCCTGTTTTTGACCAAATTCCGCAATGATCTGTAATACTGATTGTCCCGGCGGCTGGAATGCCAGATCGCTGCTGACGCGATTGCGCAACTCACCGTAGCGGTTCTGATCGTTGGGATCGGTAGCGCTGAAACTTTCCGCCGCCAGCACCGAAAGGTTCTGGACGATTTTACGAAATGCTTCTTCATCGGCCCGGGCACCAAAAGACAGAGAGATGGACCTGTCTATGCGAACGACGGCACTGTCACGGGCACTATCAGTGCTCAAATCACCCCGATACCAGAATACCGTATCGGACTGGGTTGCATCCACCTGCGCTGTCGCTGTGTCAAACGGTGGTCCGGCAACACGTTGCGGTGGGTTGGCAGCATCAAAGTTGAAAAAGTCTTCCCCCGCCTGAGCTGACGATGCCGATGACAGTTCCGTATTGGCAGCCACAAGCAGTTGCGCATTGAGTGCTGTCTGAAAATTGTTCCGGGTGGTTGCGGCATCAGCACCGATGGAGAATTCGCCATCAGCAGCAGTTCCCGCCACTGCTTCAAGGCTTAACGTTGTGGTCGTGCCATCGGGCAGGTTCAGCGTTAGGGTAACAGTTTCACCTGCCTGGGGCTGGGTTGCGGTAAAGGCCAGGTCAATCGATGCCGGGGCACCGGTGGGTCCGGTAGCGGTGACACCAGTGAGGTTGCTGTTAAGGGCGGCTATTTTAAAGCCAAAAGGATGCGTGCCATCTTCGCTGAGCTGCACATTTTCGGAAGCGGGCGTGATAACTGTGCTGGTGGTGACAGCAACACGGCCCAGACCACTGGCACCGAGGTCGGCGGCCTTGCGCTCGCTTAGCACCTGTTTAAAGCCTGCCTGGGTACCGTTGCCATTCAACATCTGATCAGCGGACACAACGGGGGATGTATCTGTGGTCTTGCCGGAAAAATAATAGGTTCCCGACAACTCAAAGTTCAACAGAGAGACCACTTCATCGAGATCACTCTCGGCACCGAGCTGAAGTTGGGTCTGGCCATTGCTGACCAGTTCAAACTGATCGCCGAAAGCGGCTGATTTGGTTGATGAAGCAATATCGTTGAGGCGGCCCAGATGTTCCTGTACCAGGTTGATGCGCGTGAGTGTCTGGGTAGCTGTTGCGGAATATCCGTCGATTGAGCTTACCCGGGCGCGTAAGGATATGGCGAGCGTGCGGTCGAGACCAAGTTCGGAATAGGTAGTGGCTTTTTTGCCCGTCGCCAGTTGCAATTGCAGGCTGCTCAACTGGTCGCGAATTTTTCCGGTTTCCTGAACCAGACTAAAACTGGTTGATAGTGGAGAAATTGCCATGACTACCTCTTAAACCCGCAACAATATGTCGATGAGTTCCTGAATAACCGACAGAACTCTTGCATTGGCGGCAAATGAATTTTGCAGCACGACCAATTGCGCAACTTCTACATCGACATTGACCTTGGTACTGCTGTCAATGCGCGCCTGAATGGTGCCGGTTACAATTTCCTGAGACGCTTTTTCGCGCACAACCAGTTCAGCCTGGCCAGCCTGAAACGAAATAATGTCACGCGTGTAGGCTGCAATCGTGCCCGAAAACGGAGACCCGATCTCAGGCCCACCGGGGCGTGAAGAAAACTGAAACGAGCTTTCGGAAAAGCGCGTCAAAAGATCATTGGGACGCGCTGGATCACCGGAAGCGGTATTGGTGTCAAAAGCAACCAGCAAAGAGGGATCATTGAGCACATTGGCATTAACGGCAATGCGACCGGCAAAGCCGCGCAACTGACCGCCATTGTCAAAACTGCCGGTATAAGCTGTCTGAGCCCCATTGACATCCACGAACAAGGGCAAAACCACGCCGCCACCTGTTGTCTGCGTAGCGGTAACAACCGATGAAACCGCATCAACGCTGAAAGCCGATGTGCCGTCATCGACAATGCGGATGGTATTGGCACTCGGTGACGTGGCGGTGACATTGGCACCTAATGCTGCACTTATGGCCGTGGCTGCGGCTGCCAGACCGCCGCTGAAATCTATCCCCACCACCGTGTCATTGGGGTTAGCTGATGCGCTGTTGGGCAAGGGCAGGACAGAAGCATCATCAACTCTTATCAGGGTAATCGTCTGGGTTGTTCCACCACCTATATCCGTCAACGTCACCGTTATGGGGTTGCCTGATTGCAGACCTGATACATCAAGATCAAATCCCGCTCCCGGTCCCGGTGCAACGGCTGTACCGGCAACCGGCACGTTGGATAATGACTGGGCAATACCCTGCGCCAGTTGATCAAGTTCGTTTTGAACTTCGCTCAGAATATTATCACGCAAATCGCGATAAGCAGCGATGGCACCAGACCTGACTGTGCCGCTGGCAAACAGATCAACAGTACCGCCATTGCTGTCTACGATGGTTAATGTACCGACGCTACGCTGGAGCGGATCGATGTTGTATTGCGAATTGGCACTCAAGGTGCCACGACTGTCGAAATTCAGTGTAACCGGGGCGCCATCGAGCAGCAAGTCACCGCCATTGGTGAAGATTTTCGCAGTTCCCCTGTCACCTTCCGCTACTCTGATATCGAGGAGCTGCGACAGTTGGTCGATACGCAGATCGCGCTGGTCCTGCAGGTCGGCAACGCTGCCACCACCAAAAGCAATGGCGATATCCTGATTGAGGCTGGCAATCGACTGCAACAGCGAATTGGCCTCCTGAACGGCGGCAGCCAGACCAGCTTCGGTCTGGGTGCGCAGGCTTTGCACATCTTGCGAGAGCTGGTTTAACTGTCCAGCGATAACCGAGGCTGAGGCAACAGTAGCTTGTTGAACAGACACCTGATCCGGTGTCGTCGACAGGTTCTGCAGGGAATTGGTGAAACCGTTGATGATGGTATCAAGACCGGTGGCACCACCGGGCTCACCAAAAAGCTGGTCAACCTGAGAGAGAAAGTCACTGCGCACACCGACATTGCTCTGGGCGGCAATCTCAGTGCGTAACTGTTGTTGCAAAAACGTATCAACAACCCGGCCAACGTCTCCCAGCAAAACCCCGATGACATTACCGCCGGCAACATTTGCCTCAGTGGTCAGGGTTTTTCGGGTGTAACCATCGGTGCTGGCATTGGAAATGTTGCGTGCAACCAGATCAATTCTGGCTTGCGTCGCCGTAATTCCGGTAAGCGCTGTACTTATGCTGGCTGCGAGACCCATCTCATTTCCATCTTAAATTTCCGGTGCTAAACTATTCGATTACACCGGGTTAAAGAGATTACCTACCGAACCATATTCAAGGCTTCCTGCAACATTTCATCGGCAGTCGTAACAATCCTTGTGCCAGCTGCATAAGCCTGTTGGGTGATAATCAGTTTAGTGAATTCATCGGCAATATCGGTATTCGATGATTCCAGTGACGAGCCGACAATCGAGCCTTGAGCGCCCAGAATGGCAGCACCTGAATCCGGTGTTTCGCGCAAGGCACCACCGTCAATTTTGCGCAAAGCACTGTCGGCATTAAAGGCGGCAAGTGTGATTTCAGCCAGATCAACAGATTCACCATTGGTATAAATACCGGTTACCCGTCCGGCATCGGTAATCGACACACTGGACAATTCCCCGGCGGCAAAACCGTTCTGGTCAATAATATTGACCTGTACAATACCGTTTGAATCTTCGAACTGGCTTAGGCCCGTAGAGCCATTGGGGCTGCGATGATCAATAGCGACATTACCCAGATTAGTGCCGTTCACCGTGAGGTTGTTGACAACAATGCTGCTGGTAGTGGGCGCGGTTAGGGAGCCCGAAACATCGAACGTATAGTCCGTTCCAAAGTTGCGCCACACAGCATTGGCTGTGCCCGTGCCGGTTGCTGCAGCATCAGTTTGATAAAACGCATTCCAGGTATCGGTGCCGCCGTTGGCGATACTGTCAATTTTGGCCCACCTGACCTGCACGTTGACCGAGGCCCCATTGGAGGCGAACGAGGTAATGGCGCCACCGGCAACTGAGCGCGACAAAAATGCGCTCACGTCCTGCTGCTCAACAAATCCGGTTCCAGCCACGGTTGGAAGAGTACCGGAAGGAAAATCAGCTGTCGAGCCAATGAGTTCAGAATTTGTCACCGCAGCATCAAAGGACGCTGTTTGCGGTGTGGTTGCCAGGTTAGCGCGATATTCAATCGATGTCGTTGCCTGTGCCGGCAACAATTCATTTGAAATCTGGATAACTTCCGGCAAGGTGCCTGACAAGTTGCCGGTCACTGGGTCAACAGAAATACCTTTGAGAAAATACCCGGTACTGTTGACCAAGAAACCATTTTTATCGACTTCAAAATCACCCTGGCGGGTATAAAGATCAACGCCGCCGAATATCGGATCACCGTCAACTGAGCCGGTTTGCTCGGCGATGATGAAATAACCATCGCCGTTGATGGCGATATTGGTATCTACGTCCGAAGGCAGGATGTCACCGGCCACCGTATTGGTTGCCTGAGAATTAGCTCGCACCACACCGGAGCCCGCCTGGTTTGCACCGGTTGCAGCGACGATTTCCTCAAACGAGGTTTCGGTACGTTTAAAAGCCGTTGTTTGAGAATTGGCAATATTGTTCGAAATATTTGCCAGCGCAGTTGATTGCGCCTGAAGTCCACTGATCGCCGTTGAAAGTGCGCCGAAAATACCCATTTTACTACTCCGTTATTTCGCTAAGGCTCGATAAAGCTTAAATCCAAACGCGTTGGATGCATTCTGCTTAAACCAAGGCAAAGAACGGGCCAGTTTTAAATTGTGTTGTTTTTCAATGCGTTAAACAAATCCCACGTTGATTTGCTGGTGCGAAGAGGGAATAAACTTGCCTACACCCGGCAAGTTTTGCCTAATCATTGATGTTTTTGAGGGCTTGCCGCCACCTTCCCAACCGCCTATACAAATGGCCCTTTATCTGGACATTGAACCTTATGAAATTTACCGGCACCAAAGACTATGTAGCTACTGAAGACCTGCGCATTGCAGTCAATGCCGCAATCACGCTCGAGCGACCGCTGTTGATCAAGGGCGAGCCCGGCACCGGCAAGACTGTGCTTGCCCATGAAGTTGCAACAGCGCTGGGAATACCCCTGCTGGAATGGCACATCAAATCCACCACCAAGGCACAACAGGGTCTTTATGAATATGATGCTGTGTCACGTTTGCGCGACAGTCAGTTAGGTGATGAGCGTGTTCACGACATTTCAAACTACATTAAAAAAGGCAAAATGTGGGAGGCCTTCACCTCGCCCAAGCGCCCTATTCTGCTGATCGATGAAATCGACAAGGCTGACATCGAGTTTCCCAATGATCTGTTGCAGGAACTCGATCGCATGGAATTCTTTGTTTATGAAACCGGCGAAACCATCAAGGCCAGGCACCGACCCATTATCATCATCACCTCCAATAATGAAAAAGAACTGCCTGATGCATTTTTGCGCCGGTGCTTTTTTCATTACATCAAATTTCCCGACACCCAAACCATGACGGAAATTGTCGAGGTTCATTTCCCCGGACTGAAAAACCGCCTGGTGAAAGAAGCTTTGAGTGTATTTTATGATTTGCGCGAAGTACCCGGTGTCAAAAAGAAACCATCAACATCGGAGTTGCTGGACTGGATTAAACTGCTGTTGAATGAAGACATCAGCCCGGAAACATTACGTGAAAAAAATCCCAAAAATCTGATCCCGCCGCTGCATGGGGCTCTGCTAAAAAACGAACAAGACGTGCAATTGTTCGAACGCATCGCCTTTATGACCCGGCGTGGACAGCGCTAAAACATTTAACAGGCGGGCCAGGTCGATGAAAATACACGGCAAAATTTCGATGATGTTTGTAATGGTGATCATGCAGGCCACGATTTTCTTAAACCCGGCTTTGGCGGATCGATTTTATGTGGCTCTTGTTTTGCCCCTGTCAGGCCCAACCGCGGTAAACGGCGATGAAATCCGCAAAGGGTTTTTGCTGGCAACCACACAGCGTGATGCCCACGCAGATGAAGAATCAGATGGTCATCTTGGCAACCTTGATTCTTATGTGAGCGTGATTGATGCCAATGGTGATGTCGCTGCTGAAATCAAGCGCATAACATCGAAAAACCAAATCAACATTATCGCCTCCTTCGCTTCTGACAAAACCCAGGGTTTGTTAGATAAGCTGCTGACGGGTGAAAATATTGCTCTGTTGCAGTCAGGCCCAACACCTTTCGCCAACAAAAACCTGCCCGCAGTTTCCGCTTTCGTTTCAGCCTACAATCAGGCCTACGGTAAAAACCCAACCGTGGCGGCAGCCCGGGGATACAATGCTGCCCGACGCATTGATGTCGCCGTGCGGGCTCAAGAAGGTATCGATGACATGGATTTATTGCGTCAAAGTTTCCGGCAAACAGCCGACAGTTTTACCTGGTGATACCAGTTGTGGTGAGGTTTGATCCCTCTGCCCGTCTTACCGGCGAAAGCCGGAATCCAGTGCGACAAGTTCATGCGCTGTTGTCTGGATACCGGCTTTCGCCGGTAAGACGGATGTAAGTTGTCATTTAAACGCCAATCCCTTTGGTATAATAAACGCCAATCCCTTTGGTATAAATCTTATGATTGAGCGAGACTATTTTGCAGTTTTCACATAAGCTGTTTGACGTAATCGGTGTTTTATGTCAGTAATGTTGACATAATTTTCATGGAATTGAAATTTTCAACAAATATTTTCTATCGGGAGGAAACAAATGAAAACTTTTTTGAAGTATGCACTGGCTGGCACAATGTTGCTGGGATCAGCCATTGTCGCTCAGGCACAAACGACTATCCGGGTAACTTTGCAGTTGCCGGAAACCCATTCGCTGGGCCAGAACTGGATTGCGTTCAAGAACATCATCGAAAAAGAATCCGGTGGGGACTTAAAACTTGAACTGTTTCCATCAGCACAGCTTTACAAAGACAAGCAGGTTCCTGAAGCCGTAGGCTCCGGTGCCATTGAAGCGGGTTCTGCATTTCTCGGTCGTTTTGCCGGTTCTGTTCCTGCTGTTGAAATCGTCAATCTGCCGTTCTTCTTCCGCGATGAAGCGCATTTGCGTGCAGCCGCTGCCAATGGCTCGTCCATGCGCAATATCCTTGATGCCGCTGTGGTTAAGGAAACCGGTGCTAAAGTATTGTGGTGGCAGGCATTTGGCCGCAACGTTTACCTGAATAAAGGCAAGCCCATTCGCGTTCCAGCCGACCTTAAAGGCAAAAAGGTCCGCACTTACGGTAAAGTGTTGGGCTGGACGGTTGAAGCGCTGGGTGGTGCACCAACTATCATGTCAGGGTCCAAACAGTTTCTGGCCTATCAGCAGGGTGCTGTTGATGTGGGCATGACAGGTGCTTCAGCGGTTAAAAGTCGCAAACTCTATGAAGTTATGGACAATATGACATTGAGCTATGACAGCGCCATTGAGTTTGTCGCCGTTATGAACAATGATTTCTTCAACTCACTGTCCAAGAAAAACCAGGACATCATCACCAAAGCTGCCGCAACCGTTGAAAAGCAGTTACGCGATCAGGTCTATGGTGGTGAAGCTGCGGTGGTCAAGGAAGTTGCCGACAAAATCAACGTGGTGACACTGACCAAAGAAGAGCGTGCGCAATGGGTTGATGCGACCAAATCGGTTGTTGAAAAATTCGCTGCCGAGCGCGGTGATGTTGCGGTTCAAGCCATTAAAGCCGCTAACGGTCTTTAATCGCCAATAAATTCTATGCGGCTCTTTTTCTTTAATTGTTTGAAAAAGAGCCGCCAGGATTTCTCCCATGATCAAAATCATTGACCAGGTTTCTGAAGCCACCGGCAAGTTAGCTGCCTGGATGTTTTTTCTTGTAGGTGTTTTTATCACTTACGAGGTTTTCATGCGCTATGTGTTTACCGCACCAACCATCTGGGTCGATGAAACAGTTCGCATCATGCAGATCTGGGCAACTTTTCTAGGCAGTGCCTTTGCTCTCAAATATCGTCAGATGATTATCATTGATGTGGCATTCCGTGATCCTCACACCAATATTAGAAAAATCGTCGAAACATTCTCTTTGCTAGTCATCCTGATGTTTTGCGCCGTGGCCACTGGTTACGGATTTGAGTTGTGGCTCAAGGCAACATTGAAAGGCCACACCACCGACAGCTTTCTGGGCACACCAAAATGGCTCACCCACGCCTCGATCTGGGTTGGTTTTGGACTTTTGGCGGTGCAGGGAATAGCCGAAATAATCAAGGTGTGGACCGTGGGTGTGGCTACGACTGACTTAAGCGAGCAAACCCACTAATGGCTGCTTTTATCATCATTGCGGCATTGCTCGTCCTGCTGTTATTGCGGGTGCCGGTAGCCTTTGCGCTCGGTGGGCTTGGTGTGTTTTTACTGTGGTATTATCCGCTGCCGCTCAATGCCGTGCCCCAGCGCCTTTACGGCACCATGGATTCATTTGAACTTCTGGCAGTGCCGATGTTTCTGCTGATGTCAAACGTCTTGCTGAAAGGCAATGTCGGCCGCGATCTTTTTGCCGCTGTGCAAAGCTGGGTCGGCCACTGGCCCGGTGGTTTGGGTGTTGCCACCATTCTGTCGTGCGGCATGTTTTCAGCCGTTTCCGGCTCGTCCGTTGCCACCGCTGCCACCATCGGCACCGTCGCTATCCCCGAGATGACCAACCGCGGTTACGACCGGCCTTTCGTGCTCGGACTGCTGGCCGCCGGTGGCACGCTGGGAATCTTAATTCCACCGTCAATTCCGCTGATCATTTACGGTATCATTACCGAAACTTCGATCCCGACATTATTTCTGGCAGGCATTGGGCCAGGATTGTTTTTGGCCACAGTATTTATCCTTTATTCCATCCTTTACGCCCGCTTCAAAGGCACCCAGCAAAATCTAGCAAAGGCCGACTGGGCGACACGTCGTGCAGCCTCGCTTCTGGCACTGCCTACGGTTGGTCTGGCGGCGGCCATTATCGGGTCGATCTATATGGGCATTGCAACGCCATCAGAAAGTGCCGGCGTCGGCTTTATACTGGCGATGGTTATCACCTTTGCCATGGGCCGGATGACCTGGGAAAAGCTTAAAGAGGCCACGTACGATGCGATGAAAACCACGATAATGATCTTTCTGATCGTTGCTGGTGCCAAAGTGTTCTCCTATGCCATAACTTTATACCGTATCCCGCAGGATATATCACAACTGCTCACGTCCAACATCTCGGACCCCACTATGTTCATGCTGGCGGTTGGCGGTGTTTTGCTGCTGATCGGGTTTTTCCTCGAAGCACTGTCGATGCTGCTGATCATGGTGCCGGTGTTGTTTCCGGCCCTAAGCCTGATGGGTATTGATCCGATCTGGTTTGGCATCTTCTTTGTCGTGCTGATTGAAACCGCCTTGATAACCCCACCGGTGGGTCTCAACCTGTTTATCATTCAGGCTGTCGGCAAAGCGCGGCTGGAAGAAGTTGTTAAAGGCGCATGGCCGTTTGCACTGATGATGTTGTCGACCGCGATCCTCCTGTGGTTCTGGCAGGGACTGGCGTTGACCATCGCCTACGGGTTATAAGAGAAACGGTCATAAAACGGGAACAACGCCGATGTTGACGCTGTATCTTTTACGCCATGCCAAATCGAGCTGGAATACTCCGGCTCAAAGTGATTTTGATCGTCCGCTAAATAAAAGAGGCCGCAAGGATGCTGCCGAGCTTGGCCGGCATCTGCAAACAGCCGCCATCCAGCCTGAGCTTGTGTTGTTGTCCTCGGCGCGGCGAACCTGTGAGACCTATCAACTCCTGGCTGCGCAATTGCCGGTGCAGCCCGATGTGGTGACTTTAAAAAGCCTCTATGGTGCCAGTCCGGCACAGATTGTTTCCGAGATAAAAACTCATGGGCGTGCGACCTCACACCTGATGGTCATTGCCCATAACCCGGGGATAGAAGCTCTGGCATGGCACCTGACCGGCGATGATCCGACCAATGCCCTGAGCGCCCTCAAATCAAAATACCCCACATCGGCCATGACGACATTGACCTTTGATATAGCAACGTGGGTAAAGATTGCTGTACAATCAGGCACGCTTGTTGACTTCACAACGCCAAAAATCCGCCAAGGCAAATAATCCATGTTCATAGAATTTTTCCACCAGCTCAAAGCAGCCAGTATTCCGGTGACGCTCAAGGAATATCTGACCTTGATGGAAGCGATGGATGCGGGTATTGCAGAAGGCAAGGTTGAAAATTTCTACTATCTGTCACGTATTTCACTGGTCAAGGACGAGCGGCATCTTGATAAGTTTGATCAGGTTTTTGGACATGTTTTTAAAGGACTGGAAGAATTATCTGAAGAAAATACCTATGACATTCCCGAGGAATGGTTGCGCAAACTGAGCGAGAAGTTTCTCAGCGAGGAGGAAAAGGCCGAGATTGAAGCGCTTGGCGGCTGGGAAAAGATTATGGAGGAGCTTAAAAAACGCCTGGAGGAGCAGAAAAAGCGCCATCAGGGCGGCTCCAAATGGATCGGCACCGGCGGTACGTCACCGTTTGGTGCTTATGGCTATAATCCCGCCGGAATCCGCATTGGCCAGAAGGAAAGCCGACACCGACGGGCCATAAAAGTGTGGGACAAGCGTGAGTTCAAGGATCTTGATGATAGTGTCGAGCTTGGCACCCGCAACATAAAAATCGCCCTGCGGCGGTTGCGCAAATTTGCCCGCGAAGGCGCACCTGAAGAACTCGACCTTGATGGCACCATCAAAGGAACTGCCAACAAGGGCTATCTCGATATCCAGATGGTGCCCGAGCGCCGAAACACGATAAAAGTATTGCTGTTCTTTGATGTGGGCGGCTCGATGGATGATCATGTGCGTATCTGCGAGGAGCTGTTTTCAGCCGCACGCACGGAATTCAAACACATGGAATATTTCTACTTCCACAACTGCCTTTATGAAGGCGTGTGGAAGAACAACAACCGCCGTCATACCGAGCGCATCAATACCTGGGATCTACTGCACACGTATCCGAGCGATTATAAAGTGATTTTCATCGGTGACGCGTCCATGAGCCCTTACGAGATATCCTATCCCGGCGGCTCGGTCGAACATATGAACCCGGAGCCAGGTGCCTTGTGGCTGCAACGCCTCACACAAGTTTACGAAAACGCCATCTGGCTCAATCCAACGCCGGAAAAATACTGGTCCTACACACCGTCAATCGACATGATCAAGCAGCTGTTTTCCAACCGCATGTATCCCCTCACGCTGGAAGGTCTGGACAGTGCCATGCGCGAGTTGGTGCGATAAAATTCTGCGACTTACGGCTTTAAGGTTGCAAGTTTGGCTCCAAAGCCAATGAAAACAACGCCGGTGACACCCTTCAAGCAGCGTTGAAATGTGCTGTTTTGCGCCGCACGTGCCAATTTGGCGAAAAGCACAACCATTAAGGAAAACCAGATCAGGTTGATCATCGAATGAATGAAAACAAGTGCGAACGATGCACCCAGCGCCCCTTGTGTTTGCGAGATAAATTGCGGAAAAGCCGCCAGATAAAACATCGAAACTTTCGGGTTTAAGGCGTTGGTTAAAAACCCCTCGATAAATGCCTTAATTAACGTTCGCTGCTTCCTGGACGGTGCAATATCACGAGCATTCGAAATTCCCTTCCATGCCTCCAGCAACGCCTTGATACCTATCCAGCCAAGGTAGGTTGCACCCAGCATCTTGACGATGAAAAACGCCTGCGCTGATTGAACAAGAATAAGAGATATGCCGAGAATGGACAGCGCACCATGAACATAGAAAGCGGCAACAAAACCGGCAACATTGGCGAAGCCCGCTGCTTTGCCGGAAGTCGGAACGGTCTTGGCAATAAGCACCCCGTTAGGACCGGGCGACATCACCAGAAGTGAGGCGATAAAAGTAAAGCTGAGAAGGGTTACAGGATCCATGGCTGCGACTTTCTAAAAATCCAGTCTTCCATCATTGGCGCAAAACTGGCGGGTTTGCAACAGATAAAAGATTGCTTCGGGCTATCAGCTAACCTGTTTCTATCGGTATAGTAATTTCTTTATATTTCGATTAACGTCGAATTTTCAGTCAGGAGACTTGCCATGCGTGCATTGCTGTTCACAACCGGATCGCCATATTCACGTGCCATCAGAATTATCTTGGACGAGCTTGAACTTGAGTATGAACAACGAGAAGAAATTACTACACCATCCGCTGAACAAAGAGCCGCAGCAACCCCCACCTTGCAAGTACCGACACTTTGGGATGGCGATCTCACGCTTTGGGAAAGTGGTACAATTGCCGAATATTTGTTGACGACATACACTAACCGACCCGCCTCAGAACCACCTTTGGTTGCAAACCCTTGGCGTCCCTCGGCAGAGTGGCAAGACAAACTCATTTTCTCGACAATTCAGACATTTGGAACCGCAGCTACCACCATTTCGCAGTTGAAGTGGACCGGTGTTTCAATTGATCAGAATGCTCATTTGAAAAGATCGACAGAGAAACTGACTCACATATTAGGGTGGCTTGAAAAACAACTGGAAGATACAAACAATGGATTTATCCATGACCGTGTTTCGTTGCAGGACATATTTCTGGCATCCCACATCCGGTTCATTCAGGCCAGACCGCTTGGAATCGATTTAAATCTGTCAAATTATGAGAGAATCGACTGCTTGCTTGCAAGGCTCGATCGAAGAAAGAGCTTTCTGTCCAACCCGGTCTGGTGGTGGGAACCCGGCGTCGTAGGATATGAAGCCGATGGCACCCCAAAATATCAGGGTGAAACCCAATCGAAATGAATTACTGCATAGTACGCATAACGGACCTAAATCAACCGCAAAACCATCAGCTTTGAGCCATTTTTTCAAAACCATCGTCAACTCTCTACATCGTGAAGCCGGGTTTCACGATTTGGCTTTATACTCGGTGCCATGATTTATAAAGAGGGCATTTTCGGTGAAAACATATTTGATAGGCTTTTTGGTTAGCTTTATTTTTGCCGCTGGCCCGGCTCTGGCAGAACCTGTGTCTGGTCCGTTGTCGCTCCTTGTGTCAGCCAAGTCGATTGCTGGTCCTGCAGTTTCAAAATCTTTGCTTGTCGGCAAGCCGGTGGTGGTGACTTTCTTTGCTTCCTGGTGCCCGCCTTGTCTGCCGGAGTTTATGACACTTAATGCGCTTAAAAAGCATCCTGACGCACAGGGTGTTACCATCATTGCTGTAAATATTTTTGAAAATTTTGGCGGTAAAAATCCGGTGCGGATGCAACGTTTTTTGGGTCGTACCAACCCGGATTTTCCGGTGGTGAAAGGCAGTGCTGAAATTCGTGCTGCCTTTGGAAACGTTAGCCGCATTCCCACCATGGTTATCTATGACGAGCAAGGTCGTGAAAGCTGGCGGTTTGTTCACAAACAGGGTGCGACCAAAATGACTGCGGATCTGGACGAGATTGTTACTGCTTTGCGGGCGGCCAAGGGTTAGCGGGATCGCATTCAATCCCCCCTTTCGTCATCCCCGGGCTTGACCCGGGGATCCATACCTCAATTCTCTCGGCAATAAGACTGTGTCTTTGTTTTCGAAAGCTCAGCGCTATGGATCCTCGGGTCAAGCCCGAGGATGACGACGTAGGGTGTGAATCCAAATAAAGAAGATACGCCCTAAGCCGCGACTTTTTTCTTCTTGGGCCGGTTGCGCCATTTGCCGGGGCGGTTGTTGTTGGCCGGTTTGGGCGAATTTTCTCCCCTGGGGCCATCGCGTTTGGTGCGATGTTTTTTGGCGGCACCCTGATTTTTGTTGCCCGAGCGGCCCTTGGCTTTACGCCCCGGTTTGATGCCGCGTTCGGGTCTTTGCCCGCTGGCCGCGTCAATGGTGATCTCCATCAGCTTTTCAATCGCCTGCAACAGATGAAATTCTTCCGGTGAGCAAAAAGCAATGGCTTGTCCTGTGGCACCGGCGCGCGCGGTGCGGCCGATACGATGGACGTAGTTTTCTGGCACTTCAGGCAGTTCATAATTGTAAACATGGCTGATGCCGGAAATATCAATGCCGCGCGCAGCCACGTCAGTGGCGACAAGAATACGGATTTCACCGCGTTTAAAGGCTCTGATTGCGCGGTCGCGCTGAGCCTGGCTTTTGTTGCCATGGATGGAACCGGCTTTAAAACCGCAACTGACCAGATGCTTCATCAGGCGCTCGGCACCGCGTTTGGTGCGGGCAAAGACCAATGACAGATCATCACGGCGCTCAATCAGGCAATCTTTGAGCAATTCCTGTTTACCCTGATGATTGATGAAATGCACCGACTGGTTGATCTTATCAGCTGCCTTGCCAGAAGGTGAGACTTGGATACGCACAGGATCGGTGAGGTAAGTGCTGGCCAGTTCGGCTACCAGTTTTGGCATGGTGGCAGAAAACAACATGGTCTGGCGTGGGCGTCCCAACAACCTGGCAATTTTGCGCAAGGCATGAATAAAGCCGAGATCGAGCATTTGGTCGGCTTCGTCGAGAACCAGATATTGCGCGGTGCTCAAATCAACGGCGCGGCGCTCGACCAGGTCAAGCAAACGTCCTGGTGTTGCAACCAAAACGTCGGTGCCGCGGGCTAGGTTTTTGATCTGAGCGCCAATCGATACGCCACCAACCACCATGGAGATGCGCAGCGGTGTGCGCTTTGCAAAACCGTTGAGGTTTTCACATATCTGTTTGGCCAACTCTCTTGTCGGCGCCAGAATCAATGCGCGAACGGTTTTGGGTTGAGGTTTATAATTACCTTTGTTGAGATGCTGGATCAGCGGCAGGCCAAATGCTGCCGTCTTGCCGGTGCCGGTCTGGGCCAGACCCATCAGGTCTTTGCCGTCCAGCACAAGCGGAATAGCCTGTGATTGAATGGGGGTCGGGTTTTCGTACCCAAGTGTTTCAAGAGTTTTAAGTATTACTGCGGAAAGCCCGAGAGTTTCAAATTGTGTCAAAATATATACCTTGTCTGTGGCGCGGGCTGGACAAAACCAAAGCCCCGCGGCCAACGGTGAATCAAAATAACAGGTACACCTCTCGCCAGTATGGCGGGTGGGCCTGATGGTTGCGGTTGCGATCATGGCCGAGCTTATCAGCTGCCAGATCGTCAGTACCCCCGCGTGAATTGGGAACTTATGGAAATTAACGCCTCTTGCACCGGGATCTACATCACTTTTTCAATTATAAGGGTGATGGTTGGTGGTGACTGCTCACGCGGCAGCCAGAGAACGTTGCGGGCACGGTATTGACCACGCGCTGATAAAAGTCAAGCACTTATACTGAAACATGGTTTCTATTTCGGCGCGAGGATGGCCAATGCAACCACTGCCAGCATCGATAGTGCCATGGTAATGTTGATGGTCGTTTGAGTTTTTGCCGGAAGATCAAGCCTGTGCAAAGTAACACCGGCATAAAGCCACAGCAGGTGAACCGGTATCCAGATCATGTTGATAATCACAAACTTGATCAGTGTCTCAGTGGCCAGATCCTGCGGCATAAATGCAAAGCCGCCAAAGAGCGTTGTATTAACCGCATAGGCCTTTGGGTTGATGGCCTGAAGCATTATGGCGCCCCAAAACCCAGGCGGTTTGGCAGTTTTTATGAATGCAATTTTCGCACCCGACAATGCAATGCGTGCCGCCAGATAGACCAGATAGCAGGCTGAAGCTACAAACAGCACGAGGCGGATATTATCATTGGCGAGCACAATAGCGGCCAGCCCCGATACAACGCCCAGCGCTACCAGATTGGTGCCGACAAACAGGCCGGCAAAAAAGCTCATTGCCGCGCGCCAGCCATAGGCCGAGCCGACGCCGGCAATTGTCAAAACCCCGGGACCGGGGGTAATAAGCAGGAAAAAGACGGCGGCGGCAAAGGTGAACATGGTGCAGCCTAATTGCGGGTACAATTACAGTCAACGTCAACAATTGTCGGATTGAGAAAAGTCTGAATTGATAGTCGAATTTTATTTTTTTGACACCGTCCATGTCATCATGGTTGATAAGTAACCTGACCGAATTTGGACCCCCATAATGCCTGACATATTTGCACCCCCCCAAATGCCTTTTATGGGCTCGTGTTCTGATATGCCTTTTGAGAATGCTGAGGCTGTATTGTTTGCAGCGCCACATGGAACGCCTTACGAAGGGGTTGATAATGAGTCTTATGCCGCCACGGCCGATGCCCTGCGCAAAGCATTGCAACCGGATGCCGAATGGGTTGAACACTGGGATTTTGATCTCGGCGGCCCCTTGCTTGGCAGCAATGATTTCAAATTGATGGACGCAGGTAATCTGGCTACATCTTCGCTCGATGGTGCGGGAAATCGCGCGCTGATCAAACGTGCGGTGCAACGTATTCTCGATGCTGGCGCCGTCCCCATCATGATCGGCGGCGATGATTCAACTCCCATCCCCTTCATTGAATCCCTTGCGCCTAAAGGTCCCCTCACCATCGTTCAGATTGACGCACATATTGACTGGCGCGACCAGCGCCGCGGTGAGCCTCGCGGATTTTCCAGCACCATGCGGCGGGCTTCTGAATTTGAACATGTAGAGGCGATCATACAAATCGGCATTCGCGGTTTGGGCTCGGCGCGCGCGCAAGAAGTCAAAATTGCGTCAGACTGGGGCGCTAAAATCATTACCGCACAGATGTTGCATAATGATGGCATTGCGGCTGCCCTGAGGCATTTGAAAAAAGATGCCAATTGTATGATTACATTTGATTGTGACGCACTGGACCCGGCCATCATGCCAGCGGTTACTGCCCCAACTCCGGGCGGCCTGTCTTATACTCAAATGATAGACATCATTGCAGCAGTCAACAAAAAGGCCAATCTGGTCGCTTTCGACCTGATAGAATTTGTGCCTCATCTCGACCTTAATGGCACAGCAGCAATTACGGCAGCGCGCATAATCACTAATGTCATTGGTAATCTTGCCCGCAGGTAAAACCGGTTTCCTGCCCGTTCAACACATTCGTCCTCACGCATATGTGAAGAGCCGTGAATTCAATCTCCCTGCGATCCACAATAGGGTGAATACAGATTAGCTAGATTTTAGGGGGAGCCTTTCATGAAAACCAAACTATATTCAGCAGCCTTTGCCATCGCACTTGCTGGCGTCGGCACTACTGCGATGGCGGATGGTATCGTTTCCACCATTGTTAATTCACCTCTGTCGGCCACGGGCACGCTTTCGGGCTCACGCGTTGGTATCAATATTTACCTGCAAAAGCCCGGTGCCATGGGCGCTGACTTCATGGATCCCAACGTCATTGGCTACGGTATTCCCAAGGGCGGTAAACTTGAAGTGGAATTGGGCGGTGGTTATGAGCGCGACTGGGATATAGGCATCAGCCAGTCATCGATGATGCTTGTTACCGGAACGCCGCAACAAGGCCTTCCCGGCAAAAAAGTCGGCTACACGATTGCAGCGGGAGATAACGAAAACACACTTGTTGTCACGCCAACCGGTGAAAATGGTCTTGTAGCTGAAAAAACCATGACGCCGGCGCCCGGTGCCAAGGGTGATCCGGTGCGCCAGCGCGGTATCAAGGTACTTCATGTAGGATTTTTACAAAGTGCATTTTTAAATACCGGCGAGAGTGGAACTGTCACTGTGCGCTTCAAAGATGCGGCAGGCAATGTGGTTGCAACCGGCACTGAAACAATTGAATTTATCAAAAGCCCGCGTGCCCAGATATTGCCAACAAATTTTCCTCATAAGCGCCGCAACCACAATTGGCAGACAGTCAGTCCCGGCGCTGCAACTGCGTTGCCCTTGACCTATATGGTCTATGGCAAATCAACCGGTACCAATACCAAGAGCCATTACGCCTTTAAAGGCGGCATGGAAGGCTTGGGTGTCGTTGCCGATGGCAAGGGCCGTTTTAAGGATGGTCTTCTGGTTCGTGACACAAATGGCGATGGCAAGCTTGATGCAAGTACCGATACAATTGTCGGCGGCGTCAATATTTCCGCACCCGCCGGGGCAACCGGGCAATCGTTGCAAAACATGATGATAAACGGTAAGGCCATGCTGTCAATCGACACGATGAAGATGGCACCCAAACCGGGAAAACGCTGGGGTGGCTCGATGATGATGTTAAGCTTCAAAGCCGGAAGTGCCACTGGCAAATATCGCGCAACTGTTAGCCTGCTCAATAAACCCGGCGACATGTCGAGTGGTGATGGTGCGTCATATACCTACACAATTATTGCCAAATAACCTGTGGCAATAGCTCTAGCGCAGGCTGGCGGCCCCGCGAAAATGGTAGGTTGAAAACTTCGGGAACGGGGCAAGGTAGCCGGTTTCCAGAGTTTTGATATCGAACCCGGCTGTTTTGATCAGCGCGGGGATATCACGATTGACGTTGCAACCACCGGCAATCCTGTTCCAGTAGGGATTGATGCGGTCCTGCCAGCGCGCGACGTTCCGGTCGGGTGAGCGACCATGCTCACAAAACAGGAGCGTGCCGCCGGGTTTCAAGACCCGGCGCATTTCGGCCAAGGCCTGCTCAGCCACGGGAATGGTACAGGCCGAATAGGTCAAAACGACGGTGTCGGCTAAGTTACTGTCGAGGGGCATATCTTCGGCCGAGGCAGTGATTATCTCAACCTCCAGCGGTGATTGATGCATGCGCTTCTTGGCCAGAGCCGTCATTTCCGGCACCGGGTCAACACCAATGATGTTTTTGACTTTGGTGGCATCGTAAAACGCTAGATTGTGACCGGGGCCAATGCCTATTTCAACCACAACGCCGGTGGCGTGGGGAATTGTCATCGCTCTCTGCTTGGCAATAGCTGCAACGCCACAGGCAACATTGACCAGCTTTGGCATTATGTGTCTGTCGTAAAACCCTGCCATTTGAATCTCTTATAGTTTTTCTCTGAACCCGGGCGAAAACCTGCCATCTATGGCGATTAATCCCAATGCGATGAATGCCATACCGGCAATATGGGTGATTTTTATCTGTTCATCAAGCACCGACACCCCCAGGGCAATGGCACTGACCGGAATTAAGAACGTCACCAGTGACACGTTGGTGGCACCGGCCAGTTTCAAAATTCGAAAGAAAAACACATAAGCCAGAGCCGTACTCAAGAGCGCCAGAGCAAGCACTGCTGCACTCGTTGACAGGCCGGGCAGGGTTTGGGAGGAAAAGGGCTCGAGATAGATAACGACTGGCAGCAAAATGATGCTGGAGGCGGACAATTGCCCAGCCGCGGTGATAACCGGGGGCTGGTTGGCAAATCGGCGACCGTAAATACTGGCAAACCCATAAGAAAGTGCCGCTGCCAATATGGCCAGCTGGGCAACAACATTTTCACCAATGGTGCCCAGAAGTTCTGGGCCAACCATGATTGCCACCCCGATTATTCCACAAACAACACCGAATACCCGTGCTGGTGTCAGTTTTTCATCACGGGTCAGAAAATGCACCAGCACCACGGTAAAGAGCGGCGTGGTTGCGTTAAAAATCGAGGCCAGCCCGCTGGCAATGTAAATTTGCCCCCAGAAAATCAAACTGAAGGGGATACAATTATTGAGCAAGCCCATAATGAAAAAGGATCGCCAGGTTTTTAAATCAGACGGTAATCTCAATCCGGTCAGACAGGCAAACCCAATCAGTGCGATTGCAGCAAGACTAACGCGGGCAAGCACCAGCGTCAGTGGCGGCACTTCGCGCACGGCATAAGCTGCAAAGAAAAATGACCCGCCCCAAAGCACTGACAGAGCAATCAGCAGGATCCAGGCTTCACGCCCCATTCTTAAATTTATTTTCGGTTTCATGGGGTGTGACTTATTACCAGGGAGAAATAATCTCCACCCGTTTATTGCTGTCTTTACATGACACCTTGTGGCTAAGTATCTGCCATCGGGTTTTCCGTAACGAATAATAAGTACCCCACCTATGTCGGCTGAAATATTCTTAACCGTCCTTTTTGCCGCTGCTCTTCATGCTGGCTGGAACGCTATTGTCAAGATGCGCGGCGATCGCCTTGTGGTTATGGGATTAATTGCTGCCGCCGGTGGTATCATTTTCCTGCCCGGCCTGTTTTTGTTTCCGGCCCCCGCAGTTGAAGTCTGGCCATTGCTGGCACTCTCCATTGCCATTCGCTGTCTTTATAGTTTTTTTCTGTGTTTTGCCTATGACAATGGCGATCTGGGACAGGTTTACCCTATAGCCCGAGGAACCGCCCCGCTTCTGGTTGCATTAGGCGCATTTGTTCTGGTTGGCGAAAGCCTATCTTTTTTGGCGTTTTTGGGTATTTTGTGTCTGGTGGCGGGGGTTTTGAGCCTGATTTTTGATGCCGGTTCTTTGTGGAAACAAAACAGCCAGGCGATCATCTATGCCCTGCTCACAGCCTTGTGCATTGCCGCATATACGGTTGTTGATGGAATTGGTGTGAGGAACTCCGGCTCGGTCATGGGGTTTGCTGCCTGGCTAACCGTTGGTGATGGCATATTCCTGTTTGCGCTGGCCGCTGTTTTGCGCGGTAAATCAGTAGTGCGGGTGGCCAAAGCAAACCTTGCCGCCTGTTGCATCGGCGGCCTTATGCAAGCAGGTGCCTACTGGATTATTATTGTCGCCCTGGCGGTAGCACCCATGGCAATGGTATCAGCCTTGCGCGAAACAAGTGTATTGTTTGCAGCATTACTCTCAACGTTTATCCTGAAAGAAGGCATGGGCGTGTGGCGCTTTATTTCCGCCAGCCTGATCACTCTTGGCATGATTATTATGCGATACGACAAGTCCTAGATATCTTGTTCTTCCGGCGAAAATATCACTGTGAGAGTTGCGCCTGTTATAATCGCGAAAGTGGCTAGAAACGAACTCATCGACAGCGTTGCCACCCCGGTTATTCCCTGGCCAAAGGTGCAGCCAAGCGCTATCACGCCACCCAGCCCCATAAAAAACGCCCCGATCAGGTTTCGGAATGTATCGCGGCTGTCTTTGAAAGTCCGAACACTGAAATCGCGACCAAAGGCCGAAGCCAGAAAGGCGCCAATCAAGGTGCCACCGATCAGCGCAATACCAAAATCTATGGTGGCGCCGGTAAATGTCAGGAGATAGAGGACGGAATTGCCGCTTGGCATTATATAGGTGACAGACTGAACAGCCTGCGGCTCAAATTCATCAACACCGAGATTACCGGTGATGGCAAAACCGGCAATGGCCATGGAACCAATGACAATGGCTGGTGCCAAAAATTGCCACGAAAAACGCATCTGCCGGTTGGAGAAAACCCATAGCAACAGGGCTGCGGCTACCACGGCTGTGATAATGGGTCGCAGGTCTTCGCTTTCATACCCGATGAGATTTCCAATGAACCCCGGCAACCCCTGCCCGCCCACATCAGACAGGTCGATGGCCAAGGGTTCAATCAGAACCACACGGGCCAACCCGGTAATTCCCCGTGCTGCCATATAGGCGGAAAGCGCCATCACCAGCATGGCAACAATGGCTTTCATGTCGCCAGCGCCGGAACGGATAACCAGATTAAAGCCGCAAGAACCCACCAGGGCCATGCCGACACCAAAAATCAACCCGCCAATGATTGCACCGACCCAGCCAAAATTATCAGACAGATAAATGGTCTCGCTGAGATCGATGCTTTGGGTAATTTGCTGAATTTGTACACCGATAACAGCAACGGCAATGGCCAGCGCCCAGCTTTTTGCCCGCATACTATCGCCGTATCTGATCACATCCCGGACTGCACAAAAGGTGCAAAATCTGGAAGCGCGGCCAACAAGGCCAATCACCAGCCCGATAAGCAGGCCACCCCCAATAGTGATTATTTGCGGCGATAGTTCCATCAGAAATCTTTCGGAAAAATTCTATATAACAAACACGACGTACTTTTTATCGGACATGACTGCCCAATACAAGGCATTTTTGACAGGAAAAATTCTATGGAAACACCAGAGGTAATTCTGATATAATGCACGGACATAAGAAGTATCAGGTGAAAACAACAGGCCACTAACCGGGTATTCCAGACTGTCCCAGCACCTGACTTATCAGGCATTCAGATTTCACCTGCTGCGCAAAATCGGAACTATATAAAACACACCAGACACGAGGAGTTCAATCAAATGGGCATTCCTTCAATAGAACAGCATAAAAAAGAGGTTGCTGCTGCCTGGGCTGTGCACGCGTTTACCGCCTCTGGTGTTGTGTTGGGTTTTTTAGCCGTTGTCGCTATTCTCGAGGGCGACAAAATTGCCGCATTTATGTGGCTGGGCCTTGCCTTGTTTGTTGATGGTATTGATGGTGCACTGGCGCGACGGGTGCGGGTGCGCGAAGTCACGCCTCAGGTAGATGGCGCCACGCTGGATAATGTGGTTGATTTTTTCAACTATGTGGCGGTGCCGGCCCTGATGATTTACTGGTTTGGTCTGGTGCCACCGGGATGGGAGATTGTTACAGCAGCCGGTATTATGGCGGTGTCGTGCTATACGTTTTCCAATACCAACATCAAAACATCTGATTTTTATTTTGTCGGTTTTCCGGCGGTGTGGAACCTGCCGGTATTGTATTTTCATGTGCTGCAAACCGACCTGTGGATCAATCTTGCAATCATTATTATTCTGGCGATGCTGACGTTTGTACCGATGAAAGTGGTTCATCCGCTCAGGGTGGTGGAATGGCGAACCATTACCGTACCGATGACGGTCCTGTGGGCGGCAACGTCTTTGCGTCTGGTGCTGATATCACCAGACGTCAACAAGGCGCAGGTGGCTTCGCCCTTGCTGTTTTGGTTATGGGTTCTGGCTTCGGTCTATTTTGTCGTCTTATGTATCTGGCGCACTTTTCGTAAACAAGCCGTTGATTAGCGTAAAAACTTGCCATTTGGTCTATAGACTACCTTTGCTTGAGCGCTGGCCAGTGCTATAGGGTGCTCATTCCTGTCGACACCTGTTTCGACAGTCCCAGCTTTCCCCGACGAAATGAGGTTTTATTTCATGACGAAGATCAAGGTTAAAAATCCGGTTGTTGAACTCGATGGCGACGAGATGACCAGAATTATCTGGCAACTTATCAAAGACAAGCTCATCTATCCCTATCTTGATATCGATCTGGAATATTATGATCTTGGCATGGAAAGTCGCGATGCCACTGATGACCAGATTACCATTGATGCCGCTGAAGCAATTAAAAAGCATGGTGTCGGTGTCAAATGCGCAACCATTACGCCCGATGAGCAACGGGTTGAAGAATTTGGCCTCAAGCAGATGTGGCGCTCGCCCAACGGTACCATCCGCAACATCATTGGCGGCACCATATTCCGCGAGCCCATCGTTTGCCAGAATGTGCCCCGTCTGGTGCCTGGCTGGACCGATCCCATTGTCATTGGCCGTCATGCTTTTGGTGACCAGTACCGCGCCACTGATTTTCTCGTGCCGGGCAAGGGCAAGATGACGATCAAGTGGGAAGCTGAAGATGGTTCTGAAACCATTGAGCGCGAAATCTTTGATTACCCCAGCTCCGGTATCGCCTTGTCGATGTACAACCTCGACAACTCGATTCGCGATTTTGCCCGCGCCTGCCTCGCCTACGGTATCAACCGCAAATGGCCGGTCTACCTGTCAACCAAAAACACCATTTTGAAAGTCTATGACGGTCGCTTCAAGGATATCTTTGAAGAGACCTATCAAAGCGAATTCAAAGCCCAATATGATGAACTTGGCATCTCTTACGAACACCGCCTGATCGACGATATGGTGGCATGTGCGATGAAGTGGAACGGTAAATTCATCTGGGCGTGCAAGAACTATGATGGTGACGTGCAATCAGACACGGTTGCACAAGGCTTTGGCTCGCTTGGTCTGATGACCAGCGTTTTGATGACACCCGATGGCAAAACTGTCGAATCAGAAGCTGCTCACGGCACGGTTACGCGCCATTACCGCGCGCACCAGCGCGGTGAAGCCACGTCAACAAATTCAACCGCATCAATTTTCGCCTGGAGCCGTGGCCTCAGTCATCGTGCCAAGCTGGATGGAAATGACGCCCTGGCAAAATTCGCCACAACGCTGGAAGAGACCGTCGTCAACACCATCGAAAGCGGCTTCATGACCAAAGACCTGGCCTTGCTGGTCGGCGAGGATCAATCCTGGTGCACAACTGTGGGATTTTTGGAAAAAATCGATGAAAACCTGCAAAAAGCGATGAGCTGACGCGATAAGGCTGGGTTTTTTGTTTTGTGGGTGGCGCGCATTTTAGAGGCACTCAAGCGGCGCGCAGCCTGCACTCGCAGTCGCTCGTTAGTCCAACGCTGCGCTCGTCCGGGAGTGCCACAGAGGGATTGTCTCTGCCGAAAGGGGGGGCAAACCTCTTCCGGCAGAGTGACTTTCCCTGAAATCCACACTTCTGAAGGTTCCCGAACCTGCGGTTTAGTCATCGAATGACACACGGAAAATCTGTCATTGTGGCACCGGAGGAGCGCAGCGAACGACTAGCGAGGAAGCCCGAGCGCAGGCCGCGCGCCGCTTGAGCGCCACTAAAAACAAACGCTACTATAATGCGCGAATTATCTGATACAGAGCGTGGCGGCGCAGGGGGTTTTCCGGCGGCAGGCCGGGGTGGTCGAATTCACCTTCATAGGTCATACCAAGACGCTCCATGACGGCACTTGAACGCTTGTTGCCGATCACGGTGAAAGAGACGATTTCACCCAGATTTAATTCGGAAAAACCGTATTCTATAAGCCCTTTAGCTGCCTCGGTGGCATAGCCTTTACCCCAGAAATCAAATGCCAGCCGCCAGCCGATTTCAAAGGCCGGGGTGAAATGGGCTTCAAACGCCACCGGGGTCAGGTTGACCATACCGATAAATGATCCCGTGGCTTTTTCAATAACAGGGAGATACAAAAAACCGGGCTGCTGCATACGCTCGCAGAAGATTTCGATCATTTGCGCACTTTCCTCCCCGTTTAGAACAAACGGGAAGAACTCCATTATGCGCGCATCCTGGTTCATGGCTGCAAATGGTTTGATATCATCGTCACACCATTGGCGCATAATCAGACGCTGCGTTTCCAGTTGCACCATAATGCGATTACCCCTGCCCGGTTTTGTTTTTATCAGATTTCGATTGCCGCCACCGCGCCCACTTTAAATTAACGCGCCGGGTAAAGCGGCGGACAATGGGCATGTCAACCGACAGAACAAACAGGCCCAATGGCAACATCCAAAAGCCCACTATGGGTAAAAAACCCACCAGACCACCCAAAACCAGCGAGACCCCCAACAAGATACGCAGCCATTTTTGCTGTGGCATCCTGATTTCGTGATTGAAAATTTTTATGGCAGGCATGGCGACCGGTTTAAGTCCTTTATCCCAGATGTTTTAATATGTTCTCAGATATACGTTAAAGTGATTTAATCGTGTAGCGGCAATTGGCTACCATGCTGTTAAACTGACATAATATTCAGGTGTTGAGTATCAAAGGGAGTAGTAAAATCCTGCAATACACAAGTTGTAAAAGCCGGGCCATGTGCAAAAGCCGAGCCACCACAGTCACCTTTTTCCTGGCGTTGCTTTTTGGTCTTGGCGCCTGCCAGACACTCTATGAAGAAGCCCCGGCACCTGAAGGCGTGGGCGGAACCAATTTTACCGCACCGGTCATTGGTACCCGGCTGACCTATCGTACCTATACTGGCAAGACCTCGGTAAAGCAGGAAAACTGGGTTGTAATAACGCCTGAGCAAAATTTCGACCGCCCCACTTATGCCCTGAAAAGTGGCTCGAGGATGATTGTGCGTCACCGTGATAATGGTAACTGGGTAGCTACGTTTAGCGGGGGCAAGAAAATCAAGGACGCCACCCCAGATGACAACCAGATGCGTCACCCGTTGTGGGTTGGAAAGAAGTGGATCAGCACGTTTGTTTACAAGGATTATGATGTCAATCGCGAATGGTCGCCGGTGCAGAATTTCTGGAGCGTTGAAGCTAAGGAAACCATCACTGTTGAAGCCGGTACGTTTGAGGTTTTCCGGTTAAAATCAGACCCCGGCCTGCACAGTTCGATTATCAGCACCATTTGGTTCTCGCCTGAACTGGGATTGGAGATAAAACGTCAGTGGGAGCGGCTGGATGATCATTACCTCGGTGCCCAGAAAGGTCGTATTGAATTGATAAAAATTGTGTCACCGACCTCCTGAATTTTATCAAATTCCGGTGATTTCCCGGAATATGTCAGCGCATAAGCAAATTTATCAATATTAGGGGTAGAATGGCATCGCGGTCTTTGCTATAGCAGCCCCACGTTACCAATGATCCCCAGTAGCTCAGTTGGTAGAGCAGTCGGCTGTTAACCGACTTGTCGCTGGTTCGAGTCCGGCCTGGGGAGCCATTTGGCATCAATTAATCCATATTTATCAATGATTTCAATGATAAGAGCCTCCCTCCGAGTACACTTTGGAGTACACATGAGGGTCACATGGGATTTGTTTTGCTCTACATCCAAACCACGAAATCAGGCACGAGATACCGGCGGCGCATACCGCAGGATGTCAAAGAACTGCTCAACAAGACTTGGTTCTTAAAGCCACTGGGTAAAACCCGTAGCGAAATAATCCGGAATTATGGTCCGACGAATGAAGAATTTGAGCGCTTGGTGGAAGGTGCTCAACGGCGGCTGTCTCAAGAAACCAGCGAACCCCTTGATATCCAAGAACTCACAGACATTGAACTTTATCAAGAGGTGTTACAGAGGCTGCGAGCAAATAACTTTCAACATCCTGTACCACCGCATGACCAGTTAGATCCCCATGCCGACGATGAACTGTATCTCCGGGATATCGAAGCGGATCGCGTGATTGGTGATTATCCCATAGACCCTGAGGATGGTGGGCCAGTGGGTATGACACGCGTTGATGCAGCCTATGTGAGGGCATTGTACAATGGCCCTCCAGAGCAGCCTTCCCCTTCCCTTGAAGACGCCAGACAGTCATACATAAAAGATCGAGAATATGAGGATGGTGCAGATAGCAAGAACCTCCTGAATGTTGATTTGGTTGACCACACGTCACCCAGGATATCAAACCAAGGTAGCCACTGTGTAGGTCTATTGGGTGTATGCTGGAGGTATGCATCCCACGCATCACAGCTAACCAAGATAGGATATCCCCCCGAGAACCCCTGGAGAGAACAGCAGGTGTAACGGGGGGATATCCCTATGGGATCTCAGCGATAACTTAAGGAGGTCACATACAGCATAACCTCACAGCTAACCTTGGGGAGGTATCATTATCTGTAACCTTAGGTTCCCCTATAGAGCGGAGTCATAACTTTACGTGTATAAATACCAAACTACACGTTATGGTTCCATAGAGCCACTGAGGGGCCGCCATTATTGTGGCCCATCATGGTTGTTGTGTTCGTATGACCATCAACAAACTTTGCCAGCTGCTTACTCAGCTCCTCATCACGTTGATTGAGAGCTGTCCGTTCCGCATCCTGGTTCATGAGTTCCACAAAGTACGCCACAAGCATCGCCAGGGCGTCCACACGGTCATCGTGACGCAATGCATAGAATAGGTTCTCTGGCCTAAACGACCCACACAGGCGGCCACTAAGAGCCGCCAAGGCCCTTTAAGGTAGAGATTATACCAGAAACATTGTTTTGCTCTGTGTGCCCACCTATGGGGCTGTGTGGGGGGGTCTTCATTTGGGGTGGAGCATTGTTGTTCGTCTTCGTTGCGGAACGTTGGGATCATGCACCTTCATTGAAACCCCTCACTGGGCAATTATCAAACACAGAGCATTGTCTTTTTAAGTACACAAATGACTTCACTTGGAGTACACATTGTAAATTCAGCAATTTGGAGAGGTGTTCTTATTTCATTGTAATCATTGTGTTATTTAAAGGAAATCCCCTGACTGGATTTAGGCTGCGCTCTCCGGCCTGGGGAGCCATTTTATTTCATTGCACATTGATGATCTCCGCCGATAAACAGGTACTTCCGGGCGCTTCTCCCATAATGCATTTCGCAAAGTAATGCGTTGCCAAATAATCTGTGCAAGGATACAGTCGAAAAATGGGGCCAAGTTGATGGAAACTACAGACGTGCGTGTCTGAGGCAGGGATCATGGTTTTGATCTGACAAAAACCTGCATGGTCTTTATTATTAAGGGGGATATAGTGACACAAAATTTCAATCCGACAGTTTCCAAGCGGCTTTGGTGGGTTTCAAAGCCGTTTTTATATACCGCAGTACTGGGTCTGGCTTTCTCGTTCCAGGCATCAATCATGTTGAGCCCGGCACACGCCATCAAGAAATATTCAAAAGATAATGGCAACATACCCTGTTCCTCGTGCCATTCCAGAACAGGTTTGAGCAATGGCACGATGTATCCGCTGACCGGTACTGGCACATATTTCAAGACCAACGGCACCCTGCCGCCAAGGGCTGCACCGCAACCTACGGCTCCACCGCGACCTACTTCACCGCCGGTGTATCCGCAGCAACCGCAACAACCGCCTGTGTATCCGCAACAGCCGCAGCAACCGCCTGTGTATCCGCAACAGCCGCAGCAACCGCCTGTGTATCCGCAACAGCCGCAGCAACCGCCAGTGTATCCACAACAGCCGCAGCAGCCGCCAGTGTATCCACAACAGCCGCAGCAACCGCCAGTGTATCCACAACAGCCGCAGCAGCAGCCAGTGTATCCACAACAGCCGCAGCCACCTCGGCAACCAGTCTACCCTCAGCCGACACGTAATCCTCATGTTGATTATTGCAGGCGTAAATACAAGTCTTATAATGTTTCCACCGATACGTGGCGAGGATATGACGGCGTTGTCCGGCGGTGCATAAGCCCCTCAAGCAGGGGGCAGCAACCAGTTCAACCGCGGCCGTATAATCCACCACGGGGCAATCCACGCCCTTACAATCCGCCACGGGTTCAGCCACGACCCTACACTCCGCCACCGCGGGTCAGAAACCCGGTGCGTCAGAGTGGTAATTACTCCTGTAGCCAGGCCAAGATATTGATTCAAAATCAGGGCTATAACCGGGTATTCAAAAAAAGCTGTGGTGGTTCCCGCTATACCTTCTTTGGCTATCGGGGCGGGGTGCGCTATCGTCTGCGTATTCGCGCTTCTGATGGAGTTATCTACAAGAGGCAGCGAAAGTAATTCGACACCTGTCAATGCTTAAGAACAAGCCACCCCGGAGAATTCAATGTTCTCCGGGGTTTTTTATTTCGGGGTTCAAATCAGTGCAAAGATGAAATTCGATCGAGTAAATCGTTTTTGTTTGCAGTTATGTCCGCAATTGTCACGTCATCAAGGACTGTCATAAACGCTGCGGTAGCTTGCTTGATTTTCCTCGACAACCGGCAGATGCCGATGAGCGGGCAGGTGTTGTTTGCAAGATTAAAGCATTCGACCACATCCATCGACCCTTCGGTCAAACGAACGATGTCGCCAACAATAATTTCGTTTGCCGGGCGGCTTAAGCGAAAGCCGCCGCCGCGCCCGCGCCGGGTTTCAAGATACCCTGCCTTGCCAAGTTCATAGACAATCTTGACAATATGCGGCCTGGCCAGACGATGGATACGAACGACATCATCAACACGCACCAGATCAGGGGCATGGAGTGCGGCAAGTTGCAGGGAGCGCAGCGCATAATTGGTGTAACTGGTCAGTTTCATAGTTTTACCGGCAGGGTATGTGAATTGTTTTTTAAAGTTATATTTTTTTTATTGCTTTATCGTAACCACAGCACTATATCAAGCCCATTAATAATGTGAGCACGAATTTAAACGTAGGTACCAACATCAGAAGGGTTTAAAAAATGAGTTTAAAAATTGGCGAAATCGCCCCGAACTTCACCGTTGAGACAACAAACGGTAAAATCGATTTTCACGACTGGATTGGTGACAGCTGGGCGTTCTTCTTCAGCCATCCGGCCGACTTCACACCGGTGTGCACGACAGAAATGGGACGGACTGCGCAGCTTAGCGAAGAGTTTGCAGCGCGCAATGTCAAATCGATTGGCCTTTCAACCGATACAGTGGAAGAGCACAAAAAATGGATTTTGGATGTCAATGACACACAGAATACAACACTGACTTTTCCAATCATCGCTGATCCCGATCTGAAGGTGGCGAAACTCTATGAGATGATCCACCCAGCCGAGAGTGAAACTGCTGCCGTTCGTTCGGTATTCATCATTGATCCGAACAAGAAAATTCGCCTGACCATGACGTACCCGATGAACGTTGGCCGGAATTTCGATGAAATCCTGCGTGTCATTGATGCGTTGCAGCTTGGCGACGAAAAGAAGATCGCAACACCGGCTGACTGGCTCCCGGGCGACGAGGTCATCATTCCCCCTTCGATTGACAATGAAGCCGCCAAGGATATCTTCCCTCAGGGCTGGAATGAAATTCGTCCCTATTTGCGCACAACAAAGGTTTGAATAAATGGGTCGCCACAAGCATAGGTTGCGGCAACCCGTTTTAGAATCGTAACACAAACTACTCAGGCCACTCATGTTAGACGGTTTTTCAGCAGAACTACTGGCACGGTTTCAGTTCGCGTTTACCATATCGTTCCATATTATTTTTCCCGCCTTCTCGATCGGGTTGGCCAGCTATCTGACTGTTCTCAACGGGTTGTGGCTGTGGACGAAAGATGAAACCTACCTGACGCTGTTTAACTACTGGGTGAAAATTTTTGCCCTGGCCTTTGGCATGGGGGTCGTTTCCGGCATTGTTATGTCGTATCAGTTCGGCACCAACTGGAGTGTGTTTGCCGATAAGACCGGTCCCGTTCTCGGCCCCCTGCTCGCTTACGAGGTTCTTTCCGCCTTCTTTCTTGAAGCCGGGTTTCTCGGCATCATGTTATTCGGGCGCGAACGCGTCGGCCCAAAACTGCACATGTTCGCCACCGCCATGGTGGCTGTCGGCACCTTGATGTCGGCGACCTGGATATTGTCGGCCAATTCATGGATGCACACGCCAGCGGGATATTCCATCAACGCCGCCGGTCAGTTTGTTCCCGAAGACTGGTGGAAGATTATCTTCAATCCTTCTTTCCCTTACAGGCTGGTCCACATGGTGCTGGCGGCATTTTTGACCACGGCCTTTGTCGTTGCCGGTGTTGCCGGATGGCACCTGCTCAAAGATCAGACCAATACGGCCGTAAGACGCATGTTCTCCATGGCTATGTGGATGGCGGCACTGGTGGCACCATTGCAGATTTTTGTCGGTGACATGCACGGCCTCAACACTCTGGAATATCAACCTGCCAAAATCATGGCGATGGAGGGACACTATGAAAGCCATCCCAACGGCGCGCCGCTGATCCTGTTTGGCATTCCCAACGCCAAAGAAAAACGCATTGATTATGCGATACAAATTCCCAAGGCTTCGAGCCTGATCCTGAAACACAGCCTTAATGCACCCCTGGCCGGACTTGACACCATTCCGGATGATGAAGAACCTCCCGTGGCGATTATATTCTGGAGTTTCCGCATCATGATAGCGCTGGGCTTTGCCATGCTCGGGGTCGGCGTCTGGAGCCTGTGGCGGCGCTGGCGCGGAACACTTTATCAAGATCGCTGGCTGCATCGTATCTCTATTGCCATGGGGCCCAGTGGTTTCATGGCTGTTCTGGCTGGCTGGGTTACCACGGAAGTCGGGCGTCAGCCGTTCACTATCTATGGTCTTTTGCGAACCAACGATTCTCTTGCCCCGGTGGACGCACCCGCCGTTGCCGCCTCGCTCACCGCTTTCATCGTGGTCTACTTCTTCGTATTTGGCGCAGGCACATTCTATATCTTACGTTTGATGAGCAAAGCGCCGGGTGCTGCCCCCCCCGACCTGAAGGATGGACCAACCCGAACCGCTGGCATCACGCCTGCCCTGCAAATCAAACCGGATATTCTGCCCGGCAGAAATTAGGAGCACATCATGGCGTTTGACCTCGCATTTATCTGGGCTGGCATTATAGCCTTTGCCATTCTGATTTATGTTGTCCTTGACGGTTTTGACCTCGGCATCGGTATTCTTTTCCCTGTTGTCAAAGCCGAGCAGGACAAAGACGTGATGATTAACTCAGTTGCTCCGGTGTGGGATGGCAACGAGACCTGGCTTGTTCTGGGCGGTGGTGGCCTGTTTGCCGCTTTCCCGCTGGCTTATGCGGTGGTCATGCCGGCACTATATATGCCCATCATACTCATGTTACTGGCGTTGATTTTTCGCGGAGTTGCTTTTGAATATCGCTGGCGGACAACCCGTTGGAAAGGCGTGTGGGATATAGCGTTTGCCGGTGGCTCCACCGGTGCAGCCCTGATGCAGGGCATCACGCTGGGCGCTCTGGTGCAGGGGATAGAAATCACTGGCCGCGCTTATTCAGGCGGATGGTGGGACTGGCTCACACCGTTTTCGATATTGACCGGCGTTGCCGTTGTCACCGGGTACGCGCTTTTGGGGGCAACCTGGCTGGTAATGAAAACCAGTGATGATCTGCAAGATCAGATGCGGCGTTATTCCTTGTATCTGGCAGTGGCGTTGTTGGGTTTTATTCTTATTGTCAGTCTTTTAACGCCGTTTCTCGATCCGGTTTATTTTCAGCGCTGGTTCAATTTGCCCGGCAGTATCCTCTCTGGTGTGGTTCCAGCACTCGTTGCCCTGGCCGCATGGCATCTGTTCAGCGGACTGAAAAACCACGCGCACCAGGCAAAACCGTTTTTATCGGCATTGTCCTTGTTTGTTCTGTGCTTTGTCGGAATTGGCATCAGCTTTTATCCCCACATTGTGCCGCCATCGCTCACCATCTGGCAAGCCGCCGCCCCTGACGCCAGTCTGGAATTCACACTGGTGGGCACGGTAATTCTGATGCCTTTAATTCTTGGCTATTCGGCATATGCATACTGGGTGTTTCGCGGCAAGGTTGATCCAAAAGAAGGCTATCACTGATGAAGCACCGCAAAACCCTGCAACAATTGGGATGGCTCGTGGGGCTGTGGTGCGCCAGCATTGCAAGTCTCACCATCGTTGCCTACGCTATCCGGCTGGCGATCATTCCATAGTAAATATCGCCTGACAGTTTTTGCACCCCTTTGATGCACATCAATGTCAGGCATGAGTGCCGGGCTTTAAATATCACTAACCTGAATGGAGGTAAAAATGTTCAAGAAAATACTCGCTCCCGTCGATTTTGCCCATGCGGAGAAAAGCAAAGCCATTTTTGATCACGCAAAGGTACTCGCTGACGCAAATGGCAGTGAATTGACGCTTTTGAATGTGGTTTTGGAAATCCCGCCTTACGTTGCTCTGGAAATCCCCAAGGGAACCCAGGATAAAACCATGACCCAGGCGGAGTTTACCCTCAGCAGACTGGCAAAAGAAAACGGACTGCCGTCGACAACAAAAATCGAGATTCGTGAGGGTAACGCGTCCAATGAAATCCTGCAAATGGCGGAAGAAATGGAAGCGGATTTAATCATTATTGCCTCACACCAGCCCGGGCTTGCAGATTATTTACTTGGCTCAGTAGCCGGTAAGGTTGTCCGGCATGCTCATTGCGCGGTTTTGGTATTGAGGTAGAACCCTTCCACCCTAACGGATGTTAGCTCATGCTGGGCATCAAGGAGTGACAGTAAAGAAAAGCCGTTTGCACTTGTTGATCTATATGGCAAGGTGATGATCGCTGAGTTTGTTTTGCAGCGTAACCTTCGCTTGGAGCACTATTACAAATGAGCAGTTCTGTGAGCCTTGAAGATACGGCACAAACCCTGAAAAATTCGCCTTTGTATCAAATGTCCCTGGGTGCAAAGGAATTATTCCATTCAAACTTTGTTGCATGGCTTTTTGAAACTTATCCAAGTGCTGCTAAGCCGACCAGTGGATTGGTAATGACGTGCTCCCCTGAAAGCTCCTCGATTTTAAGTTAGTCTGTTTTCAATCAGGAGACGGACAATGAAGCGATCACGGTTTAGCGAAGAACAGATTATCGGAATATTGAAAGAACATCAGGCTGGCATGACGGCTGTTGAGCTT
>JAJFHS010000022.1 GCA_021775475.1 Hyphomicrobiales bacterium
TTGGCCGTCCTGACGCCAGCCCCCTCCCCCGCCCAACCACCCTATACGGACCCCCTGGGGGTGGCTGGGGGGGGGTGGGGGCTGGCTACAGCACGTCCAAGTGAAAGATCAAGAGCGCCCTTGAAGCAGCGCCTTGATCGGTTTGAAAGATCTGCGGTGGTGTTTGCTAACACCATGGCTTGCCAGTCCAGCGCGGTGCGCTTTCGTGCCATAGCCCTTGTTGCGCTCCCAACCATAATGCGGAAATTGCAACGCCAGATTTTCCATGATGCGATCGCGAGTGACTTTGGCGATGATTGAGGCTGCGGCAATTGACAAAGAACGTTGGTCACCCTTTATCAGGGTGCGCATTTCGCAGGCGAGCGCTGGTTTGCCGGTACCGTCAATCAACGCTACTGTAGGGGTGATTTTGAGATTTGCCACGGCTTTGCGCATTGCCAGAAATGTTGCCTGGAGAATGTTAAGCCTGTCAATGTCGCTGACACCAACAATGCCAATACCAACGTGGGAGGATTGCTTTATTAGGTCGAAGAGTTCATTGCGCCGTGCGGGGGTGAGCTTTTTTGAATCATTGATACCGTCTGGAATATTATCGCCATCCAGTATTACCGCAGCAGCCACAACCGGCCCCGACCATGGACCGCGACCAGCCTCATCAATTCCACACACCGGGCTTAAGCCTTGCTGATAGAGGTCCGCTTCAATCTGAAATGTCGGCACTGGTTTTTTGTTTACCACCATCATGATTTTCTCAATGTTGCATTGACGATTTTTTGCATCAGTGTGGGCAAGGCTTGGCTGTCGAGATCTTTGATATCCACCCACGAACAACGTTCCTCATCGGCGACCTCTGTCAATTTTGTGTCCATGCCTGCCCGGGCCTGCCAAATCGTCATTTCCAGATGAAAATGGGTGAACGTATGTTTTACGATGCCACTGCCATGCTTTTGCCACCGGGCCTTGATTGGCGCATGGTCGGCAGGCTGGATTTTGGACGCGGACATTTGTGTTGCCTCAATCCACGGTGAGGAGGGTATTTCCATCATCGCTCCCAACAGGCCACTGGGGAGGCGTTTTCGCAACAGGATTTTACCGTCTTCGCGCTGGAGCCAGAAGGCTGTGCCGTGACGGCGTGGTTTAGGTGGTTTTTTCAATTTTTGCGGCAATTGTTCCTGAATTCCGCGCACCCTGGCACAACAGGAAGATTGCCACGGACACAGGGGGCATTGTGGATTTCTGGGCTTACACACAGTTGCCCCCAAATCCATAATGGCCTGGGCGTAATCACCGGGCCGTACATGCGGTGTCAGACTTTTTGTCAGTTCTTTCAACAATGGTTTTGAGTGCGGCAACGGTTTTTCAATGGCGAAAATACGGGCGATAACGCGTTCCACATTGCCATCCACCACTGTGGCGCGCGTATCAAAGGCAATCGCCATAATGGCCGCCGCTGTATAGGGGCCGATGCCGGGGAGTTGCAAAAGCTGCTTTTGGGATTGCGGAAAAATGCCACCGAATTCTCCCATGATAATGCCAGCACATTTATGCAGATTACGCGCCCGGGCATAATAGCCCAGCCCGGCCCACATTTTCAGCACGTCATCAAGGCAGCTTTCGGCAAAATCCTTGAGGGTCGGCCAACGCGTGATAAACTTTTCAAAATAGGGACCAACCGTGACCACGGTGGTTTGCTGCAACATGATTTCGCTCAACCAGATATGATAGGGGTCTGGTGTCTGGCCCGCCTCACTGCGCCACGGCATCTGGCGGCGATGATTATCATACCACGTCAGCAGCTGTTCGGATTTAGGGGGGGCAGGTGTTGTTTTGATGATCATGTCTCAGTGTAGTCGTCTTGGGGCAGTGCGACAATTTGCTTTTGCACAGGGGTATCGAAAAAAACCACACCTGGAGCTAATTGAGCGATAGAATTGACCATGGCATCGACCCGTAAAAAATCACAGATTTTGCAACCCTTGCGCCAAAGCACCTGGCCGGTAATGCGCAAATCTTTCGCCAAATATGGCTTCAGTGCCTCTGATATCCTGCTCAACTGGCGCGCAATTGTCGGCGATGAGCTGGCTCAACGTGCGGTTCCCCACCGGATTTCGTGGCCGGGGAAATCTTCTTCATTGCCACCTCTTAACGGAGGGGCGCGCGAAAAAAAAGGTGGCACACTGATTGTTCAGGCCGAAGATGGGCCTTCTGCTGTTGAAATACAGTACCTGGAATTGGAAATTGTTGAACGAATCAATGTTTTCTATGGATATTCAGCTATTATCAGGCTCAAGGTTATCCAGGGAACACCGGGATTGTCCCGTCCGTTACGCCCGAAAAAGAGAAAAAAACTTTCCGATGAACAAAATCGCCATCTCGACAACCTTGGCCAGACCATACACAGCGATCCTCTCGCCAAGGCGCTTCATCGCCTGGGCCAACAGATTTATAGCAAGCCCAAATAGGCCATCTTCTTTTTTAAGACTTTTTTTCACAGTATTGTTCATGGACATTGTTGAGAATTACTGTCAGAAACCAACGAATTTTGCATACAAAGGGAAGCTAATATGACCATCAACCGTCGCAAATTTATTTCAAAAACGGCTACATTGGCCGCAAGCGTTCCGATGTTTTCGGCGCTGGCACCGACCTTGAGCTGGGCCGGCCATCCTCCAGCCCCGGGAGGGGCTACGCCTGGCAACGAACAACAGGCTGCGGTTTCAATTGAAGATTTGATGAAGCCGGGACCGCTTGGTGAAATGAGCCTAGGGTCTGAAGATGCACCAGTGACAATTGTTGAATATGCCTCACTGACATGCCCGCATTGTGCCAGGTTTCACAACACTGTTTATCCGCAGTTGAAAGAAAAATATATCGACACCGGTAAAGTCCGCCTGATCATGCGCGAATTTCCCCTTGATCGCCTCGCCCTAGCCGCCGCCATGTTGGCGCGCTGTGCCGATAAAAAGCAGTTTTTCGGCCTGACAACGGTTTTTTACAAGCAGCAAACCGTATGGGCGCGGTCTAAAGATCCGGCGACAGAGTTGTTCAAGATTGCCAAGCTCGCCGGTTTTACGGAAGAGAAATTTAACACTTGCCTGCAAGACAAGAAAATTGCCCAGGGCATTGTTGACATTAAAAACAACGGGCTCAATAATTTTCAGGTTCAATCTACCCCCACTTTCTTTATCAATGGTGTTAAATTGAACGGCGCTTTGGGTTTTGAAGATTTCGAAAAACTGGTTTTGCAGCATTTGAACAGCTAGCTTCATCGGCTGGCTCAACTTAAAAGGAAACGGGATTGCAGTTTAATCGCCTTCGCCTCACGGGCTTCAAGTCCTTTGTTGAGCCGACTGACCTTCTGATTGAGCCGGGCCTGACCGGGGTGGTTGGGCCTAACGGCTGTGGCAAATCCAACCTGCTGGAAGCCATTCGCTGGGTCATGGGTGAAAGCTCGTATAAAAACATGCGCGGCACCGCCATGGAGGACGTGATTTTCTCCGGCAATTCCAAACGCCCCGCCCGCAATATGGCCGAAGTTGCTCTTTATCTCGACAACAAGGACAGAACTGCCCCCGCTGCCTTTAATGACAGTGATACGCTCGAGGTGGTACGTAAGATCGAGCGCGAAACTGGCTCGGCCTACAGGATTAACGGCAAGGATGCGCGCGCGCGCGATGTGCAGCTTTTGTTTGCCGATGCCTCCTCAGGTGCGCGTTCACCTGCTCTGGTGCGACAGGGCCAGATATCCGAAATCATCGCCGCCAAACCCAAAGGCCGACGTAAAATACTCGAAGAAGCTGCCGGGATAACCGGGCTTTATACCCGTAGGCATGAAGCCGAACTGCGCCTCAAGGGTGCGGAAACCAACTTGACCCGACTTGATGACGTCATGGGCCAGCTGGAAATACAACTGGTCGGCCTCAAGCGTCAGGCCCGACAGGCCAGCCGCTACCGCAATATCTCGTCAGATATACGCAAAGCCGAAGCCATTCAACTATATCTCAAACTCAGTGAGGCCGAAAAAGCGGTAAATCACGAAAGATCTGTGCTTGATGAGATCATGCGCGAGATTGGCACCCTGACTAAAGAAACCGCCCATGCAACGCGTCTTAATGAAGAGGCTGTGGCCAAAATAACCCCTCTGCGTCAGGCCGAAACCGTTGCCGCGGCTGTTTTGCATCGCTGTAACGTGGAGCAGGAAACTCTTGATGCTGAAGAAGCCCGCGCCGACCAGCGCCGGGCTGAATTGAAAGCAACCCTGGAGCAGGTTTCCGCTGATGTTGCGCGTGAGCAGGAAATTGTCGCTGATGCTGATGGGTTTTTAGAACGACTGGAAGACGAAAGATCAACCTTGCAGCGCGCCGAAAATTCAGAAGCTGAAAGTCTGCAAACGGCAACATCCGAAGTCGAACAGTCTCAAGCGGCACTGAATGCCATTGAGGCAGAATTTGAGCAACTGGCCACCACCATAGCATCGTTAAAAGCTGCGCGTTCAAATCTTGAAAAAAGCCTGAGTGAACTTGATCAGCGCCACATGGCTCTCGTCAATAACAGCCAAAAAATTATTGGCGAACGCGACCGGCTCGGGCAGGACAAAGCCGCAATTGTGGGCGCTGCCGAAGCAAAATCAAAAGTGAGCGAGCTTGAGATAAAAGCTCAAGAGGCTGAAGCCGGGATGGCAAAAGCGGAAGCTGAAAATTCAACTGCCCAGGAGGCCATCGGTCCCTTGCAGGTCAGGTTTAATGAAACCACCCGTAGTGCGGACAAGCTGCAAACAGAAGTAACCACTTTACGCAAAATTCTCAGCGTCGCTGAAGGCGATTTATGGCCACCTCTGGTCGATGCGGTTCAGGTGAAACCCGGTTATGAGCGCGCGTTAGGTGCAGCCCTCGGCGATGATCTTGATATGCCCGCTGATACTGCAGCACCTGTCTATTGGGATCAATTATCACCTCTGGATACCGCTGATGTATTGCCTGCTGAGGCACAACCTTTGAGTGATTTTGTCACTGCACCCGCAGCTCTTGGTCGCCGCCTTGGCCATATTGGCGTGGTCGGGCAGGAGCAGGGTAAAACCTTGCAAAAGATGCTTAAAGCCGGTGTTCGCCTGGTATCAAAACAGGGTGATTTATGGCGCTGGGATGGTTTTACCGCGGCTGCGGACGCACCAACTGCTGCCGCCATGCGGCTGGCTGAACGCAACCGTCTTGATGAACTTGAAGGTGAGGCCGCAACATCGGCAAACGAGGCTGAGGCGGCCAGAAGGGCCCTTGATAGTGCACGTGAAACCGCTGGAAAAACCGCTGCATTAGAGCAGGAAAACCGCGCGTTGTGGCGCACTCTGCAACAACAGCTTGGCCAGGCAAAAGAACACGCAAGCGTGTTTGAGCGCCAACAGGGTGAAAATACAGCCAGAGCGCTCGCCCTGGTAGAAAACCTTGAGCGTTTGGAAGGCGAAATTTCCAATCTCGACCAACAACGTGTGGCAGTACGCGAAGAGCTGTCGCAAACGCCCGAAGCAAAAGAGCAGGAAAAAGAGGTTGAGTTGCGTCGTGCCGATGTCCACGAAAAGCGCAGCCGTGCCTCTGAATGCCGCGCGCTTCGAGATGGACTGGCGCGCGAAGCTGATGGCCGCCGCCGCCGCTTGGACGCTATGAACGCCGAAAGCAAGGCGTGGATTGAACGAAAGGCCAAAGCCGAAGATCAGGTAAAGGTTTTGGCAAGCCGCGCTGATGAAGCCAGAAAAGCTCTGGAAGATACATCAGCCCTGCCTCAGTCAATCAGGGACAGGCGTGAGAAGCTCATTCAAGCGATTTCAAAAGCTGAAGCCGAGCGTAATCAGGCTGCCGACAGGCTGGCAATTGGTGAAAAAGCCTGCCTTGATGCCGCCAACCTGCTGCGCAACGCTGAAACCGCTTTGAGCGAAGTGCGCGAAAACCGGGCCAGAAACGAAGAACGCCTGCAAAATGCCCGCCAGCGTCAGCAAGATGCCATTGAACGCATTGAAGAGGTTTTAAAATGCACCCCGGAAACGCTGTTGAGTGAAACCGGTGTCAGCGATCTTGCAAAAATGCCGGACCTTGAGACAATCGAACGCAAACTTGAGCGTATTCGTGCAGAACGCGAAAGACTGGGCGGGGTAAACCTTCGCGCCGATGAAGAGGCCGTTGAGTTACAGGAACAACTCGACACTATGAATTCCGAACGTAGTGATCTTGAAAAAGCCATTGCCCGCCTGCGTCAGGGAATTTCGAGCCTCAACAGCGAGGGGCGCGAAAGGCTGCTGGTAGCCTTTAAAACAGTCAACGAACATTTCGAGCGGCTGTTTACCAGCCTGTTTAACGGTGGCAAGGCATCGTTGCAACTGACCGAAAGTGACGATCCGCTCGAGGCCGGTCTGGAAATCATGGCCCGCCCGCCGGGGAAAAGATTGCAAACGCTCTCCCTTCTGTCCGGCGGTGAACAGGCATTAACGGCCATGGCTCTGATTTTTGCGGTGTTTTTAACCAATCCTTCGCCCATCTGCGTACTCGATGAAGTTGACGCCCCGCTCGATGATGCCAATGTGGAACGGTTTTGCAATATGCTGCAGGAAATGTGCGGCGAAACTAATACCCGTTTTCTCGTCATTACCCATCATGCCCTGACAATGTCACGGGTGGACCGCCTGTTTGGTGTTACCATGGGCGAACGCGGCGTCAGTCAACTGGTGTCCGTTGATCTCGAAACCGCAGAGAGTTTCCGCGAAGCTGTTTAGCCGCGAAGCACCCCCTTTGTACGCGGCGCACCAGATTTATTTTATCTTCCGATCATAAGTTTTTAACCCTGCAGTGCTATTTTTTTAGCCTTATTGGGCAAAAAAAGACTTTTCTATCTAAATCGGGGGATTTAACATTAACAATACATTATCAGGGGATGCTCGGGCAGACCGTAAAAATTTTTCAACCGGGGAACTTGCCTGCCATCTTGAGGCATTGGATTCGCACGCGATTACCGCCACCACGGACATCACCGGCACGATCATATATGCAAATGCCAAATTTTCTGAAATCTCAGGCTACAGCAACGAAGAACTGGTCGGTCAGAATCACAGAGTTCTGAATTCCGGATATCATCCAAAATCGTTCTTCAGCGAGATGTTTAAAACGATTTCCAATGGAAAAACCTGGAAAGGTGAGATTAAAAACCGCGCCAAAGACGGCTCCTTTTACTGGGTTGATACCACGATTTCACCACTTAAGGACACTAACGGGAAAATATACAGATACATTTCCATTCGCACGGTCTGCACCGAGCGCAAACAAGCCGAGGAGAAATTAAAGCGGCATTTGAATATCCTTGATACCACCTTCACCAACTTTCCCGGCGGCATCTGCGTATTTACAAAAAAACTCAAACTTCAATCAGCCAACCCGGCATTCTACAGATTGTTGGAAATTCCCGAAGACAGATTTCCGATTGGATCAAACTATAAAGATGTCATCCGATACCTCGCCGAACGCGGTGATTACGGCGCAGGCGATATAGATGAGCTGGTGGACAACAGGGTCGAGCTGGCACGGGTATTTGAAGGCAACTCCTTCAGAAAAATCATGCGCAATGGCAGAGCTCTTGAAATCAGGAGCAACTCGATCCCTGAAGGCGGTTTCATTGCAACCCATATGGATGTAACTGAAATCGATGGCATGATTGCTAAAATTTCTCTACAAAATCTGCGCTTTAATGCAGCCCTTGATAATATATCCCATGGACTGAGCATGTTCGATGGCGAGAAGCGGCTTATTGTGACCAATAAAAACTATGTCGAGATGTACGGGTTGTCAGATGATCTGACGCAAACCGGGACGACATTAAGCCAGATTCTGGAGCATCGCGTTGCTAGTGATCTCTTCTCCGGGGGCGATCCCGAGGCCTATATAAAGGAACGCAATGAGTGGATTTCCAGCGGCGTGCGTTCGAGCAGAATTCAGCCGCTCAGCGATGGACGGAAAATTTCGATTTCGCATATGCCAATGTCCGGCGGCGGCTGGTTGGCAGTGCATGAAGACGTTACCGAGCGAAAAAAAGCTGAAGCGGCAAACCTGCGCCTTGCAAAAATCGTCGAGCATTCCATCAACGAAGTATTCGTATTTGATTCCAATACCTTTAAATTTCTGCAAGTCAATGATAGCGCGCGTAAAAATCTTGGTTACACCAACGACGAAATGCTCAATCTAACGCCGGTTGATCTTAAACCTGAATTTTCAGTTCAACAGTTTGAAGAATTTCTCAAGCCTTTGAGACAGGGCGATAAGGATCATATCCGCTTTCAGACCGTCCACCGCCGCAAAGACGGATCATTCTATGATGTCGATATTATTTTGCAGGAAATTCATTCAGAAACCCCGCCTGTTTTTGCCGCGATCATTGAAGATATTACCGAACGTAAAAAGGCGAAAGATATTCTGACCGCCCACCGTGACCGGCTGCAGGATATGGTTCATATTGCGACGCAGGAATTAAAAATCAAAGCTGAAGAACTGACGAAAGCGCTATCCAGGGAAAAGGAGTTGAACGAACTTCAAAGAAAGCTTGTGTCAATGGCGAGCCATGAATTTCGCACACCATTAACAATAATCGACGGTGCCGCACAGTTGTTGATACGCCGCGCCGACAAAGTAACAGCCGAAGAAGCAGTCAAGCGTTCCGAGCGCATCCGTGCAGCCGTGCGACGAATGACACAATTGATGGAAAGCACATTGTCAGCCGCACGCATGCAGGAAGGAAAAATCGGAGTCAAGATCAGAAGGTGCGATGTTGCAGAAGTGGTTGAAAGCGCTTGCAGACGACAGCAGGAAATCAGTCCGAATCACATGATTTCCTGGGACCTGAAAGACCTCCCCTATATCATCCAGGCTGACGCCGGTGCTTTAGACCAGATATTTACCAATTTGCTTTCGAATGCAGTGAAATATGCGCCCGATACCTCAAAAATTGACGTTGTCGGATGTCGACGTGATGAGGATGTAATTATCTGTGTACGGGACCAGGGCATCGGCATTGACAAAAACGATCTGAACAGGATCGGCGAACGTTTTTTCCGGGCAAAAACTTCCACAGGAACGGCGGGAACCGGTATTGGCCTTAATTTAGTGAAGATCCTGCTGGAATTGCATAATGGTTCTGTCACGATAGACAGCGAGAAAGGCCGTGGCAGTACGTTTTCGGTACGTCTGCCAATTTCAGGACCGGAAAAACTGCCGATATTGGATGCAAATGTAGCATAGCGCACTTCTCGACCATATTAAATCTCGTTTTTTCAACAACTTAACCGTGATTTACAATGCTTGACAGCCGCGGTTCGGCAACCTATTGTGCGCGCGTCTTGCAACATAGGGTTTTTACCCGATGTCTTGGTTCGTGTTTGGGGATGTAAAATGGCTGAAAACACCGGTAAAAAGGCCGGTAATATGAAGGCCGGCGATAGCCATCAACCAGACCCGCAAAATGATGATCGGTTGAAAGCATTGGAAATCCGGTTGCAAGCGGCGCGCGCACGTGGCAAACAAGCAGAGAAACCTCCTTCACGCGGGGTTGCGTTAGGAAAAGCTTTCCGGTTGGTGAGCGAATTGGTTATCGGCCTCGTTATTGGCGGAGGTATCGGGTGGTATCTGGATCGATGGTTGGGAACAACTCCCATTATGCTGTTGATTTTTTTCATTCTCGGTATTGCAGCAGGGGTTCTTAATGTTATGAGAGCCGCACAAAGTTTCGGGGCAGATGCCTCACAGGATGATAGTTCGCTGAAGGGTCTTGATGATCATGGCAGCGAAAGGTGAGACAGGCAAAGAGGATAATTCGTGGCGACAGATACCAGCGCTGAAGTGGCAGAAGCCGTCCAGGCAGCCGCAGGTCGGGCAGCAGCAGAAGCTGGCGGCACCGGCATTGATCCCATGCACCAGTTTCAGATTGTCCGGTTGAAGGAATTCAGCCTGTTTGGTTTGGATGTCTCCTTTACCAATTCCGCATTGTTCATGGTAATAGCCATATTAGTTGTCAGCGGTGTGATGATCTTAGGGTCGCGCAAAGCCGCTCTGGTGCCATCGCGCATGCAATCGATTGCCGAGCTTTCATATGAATTTGTTGCCAATATGGTTCGCGATAATGCCGGCAGTGAAGGGTTGAAATATTTTCCCTTTGTTTTCACGCTGTTTATGTTCATTCTTGCCAGCAACATGATTGGCATGCTGCCGTATGCATTCACCACAACCAGCCATATAATTATAACTTTTGGTTTGGCCGCTGTGGTTTTTATTGGCGTGACAATTATCGGTTTTGCCAAAAACGGCATTGGCTATCTCGGATTATTTGTCCCTTCAGGGGTGCCTAAAGCTATGTTGGTGATTTTGGTACCGATTGAAATTATTTCATACCTCACCCGGCCTGTCAGTCTGTCTGTACGTTTGTTTGCAAATATGATGGCCGGGCATACGATGCTCAAGGTTTTTGCCGGGTTTGTCATCTCTCTTGGTCTGATCGGCGGTTGGCTGCCTCTGGGCTTTATGGTCGCTCTTACCGGACTTGAAGTGATGATCGCGTTTCTGCAGGCCTATGTTTTCGCTATCCTGTCCTGCATCTATCTCAATGATGCTCTGCACATGCATCATTAAAAAATACAGTAATTGAAAAACACGTATACTTAACCATTGATCTAAAAAGGAGAATTCATAATGGAAGCAGAAGCTGCAAAGCTCATCGGTGCTGGTCTTGCCGCAATTTCACTGGCGGGTGCCGGTGTTGGCATTGGTCATATTTTTGGTAACTATCTGGCAGGCGCTCTGCGCAATCCATCTGCCGCCCAAAGCCAGTTCCCCAACCTTCTTCTCGGCTTTGCCCTGGCAGAAGCAACCGGCCTGTTTGGTCTGGTGGTTGCCCTGATTATCCTGTTCGTATTCTAATTGATCCGATAACGTTAATCCCCGGAAATTTGCTTAATCGCTGGCGACCGGGGATAGTGTTTTTGGGTTTTAAGATGCAGTATCGAGAATTTGGATAATCCTGTTCTTCGGTGCTGTGATGGAATTTATGAGGGCTTAACATGCCTCAATTGGATTTTACAACTTTTGCTCCCCAGTTGGCCTGGCTGGTCATCACGTTTGTGGCACTGTATCTGTTTTTGGGCAGGGTAGCCCTGCCACGCATTGGTGGCATTATTGAACAGCGCCGCGACAGGATTGCCGATGATCTTGATGAAGCGGCTCGCTTCAAGGCGCAAACGGACGATGCAATTGCAGCCTATGAGGCTTCATTGGCAGCGGCCAAAGCCAAGGCTTCGGGCATAGCGCAAGAAACCCGCGATGCACTCAGTGCTGAAACCGACAAAGAGCGCATCAAGGTTGAGGACATGCTGGGCGAAAAAGCCCGGCAGGCTGAGGAGCGCATTGCCAAAACCAAGAAACAGGCTGTGGCAAATATAAAAGAAGTAGCAGTAGAAACAGCACAAGCCGTCGTGCAAAAGCTGATTGGTGCGAAGGTTACCAAAAAATCAGCCAGTGCGTCGGTAACAGGTGTTATGGGTAAATAACGAAACGGGCTTTGAGATAGATGTTACAAGATCCTACCTTTTGGACTGCAATAGCCTTTGCAGGTTTTGTTCTGGTTTTGCTGTATGTCAAACTGCCAGCTGTGGTCGGCAAACTGCTGGATGATCGCGCCAGCGCCATTCGCCTGGAGCTGGAAGAAGCCCGAAATTTACGTGAGCAGGCACAATCTGTTCTGGCTGATTACGAGCGCCGCCAGCGTCAGGCCGAAAAAGAAGCCGAGAACATTATTGTCCAGGCAAAAGCCGAAGCTGAGCGCCTGGCCGATGAAACCCGCACCAAGCTCGAGGCTTCTCTTGAGCGCCGCATGAAGCTGGCTGAGGACAAAATTGCCCAGGCCGAAGTTCAGGCGTTAAAAGAAGTGCGTATTCAAGCGGCAGAAATCGCCATCGCCGCTGCCGGTAAAATCATCACCGATGATTTTACCGCAAAAGATGCGTCTTCCCTCGTTGATTCAAACATCAAAGACCTGAAAAAGGCGCTTAACTGAACGTCACAACCGTTTTGAAGCGTGTCCGTTTTAACGGACACGCTCTAATTTCCGTCAGGTTCGAGTTGTTTGAATATCTCGTCAGAAGTTTTTGAATCGCCGCGATATTGATATCCGCGATCATATTCATAACCTCCGTCATAGGCATAGCCAGGGTCATAGTAATAGCTCGGCCCATAACCATATCCAAAATCATATCCATAATTGCTGTACGGCGAATAAAACGGGCTGCCGCCGTAGTAATAAGATGGATAATAAGATCCAAAGCCTATGCTTAAATCAAATCCGCGCCGATAATATCCCCGTCGATATCCGCGATTGCGATACCCGCGATTGCGATAACGGTGACCTCGGTGATATTTCCGCCCGCGCTTTCCCACTTTTGTGGCAGTAATTGCGGATGTGGAAATATTATCCGTGACGCCTTTGGCAACGCTCATGGGCACAGCTTGAGCCGGGGAAAATGCACCAGCCAGAAAAACCACTGACAGGGCCGCCGGTATTGTTGAAAGTATTTTCTTCATGATGGTACTCCTTTGCCAATCAGATTTACCCCCAATCCTTCTTTTCATATGGTAGGTGGCTAAGTGAAGTACAAGCAAATCAGTTTCCGCGCACCATTTCGTGAGCGGTAAGGAGAACGGCGTTTTTCGTTGCTGTGATGGGTGGCTGTATAACTATCCAACCCTGTCATCTCCGCGCAGGCGGAGATCTTCTGTCGGCATTTCTCGGGTTGTGAGAAGATTCCCGCCTGCGCGGGAATGACAATAAAAGAGGCCCTATAAAACCAGACAGGAGTGGCTCAAGGCCGGAGCTATGCGACTGCCCCCCCGGCATTGAGTTCCCTCCAGGTTTTATTCAGCAGCTTCCTCATAGGCCGATAGAGGCGGGCACGAACAAACGAGATTGCGATCACCATAGACATTGTCAACCCGGCCCACAGGTGGCCAGTATTTGTCTCCGCGCTCTGTTCCCAGCGGGAAGAAGGCCTGTTCGCGAGAATAAGGCAATTCCCAGGCACTGATCAATAAGCTATGGGTGTGGGGTGAGTTTTTGATCACATTATTTTCACGATCCGCTTTACCTTCTTCCACTTCGGCGATCTCGCGACGAATCGAAATCAGGGCATCACAGAACAGATCAAGCTCGCGCTTTGATTCGCTTTCTGTCGGCTCAATCATCAGAGTTTCGGGCACCGGCCACGACATCGTCGGCGAATGAAAGCCATAATCAGCCAGGCGCTTTGCCACATCTTCAACCGTAATCCCGCACGCTTCTTTTATCTGACGTAGATCAATGATGCATTCGTGGGCAACAAATCCACCCGGCCCGGTATAAACAATCGGGAAATGTGGATTAAGCCGTTTGGCAATGTAATTGGCGTTGAGAATGGCAACCTGCGTTGCTTTTTTCAGGCCCTGTTCACCCATCATGGCAATATAGGCCCAGGAAATCGGCAGGATTGACGCCGATCCCCACGGAGCTGCCGAAATCTGGCCAACGGTTTTGCCCCCGGCAGCTGCCGGATTAACCCCTTCAACCACGGTGTGGTCAGGTGCAAACGGGGCCAGGTGAGCTTTGAGACCAATCGGACCCACACCGGGGCCGCCACCGCCATGGGGGATGCAGAAAGTCTTGTGCAGGTTCATATGGCAGACATCAGCACCAATGTCGGCCGGTTTAACCAGGCCCACAAGCGCATTGAGATTGGCACCGTCAAAATAGACCTGACCGCCATTGTCGTGGATAATCTGACAAATGTCCTGAATGGTTTCTTCAAAAACCCCGTGGGTTGAGGGATATGTGATCATCAGCGCGGCCAAGTTGTCCTTGTGCGCTTCAGCCTTGGCGCGCAGATCATCTATATCCACATTGCCATTGTCATCACATCCCACCACCTTGACTGTCATGCCCGCCATCGCCGCGCTGGCTGGATTGGTGCCGTGCGCAGATGAGGGGATAAGACAGATATCTCTTTGGCCCTGGCCAATGCTGTTGAGGTAATTACGAATGGTCAACAGACCGGCAAATTCGCCCTGACTGCCGGCATTTGGTTGCAATGAGACTGCATCAAACCCGGTAATCGCGCACAACATGGACTCAAACTCCTCAAACAGCTGCTGATAGCCTTGCGTCTGGTCCAGCGGTGCAAAGGGATGCATGTGGGAGAAATTGCGGAAAGTGATCGGGATCATTTCCGTGGTGGCATTGAGTTTCATGGTGCACGAGCCCAGCGGGATCATGGAGCGATCGAGAGAAATATCCTTGACCTGAAGCTGGCGGATATAACGCAAAAGTTCGGTTTCGCTGTGATGAAGCTTGAAAATCGGATGAGTGAGAAATTCGCTGGTGCGCTGCAGGTCGACTGGAATATTCTCGCCCACAACTTCGTCTATCTCATCAATTGAAATACGCGACAAGGCATCGGTGGCAAAACAGGTCCACAGACGTTCGAGTTCAACGCGGCGAGTAACCTCGTCAAACGAAATGCCTAAGTGATTGGCGTCAATTACGCGCAGGTTTATGCGCTTTTCGCGCGCTTTGGCGGCAATTCGGTTGGCTTGTCCCGGCACATGAATTGTCACCGTATCAAAGAAACTCTCACTTACAACTTCATAGCCCAGCTGTTGAAGGCCGTTGCTAAGGATCTGGGTCATGCGGTGGACCCGGCGGGCCATTTTCAAAACCCCCTCGGCGCCGTGATAAACCGCAAAGAAACCGGCAATCACAGCCAGCAAAACCTGTGCTGTACAAATGTTGCTGGTGGCCTTGTCGCGCCTGATGTGTTGTTCGCGAGTTTGTAAAGCCATGCGCAAGGCCCGGTTGCCCTGATTGCCCTGAGTATCAATGGAGACACCGATGATGCGACCGGGAATGGTGCGTTTGTAGTCTGATTTGGTGGCAAAAAAGGCTGCATGTGGCCCGCCATAGCCCATAGGCACGCCAAAACGCTGAGACGAGCCAATAGCAATGTCAGCACCAAATTCAGCCGGAGGTTTTAGCAATGCCAGGCTAAGGAGATCACAAGCCATAATGGCAAAGGCTTTATGTTCATGCAGAGCGTCAATAACGCTTTGAAAATTAATCACCTTGCCGCTGGAGCCGGGGTAGGACAAAAGTGCTGCAAAGACGTCAGCCGCCACAAGGTCTGTGGTTGGATCACCAATCTTGACATCATAGCCAAAGGCGCGTGCGCGCGTTTCAATCACAGCGATGGTCTGGGGGTGGGTGTCTTCGTCGACGAAAAATAGGTTGGATTTGCTTTTACCGGCCCGTTTGGCCATTGCCATGGCTTCAGCCGCCGCCGTGCCTTCATCCAGCAGGGAAGCATTGGCAAGATCAAAACCGGTAAAATCCTGAACCATCTGCTGATAATTAAGCAGCGCTTCCAGCCGGCCTTGAGAGACTTCGGCCTGATAAGGCGTGTATGCGGTGTACCAGCCGGGATTTTCCAGCACATTGCGTAAAATCACTTTAGGCGTAACCGTACCGTAATAACCGGTGCCGATCATGCAGGTGAAAACCTCGTTACGGTCTGCCATTTTGCGCAGGTAAGACAAAGCCTCGCGCTCGCTTTTTGCCGGTGGTGTGGCAATTGGCTCTTTCAGGCGAATTTTTTCAGGAACAATTTTGTCCATGAGGTCATCGAGGGATGTTGCCCCCAAAGTACCCAGCATTTCATCTATTGAAGCTTCGCGCGGGCCGATGTGACGGGGAATAAAATTGGCACCTGGCTCCAGCTCCACCAGCGATGGACGTTTTTCGGACATTGATTTCTCCTGGGTCGTGAATTTTGGTTTTATGATTGCGACGCAACGAGTGCCTTGTAGGCATCTTCATCCATCAACTCATCGAGCTCAGACGCCTTGCTCAATTTGATCTTCATGAACCAGCCATTGCCCATCGGATCGGAATTAACCCCGGTTGGCTCATCTTCGAGAGCAGTGTTGACTTCAACAATTTCACCCGACACCGGGGCGTAAATTTCGCTTGCCGCTTTAACTGACTCCACCACAGCGGCATCTTCGCCTTGCTCAAAACTTGCTCCCACTTCTGGCAGTTCAACAAACACCACATCACCCAGCTGGCTTTGGGCGAAATCGGTAATGCCGACAGTAGCGATGTCACCATCGACGCGGATATATTCATGATCTTCGGTGTATTTGATATTGCTCATTGTTTTTTCCCTCCAATTTACATTTACAACTGATTTTAAACTTTTGGTTTTCTGTAATAGCGTTGCTCAACGAACGGCATCGCCGCTATTTTTGCAGGCATGGTTTTGCCGCGTACAATCAAATCAACCTCACAGCCCGGTGATGAAAACTCCGGCGATACATAGCCCATGGCAATGGGGCCGCCATACGTGGGGCCAAATCCGCCACTGGTGATAACGCCTACAGTTTCACCGTTTGACTGAATTTCCGTTCCCTCGCGTGCCGGTGCGCGTGTTTGGGGCACAATGCCCACTCGAATTCTTTTTGGCCCGTTTTCAATTTCCGAGCGCACGCGGCCATAGCCTGGAAAACCGCCTTCTTCGCGCCGGCGTTTGGCAATGGAAAACATAAGGTCTGCTTCAACCGGGCTGGTGGTTGTATCAATATCGTGGCCATAGAGACATAGACCTGATTCCAGCCTGAGAGAATCGCGTGCACCAAGACCAATGGCTTCGACGGCTTCGTGAGCAAGCAACAGGCGGGCGAACTCTTCCGCTTGTGGTTCAGGTACAGATATTTCATAACCATCTTCACCGGTATAGCCACACCGGCTGATCCAGCAATCGACACCATTAATGTCTGTGCGAATGGCGGTCATAAACCCCATTTCGCTTGCTTCAGGGCATATGGTGGCAAACATTTCAGCGGCACCCGGTCCCTGGAGTGCCACAAGAGCGCGATCTTCAATGGGCTCAAGGTGAATTCCCGCCGGCAGGTGTGCTGCAATATGCGCGTAATCACCGTGCTTGCAACCGGCATTGACCACAAGAAACAAGCGGCCATCATCTTCATCATCGACCAGACGCGTGACCATCAGATCATCAATAATACCGCCGTCACTATTGAGCAATTGGGTATAGCGGATGCGACCCTTGCCCAACGTCAAAACGGCACCAGGCACCAGCGCTTCAAGAGCCGCCGCGCAAGTGTCATGATCGGGTCCGGTCAAATAAGCCTGACCCATGTGGGAAACATCAAACAATCCAGCTTTTTCGCGGGTATGATTGTGTTCACCCAACACGCCCAGCGGATAACTGACCGGCATATCATAACCGGCAAATGGTACCATTTTGGCACCCAGTTCCACGTGTAAATTATAAAGAGGAGTTCGCACGGTTGGGCTGGAATCAGATGTAGTCATTTTTTTGGTCCTGCGTCACTATTGAGCCCGCCGCACCAAAATCGGTGCAGCTAGAAGCCCCCTCTGTCGCAGAACCTGAGAGATTCCGGTAATCCAACTAATATTAAGTTCAATTACCTTACCCCGTCGGTGAGCACATACGGCGAAATCTGCCGTTACACTACTTTCCAGAGTCCCATCCACCTGCGGTCCGTTTGCCTGAGAGTTTCCGGGGCGGTTGCTCCTTCGGCGCCGGGTATCTTACCCGATCTCTCCCACAGGTTTCATCTGAATGTTTTTATCGACATAGCCCAAGGCAATGCCTATAGAGGATTTATAGGAACAACCTTGTGTGTGTCAAGCTGTCGCAGGGTTGTGGTAAAATCAATGTGAACAGAAAATGTTGGGCATAATTTAACGATGGCGCAATCCAGGCCCCTTTTGAAAATTATTATGTGTGCACCGCGCGGGTTTTGTGCTGGCGTTGATCGGGCTATTCAGATTGTTGAACTGGCGCTGCAAAAATTTGGTGCGCCGGTTTATGTGCGCCATGAGATTGTTCACAACAAATATGTGGTGGAGGACCTCAAGGCCAAGGGGGCGGTTTTCGTTGAAGAACTCCATGAAATTCCCGAAACCCGCCAGCCGGTTATTTTCTCAGCCCACGGGGTGGCAAAATCCGTACCTGAAGAAGCTCAAACCCGCAATATGTTCTACCTTGATGCCACCTGTCCGCTGGTGTCCAAGGTACACAACGAAGCTGAACGCCTGTGGGGGCAGGGTTTTGAGATTATTCTTATCGGCCACAAGGGCCACGCGGAAGTTATCGGCACCATGGGGCAATTGCCCCACGGCGCTGTGACACTGATTGAAACTCTGCAGGATGTGGAAAAACTCACACCAAAAAAACCCGAGACACTTGCCTTTGTTACTCAAACCACATTGTCGGTTGACGATACGGCTGAAATTGTTGCTGCTCTGAAACAGCGTTTTCCTGCCATCCAGTCGCCGCGCAAGGAAGATATCTGTTATGCCACCACCAACCGCCAGGCGGCGGTAAAAGAGATTGCCGGGGCTTGCGATGCCTTGATCGTGGTGGGATCCCCCAACAGTTCAAACTCACAACGTCTGGTTGATGTCGCTGAAGGTGCGGGTTGCCAAAAGGCGTGGTTGATACAAAGCGCTGAAGAACTGGACTGGTCGAGATTTGCCGACATTTCAACATTGGGAATTACGGCGGGCGCATCTGCCCCGGAAATTCTTGTTGAAGAGATTATTAGCGTATTGAAACAGCGATTTGAGGTCAGCGTCGAAGTGGTAAGAACCGCAAATGAATCAATTTTCTTCAAGCTGCCGCGCCAGTTGCGCAGCGATGCGGCCGAATAAATGGCGGTCTATACCGAAGTTGGCGATGATGAACTAAATGCGTTCATCGACACCTATGATATCGGTAGGGTGACGTCATGCAAGGGTATCGCCGAAGGGGTTGAAAATACCAACTACCTGCTCAAAACCGACAGGAATGATTTTATCCTGACGTTGTATGAAAAACGGGTGGACCGCAAAGATCTGCCTTTTTTCATTAATCTCATGGAGCATCTTGCCGCCAGTAACATAGCTTGTCCAACACCGGTCAAGGACCGCAAAGGCAGGATATTGCGCGAACTTGCAGGCAGACCGTGTGCGCTTATTTCGTTTCTTCAAGGCATGTGGGTGCGTCGCCCCCGGCCAGATCATTGCGCCGAACTCGGCAAGGCCATGGCGAATTTGCATCTTGCCTCACTGAAATTTGATGGCGCGCGGGTAAATTCGCTTTCACTCAAAGACTGGCGACCGTTGTTCGAGCAGTCGAAATTGCAGGCAGACAGTGTGCAGGCCGGACTGGCCGATGAAATTGAACAAGAACTGAACCGGCTGGAAACACAATGGCCACAAGGATTGCCACAGGGGATTATCCACGCCGATCTCTTTCCCAATAATGTTTTTTTCATCGGCGATAAGCTTTCGGGCATCATTGATTATTATTTTGCCTGCACCGATGCCCTTGTCTATGACATTGCCATTTGCCTCAATGCCTGGTGTTTTGAACATGATGGTTCCTTTAACATCACCAAGGCCCGCGCCATGTTGAACGCCTATCAGGCAGTAAGACCGCTGTCGAAAGCCGAATTCGACGCCCTGCCGTTGATGGCACGCGGAGCGTCATTGCGATTTTTGCTGACTCGGCTGTATGACTGGCTCAATACCCCGGCGGGCGCCATGGTAAAACCTCATGATCCACTTGAATATTTGCGCTATTTGCGTTTTCACAAACACATTGAAAGTGCCAGCGAATACGGCCTCGATTTATGATAACATCAAAAAACAACACCAATGCAGTGACAATCTACACCGATGGCGCTTGTTCAGGAAATCCCGGCCCCGGAGGGTGGGGAGCAATTTTGCTTTATGGCGAACATGAGCGCGAATTATGCGGCGGCAGACCTGATACCACCAACAACCAGATGGAACTCCTGGCTGCAATCGAGGCGCTGAGCGCTTTGAAACGAGCCTGTGAAATAGATCTATATACGGATTCTGTATATGTCAGGGACGGCATTACCAAGTGGATTGAAAACTGGAAGAAAAACGGCTGGCGCACAGCAGCAAAAAAACCAGTCAAAAACACTGATTTGTGGCAGGCACTGGATCAGGCGCTTGCGCGCCACCAGGTGCGCTGGCACTGGGTAAAGGGTCACGCCGGTCACCCGCTAAATGAACGCGCTGATGAACTCGCCAGAGCAGGAATGGCACCGTTTCAGTTGAGGTAAGCTGGTGTAGCGATGTGGACGGTTTTTTTAAAGGGCGCTCTAATAATATTTTTTAGAACGTTCAAGCGCCATTGAGGCGTGTCTTATCTAATTAAACCCACCCAATTCGTCATCCTCGGGCTTGACCCGAGGATCCATACCATTACGCTTTCGAAAACAAAGATACTGTCTTTTGCCCGAGAGTATTGAGGAATGGATCCTCGGGTCAAGCCCGAGGATGACGAAGAAAGATGATTTTGTAACCTACCAAATCGACGTGCTTTAATCCAAATGATATACGGATGATCTATCGTTGTAGCACCCGGATGAGCGCAGCGTTGGACTAACGAGCAAGGCGAGTGCAGCCCCAGTGGCGCTTGAACGTTCTTAAAACAAATCGCTTGAGCGCCACAAAAAAGCAACCCTCAAGCAGCATCAAACAAACTAAGCTGATCGCTTTTTTCCTGCGGGCGGATAAACAGATCCGAGCGCAATTTTAAACTGCTGCGGTTGAACTCCAGCCGTTTTGCTGCCATTTCAAAGCGACGGCCAATAGTCCATGCGTAAGGACCGGTGCCGCGCATGCGCTTGCCCCAGGTGGCATCATAATCTTTACCTTCGCGCGTTTGAGCGATCAGCGACATTACTTTGGCGGCACGATCCGGCACATGGGTCTCGAGCCAGTCCTTGAACAGATCGCGCACCTCAAGCGGCAGGCGCAACATCACATAACCGGCTTCCTGCGCCCCGGCATTGGCAGCCGCACCCAATAATGGCTCAATTTCATTGTCATTGAGCCCGGGGATAATGGGGGCGGTCATTACCACGCAAGGCACGCCCGCTTGATTTAACGTCTCCATCGCTTCAAGGCGCTTGGCAGGCGTCGATGCCCGTGGCTCCATCGAGCGTGCAAGACCTTTATCCAGTGTGGTGATTGAAATGGCACATTTCACCAGGCCAAGTTCAGCCAGCGGCTTGAGTATATCAATGTCGCGGGTAATGAGCGCTGATTTTGTCACGATGGCAACGGGGTGGCGGTATTTCAGCATCATCTGCAATATCGCCCGTGTTAGCCGCCGCTCACGCTCAATCGGCTGGTAGGGGTCGGTATTGGTGCCTATAGCGATGGTGCGCGGCCTGTATTGGCGTTGCGAAAACTCCGCTTCCAGCAATTCAGCCGCATTTATCTTGGCAAACAGTCTGGTTTCAAAATCAAGACCGGGCGAAAGCCCCATGTAAGCGTGCGTAGGACGTGCATAACAATAACTGCAACCATGCTCACACCCGCGGTAAGTATTGACCGATCGATCAAATGAAATATCAGGAGATTTATTGGTGGTAATGATTTTTTTGGCAATCTCTTCTGTAACCTCGGTTTTTAGTCTTTCGCTATCACCAAGACTTTCCCAGCCATCATCATATAAAATGCGCGAATGATGCTCATATCGCCCGGTTAGGTTGGATCTGGCACCGCGACCGGCAGCGGCTTTGCTGTAATGATAAACGCTATGTTCGGCCATGTTGGCAACGGAGGGTGTTACAATCGGTTGGGGTTTGTTCATGATTTAACCTTCACATTCCTATTTGAACGTATAATACAAGATAAAAAAGAACAAAACAAGAACGAACTTCGATTACAGTTAATAATACCTTTAAATAATCAAACAATCTGTCAATTCGATCATGTTTTGGGGTCTATGACCGGGCGTTTTTCTTTTCGTTACCAAACTTGTAATAAGGGAGAAAAAAGATTACCTGCAACGGGGTGGAATCGAAATGTTTCAGGACAAGGCATCATGAACAAAATCGAGAAAATTGTTAAAGAACACTACGCTGTCGGTAATCTGGCTGAACGGATTCTCGAAGGTTTAAGAGCAACCGGTGCAGATATCGACAATCTGACAATTGATGATATTGCCGCTGTAGATGAATTTCATATTGGCGGTCGCAAAGCTACCCAATACGTTATCTCAAAAATGCCATTGATGGCCAAAGCCCATGTTGTGGATGTGGGCTGTGGCATAGGGGGTGCTGCCCGCACCATTGTCTCGCAGACCGGTTACAAGGTAACAGGCATAGACCTTACCCCGGAGTACATTGAAGTTGCCCAAACACTCAGTCGTTTGACCGGCCTCGATGACAGAACTGAATTTCATGCAGCAAGTGCTTTATCCATGCCGTTTGAGGATGCAACGTTTGATGCAGCACTGACCATTCATGTCGCCATGAACATCAAGGAGCGTGATGCATTATATGGTGAGATTGCCAGGGTGACAAAGCCGGGTGCAGTATTTTGCATCTATGACGTGATGAAAAAAGGTGATGAGCCAGTTACCTTTCCCGTGCCATGGGCGCAATCGGCTGAGGCCAGTCACCTGGTGTCGCCGGACCAGATGACACAGCTCTTGCACGCTGCCGGATTTGAAATCAGCGACGTCGAGGATCGTAGCGAATTTGCCATGGAATTTTTCAAACAAAGCCAGGCCGCTGCTGCCAATGGCCCCTCAGCCTTGGGCGTCCACCTTATCATGGGGGCAACGGCGCAGGAAAAATTACAAAATGTCCGGCAGAATATTGCAGACGGGCGCATGGCTCCGGTGTTAATAGTAGCGCGCCGCAAGGCCTGATAATTATCCACCTCAACGTTGGCAGCCATATGATCACCGTCGTCATCCCAACGCTTAATGCAGGCTCGAGCCTTAACCCGGCATTTGCAGCCCTGGTGGCGGCAAGCGTTGAGGGCCTCGTTTCGACTGTGATTGTGGTTGACGGTGGCTCAACCGACCACACTCTTGATATAGCTGATGACGCCGGTGCCAGAATTATCAAAACTCAAAAGGGCAGGGGAGTGCAACTTGCCGCCGGTGGACATGAAGTTAAGACAAAATGGATATTGTTTCTTCATGCCGACACAATTTTAACACCGGGGTGGCAAGTGGAAGTCAGGGGTTTTATCGCCGCTGCAAACCAGCCGGGGGCAAAAAAACAGGCCGCAGCTTTCAGGTTTTCAGTTGATGAGCCCGGTATCGGCCCCCGAATCATGGAAAAGACTGTGGCGATGAGATGTGCGATCTTTGCCTTGCCGTACGGCGATCAGGGGTTATTGATATCGTCAGATTTTTACCGGCAAATCGGTGGGTTTAATTCAATGCCTCTGATGGAAGACGTTGACATCATCCGTCGCATCGGCCGCAAACATCTGGCGTTGTTGAAAACGCCGGTATTGACCAGTTTTGCGCGCTATCGAAAAGACGGGTTCTTGCACCGCATTTATCGCAATCTCAGCTGTCTCACGCTTTATTTTATCGGTGTTGCCCCCGTCAGAATACTGCAGCGCTATGAACAATAATTTCGTTGTCATGATGGTCAAGCGTCCGACCTGCGGTGCGGTCAAATCCCGGCTTGCCGCCGGTATCGGTGTCGTTGCCGCAACCTCTGCCTACCGCACCATGATGTATAATTCCATCCGCCGTCTCGCGCACGATCCGCGTTGGCGTTTCATTTTGGCTGTTGCGCCAGATGGGGCAGTGTTTGAACCTTTCTGGCCGCAGAATATTTCCCTTGTCGCTCAGGGTAACGGTGATCTTGGTGACAGAATGCAACGCATTATGTCAGGCATGCCACCTGGAAAGACGATCATAATCGGCAGTGATATTGCCGGCATGAGACCTGCCCACATCGCCCGGGCTTTCAGACAATTAGGCGATGTTGATGCGGTATTCTCCCCCGCCGGTGATGGTGGTTATTCTCTGGTTGGCCTGAAGCGCAGCCTGCGCACGCCAGTCACCTTCAACAATGTGCGCTGGTCAGGCCCGCATACGCTTGACGATACTTTGCGCAATCTCGAAAATTTCAAAACCGGATTTATTCAAGCTCTGCACGATATTGACACTGCGGCCGACTGGAAACGCTGGAAAGCCCGCGGTGGTGCCGGACGCTTATGTCTTTGAGCGCTGGAGATGCTCATCGAGGCGCGGCATGATTTCAACAAAATTACACGGGCCCGCGCGGTAATCGAGCTGATGCACCAATAGGCCGTCCCAACCGTCTTTACACGCTCCAGGTGAGCCGGGCAGGGCAAACAGGTAGGTGCCACCGGCAACGCCTGCGGTGGTGCGTGACTGAATGGTGGAAACACCGATTTTTTCATAAGACATCTGATGAAATATCGTCGACCAGCCATCGATTTCCTTGTCATACAAGGGCTTGAAAGCTTCGGGCGTTATATCACGCCCGGTGAGGCCGGTGCCGCCGGTGGAAATAACCACGTCAACACCTTCATCGGCAATCCACTGCTTCACCACGGCTTGAATTTTGGGTATATCGTCGGTGACGATTGCCCTGTCGGCGAGAATGTGGCCAGCAGTGGTTAAACGCTCAACCAGTATATTGCCGGATTTGTCATCATCGAGAGAACGCGTGTCGGAAACCGTTAATACAGCAATGTTAACCGGTTGGAATTCACGTTTGTTGGCAGCGCTAGGCATTTGATTTTTCTCCTTAAACTCTATTTTTTGCCATCAAGAAATTGCCGGATCAATATAAAATCACTCCAGACCAGACGTTTTTGCGCAGGTTGGCGCAATAAATAAGCCGGGTGCAGTGTTGGCAGGGCCGGGTACTCTGTGTCTTTGCCTTTGAAATTGGTCCACTTCCCCCGCAGGCGCAATATGCCCGTCGCGGTGTCGAGCATTTCCTTGGCTGCTACACCACCGAGAAAGACGATAACCTCAGGTGAAACCAGTTCAATCTGTCGATCAATAAAAGGCCGGCATACAGCCGTTTCATGCGGCGTGGGCGTGCGGTTTCCCGGTGGGCGCCAGGGGATAACATTGGTAATATAGGCATTTTGACGATCCAGCCCGATTGCCACCAGCATCCTGTCGAGCAACTGCCCGCTGCGGCCGACAAAAGGCAGACCCTGAATGTCCTCATCACTGCCCGGTGCTTCACCGATGAACATAATACGCGCGTCCGCTGCACCATCGCCAAAAACCAGATTGGTCGCCGTTGCCTTGAGGCCGCAACCGTCAAACTGCTCAAGTGCCGTTTTCAGATCTTCCAGTGTTTTGGCAGATTGCGCCAGTAATCTGGCTTCATTTGCGGTTTCACCAGCCTCCAGCACACTTGACGCCTGAGGTGCGCGAGCGGGTGCACTGGGTTTATGGCCAAGCGAGGGTTTGGCTGGCGGTGTCGCTTTCACCACTTTGGCGGTCGCTGCGCTGGTTTCATTTTTGGCAAAGAAATCGGTAGAATAATCGCTGACAGCCTCATCCACCCCGGCATCGTGATACCAGGTGAGGATTTCGAGTGCTTGACGATTGTTATTTATCATGGCCTAACCTGCATGCTGGTTCTATACACCTTAGACTGTTATTTCACAAACAGGAGATTACTGTGAACGCTACTGAAGACGCACTTCCTGCGCGCGAATCAATGGAATTCGATGTGGTTATTGTTGGTGCCGGTCCCGCTGGCCTTTCAGCCGCCATTCGTCTCAAGCAACTGGCCCAGGAAGCACAAACCGAAGTGTCGGTTGTGGTGCTGGAAAAAGGCTCGGAGGTGGGCGCTCATATTCTGTCCGGCGCGGTCATTGATCCCGTCGCTTTGAACCGGCTTATTCCTGACTGGAAGGAAAAAGGCGCACCGCTCAATACCCCGGTTACCAAAGATGTTTTCCTCATTCTAGGCCCGGGAGGGGCGTTGCGTCTGCCCAATTTCCTCATGCCGCCTTTGATGAGCAACCATGGCGCTTATATCGTCTCCCTGGGTAATTTGTGCCGCTGGCTGGCAGAACAGGCAGAAGCTTTAGGCGTTGAAATCTACCCCGGCTTTGCCGCTGCCGAAGTGCTTTACAATGAAGATGGCAGCGTCAAGGGTGTTGCCACCGGAGACATGGGAATCGGCCAGGACGGTCAGCCAAAAGACAGCTTTATGCGCGGCATGGAGCTGCATGGAAAATACACTTTTATCGGTGAAGGGGTCAGAGGTTCTCTGGCCAAATCACTGATTGCGAAATTTGATCTTGATGCCGGAAAACAACCGCAGAAATTTGGCATCGGTCTCAAGGAATTATGGCAGGTTGATACAGATAAACATCAGCCGGGCCTGGTTCAACACACGTTCGGCTGGCCGTTAAAATCCAGAACCGGTGGCGGCTCTTTCCTCTATCATCTCGAAGACAACCTTGTTGCTGTCGGTTTTGTCGTTCATCTCAATTACAAAAACCCCTATCTCTCACCGTTTGAGGAATTTCAGCGCTTCAAAACCCACCTGGCCATTGCCGACGTATTGGAAGGCGGCAAACGTATCTCTTATGGTGCGCGCGCGATTACTGAAGGCGGGTTTCAATCGATCCCCAAACTCACCTTTCCCGGCGGCGCCCTCATCGGTTGTTCGGCTGGCATGGTAAATCTCCCGCGCATCAAAGGCACCCACAATGCCATGGCCTCGGGCATGATGGCGGCACAGGCAGCCTTTGCAGCCCTTGGTGACAATCGCCACAATGATGAACTTGTGCAATATCAGGCAGAGTTTGACAGGTCTGACGTTATCAAAGACCTTAAAATGGTGCGTAATGTCAAACCGTTGTGGAGCCGGTTTGGCACCTGGATTGGCATCGCTCTGGGCAGCATCGATATGTGGATGAATAATCTGCGAATTGGCCTACCCTTTACCTTGAGCCACGGCAAACCTGATTATGCAACGTTAGAAAAAGCTGCCCGGCACAAGCCAATCGATTATCCAAAACCGGATGGCAAATTATCCTTTGACAGACTGTCATCCGTCTACCTGTCAGCGACCAACCATGAAGAAGATCAACCGGTTCATCTCAAGCTAAAAGACCCGGGCATACCCATTTCGGTTAATCTGCCGGAGTACGCTGAACCCGCACAGCGCTATTGTCCTGCCGGGGTCTATGAGGTAATAGTGGATCAATCGGGGGAAAATCCCAGGTTCCAGATCAATGCGCAAAATTGCGTGCACTGTAAAACCTGTGATATTAAAGACCCCTCGCAGAATATTAACTGGACCGTTCCCGAAGGTGGTGGCGGACCAAACTACCCGAACATGTAGGCGCACCGGTCATAGTCTTTGAAGGTGTGATTTGTACCGGACACGCAATAGCCTCATTGTTTGGCGGGTTTTAACTAAAGACGAGTAGAATGACTGTCGTGGAAAAATTAAACGCTCCCATTGCCCGGCGCTTGAAGCGGTCTGGCTTACTTTTATCTTTGCTTGGCGCTCTGGCTTTCGCAGCGATCTCAGCCATGGCGCCTGCCGCCGCTCAGGCACGCACCGATGGGGATCATGATGACTACCCGATGTCTTTGTCCTTGTCGGGCAATTATCTGGCCGGGCGTTTTGCCGGCACCGAGCGTGATGCCGACAGGGCAGCAGGGTTTTATGCCCGCGCCTTATTGTCAGATCCTGACAATCTGGACATTCTGGAACCCGCCTTCCTGCTCGAAGTTTCCGCAGGAAATATAGAGCGTGCTGTTCAACTCGCCAACAAGCTGATTAAACTTGGGCGCGACAATAGGATGGCGCTGTATATTTCAGGAATGGAGGATTTTCTTTCAAAGCGGTTTTCCAAATCCATCGAAAAATTTGATCGCGCCGCACGTGGCCAGATTGGCATACTGACATCAGGTCTTTTAAACGCTTGGGCCTATAAAGGCGTCGGTGATCTTGATGCAGCGCTAAAAGCTCTGACACCATTGTCAAAAACCCAATCGTTTGTCGTCTTCAGAACCTACCATTCAGCCCTGATTGCCGATGCCCTTGGGTCTTATGCCAAGGCACAGGAATTTTATAAAAGTACCTACCGCGGCACAGGCTCGTCATTGCGGATCACCTTAGCCTATGGAAACTTCCTGGAGCGCCGCAACAAACAAAAGCAGGCTCTTGAAATTTATAATGCATTTCTGAGCCGTGTTCCCCGCCACCCCCTGGTAGCAGAAGCCAGAGATCGTGCTTTAAAAGGTACGATACCACCCTATTTTGCCCGCACCGCAAAAGAGGGTGCTTCCGAAGCAATGTTTGGGGTGGCCAGTGCCTTGTCGCAGGATTCAAGTTCTGATCTCGCTGTAATTTACACCCAGATGGCGTTATTTTTAAATCCCACGTCACCTTCGGCCTGGACGTTACTGGGAGATATATACGAAGACATGAAGAAAAACGGTCTGGCGCTGACGTCGTATGATCAGGTTGCAGAAAAATCGAGCTTGCGAAAAAATGCTGAAATACGTATTGCCGCCAATCTCGACCGTTTGGATCGCACCGATGATGCGGTTGAAAAACTAAAATCCGTCATCGCAGCTTACCCCAAAGACTATGACCCGCTGCTGGCATTGGGCAATATGATGCGCGGGCGTTCGAAATTTAAAGAAGCGGTAGAGGCTTATTCTTCAGCGTTTGCATTAATGGTTCCTGCAATTACGCCGCAGTGGTCATTCTATTACTTCCGTGGCATCAGCTACGAGCGCATAGATCAATGGGAAAAAGCAGAAGCTGACCTGGTGAAAGCACTTGAGCTTAAGCCCAATCAACCTCTGGTATTGAATTATCTGGGGTATTCCTGGGTAGATAAAAAACTCAACCTGAAGCGTGCACTCGATATGATCCGCAAGGCCGTTAAACTGCGCCCGGCAGACGGCTATATCGTTGATAGTCTGGGCTGGGCACAATATCGCCTGCAGAAATTTGAAGACGCGGTAAAGACACTTGAACGCGCCGTTAACCTCAAACCGGACGATCCGATCATCAACGATCATCTTGGCGATGCCTATTGGCGGGTGGGACGAAAACTCGAAGCCAGATTTCAATGGCAGCATGCCCTTGATCTGAAAGCCGACCCGAAAGATCAGATAAAAATCAAACTGAAACTCAAAAATGGTCTTTCTGACAGTGAAGCCAACACCAAAGAGGCTTCCCAACCTGCCGGCAACAAGACCTGATTGTGAAGGCTGGGATCTAGACAAGCAGTTTCGATGAGACCAATTCATGAAGACAGTTCGCCAGTTTGCTCCGGCAAAAATTAATCTGACCCTTCATGTGAAAGGTCGCCGTGAAGACGGCTTTCATCTGATCGAGAGTTTTGTAGCCTTTGCCGACGTTGGCGATGAAATAACGGTTAAATCTCTTGACGGTTTTGACCTGAAGGTTTCGGGCCCTTTTGCCGGCCCGCTACGCGCAGAAGAGAACAATATCGCCCTGGAAGCCGCCATTGCCTTTGTAAACGGCTTTCGCAACTGTCTGCCCGGTGTTCATGTTGATCTTGTCAAAAACCTGCCTATAGCAGCGGGCATGGGCGGGGGATCATCCGATGCCGCCGCTGTCATTCGCGCACTGGCCTATCTGGTCGACATCAACGTATCACGCACAGCTGCCGGACAACTCGCCATTGGTCTGGGGGCCGATGTCACCGTGTGCCTTGATCCTCAGGCTTGCTTCATGAGCGGTGTTGGCAACATTGTCACAGCACTACCGGCCTTGCCGGAAACATATGCGGTGCTGGTTAATCCAAATATCAAAATGCTCACCGGTGCGGTTTTTGCGGCTCTGGCAGTGCCGGGTGCCATTCGCCGCGATGAACTAAGCCTGAAACCTGAACATGCCTTTGTCGATGCGGCTGATCTGGCGGGCTTTGTTGGTTCGTGTCGCAATGATCTTGAAGCCCCGGCCATTCGTATGTGTCATGAAATAGCTGATGTGCAATCAGCCTTGCTGGCCCGCGATGGCTGTCTGCTGGCCCGTATGACCGGCAGTGGCGCCACCTGCTTTGGCTTGTTCGCAGATAAAGAGCAAGCTGAACGCGGTGCTGCAAGTATCAGTCAAAAAGCACCAGACTGGTGGGTTAAGCCTTGCCGATTGAATTGAGGTGGTGGCGGGGTATAAAAATTGAGCCTTACCAGATTGTTAAAAAAATCCCGGCAACAACCAGATAACGCACTGCCTTGGCCACAAACACAAATGTGGTGAACACCAATATTGGTGTGCGCGAGATACCGGCGATCACAGTGAGCGGATCGCCGATAACCGGTAGCCACGACAGCAGTAAAGACCAGATTCCCCAGCGTTGATACCAGGTGGTGAAGCGATCGTATTTTTCATGGGGGACCGGGAACCATTTATGCGAGCGATGGTGGGAAAAGAAACGACCGATGCCCCAGTTCACGCAACTGCCAAGTGTATTACCAATCGTTGCGACCAAAACAGCCAGACCAACCGCTACCTCGTTGCTGGACAAAACCCCCACCAGCACAATCTCGGATGACCCGGGAAGCAAGGTGGCAGAAACAAAAGCTGAAATAAAAAGAGTGGAAACAAGGCTGCTCATTTAAGAAAACATGCCTTAAAAAGAACGGCTCACACAAAACCGAACCACCTCCATCAGCGCGGTTTTTTGCGGGCACGCAGGAAAAATTTCCAGTGCATCGCACGCGATTGCACCATAATGGTGGGCACGGCTGATCGTATCTTCCAGCGCATTGTGCTGTTTCATCAATGAAATTGCATGCTCGAGATCACCGTCTCTTTGATCTCCATCTTCTAGTGCGCGCTTCCAGAATTTTCGTTCGTCATCATTGCCGCGACGATAGGTTAAAACTACCGGCAGGGTAATTTTACCCTCCCTGAAATCATCACCAACAGATTTTCCCATGGCATCGGCGTCACCGCTATAATCCAGTGCATCATCTATAAGCTGAAACACCAGTCCGAGATTGCGGCCATAGCTGTCCAGGGCGGAGCGTTTTTCCGACGATTGATCAGAAATGATACCACCAACGTGGGCAGCCGCTGCAAACAGCGCGGCGGTCTTGGCCTTGATTACAGCGAGATAAGCATCTTCGGTTGTGGTGATGTGCTGGGCAGCGGCCAGTTGCATCACCTCGCCCTCGGCAATCACCGCAGCGGCATCTGACAAAACCGCAAGGCAATCGAGTGAGCCGGTTTCAACCATCATCTTGAAGGCCTGACCAAGCAGAAAATCACCGACCAGGACACTTGCCTCATTGCCCCACAGAATGCGCGCGGTTTTATTGCCACGGCGCATATCGCTTTCATCAACCACATCGTCGTGCAGCAAAGTTGCCGTGTGCATGAATTCAACGCTTGAGGCCAGTTTGATGTGATGTTTGCCTTCATAGCCGCACATTTGTGCAGCAGCGATGGTCAACATCGGCCGGATTCTCTTGCCGCCGGAATCTATCAGGTGCCGGGCGAGTTCCGGAATGAGTTCGACGTTTGACACCACGCGTTGCATGATCAACTCATTGACACCGTCCATATCATCGGCAACCAGCGCCATCAACGGAGCCAGACTCGCCGCTTGATTACGACCTTTATCGAGGGGGATTACAACGCCCAAAACATGTTTCCTTCAATATCAAACCAGTAAATGACAATAAGTCGGCACTCATAGTTGGGTCAAGTGCGACGAATTGCCTTTGGCTCATTTGTGTGATCACATACACTGCTGACAGCACTATTTCGATGAATTTTTGATGATAGAATTTTTTGCTTATGGAAGAACTTTTGCGAACAAACGATATGGTCCTGATTTCCTATATTGAGTCCATGTTGAATGATGCCGGAATTCCACATCATGTTATGGACACCAATATGAGTGTTGTTGAAGGCTCCATCGGTGTGCTGCCGCGACGGATTATGGTGATGGGTGATCAGATCAACCAGGCCCGGCGGATTGTCAAGGAGGCGGATATAGAGGGACTATGACGCTTGTGGTTGATGAACTCACCGATGATGCTTTTCTGGGTGGAAAATTACACTGTTTGCAACCGGCAAAAGGCTATCGCTCCGGTCTCGATGCGGTATTTCTGGCCGCCTCAATTCCCGCTCGCCCCGGCGACACAACGCTTGAAGCGGGAAGCGGCACCGGCATTGCCAGCTTGTGTCTGGCAGCTACTGTGGAAAACCTCAAAGTTGTCGGTCTTGAAATAAATCCGCACAGCATAGAACTCGCCCATCGAAATGCTGCCCGCAACGGATTTGAAAAAAACTCGGCCTTTGTCGAAGGTGATCTGTCCCGGTCATTTAAAAATTTGGAACAAAATGGCATCGTGGAAAACCTCTACGACCATGTTTTTGCCAATCCGCCATTCTTTGCCGAAGATGCAGCCCAGATATCTCCTGATGCCGGCAAGGCCAAAGCCAACGTTATGGGCACCGAGGGACTGGACAGATGGTTGAAATTTCTAACCGCCGTGGTCAAGCCGCACGGCACCATAACCATCATTCATCGCGCTGAAGCCCTGGCAGCGCTGACCGCAAGCTTTGAAGGTCGCGCCGGTGGATTGAAAATCTATCCACTGTTTCCCAAAGCCCATATGCCCGCTTCAAGGCTCATTGTGCAGGGTATAAAAGGCTCCCGCGCTCAATCCAGCCTGTTGCCGGGCCAGATCATGCATCAGGCCGATGGCACCTTCACACCTGAGGTTCAGGCGATTTTACGCGACGGTAAACGGTTGAAAATTTAACAACATTGTTGTTTTGGTCTTGTGGTTGGCCCTTGCGGCGATTATCTATCCCTGATGAAAACAACCAAATCCTCAAAAATACCAGGCTGGCGGCGATTTTTGCCCAAGCGCTTTCGCAATCCCAAACCCGTTGTCGCCGTTGTGCGTCTGAGTGGTGTCATTGGCGGTGGGTCTGCCTTGCGACCGGGGCTCAACCTCAACAGTGTCAGCACTGTTCTCGAAACCGCCTTTAAAACCAAACATGCCAAAGCAGTGGTACTGGCGATAAATTCGCCCGGCGGCTCACCTGTTCAATCAAACCTGATTTACACCCGCATCCGTGCACTGGCCAAAGAGCATGAATTGCCGGTCTACGTTTTTTGCGAAGATGTGGCGGCATCAGGCGGCTATTGGCTGGCGTGCGCGGGTGATGAAATTTATGCCGACAGCAATTCTATCGTCGGCTCTATCGGCGTCATTGCCGCAGGTTTTGGATTTACCGAATTGATCAAGAAGGTCGGGATCGAGCGCCGGGTATATACCGCCGGTGAAAACAAAAACATCCTCGATCCGTTCAAGGCGGAAAATGCCAGTGATGTAAAACGCATCAAATCCCTGCAAAAAGACATCCACGAAAGTTTCAAGGATCTGGTGGTGAAAGCCCGGGGTGATGCGCTGAAGGAAATCCCAAAAAAGCTGTTTACTGGCGAATTCTGGACCGGTGCCAAAGCGCTTGAAATGGGTCTGATTGACGGCATTGGCGATATGCGCGCCATTATGCGTGAGAAATACGGTGAAAAAGTCAAACTTAAACTTGTTGCCGCCAATCAAGGCTGGCTCAAGCGCCGCCTTAGCCCGGGTTCTTCTCTCGGGCTTATTGCCGGTGCCAGCGGACAGTCATTGGCGCAGGGACTTACCGATGATGTCATTTCAACCATTGAAGAACGCGCAATCTGGTCACGCTACGGCCTGTAATTTTATCTAGAGCAATTGGTAACATACCCCTCTTCCTCGTCATCCCCGGGCTTGTCCCGGGGATCCATTCCTCAATCCTCTCGGGCAAAAGGCACTATCTTTGTTTTCGAAAGACCAACGCTGTGGATCCCCGGGTCAAGCCCGGGGATGACGAAGCAAGTGAGGTTGGGTGAGGGAGACACGCATTAAATCAAAAGCCCCGCTTGACCCGAACATGAGCCACGGGTAGGTTGCGCGCGTTCCTTCTGTTTTACGCGAATCTCTAAGGTCGTTTAGAACGAACATCGCCTTTTCGCCTTACGCTCAAGAGTGTTGCAATGCCAACCCAGTCTGTTCCAGCAAGTCTTGTTCCCGAGCGCTCGTTTCAGGGGTTGATTCTGGCCCTTCAGCACTATTGGGCAGCTTACGGCTGCGCCCTGCTTCAGCCCTATGACATGGAAGTTGGTGCGGGCACGTTTCACCCGGCGACCATCCTGCGCTCACTGGGTCCAAAACCGTGGAATGCCGCCTACGTGCAACCCTCACGGCGACCCAAAGATGGCCGTTATGGCAATAACCCCAACCGCCTTCAGCACTACTACCAGTTTCAGGTCATCCTCAAGCCATCACCGAAGGATTTTCAGGAACTTTACCTCAAAAGCCTTTATGCCATTGGCATTGACCCGGAAAACCACGACATCAGGTTTGTTGAAGATGACTGGGAAAGCCCGACGCTTGGCGCCTGGGGGCTGGGCTGGGAAGTGTGGTGCGATGGTATGGAAGTCTCGCAATTCACCTATTTTCAGCAAGTCTGCGGTCAGGATTGCGCACCCGTAACCGGCGAGCTGACCTATGGCATCGAACGCCTGGCGATGTATGTGCAGGGTGTCGATAATATTTATGATTTGAATTTCAACGGCGGCGAGGGCGAGGCCCGCGTTTCTTATGGCGACGTATTCTTGCAGGCCGAACAGGAATATTCGCGCTACAATTTTGAATACGCAGACACTGAAGCCCTCACCCGGCATTTTGAAGATGCTGAAAAAGAATGCCAGTCCTTGCTTGATGCCGGCGGCATGGCTCAGCCCGCTTATGATCAATGCATCAAGGCGAGCCATATATTTAACCTGCTCGATGCCCGTGGCGTCATCTCGGTAACCGAACGCCAGTCCTATATCTTACGCGTGCGCAACCTTTCCACCCAATGCGGTGAAGCCTGGATCAAAACCGAAGCAGGAGGTGCAGATGCCTGATCTCTTGTTAGAATTGTTCAACGAAGAAATCCCCGCCCGCATGCAGGCACGCGCCGCGGATGATCTGAAAAAACTGGTCACCGATGCCCTGGTCGAGGCGGGCCTCGTTTACGAAAGTGCGGGCGCGTTCGTCACCCCGCGCCGCCTGACTTTAAGCGTCACCGGCATTCCCGCAACCCAGCCCGATGTTCGCGAAGAACGCAAAGGCCCGCGCGTTGGCGCGCCGGAAAAAGCCGTTGAAGGTTTTCTGCGTGGCTGTGGCCTGACTTCGATTGATGATGCAACCATCCAGACCGATCCCAAAAAGGGTGATTTCTATGTTGCCATCACCGAAAAAAAGGGCGCGGCGGCAGACAAAGTAATCGCTGAAATCATTCCCGCCATTATAGGTAAATTCCCGTGGCCCAAATCGATGAAATGGGGCAGGGGTAATCTGCGCTGGGTGCGGCCTTTGCATTCGGTTCTGTGCCTGTTGGGCGAAGGTGAAGATGCGCAAGTTGTAAAATTTGAAATTGGCGATGTAACTTCCGGCAACACAACAAAATGCCATCGCTTCATGGCCCCGGATGAATTTACCGTCACAGGTTTTGAAGATTACGAAGCCAAACTGGCAAAAGCCCACGTCATCCTCGATGCCCAACATCGTCGCGACACCATCGCGCATGACGCCAAACAACTCGCCTTTGCCAAAGGCCTCGAACTGGTTGAGGACAAAGGCCTGTTAGCCGAAGTCGCCGGTCTGGTGGAATGGCCGGTGGTGATGATGGGTAATTTTGACGAGGATTTTCTGGAGGTGCCACCGGAAGTCCTGACCATCGCCATGAAATCGCATCAAAAATGTTTTTCACTGCACGATCCCAAAACCGGCAAACTTGCCAACGCCTTTATTCTGGTGTCGAACCTTGTCGCCAAAGATGGCGGCAAGAAGATTGTCGCCGGTAATGAACGCGTCATCAATGCGCGGCTGAGTGATGCAAGGTTCTTCTGGCAACTTGATCTCAAAACCCGGCTGGAAGACCAGGCAAAGAAACTGGAAAAAATCATCTTCCATGAAAAGCTCGGGTCCCAGAGCGAGCGCATTGACCGTCTCCAATCTCTGGCAGGAAAAATTGCCGCCATCGTTGATGCCGACCCCGAACAGGCAAAACGCGCAGCTTCTTTGTGCAAAGCTGATCTGGTAACCGAAATGGTCGGAGAATTTCCCGACTTGCAGGGGCTGATGGGGCGTTATTATGCATCCGCTCAAGGCGAAGATGGCGCCATCGCGCAAGCCTGCGAGATGCATTACAAACCGCAAGGCCCATCGGACGAAGTGCCGACGCAGGCCATATCCATTGCCGTGGCCTTGGCTGATAAACTGGATACACTGATTGGTTTTTGGGCCATCAACGAAAAACCAACCGGCAGTAAAGATCCGTTCGCCTTAAGGCGTGCAGCTTTAGGTGTTATCCGTATTATTCTCGAAAATAATGTGCGCCTGGATTTTGCTGATGTGCTGCAGTCGCATTTGAAACTGTATCAGGACCAGCGCGCGCCGGGCTTTGGCAAAGAGTTTGAGCCTGCAACTCTACAGTCGTTTTTCACGGACCGCCTCAAAGTCCACTTGCGTGATCGTGGTATCAACCATGATCTCATTGACGCGGTGCTGTCAAATAGTGATCACGATGATCTGGTTATGATTGTCAAACGCGTAAATGCCCTCAATGATTTCATCAAAACCGAAGATGGCACCAATCTGCTGGCCGGATACAAGCGCGCGGTAAATATCGTAACGATTGAAGAGAAAAAAGACGGCCCCGGCATTGAATATTCCGGTGAAGTCGACGAAAGCTTCTTCGAACACGATGAAGAAAAAAACCTCTCTGCCGAATTGAAGACAGCAAAAGCTGCCGCCGCTACGGCATTGAAGATAGAAGATTTCTCCGCCGCCATGGCCGCCATGGCACCGTTGCGCGGGCCCGTGGATGCGTTTTTTGATGCAGTGATCGTCAATGCTGATGACCCGATCATTCGCCGCAACCGCCTGTGTATGCTCAATCAAATTCGTAAAACTCTTGGCCAGGTAGCTGATTTTTCTAAAATTGAAGGCTGATACATGTGTTCTGATATGCAAAAACTCGTCTACACGTTTGGTGATGGTGTTGCCGATGGCAGCGCTGACATGCGTAATCTGTTAGGTGGCAAAGGTGCAAACCTTGCCGAGATGTGCAATCTCGGCCTGCCGGTGCCGCCGGGAATGACGATTACCACAGAAGTTTGTACCGCCTACAACGAGGCTGGTCAGAAATACCCGCAAGGCCTTAAACAACAGGTGGATGATGCCATTGAGTACATTGGCAAGATTGTTGGCCATGTGTTTGGCGATGCTGAAAACTCGCTTCTGGTATCCGTGCGCTCAGGCGCACGCGCTTCCATGCCCGGTATGCTCGATACGGTGTTAAACCTTGGCCTTAACGACGAAACCGTTGAAGGCTTGGCGCTAAAATCTGGCGATCGCCGCTTTGCCTACGACAGCTACCGCCGCTTTATCCAGATGTACTCAGATGTGGTTTTAGGCATTGATCATTATGAGTTTGAAGATATTCTTGGCGGCTACAAGGATGAACTGGACAAACACCTGGATACTGATCTTGATGCCGGGGAGTGGCTTGAAGTCATAACCCGCTACAAGGCTTGCGTCGAAGACCGTCTGGAAAAACCGTTTCCCCAGGATGTTCACGAACAATTGTGGGGTGCAATCGGTGCTGTCTTTGGCTCGTGGAACAACCAGCGCGCCAACACTTATCGCCGTTTGCATGATATCCCTGACAGTTGGGGCACCGCCGTCAACATTCAGGCCATGGTGTTTGGCAATATGGGTGACACCAGTGCCACTGGCGTCGCCTTTACCCGCAATCCCTCCACTGGCGAAAATGCGCTTTACGGCGAGTTCCTCGTCAATGCGCAAGGCGAAGATGTGGTCGCCGGTATCAGGACGCCGCAAAACATCACTGAAGCCGCCCGCATTGAAGCCGGTATGCCTGATCCTTCGCTGGAATTACTGATGCCTGCTACGTTCGTCGAGCTTAAAGCCATCTACGAAAAGCTTGAGGGCCATTACCGTGATATGCAGGATCTTGAGTTTACCGTGCAGGAGGGTAAACTGTGGATGCTGCAAACCCGTTCGGGCAAACGCACCACCAAAGCAGCCTTTAAAATTGCCATCGACATGGTGCATGAAGGATTGATCACCCGCGAAGAAGCCGTCATGCGCATCGATCCCGCTGCCCTTGACCAGCTTTTGCACCCGACCCTTGATCCCAACGCGGAAAAAGAACTGATCACTGTAGGCTTGCCCGCATCTCCCGGTGCAGCGTCGGGGGAAATTGTCTTTAGTCCCGATGAAGCAGAAAAGCTCAAAGCTCAGGACGTCAAAGTTATCCTGGTGCGCACGGAAACCAGCCCTGAAGATATTCACGGTATGCATGCAGCCGAAGGTATTTTAACCTCGCGCGGCGGCATGACCTCGCACGCTGCCGTTGTTGCGCGTGGCATGGGCAGGCCGTGTGTATCAGGCGCAGGCTCACTACACATTGATTATGAAGCCCAGACCATGTCGTCGGCCGGAGTGACTTTGAAAAAGGGCGATCTCATCACCCTTGATGGTTCCACCGGCGAAGTGATGATTGGCGAAGTTGCCACGCTAAAAGCTGAAATGTCCGGTGATTTTGGTGTCCTGATGGCCTGGGCCGATGACGCCCGCACCATGGGCGTTCGCGCCAATGCGGAGACGCCACTGGATGCGCGCACCGCGCGTGATTTTGGCGCTGAAGGCATCGGCCTCAGCCGCACCGAGCACATGTTTTTTGACGGCGACAGGATTGTCGCCATGCGTGAGATGATCCTGGCCGAAGATGCTGATGGCCGTCGCAAGGCGCTCGATAAAATCCTGCCGATGCAGCGCGCGGATTTTGTTGAGCTGTTTGAAATCATGTCAGGATTGCCAGTCACCATCCGCCTGCTTGACCCCCCGTTGAACGAATTTTTGCCCACTGGTGATGAAGAAATCAATCAGGTGGCTGAAGCCATGGGCGTGACACCCCAGCGCTTGCGCCGGCGCATCGCCGAGTTGGACGAATCCAACCCCATGTTGGGTCATCGCGGCTGCCGTCTGGCCATTTCCTATCCTGAAATTCCCGAAATGCAGGCGCGGGCAATTTTTGAAGCCGCCATTATTGCCGCAGAAAATACCGGTAAACCGGTGGTTCCCGAAGTCATGGTGCCGCTGATTACCGGCAAGGCTGAGCTGGATAATGTAACTGCGCGAATTAAGGACATCGCCGGGCAGGTAGAAAAAGAAAAAGGCGTCAAAATCGACTATCTCATCGGCACGATGATTGAGTTGCCGCGCGCCTGCCTGATGGCTGAGGAAATTGCGCAAACAGCTGAGTTTTTCTCATTCGGCACCAATGATCTCACCCAGACCACATTTGGGATTTCCCGCGATGATGCCGGAAATTTCCTCAATGAATATACCGCTAAAGGCCTGCTGGAAGTTGATCCCTTTATCTCCATAGATGTTGACGGTGTCGGCGAACTGGTGGCCATGGGCGTTGAGCGCGGTCGCAAAACCAGACCCGATATCAAACTGGGAATTTGCGGTGAACACGGTGGTGATCCAGCCTCGGTTAAATTCTGCCACCAGGTCGGGCTGGACTATGTGTCGTGTTCACCCTTCCGCGTCCCCATCGCGCGGCTTGCCGCCGCCCAGGCAGCCATTGCGGAACGTAAAGATGCAACCTGAATGCAGGACCGGGTGTTTCCTAATAGACAAGACAGGCTCAATGCGTGTCGCATTAAACCGACCCCACCTCCACGTCATCCTCGGGTCAAGCCCGAGGATGACGTGGAGGTGGGTGTTAGCCTTAAGCTTTGTCGTGCTTGCCCGTGGGCGTCAGAATCAGTCTGAACACGTCAACGACATCATGCAGTTGTTTAATTTCGCCACTGGCACGCTTGACCAGTAACGCGCCTTGCAGTGCGTCAAACAGCACCCGGGCCATCTGCACGGTGCTATCTTGAATGGCAAACTCGCCGTGTATTTTGCCACGCTCCAGCACTTTTGCCAGCCATGTCTGATGGTCATGAAAAAAACCTGCGACCATTTTCTGCATATCTGCGGGCAGGGTTGGAAACTCACCGGCCAGAGACCCCGACAGGCACACTTTATCGGGCGTATCGGCATATTGGAAATAAGGCGTGAAGTAAAACTCCAACAGGTCCCAGCAGCTGTTTTCACTGGTGCCTTCCGCTATCGCCATGGCCGCTTCAAGCCGCTGCCGGTAGCGTGTCATTATCGCCGCGCCCAGGTCTGATTTTGAGGCAAAGTGATAATGGATGCTGGCTTTCTTGATGCCGAGTGCGTCCGAGATATCCTGATAGCTGAAGCCATTGAAGCTGCGCGTCTGAATAAGGTTTTCCCCGACATCAAGAATTTTCTCCGCCGTATCACTGCGCGGTTTTACGCATTTGTGGTCCATCAGTGTATTTATGTCCTGTTACCTCCTACCCGCGCCCTGTCTGGCTTTCAGTCATATCATTACTTGGATCACAGCATGCCGAGAATGGAAAGAGCAAAAATCATCTGACAGACCCAGCCTGCAGCAAAGGCCAGTGTACGCAAAACCGGGATTCCGGCTGTCTGAATAACGAAATGAGCAAGACGGGCAAAGAAATAGGCCGCAGCAGCGCCTGCCGTCAAAGTGCTCGAGACACCGACAATATTTGCCGTCAGCACCAGTGCAGCAAAGATTACAAGATTTTCCACACCGTTGCGATGGGCCGCTATAGCGCGTTCTGCCCACGCGGCCTGGGGGGCTGAATCTGGACCCGCATTGCCAAGCGTACCCATCAAACCCCGGGCCACGATACGATTAAGCACGTAAGGCAACCAAAAAAGTGCCGTCATGAGTGTAGTTAAAGTCAGCCAGTAAAGTTCAGTTGTCATGATGTTGTTCCTTTGTAAGTTGAATTGGAAATTTCTTTTATCTACTAGTAGGTAAGATTGCAAGGGAAGTTTTTAACCCGTGCCAGCAACCTGTTGGTAGCCGGGGCCGGGCTTGCCATTGAAATTCAGAAATATTGTCAGGAAATGAGTGGATTAAGAAGGTTTAGTGACAGGTTGTTCAATCGCCAAACAAAGCTTCTACCGCCGCCTGGGTTGATTCGATTGAATCTCTCGTTTTGGCAGTACCGGCTGGCATTTCGCTTGTTGCCACGTTTTCATTATGGCCATTTATGATAGCACTGGCCTGGTCAATATGTCGCCTGAGTTCAGTGCCGAGATTTTCACTCAATCCGCCCAGATGTTCAGGTGCGCCCATTTCATAAGTTTCTTTGAGGGTTTCAATTGCATCAATTATGCATCGATCGAGAACGGTGATGATTTCATCAAAACGTTTTCTAACCAGCTCCGGCGCCTGTTGATACGCCTGTATAGCCAGGTCTTTGTCTCTGAAACCTGTTTCGGTAAAATGGCATTCGTAGGATTTGGGCTGCCACATGCAAATATCTTCAAAACACTCCGGCATGCTCGGCAACATCTCGATAAGCATTTCTATTTCATTGAAATGGTTGAGATAATCGGTAGCCAGAAAGGTAGTTTGATTGATGTTGGTGCCCGCAAGCCTTTGCCGCAAATCCACAGCCGGATCATTCATTCTGTCTAATTCGTGCCCTGAATTCACCTTGAGGTCTGTCTGAGAAGGTAATGAATAATGATGCGCGGGCATTCTGATACTCTATTGTGTTTTATTGCCGGTAGAAAAAATTAGGGCGTACAGTTCATTACACGTGGACCGATAGATGTCTGATTATCCCATAGTAAAGTTTCTAAAAGTTTACTAAAATTGCCATTGGTCACCTCTTGTGAAATCTCAACCTGAATAACAGGACAGATATGTGTGGGCGTTTTGCCATAACCACGCCGCCCGACGCCGTCAGGGCATATTTCGGCTATAAGGAGCAGCCAAATTTTCCACCACGCTATAACATTGCCCCGACACAGCCCATACCGATTGTCAGAATGAACGCGCTAACAAGGGAGTTTGCGCTTGTTCGCTGGGGTCTGGTGCCCCCCTGGATGAAAGAAATCAGCCCGTCAAAGCCAATGATAAATGCCCGCGCCGAAACCCTGCTGGAAAAACCGTCTTTTAAACGCGCCGCTGCCCGGCGACGCTGTCTGGTACCGATTGATGGCTATTATGAATGGAAAAGAACCAGGGGAGAAACGCCAAAACCATACTTCATTCAGAAAAAGGACGGCGGGCTATTGGCATTGGCAGGCATCTGGGAACATTGGCAGGGCGCAGATGGCAGCGAAATCGAAAGTGCAGCACTGATCACCACCGCAGCCAATGAAAGCCTCAGCCCCATTCATCACCGCATGCCGGCAATCCTTGATAAGGCCGCACAAGCCCGATGGCTTAACCTGACAGATGTCAGCGCTGAGGATGCATGCGAATTTCTGCAACCGGCAGACGAAAACTTGTTAATCGCCCACCGGGTGAGCCCGGCGGTCAACAAAGTTGCCAATGATGATGCACCGTTGCTGGAATCTGTGGCCGAGGATGTCGGGGAATTAAATAAAGTTGCGCGCGACGACGACAGTCAATTGTCTTTATTTTAGGCACCAGGAGTTTGTTGAAAGTAGAACATCGCCATGACCGCAACAGCAATTAGAAAAGCGCCTGCCGCTGCAATCAACAATTTCCCAGGAGCCATGCGCAAAGCATAGAATGCCGACAGGATGCCTGCTCCCAACGCTGTGGCAATGCCGGAGACAAATACTTCAGCACCGCCAGCAAACCCGCGCGACGGGGCGAGAAAGTTTGCATAGGTCCAGGCACCGATGATAAAAGCCAAAAACATTGCTGAAGTAACAAAAATCAACCCAAGCGCCAGGTGTTTGGCTAAATCGGGCAACGGTGATTTGTCTGATGAATTCATCTTTAATAATCCGGTTTCATTGATATATCCAGCCACTTGGCCATGACAGTGCGTTCTTCAATATCATAGCCAAGCCTCTCGTAAAACGATCTGACGGCCACATTATCCGCCCTGATCATCAAGTTCAGCTTCCAGATGCCTTGTGCTTTGAGCCAGTCTTCGGCCGCCGCCATGATCTGTCGGCCAATGCCTTTGCCTTGAACGTCTGGATCGGCGGAGACGTAATAAACCACGCCACGATGACCATCGTGACCGACCATTACGCTGGCCACGATTTTGCCGTTATCCACACCGACGAGAATTTCCGAACCGGGTTTTGCCCGTGCTTTTTCAATGTCGCGATGAGGGTCATTGTGCGGGCGCGTAAGCCCACAAGCATGCCACAGTTCAACCACACGTTCCAGTTCATCATCGCGCATGACGCGGATTTCAAGACTAGACATTCAGAGTAACTTTCCCGGATTTAAAATATTGCTGGGATCAAACAAGTGTTTAATCGAGCGCATCATTTCCAGCTCCACAGCGCTTTTTATGTGCGCCATGTGATGCCGCTTCATGCGTCCGATACCATGTTCGGCACTGATTGTGCCACCAAGATCGAGCGTGACGTCATTGACTGCCGTGGTTATCTGCTCCCACAAATCGATAAACTTGTTAGCTGCCATGTCCACCGGTTGGGATATATTGTAATGCACGTTACCATCACCCAGATGACCAAAAGCGCAAATTCTGGCATCAGGCACTAACGCCACAACAGCCTTATCGGCGCGCTGTAAAAATTCAGGCACGGCGGAAACCGGTACGGCAATATCGTTTTTAATACTGGCACCTTCATGTTTTTGTACTTCTGATATCAGCGTTCTGATTTGCCAGAACGCCAATCGCTGGCTTTCACTTGTTGCAACCGCTGCATCTGAAATGAGATCGCGCTCAAATGCGCGTTCCAGAACCTCAAGCAGTGTTTCATTCACCCCGCCATCTGCATCGCCTGAGGATAATTCCACCAGCAGATACCACGGGTGTTGTTGCGCCAAAGGATTGCGCACACCATCCCCGTGCTCCACCACGATTTCCATGGCAAAACGCGGTAAAAATTCAAAACTGGTCACACCATCTGAATGTGACAACGTCATCTCCAGCACCTTCAAGGCGTCACTGATACTGTTAAGTCCAATGAGAGCAGTGGCCCGGGCTTTGGGTTTTGGGTAGAGCTTCAAAACCACAGCTGTAATAATACCCAACGTGCCTTCTGCACCAATAAAAAGGTGTTTGAGATCATAGCCGGTATTGTCTTTGCGTAGTTTTCGCAAGCCCTGCCAGACAGTGCCGTCAGCCAAAACGACCTCAAGACCGAGCACCAGATCACGGGTGGAACCATAGTGCAAAACCGCCGTGCCGCCAGCATTGGTCGACAGGTTGCCACCAATCTGGCACGAGCCTTCCGCCCCTAAACTTAAGGGAAACAGGCGATCATTGTCATCGGCCAACTGTTGAATGGTTTGCAGGATTGCGCCTGCTTCAACGGTGATCGAATTATTGCTCACATCAATGTCGCGAACCGCGTTCATGCGCCCCATCTGCACAATAATCTCAATGCCGGAATCAAAGGGAATTTGTGCACCCACCAATCCGGTATTGCCGCCCTGGGGCACGATAATGGTGCCGGTCGAGTGCGCCAGCTTGAGAATTTCAGAAACTTCCTGTGTGCTGCCGGGCCGCAATACCAAAGCGGCCTTGCCCTCATAAAGTTTGCGCTGTTCGACCAGATACGGCGCCATAGTCTCGGTATCGCTAATCGCATTGGCAGCGCCAACAATCTCTGTAAACTGGGCAATCAGCCTGTCATCGGGGCTTGGTGTCTCACTCATACATTCATGTCCTGGTTGCGAGGTGCCGCCGCACGGGTGAGGCGATCATTGATGGCCTCTCCCAGGCCCGATTGCGGGATTGGCATAACCGCAATGATATCCACGCCCAAACCATCCAGCTCATGCAGGGCCGAAAACAATCGCGCCGCTGCCTGGTTAAGATTGCCGCTTTCACTGAGATTGATCGCGGGATTGCCGGTTGCGGGCATATCAGGACCAAAACCCAAAAGCGCCTCGTTGTCCTGTGCATCCACCGCATTCAACCGTAACTGCGCCCGTGGCGCATAATGGCTGGGAAGCTGGCCGGGAGACTGGGGGGTTTTGTTGCCGTGAGCGGAGCGAATAAGCGGCTGTTCCAGTACACCTTCTATATCCTCAGCCGAAATGGCACCCGGACGCATGAGCACCGGACCAAGGCCGGAAAAACCGATAATGGTTGATTCGAGCCCGAGATCGCAAGTGCCATCATCGACAATCAGATCAACGTTCGAACCCAGACTGTTTTCCACATGCGCCGCTGTCGTCGGGCTGATGGTGCCCGAAAGATTGGCACTTGGAGCCGCCACCGGCACCTTCGCTAATTGCAGAATAGCCAGGGAGACCTTCGCTGCTGGTACACGCACGGCGACGGTTCTCAACCCTGCCGACACCAGTAACGAAAGACCGCAGTTTTGTTTTCGCGGCAAAACAAGCGTTAATGCACCGGGCCAGAAGTGTCGTCCAAGTTTTGCTGCCAGCGGTGAAAACTCAACATATGTCTCCATCGCTTCAAAACTGGCGCCATGCACAATCAGCGGATTAAACTGTGGCCTGCCTTTGGCGGCAAAAATAGCCGCAACGGCATCATCATTGGTGGCATCACAACCAAGCCCGTAGACAGTTTCAGTGGGAATAGCCACCAGCGCACCCTGGCGCAAAAGCTCAGCCGCGCGTGCAATCACCTGATCATCGGCAGGCATAATTTCCATAGTGTCAAAACTCATCGGTGTAATTGTCAACAGAGCGAAGTCTCTATATCATGGCAAAAAGAATTATAGGAAACAAGCCACATGAATTATAGCGCCCAGACCAGTGATATTTGCCATGCGCTATTTAATGTGAGCGCGATGGATGATCTGGTGGAACAGGGAGTGTACCCGGATTTAAGCTCTGATCTTATTGATGCCATAGTGGAAGAGGCCGGTCGTTTTGCCACAGATATTATAGCACCACTGAACCGCGAGGGTGACGAGATTGGGGCGCAACTTGAAAACGGTCAGGTGAAAATGCCACCGGGCTGGGTGCAAGCCTATCAGCAATGGGTGAAAGCCGGGTGGGGGGCATTACCGGGTGGTGAGGAACATGGCGGCCAGGGTCTGCCGCTAATTTTGTCTCTGGCCACACAGGAATTATGGAATTCAGCCTCCATGGCCTTTGGCATCGGCACGGTGTTGACACAAGGTGCGGTCGAAGCCCTGATACAGCACGGCACGGATGAACAGAAATCAACCTATCTGTCCAAGCTTACCAGCGGCGAGTGGATGGGGACCATGAACCTGACCGAGAGCCAGTCGGGTTCGGACCTTGGCAACATTCGCACCAAGGCTGAGCGCTGCGACGATGGCACCTACCGCATCAGGGGCACCAAAATATTTATCACCTATGGTGACCATGATCTCAGCGAAAATATCATCCATTTCGTGCTTGCCAGATTGAGCGATGCCCCGGACGGCATCAAGGGGATATCGCTGTTTTTAGTACCAAAAATACTGGTTAATCCTGATGGCTCTCTGGGGGCGAAAAACGATGTCACCGCCGCCAGCCTCGAACACAAACTCGGCATTCACGCCAGTGCCACCTGCGTCATGGCCTATGGAGAAAACGAAGGAGCGGTTGGCTATCTTGTCGGCGCTGAAAATCGCGGGCTGTATTGCATGTTCACCATGATGAACAATGCCCGGCTGCATGTGGGCATTCAGGGCGTGGCTATCGCCGAGCGCGCCACTCAACAAGCGGTGGCTTATGCGACGGAAAGAAAACAGGGCCAGCGACCCGGCAACGAAGGTCCGGTAGCCATCATCAACCACCCCGATATCCGACGCATGTTGATGACCATGAAGGCGATGACGTCAGCGGCCCGTGCCATCTGCTATCAAACCGCCCGCGCCATTGATTTGCAAAAGCTCGCACCCACTCAAGAACAGCGTCAGAAAAATGCTGACCGCGCCAGCCTGCTTACTCCGGTTGCCAAGGCTTTCAGTACCGATGTCGGCGTTGAAGTGGCCTCCTTGGGCATTCAGGTGCACGGCGGCATGGGCTACATCGAAGAAACCGGTGCAGCCCAGCACTATCGCGATGCCCGTATAGCCCCGATTTATGAAGGCACCAACGGCATTCAGGCCATCGATCTGGTAACCCGCCGACTGGCCCTGCAAAATGGTGATACAGCGCGTGATTTCATTGCCGAATTAAAGCAGATCGCTGAAGCTGTCTGTGCCTCAAACCTGCCCGCATATGGCAAAACAGGCCCGTGTCTTGTCGCTGCCGTTGAACAATTTGAACGGGCCACAATCTGGATGCAACAGGCCGCAAAAGACGAACCCGATCAGGCTCTGGCCGGTGCCACTTCGTACCTGCGCCTGTTTGGTCTTACCGCCGGTGCCGGATTTTTGGCGCGTGGTGTTCAGGCGCAATTGCGAAAGACAGATACCGCCACCAAGGATAAAAATATCGCTCTGTTGCGCTTTCTTGCCGAACAACATCTCCCTGAAACCAACAGTCTGGCATCAACCATAATGAGCGCAAGCCAGGCGCTTTTGGCTATCCCCGATGACCAGTTTCAACCCTGACCGGAAAAACAAATGACAACTCTGCTGCTTTCTCACCCAACTTTTGCCGATCACGCCCCGCCCGAAGGTCATCCCGAAAGACCCGACCGTATTCGTGTGGTCAATGAATTGCTGGAGCATGATGAGTTTGGCGATTTAAAGCGCGAACAGGCGCAAGTTGGCAATCGCTCTGACGTATTGCGCGCTCACCCGGAAGAATATGTTGAGATGATAGAACAAGCCTCGCCGGAAGAAGGTCTGGTGCAGCTTGATGGCGATACTTTCATGGGGCCGCAATCACTGGAAGTTACCATGCGCGGCATCGGTGCCATGACCCGCGCTGTTGACGAAGTGGTTGCCGGTAACGTGCACAATGCTTTTTGTGCCGTGCGCCCGCCCGGTCATCATGCCGAAAAAATCAAGCCGATGGGCTTTTGCATCTACAATATTGTCGCCATCGCCGCCCATTACGCCCGCGCCCATCACGGGCTTGAGCGCGTGGCGGTAGTTGATTTTGATGTCCATCACGGTAATGGCACCCAGGATATTTTCTGGCAGACCCGCGATTTAATGTATGCCTCCACCCACCAGATGCCACTGTTTCCTGGCACCGGTGCTACCAATGAAACCGGTGTTGGAAACATTCACAATGCGCCGTTAAGCAGTGGCGCTGATGGCGATGATTTCAAACAAGCCTTCAATTCAACCGTGTTCCCGGCACTGGATGATTTCAGACCGGATATTGTGCTGGTATCAGCAGGCTTTGATGCCCATCGCAATGATCCCCTCGCCAGCGTTAACTTGATTGAAGAAGATTTTGGTTGGGTAACTTTGAAATTGATGGATTATGCTGATAAATATTGTGGCGGCCGACTGGTTTCCGTCCTCGAAGGCGGCTATGATCTCGACGGATTAACCGCATCAGTGTCTACCCACGTAAAAGCATTGATGCAAGCGCACTGAAGAAGAAAGAACACCATGGCTGAAAAACCGGACACCGCAGCAGACATCGAAAAAATGAGTTTTGAACAAGCCCTGCACGAGCTTGAAACCATTGTCGCCAAACTCGAAAGCGGCTCGGTCGAACTCGAGGTCTCCATCGACCTTTACGAGCGCGGCGAAAAACTCAAAAATCGCTGCGAGACCCTGCTCAAAAAAGCCACGGCACGCGTTGAAAAAATCACCCTGAGTTCGGATGGCAGCGCGCAAAAGACCGAACCGCTGGATGTGGAGTAAAACCTTACATACCCCGTATTCGTCATCCTCGGGCTTGACCCGAGGACCCATTCCTCTGAAGTCTCTACAACAAAGACAGTCCCGTTGTTTCTGCAAGCCCATCGCTATGGACCCTCGGGTCAAGCCCGAGGGTGACAGAAGAGAGAGTGTTTGTTGCAAGAATTTTGAACCCGCAGCAGCAGTTTTCACATAGCGCACAACACCATAATCAAAATTCACATGAATTTTCGTTTTCTAAAAACTTTCACATCGCTGGCTGTAAGATTAAACCATTCACCTTTTAAGCGTTTATCCTTAAAGCGATTGTGCCAATAAGCTTCAATCCCGCTTGGATCATCTGTTTCGATGCTGTGTATTGTCTGAATTTCTTCAGGGAGTTGCATCCCTATTTCATATCGGCGGCGATCAAGCTGATTAGTTCGACCAATTTTATAAAATTTACCAGACTTCAGCAAATACACGTAGCCATAATCGGTACTGCCGGTTGGTTCTTCTGGAAGGACTTCAGAATTTTTTGGCGGGGCTGAACGAATTGCTTTGTCACAAATAGCAATGATGTCTTTATAGCCTTTTTTGCCCTCACAAAATGTTTTCAAAAATTCAGCACGAATGGAAATTTTTCCCATATGATGGTTAAACGTGTGTTTATGAGGGAATTCTTTTTCATTGCGGGATTTGAGCATCACCTCAGATTCAATGGGAAGTTTCCCAATCTCACGTATGAAATCAATATATCGGTTTATGACGTCATCTGGATCAAATTTAGTGTTTATTTTATTAGGTGACAATCCGGCTTCTGAAACCGCATCACTCCATCGTGCCCAGTACTTTCCACGCCAATCACTTGTTTTAACGTTAGAAAACTTCTCAATCGACTTCATGCCAGGTGATTTACCTTGATGCGCCTCGGCATATTCTTGAATTTTTTGTAATATATATTCTTTGTCCATTGTTCTTTTCTATCTCAAAGCTCAATACCATGTCGAGCGTTTGAAAATCTGCGCCGATACAAAGCCCGAGGATGGCAGATGGACGAGGGTTGAAATTTTAAAACACGAAATTTTTCAATTGATATTTTTAGGCTAAAACCTGGAGAATACTGGTAATTCAAGTGTTACAACCACATATCATATGAGGTTCAACAATAATTTTTTCCACACTCATTTTCCAGCCTGAAGAAAGTTAAGATTATGAGATTTGCAACAGTGTTAGCGCGCGCGACCGTAGCCATAATGCTTTTTTCAGGTCTTACCGTTGCAGTCAGCGCCCAAGAGGCAGATCTGGTGTTTAAGAAAAGCACCACCTTCAATTTGCTGACGCCCAATAACAAGCTCGCCACCTACGGAATTGATGATCCGCTGGTGCAGGGAGTTGCCTGTCACTTTACCGTGCCGGAAAAAGGCGGTGTGAAAGGGTTTTTCGGGCTGGCGGAAGAACTTTCTGATGCATCTCTCGCCTGCCGGCAGATTGGACCGGTCACCTTCAAAGGCAAATTCGAGCAGGGCGATGAAATGTTCCGGCAAAGACGCTCGATCTTTTTCAAGAAAATGCGCATTGTGCGCGGCTGTGACACCAAAAGAAATGTTCTGGTCTATTTGATTTACACCGACAAACTGATTGACGGATCACCCAAGAACTCCACGTCCACCGTACCAATAATGCCATGGGGCACGACTGTTGCACCAAAATGCGCTGATTTTCTGGAAAAATAGATTAAGAGTGGTTGGGCGGGGGAGCGGGCTGGCTAGGAAATCAGATAAAAAGCCAACAAAAAACCAGACGATCACTCAATTTATCTCCCAAAGGGAGCAAATCTCGCATTCAGTCTGGTTTTAAAACCAAGACTGCCTCCAACATAAGTTGAAGGCAGTTGCTTGTTTCGTCTGTTACTCGACGATGGCCAGTTTTTCGGCAGAAGATTTGCCGTTCTGTCCAGCCTGAAGTTCATAAGAAACTTTTTGGCCTTCGTTCAATGTGCTCAGTCCGGCAGCTTCAACAGCTGAAATGTGGACAAAAGCATCATTTGAACCATCATCAGGCTCAATAAATCCGTAGCCTTTTGTGGGGTTGAACCATTTTACAGTACCAGTAGTCATAGAATTTTCCTCTAACAAGGGAGTTGTATCCGCGCACCGTAACGTCGTGTTGGTGCGATCGGGGGTAACGTTCACATTGCCAGGGGATAACATGGTAAATCGGCGGACCGCTTAGTCAAGTAACACGAAACAAATGCAACACGTATGAAGTCTATTTAGCTTATGTGGGGCAGATGTCAATAACTTGTGTTAGTAAAAGTGCTTAAAAATTGATCGGTCGACCGCGAAAATCAACTATTTTTTCGCGGATCAATCGGCACAATCGCAGAAATCCCGAGAATTTCCTCCAAAACCCGCGCTCCCTTCAGCACCTGGGCCTCCCCTCTTGCCGGTCCTGCCAGTTGCAGGCCAATCGGCAGATTTTCAGCTGTAAAGCCTGCGGGCAGGGAAATCGCCGGGCTGGAGACGATAGTCAGGGCGTAGGCAATAGCCAACCATTCAACATAATTGTCAAACTTGTGGCCATTGCATTCTTCCACATATCTTTGCTCGATTGGATAGGCTGCAACAATCGTTGCGGGTGACAGCAGAAGATCATATGACTGGAAAAACTCCGTGACGCGATGAAACAGTTTGGTGCGGGCCTGTTGAGCATTGACGATGTCTTCCGCACTTAAATTGAGACCCTTTTCAGTATTCCAGATAATTTCAGGCTTGAGCTTGTGGCGATGGTCTTTCAACAGATTGGAATAGCTGACGGCATAATTGAGCGCACGCAAGGTTTGGAAAATCTCATGGGCATCTTCAAAATCCGGTGTTGCTTCTTCGACAATCACCCCGGCACGTTCAAATTGATGCGCTGCCTCCTCGCAAATTCGAGCCACCTCAGGATCAACGGCCGTAATGCCAAAATCCCTGCTGAAAGCCACTTTTTTGGGTTTTTTACCCGAACGTAAAGCCGACACAAAGCCCTCGGCAGGTTTTGGCAGCGACATCGGATCGCCGACATCAATGCCGGTCATGGCATCCAGCATCAAGGCAACATCACTGACATTGCGCGCCATTGGCCCCTGAACACCAAGGGCGTCGTCGATCATTCGGGTAGGCGTTCTGGCAACCCGCCCCGGTGTCGGGCGTAAGCCCACAACACTACAAAAGCTGGCCGGATTACGCAATGAACCACCGGTGTCTGAACCATGAGCCACCCAGGCAGTGCCACTGGCCAGAGCCGCTGCTGCCCCACCCGATGAGCCTGCACAAGAGCGCGTAACATCCCAGGGATTTAAGGTAGGTCCGAAGACTTCATTGAAAGTGTTGCCGCCAGAACCAAATTCCGGGGTGTTGGATTTTGCATAGATCACACCACCTTCACGCTCCAGCCTTTGCACCGCAATGTTCGAGGTTTCAGGCACAAAATCAGCGAATATGGGAGAGCCGTAAGTGGTTCTGACACCAGAAACTTCGCTCAGATCCTTGATTGGTACCGGCAGGCCAGCCAATACGCCCCTTTCGCCAACCGGTTTTGCCATCAGGTCATCGGCGGATTTTCGTGCGCGCTCGAAACACAAGGTCGGCAAGGCATTGATGTCACCATCAACTTGTCCTATGCGCGCTTCAAGCGTGTCGAGAAGATCATGACAGGAGATTTTTTCTGATTTCAGCAGTTTGACAATCTCGGTTGCGGTTCTGTCTATCAGGGAGCGGTCAGATGACATCGGTTTGGCTCTTTCAAAAATTTCGGGCTGACAGATGATAGGCGAAATTAATTTTGGAAAACAGAGATTAAGTTCTTTGACATTTGAATTATTTCAAAGGCAATATGGCGCTCATCGAAATTTGCTGGCTAAGGTACCATTGGTACGCTGGTACCAATAAATTTTACTCATATACCTATAGCAATCCATTATCAGGAGGAAACTGTGATGGCAAAGTTGAGTAATGCGGCAACCCGCGACATTGAAACCGTTATTCATCCCTATACCAACCTCGCAACCCATCGCGAAGTTGGCCCGTTCGTGCTTGAGCGCGGCGAAGGTGTGCATGTGTGGGATACCCAAGGCAACCAGTATATTGAAGGACTCGCCGGTCTGTGGTGCACCTCGTTAGGCTACAATAACCGCGAATTGATTGATGCGGCAACCGAGCAGATGCACAAGCTGCCCTACACCCATATTTTTGGCGGCAAGAGCCATGATCCGGCGATTGAACTGTCTGAAAAGCTCAAAGAGCTGGCACCCATGGAAGTATCGAAAATCCTTTTCGCCTGCTCCGGGTCTGAAGCCAACGACAGTCAGGTTAAGCTGATGTGGTATTATAATAATGCTATTGGCCGACCGGAAAAAAAGAAAATCATTTCCCGCATCAAAGGCTATCACGGGGTGACGGTGGCCTCGGCCTCGATGACCGGCCTACCGGCAAATCATGCTGACTGGGACCTGCCTCTGCCACAGATACTGCACACTGATTGTCCGCATCATTACCGCTTTGCCGAAGACGGTGAAACCGAGCAGGAGTTTTCCACGCGGCTGGCGGAGAGCCTTGAGAAAATGATCCTCGAGGAAGGCCCGGAAACCGTCTGTGCCTTTATTGCCGAGCCGGTTATGGGCGCTGGCGGCGTTATATTTCCACCCGAAACCTATTTCGCCAAAATTCAGGCAGTGCTGAAGAAATACGACATCATGTTTATCGCCGATGAAGTCATCTGCGGCTTTGGCCGGTTGGGCGAATGGTTTGGCAGTCAGGCTTACGATATTGTGCCGGATACAATGTCGGTGGCCAAGGCCTTGACCTCCGCCTATATGCCGGTGAGTGCTGTGATGATACCCGAAGTGATGTATCAGGCGATGCTCGATGAAAGTCGCAAAATCGGCACCTTCGGCCATGGCCACACCTATGCCGCCCATCCTGTGGGAGCTGTCGTGGCGCTCAAGACCATTGATATATACGAGCGCGATAACATCGTTGGTCACGCCAAAACCCTCGGTGCAACTTTTGAACGCCGTGTCAAGGCGCTGAACGATCATCCTCTGGTTGGCGAAGGTCGGGCCAAGGGTATGCTTGGCGGAGTTGAACTGGTGGCCGACAAGGCAACAAAGAAGCCGTTTGATCCTAAAATGCTGGTAGGTGCGAAAGCCAACGGCTTTATTCAGGACGAAGGTCTGATTTTGCGCAATATGGGCGATACCATCGGCATCTGCCCACCGTTGATCATCACCGAAGATGACCTCAACACCTTATTTGACCGGCTGGAAACAGCTTTGGATAAAACCGAGCAATGGGTGGTGAGTGAAGGATTGAGGTAAATTTAAAAAACCCCTCATCCATCAGCTCCGCTGACACCTTCTCCCGCAAGGGGAGAAGGGAAAAATAGATAAAACGCTTCCTTCTCTCCTTGTGGGAGAAGGTGGCGCCGAAGGCGTCGGATGAGGGGTTCTCTTACACCAGTGGCCGCAACAGCGACCAGGCCAGCGCCCACATTACCGCAGCTATGGTAAGGTCTAAAATGCGCCAGGCTATCGGTTTGGCAAAAAGTGGTGCGAGAAATCTGGCACCAAAGCCGAGCGAATAAAACCATAACGCTGATCCCGTTGTAGCGCCAAGGCCAAATGAAAAGCGTTCCGTGCCGGGATATTGCGCCGACAGTCCGCCAATCAACACCACCGTATCGAGATAAACATGGGGGTTGCCCCAGGTTAGCGCCAATGTAATCAACACTACTTTGGACAGGCTGCTCTTTCCGTCTTGTGTAGGCTTAAGTGTGGAAGGATGTAAGGCGCGCTTGAAAGCCAGCGCGCCATAGGTAATTAAAAACACTCCACCAATCAAAGCAACAATTGTCAGCCAGTCAGGATTGCGCTGAATAAGAGTTCCGAGCCCCAGGATACCGGCGGCAATCAGGGCGGCATCAGACAAAAAACAGATGGTGGTGATGACGGCGACATGACTGCGCAACAATCCTTGCCGCAACACATAGGCATTTTGCGCACCAATGGCGATGATCAGGCTCGTACCCAGCAACAGACCACTGATGAAGGGGCCGGACGCGAAAATATCATCCATCTACATGATTACCACTAGACGTGCTGACCACCGTTGACGTGTAACTCGGCACCGGTGACGTAGCTTGATTGTTCGGTGCAGAAATAATAGATCGCCTTGGCCACTTCCTCGGGCAGACCGAGCCTGCGCAGCGGCAGGGTTTCAACGATTTTCTCGGTTCCGGGCGACAGGATCGAGGTGTCAATTTCACCGGGTGAAATTGCATTGACACGAATGCCCAGCGGGCCAAAATCGGCGGCCATTTCCCGCGTCAACGTCGCCAGTGCAGCTTTTGAGGAGGCGTAGGCGGCACCGGCAAAGGGATGAACCCGTGTGCCGGCTATGGAGGTTACATTGACCACAGAACCGCTTGCGGCCTTGAGTTCTTCAATCAGGCCGCGAGCCAGCATGATCGGTGCAAAAAGATTGACCTGAAAAACCGTGTTCCAGTCATCGCAATTCATGTCCAGTGCGCCAAGGCGTTTGCCGTCTTCACCCTTGGGAGAGATTGCGGCATTATTGACCAGAGCATCGAGCCTGCCACCTTCAAGGCGGTCTTTCATCTCCTGGGTGGCGCGGCGCACGTCTTCAGGGTCGGACAGATCGACCTGAATATGATCTTCCGGCCCGGCTTCCCACGGACAATCTTCGGGAAACGGCTGACGCGAACAAGAAATGACCCGCCATCCCGCACTGGAAAACCGTTTTACCGTGGCGTGACCAATGCCACGACTGGCGCCGGTCAGGATCATCGTTCTTTTGGGTGTTTCGTTGGATATGTTCATACGTCGGACTCTAGATGAATTCGCTCAACTAAGCTATCGGCTTGTTTGGCGAGTAGATAATTAATATAGCGTCTTGGCCTGCCGGGCTTGCAGGTCACCATCGTAAGCCTCGGCATCAAAATCCGGCTGCGCGCCCTTGTTCATTTGCCCGGCGGTTGGCACTTCATTTGTGGGAACCTGCGATGAGGCATCCCACAATTGCGCCCGCTTCAAAGCACGGGCGCACTGGTAGTACACTGTCTCAATGTCAACGACGATGGCACTCACCGGCAATTTGTCCTTGACCGTGAAGCGTTCGAGAATTTCAGGGCTGGTGGTAATATGTGCGTTTCCGTTTATGCGCAACGCTTCGTTGATTCCGGGTACAAGAAACAACAATGCCACGCGCGGGTCCGCGATGATGTTTTTGAGCGTATCAAGACGGTTGTTGCCGCGACGGTCGGGAACCACCAGTGTTTTGTTATCCAATACCAGGAATGCCTGTCCTTTTGCATCTCCACGCGGTGTACAATCAAGTCCGCTGGGGCCAATGCTGGCGAGGGCAAAAAAGGGAGCAGCTTCAATCCATTTTTGATATTCAGGTGTCAGTTGCGGTGTTTCTTTTGCCAGTGAATTGGGATTGACCGGCCCATAAAGTTCACATAACGCATCAAGCGTTTCTATCTTGCTGGTATCAATCATGGGTTAGCCTTCAGGGGAAAAGGAGTTCAGAAGACCAACTGTCTTCCTGAGTTTGACGGGTAAAAAGCCTTCTGTCATGCAGGCGGAAGGGTTTGTCGCGCCAGAATTCGATTGATGTGGGCATTAGCCTGAAACCCGACCAGTAAGAGGGGCGCGGGATGGCACCAACGGCATATTTAGCGGCCTTTTTGGCAACTTCGCGTTCCAGCTCAAAGCGATCACTCATTGGTCGCGACTGCCTCGACGCCCAGGCACCGATGCGGCTGCCGCGATCGCGGGAATTATAGTAAGCATCGGCTTCTTCATCACTGACGGTCTCAATCTCGCCCCTGATTCTGATTTGTCGCCGCAGGCTTTTCCAATGAAAACACAAGGCGGCCTTTTTTTGCGCCAGCAATTCACCACCTTTGGCGCTTTCATAATTGGTGTAAAAGACAAATCCGTGGCTATCCACCGCTTTTAGTAGTACCATACGCACATTGGGCATGCCGTCTTCATCGACAGTACCCAGGGCCATGGCGGTCGGGTCATTTGGCTCAGCTGCCTGAGCCTCTTTCATCCACTGATGGAAAAGATGCAGGGGATTGCTTACGTCAAAAAAGTCGACGTTTTCCGGTAGTGTGTTTTCATTACTTATACCCCTTGAATTTTCAGCCATTGTGACCATCTACTTCCTTTGGTATTAGATGTGTTATTGAAGCAGCACTGTTCGAGAAACACAATCAGGTTAACAGCAGAGTCCGAATGTCAGACCCTTATACAATATTAGGTATTGCGCGCAATGCTTCGCAAGGTGATATCAAGTCAGCTTATCGCAAACTGGCGAAGAAATATCACCCCGACAGCAATGCAGGCGATGCACAGGCAGAAGAAAAATTTTCGCAAGTCACACAAGCCTATGAAGTGCTCGGTGACAAAGAAAAACGCGTGCAATTTGACAATGGTGAGATTGACGACGAGGGCAAACCCAAAGGTTTCGGGTTTGGTGGCGGCAATCCTTATGGCGGCAGCAGCGGTCAACATCCTTTTGGCACGGGTGCATCCTATGGTGGCGGCGGTGGTGGTGGCGGCAATTTCAGGCCGGAAGATATTTTTGCGGAAATTTTTGGTGGCCGTCACGGCCAGGCATCAGCGCATGCGCAAGCAACGCGCGGCCACGATGTCAACTACACCATACAGGTAGAATTCACCGAAGCAGCGCTTGGCACCAGCAGACGGGTTGAATTATCCAACGGCCGTAAAATAGATATGAAAATTCCTGCGGGCCTCACCGATGGCCAGCAGATCAGGCTGAAAGGTCAGGGCCAGCCAGGTGCAAACGGCGGGCCTGCCGGAGATGCCATTGTGAAGGTGACAGTAGCCCCCAGCACGTTTTTTACCCGCGATGGTTTTAACATCAAAATAGATCTGCCGATTACCCTTTATGAAGCGGTTCTGGGCGCATCTTTGCGCGTTCCTACTCTCGACGGCGAAGTAAATCTGAAAATCCCCAAGAATACCAATAGTGGTAAGGTGTTGAGATTAAAAGGAAAAGGTGCCGGTAAAAATGCCAGGCTGAGCCAAAGGGGCGATCTACTATACACCGTTCGAATAGTCCTGCCTGAAGCCCGCGATGAACGGTTGGAAAAGCTGATGGAAGACTGGCGGCAGGCAAAACCATATACGCCACGCGGACCTGAGTTCGGTAACAATTAGTAATCCAATTCACTTTATGATATTTTGCGGTATTTTTATTAGACCGCATCAGACAAATGTGTAGGATTGCCCGAATTCTGCCATGGGGAAACCAAAATCCAAGAGGTAAAATATGGATGAAACCCGACCATTGATGGAGGGTAAGCGCGGTCTTGTTATGGGCGTTGCAAACAGCAGGTCTATAGCTTGGGGAATTGCGCGAGCTTGTGCCAGACATGGTGCAGAACTGGCTTTTACCTATCAGGGTGATGCTTTGAAAAAACGGGTTGTACCACTGGCTGAATCGATTGATTCAACCATTGTGCTGCCGTGTGATGTCACTGATGCAGACTCAATTGATGCTGTCTTCGAGGTTTTGGAAAAAGAATGGGGCTCGATTGACTTCATCGTTCACGCCATAGCGTTTTCAGACAAAGAAGAACTCACCGGCCGTTACGTCGACACCAGTGCCGCCAATTTTGAAAAAACCATGAACATCTCGTGTTATTCTTTCACAGCTGTAACACAGCGCGCTGAAAAACTGATGAGCAAAGGTGGATCATTACTGACGCTGACGTATTATGGTGCGGAACGCGTGATGCCGCATTACAACGTTATGGGTGTTGCTAAAGCAGCCCTTGAGGCAAGCGTGCGCTATCTTGCTGAAGATCTTGGCAAAAAGAACATTCGCGTCAATGCAATTTCAGCGGGACCAATCAAAACCCTGGCTTCTGCCGGTATCGGAGATTTCCGCTACATTTTAAAATGGAACGAATATAATTCGCCCCTGCGCCGCACGGTGTCCATTGACGAAGTTGGCAATGCGGCTTTGTTTTTATTGAGTGATATGGGCAGTGGTGTTACCGGCGAAGTTCAACATGTGGATTGCGGCTATCATGTGGTTGGCATGAAAGCTGTTGATGCACCTGATATAACTGTCACCTGATATTACAATTCCTCATGACTTTTACCCTCTATTTCATTCGCCACGGACAGACTGACTGGAATGCGGCAGGCCGCATGCAGGGCCAGACTGATGTTCCCATTAATGAGGTCGGCCGCACCCAGGCCCGGCGCAATGGTGACACGCTTGCCGGTCTGTTGTCGCCGCCACAGGGTTTCGACTTCATTGCCAGCCCGTTGTCACGCCCGCGCGAAACCATGGAAATAATTCGGGGCGCTTTAGGGCTTGAGCCCAAAGATTATCCTACCGACAAGCGCTTGATGGAAATCAGGTTTGGTGAGTTCGAAGGTATGACTTTTGATCAGATATCGGAAAAATTCCCGGAAGAATTCGCCCATCGGCAAAAAGACATATGGCTCAATGCCCCTCCGGGTGGGGAGAGTTATTCTGAGTTAACCGCACGGGTTGAAGAGTGGTATCTCGAGCTTGAACGCGACACCATATGCGTTGCGCACGGCGGTGTAAGCCGGTCTTTGCGCGGCATTGTTCTGAAACTGCCACCAGCTGAAATTGTCGAACTCGACGTGCCGCAAGATAAAGTTCTCAAAGTCGAGGCCGGACAGATTGAGTGGCTCTAAGTCTCTCGATTGACGCCAGCACAAGGCTTCGCTAGAACCTATAATACTTAACGCATATAAGGGTTCCTATGTCCATTAACTCCTTCGGCCACATGTTGCGGATGACCACCTTTGGCGAAAGTCACGGGATTGCTCTGGGGTGCGTGCTCGATGGCTGCCCGCCGCTCATCCCCATTACAGAAGCGGAAATTCAGGTGTTCATGGACAAACGCCGCCCGGGCCAGTCACGCTTTACCACCCAGCGGCGCGAACCCGATGCGGTTAAAATTCTCTCCGGCGTATTTGACGATGATAGTGGCCAGCAGGTTACCACCGGCACGCCCATATGTCTGATGATTGAGAATGTAGATCAGCGCTCCAAGGACTACGGCGACATCAAGGATAGTTTCCGCCCCGGTCATGCAGATTTCACTTATCTTGAGAAATACGGCATCCGCGATTATCGCGGTGGTGGGCGCCAATCTGCGCGCGAGACAGCCGCTCGTGTTGCTGCTGGCGCCATTGCCCGCAAAATTGTGCCGGGCATGCGTGTGCGTGGTGCTCTGGTGCAGGTGGGTGTACATGAGATCAGCCGCGATAACTGGGATTGGGACGAGATTGATCGCAATCCGTTTTTCTGCCCGGATGCTGAAATGGTCGAGACCTGGACCACCTATCTTGATGACATCCGCAAATCCGGTTCATCGTGCGGGGCAGTGATTGAAATTGTGGTTGACGGTGTTGCTGCCGGTCTGGGCGCGCCGGTCTATGGCAAGCTTGATCAGGACCTGGCTTCGGCCCTGATGAGCATCAATGCGGTCAAAGGCGTTGAAATTGGCGCAGGCTTTTCTGCAGCCAACCTCACCGGTATCGAAAACGCCGATGAAATGCGCATGGAAGATGGCAAACCAACTTTCCTCAGCAATCACGCCGGTGGCATTCTCGGCGGTATTTCAACCGGTCAGGAAATCATCACACGCTTCGTGGTCAAGCCAACGTCATCAATCCTGACACCACGCAAATCAGTCGATAAGTTCGGCAATGAAACCGATGTTGTCACCAAAGGTCGTCATGATCCGTGTGTCGGCATTCGCGCCGTCCCCATTGGTGAAGCCATGGCAGCCCTTGTGGTTGCCGATCATTATCTGCTGCATCGCGGGCAGATGGGTTAAGAATTAAATTTATTCTTCCAGACTTGTCGGGTTAAATTTCAACAATAAAATTGTTTCTTAGAGCAGCCCATGACCCAAAAGAGCTCTAACTGACGGACAATCAAAATTGGTATGGATATTTGATCACAAAGCAATTTTTGCCCCTTGATTTGGATCAAATATCTGCCGGCCCAGCGATGCTAGAGGTGATAGCATTGGACAATCACTGGGTTTGTTTAAATGCCTGCCATTCTCAAAATCAAGCGCTGGAACATAGGTCTGGAAGTTCTCGCGATCATAATTCAGGCAACGCAAGTTACCCGAGAGGGATTCGTATATAATTTTAACGATAATAACGAAATCGTTAATTCGATTATCTCGACCGTGCAGGCCCCTCAACCTCACAGAGATTTAGGTGGGGTTCTGAAAACAAAGCATGCCTAGAACCATTGCTGTCATACCTGCGCGTGGTGGGTCAAAAGGTATTCCTCGCAAAAATCTGATAGATCTCGGTGGCAAACCGTTGATCGCGCATATGATCGGGCATGCCTTGCAAGTCGAGGGCATTACCGATGTTATCGTTTCAACCGAGGACGAAGAAATCGCCGATGTTGCGCGGCAATATGGAGTCCAGCCACCCTTCATGCGCCCCAAAAAGCTGGCCGGGGACAATGTTTTGAGCTTGCCCGTGGTGCAACATGCGGTCGAACAAATGGAAGCGATAACAGCTGCACCCTATAGCCATATCCTGGTATTGCAGGCCACAGTGCCACTCTGCCGGCCTCGCGATATTGCAGCTTGCCTGGAGCGCTTGGAAAAGGGTGATTGCGATAGTGTGGTGAGCGTCAAGAAAATCGCCAACCATCATCCATTTCGCCTAAAGAGAATAATCGGTGAGGATGTCCTGATTAATTATGTCGACCAGGGGGGCGATGATTTGAGGCCGCGCCAGGTGTTGCCGCCGGTTTATAAACGCACCGGTGCAGCCTATGCCAGCACCCGGGAAACAGTCATGACCCACAATCAAATAGTTGGTGAAAACGCCCGCGCCGTCATTGTGCCGGAATACACCGGTTTGGACATTGACAGTGAATTGGATCTGGCTTTGGTCCGATTGATATTCGACGGTAAAGTCGATGTACATCTATTGCCTTAAACCGGTCATCACGAGAGTTCTTTTATGAATACAATCCCCCAGAAAACCGTCGGCTTCAAAGGTCGCGTTCACACGCCTTGCCCGTTTGGCACGAGACATCGTCCTTGACATTATCACCGGTCATAATCCCATCTGAAATTCAGACGCGGGAATTTGATGCCAAATTGCTGTTGGCGTGTTTCCTGGCTGAAACCGGCGTTGACGTATATGTCGGTGCACGGCACGAAATTCATGCAAATATTCACCATTTGCCGCCATCGATTTACGTCGCCAAGGACTTTCGCGATACATCCGTGCAGATATTCAATATCCTGGGCCTGCTGGGACACCGCATTGTTGCCTGGGACGAGGAGGGTCTGATAACCCATGAGCCGGAACTTTATTATCGTCGGCGGGTGGCGGAAAAAGCCATTTCCAGGGTGCAGGAATTCTATGCCTGGGGAGAAAATAACAAGGCCCTAATAGAGAATGCTCCTGGCTTTCCAACAACAAATATACACACCACCGGCAACCCGCGAGGCGATCTTCTCCGCCCTGAATTTAAAGGTTTTTATGCCGACACGATTGAGCGGTTGCAGGCGCGTTATGGCAATTTTATCCTGATCAACTCCAATTTTGGATTTGTTAATCACAAGGTTCGTTCGCTTAAAGTTTCCACTGAAACCTCCGGCTCTTCTAATGGACATGAGCCCGCCCCTGAAATCGACCGGTTTATGCGGCATCGACAATCTATGCTCAATACATTCATTGAACTACTGCCAGATATTGCGCGACGTTTTCCGGGAAATACAATTGTCGTCCGGCCCCATCCTTCTGAAAATCATTCTCTATGGACGACGGCGGCGGCGAAAATAAAAAACATTGAAATCATTCATGAAGGTCCGGTACTTCCCTGGCTTCTGGCGGCAGGTACTATGATACATAACGGTTGTACAACAGGCCTTGAAGCGTTTTTGCTTGGCCGTCCCGCAATTTCATTTGAACCAAGGGATGTTCATCCCGGTGCAGAAAACTTGCCGAATTTCCTCAGCTACCGGGCACAGTCACAGCAGGAGTTATTTGCAACGATAAGTCAATGTCTGGAGACAAATCAGCCATTGCCGCAAACAGCTGCTCAATGGAAAGAAATCAATAGGTTTATCGGAGCGACAAACGGGCCATTCGCTTCGGAACAAATTGCACAACATATCCGTGAATTAAACCAGAGGGACTGCAGCAGCCCCATTTCTTCATCCCTGTCGCAGTTTTCGGGGGGGGTGCTTTCTCGTTTGCGCAAGGTGGAAAAAAAAATCCTTTACATGTGGCCTGACCACAAGTCCAGCAGGGCTTATAATACCCATCGATATCCTGGTTTAAAGCTGGGTGAAGTGCAAAGCAGAGTTGCCAGTTTTGCTAAAATTACAGGGAAATTTGGAACTCTTTCCGTCGATCATTGCCGCAAACAGATTTTTCTCATCGCAAGCTCTAAGCGGCCAAAATTTTGATTTAACAGCAATTTCTGCTTTTGGCACATCTCGCCAATCTGAATTGCATCACAAGTTGGATATTCTCAGCGTCCTGTCAGGGCAGCTCTTGCAGTAGCAGATTTCTACCTGCTGTATCATCAGCCAAAGGATCAGGGGCTAAATTCAAGTCGTTGGATTGCTTTTTTCCCGCGCCAGCACCCTTGCGAACAGTATGTTCTGCAATTCAAATCGATTTTGTGTGATGTCGGCAAGGGTGTATTTGTCGAGCACTTTGATAAATTCCGCCAGGGCTTCAGCGAAAATAGCGGTGAGATGGCAAGCGGGTGTAATGATACATTTGTTTTGTGATCCACGCATACACTCAACAAGGGCGAAATCTTCTTCAATTGCACGCACTACGTCACCAATGCGGATATCCTCAGGAGGTAAATTGAGCCGTAATCCACCGTTGCGACCGCGCACCGTTTGCAGCAATCCGGCGCGGGCCAGCTTGTTGACGATTTTCATCAGATGCGCCCGTGAAATATTATAACGCATTGAAATGTCATCAATTTTAAACAGATCAGTTTCATTGGTGGCGACGAACATCAGCACGCGAAGGGCGAAATCAGAAGCCTGATTGAGGCGCATGGCAAGTGGGTACCTTGTAAAATCAAATGTTGCACTTAAATCATCTATATTATAGACATCTTTTATTCGCAACCATTGAATGAGCCTGTATTCCATGTCCCATCCTGATTTTCCCGTTCGTTCCGCGCCTGTGACCCGGCACCGGGTTCACCCGGACATTGATGAGGTGATGATTGACAAGGTGGTTGAGACTTTTTACGAGAAAATCAGAAACGACGCCCAGCTCGGGCCTATTTTCAACTCCCGAATTGAGGGGCGGTGGCCGGAGCATCTGACCAAGATGAAAGATTTCTGGTCGTCCTTAATGCTGACCACCGGGCGTTACAAAGGTCGCCCGATGCAGGTGCATATGCAAATGGGCGAAGTTAAACCGGAAGATTTCACCCGCTGGCTGGAACTTTTTCGTGCCAATGCGCATGAAGTCTGCGCGCAAGATATTGCTGATCTGTTTATTTCCCGCGCTGAAAAAGTTGCGACGAGCTTCCAGCTTTGTATGTTTTACAAAGACAGGATAGCTGCGGGCGACGCTTTCAAAAGCGGTGAAATCACTGGTAATTAACACCAGTCGTGGCAAAGTATGGCTTTGTGTCAACTTTGGTGAATGACGTAATCCATGACATTCCAGCACCCTTACCTGTCAGGTCACAGTTTCATCTGCTTTGCCCATCGCGGTGGTGGTGCCGAACAGCGTGAAAACAGCGCCAGCGCTTTTGCGGCCACCCGGGCTTTGGGATACCGCTACATCGAGACCGACATTCAGGCCACAGCAGACGGCACCCTGATTGTCTTTCACGATGACACTCTGGACCGAACCACCAACAGCACCGGCACCATTGCAACCCTGCCTTATTCGACGGTGCGTCAGGCATTGATTGGCGGTATCGAACCCATCATGACGCTCGAGCAGGCGCTGGAACAATTCCCCGACATCTGCTTCAACATTGACATCAAGACCGAAAAAGCGCTTCAGCCGACACTTGATCTCATGGCAAAAATGAAATGTTTCGAACGCGTGTGTCTGGCATCATTTTCCGATAATCGCCTGCGCAAAGTGCGCCGTAAACTTGGGTCCGAAATCTGCACCAGCGCCGGTCCTCAAGGCGTTTTCGCCCTAAAACTTGCCTCCTGGGGTATACCATTAGCATCACCACCGGTTCATTGCGCCCAGGTACCCATTTCGGAATATGGCATCACCATCGTCACATCATCTTTCATCAAACACTGCAACAAAAACGGCATAGCCGTGCACGTCTGGACCATTGACGATGAAGATGAAATGCGCCGCTTAATCCAACTAGGCGTCAACGGCCTGATTTCCGACCGGCCAACATTGCTGAAGCAAGTGGCGATGGAAGAAGGGGTGTGGGTGGGGAATTAAACATAATTATGTTTAATATTGACGGATTGATTTTTTATAATTATATTAATTACAGTGAATAACGACGAACCATACGAGTGGAACGAGATAAAACGTCAAAGCAATCTGGAGAAACACGGCCAGGATTTTGCCGATGTCCGATTGCTGCAATGGAATTTGGCAATTTGCACCACACAGATTGTGAAAGGTGAAACGCGCATTCTAAGCTACGTCCCGCTCAACAATCGCCTTTTCGCGGTTGTCCACACGGAGCGTGGTGTGAAACGCCGTATTATCAGCTTTCGCAAAGCCAATAGTAGAGAGATGGATTATTATGAAAGAGAAACTGATTAGGAACCTCCCTGAGGAAGACGTCGAAATCCAGAAAGGCATCGCCGCCGACCCTGATACCTTTACCCTTGAACAATTCAAGAAAGCCAAACGCGGTCGCCCGCCGATGCCTGAAGCCGAGAGAAAACAGCAGGTGACCATGTTGCTGGATAAAGACGTGATTTCTCACTTCAAGAAAGATGGCCGCGGCTGGCAAACACGGGCAAATGAAGCCCTGCGCAAGGCGGCGGGGCTGTAGGTGTAGTTACGAAATACACTGAATTAAGATGGCAGTATCTTGTAGGAATACGGTAATGGCTATTGCAGGTGAGAAATTTTGCTATGGAACCTAACGCCAGGCAACAACGATTATTTGAGATATTCCATCCATTTGCGGTGAAGAAAACAAAAAAACGTTCAAAGCCAGGAAAGCGCTTTGTACATTACACAAGTGCTGAAAATGCCGTTTCGATGATTGTCAAAAAAGAAATATGGATGCGCAAGGCCAGCCTGATGAACGATTATATGGAAATCGAACATGGTATGGAATGTTTGCAGCATTCCTATGATGGCGAGAATGGTGATGAATTTCGCCAGGCAATTGATGACCTATTCCCCGGCATATCAGATGAGTTGCAAGAGCGCTTCAACGGTTGGTTACCTCATTTTCGAGTAGGAACATTTCTAACAAGTCTTTCTGAACATGACAAATCGGAAGATGAACATGGAAGGTTGTCTATGTGGCGATCTTACGGCGGGGTCACGGGAGTTGGTGTGGTGCTTAATCCTGCTGTGTTCTTGACACCATCCGATGCGTTAAACGCCTATACCAGCCCTGTAGCTTATTTAAATCCCAAAGAATTTAAAATGAAATTCGATGAAATAACTACAAATGTTATGAACAAGACAGATTGGTTAAAGACATGCGAAAAACAGATTGTGCTCAACTATTTATTTTCCATGTTTCGATTTGCCGTCCTTTGTACAAAACACCCAGGATTTGCCGAAGAACGTGAATGGCGCATTATTTATGCTCCAGAATTTGAAAAATCAAAGCGGATAATTGAGGAAATAAAAACGATCAAGGGTATCCCACAAACGATTTGCAAATTACCCCTGAAAGATTTTCCTGAAGAAGGTCTTGTTGGGGCATCTATTCCCGAACTTGTTGAGCGAATAATTGTTGGTCCAAACGATCATGCATATGAAGTTAAGGCAACTTTCATAAGGTTGCTTCAAGGCGCGGGTATGAGCGATGCATCTCAAAAGGTCTTTGTTTCTGGTATTCCTTTGAGGTCAAATTGATTGGTGTTATTTTGAGGGAAAATTTTTAGTCAAAATCTTTACCCCACCTTATCAAACACCATCACCTTCGACAAAAAAGCGCGGGAATGCCCTTTGTATTCTAGGCCCGCATTCGCAAACATCTTGATGAAATCTTCCCTGACGTAGCTTGACATATAGGGCTCATGAAAACCGGCCTCAAATAATTCGAGCAAGCCGTCGTAACCTTCGGCGTCGCCGTTTTGGATTGAGTCAACGAAGATAAAGCGGCCATCGGGTTTCAGGCATCTGGCGATGTCGGTTGCGACAATCTTTCGGATTTCAGGCGGCAATTCGTGGAACAGGAATATTGCGGTGATGATATCCTGGCTACCGTCAGCCACTGGCATGGCTTCAGCGTTGGCTGTCAGCAGTTTAATGCCGGAATATTGTTTCAGATGGCTTTCGGCTTCATAGAGATAGCTCTGCGACAAATCAAGGCCAATGACGGGCAGGCGCGGATAGGTCTTTTTGACAAAACGCAAAAACCGCCCGGTGCCACAGGCCACATCCAATAATCGCAACCGGCGCTGGTCCTTGTCCTTCATATATTCTGCCAAAGGCACCAGCGCCTGCCGGCGCATGGCGTTGGCAGCACCGGTGAACAGAACCTCCACTTGCATGTCGTAAAGTTTTGCCGAGTCCTCGGTCAGGTAGCCTCCGGTTTGAAAGTGAAAATTCTGGGTGAAGTATCCGGGCAGATCGCCCTTGATTTCCAGTTCACGCACTTCATGCACGTCGCGTTTTTCACGCCGCTGGTTGACCATGGACAGATCACTAAAAAAAGCCCGGCTTTTTGCCAGTATCGACACGAGGCTGCCATCATGGTCAACCGGTACGGCGTAGATGTCCTGGTCAGCGTTTTTCAGATCACGTTCAAACAACCCGGCGAGATCCCTCATAAGCACGGCTCTGTCAGGAGTAGCCTCTTGCGGGCGAAAAGCTTCACCTGTTTTGGTTTTGAGAGGTGCCTGTCGCTTTTGTGCTGCCAGGTAATGAGAATAAAACCAAGCCACCCGCGCACCCTGGCGGGCGGTAAAAAGCGCTTTTTGCAAAGGTGACACCATAGCTCAAATCCTCATCACAGCTGCAACTATGACGGAAAATGGGGCGTATTCAAGGTTTGACGGCATGAAGCAGAAATTCCTCATTGCCATCGCTGCCACTCACCGGCGATGGCATCAGGCCCGAAACCTGCCAGTTCAATTCCTCTGTCAGCCAGGTTGTTATGTCTTCAACAGCTTTCTGGCGCACCTCATCATCGCGCACAATACCGCCTTTGCCCAAGTTGTTACGACCGACTTCGAATTGTGGCTTGATCAATGCAATCAGATTTGCATTGGCTGTCGCCAGACCCAACACCTGGGGCAGGGCAAGTTTGAGGGAAATGAAACTGACATCACAGACAATCACATTGAGAGGCTCAGGCATGTGGGTTTTGGTGATGTGACGGGCATTGAGACCTTCCATCGAAATCACTCGTTGGTCATGACGCAGGCTTTGAACAAGCTGGTGGTGGCCGACATCAACCGCATAGATGCGCGTAGCACCGCGCTCCAGCAGGATTTGAGAAAACCCGCCGGTAGACGCACCAATGTCAGCGGCAATGGCACCGCTAACATCCACATCAAAATGATCGAGTGCGCTCAACAGTTTAAGGGCTGCGCGTGAAACGTACTTAAGTGCCGGATCTGAAATACCAATATCGCTGGTAGTCTCGACCCGTTGTCCGGGTTTTTCTGCGGTAGCGCCATTGATTGCCACATGGCCGCGCTTGATGGCGTCAGCGGCTCTGGAGCGGGTGGCAAAGAGTTTGCGGCTGACGAGTAACTGGTCCAGTCGCGTTCTTTTGCTGGTGCTCATCAGGCGAGTTTTGGTGCTTTGTCCAGTTCAACACGCGCCAATGCGGACAGGACGGTGTCAAAAATGCCCGCTGCCGCCAGCCCGGCCTGTTCATACATAACGTCAGGCTTGTTGTGATCGGTGAACTCATCGGGCAGGGTCAGGCTGCGCACTTTGAGGCCGGCATCAAGCAGGCCTTCGTTGGCGAGAAAGTTTAGGACATGTGAGCCAAAACCGCCCACCGAGCCTTCTTCCACCGTTACCAGAACCTCGTGATCGAGAGCCAGTTGACGCACGAGTTCTTCGTCCAGCGGCTTGGCAAAGCGGGCATCAGCGACAGTGGTGGAAAGACCATGGGCGTTCAGGTCTTCGGCTGTCTTGATACATTCCTGCAAGCGCGTACCCAGGCTTAAAATGGCGACAGATTTACCCTCGCAAATAATGCGGCCCTTGCCAATTTCCAGTGGCACACCCACTTCGGGCAATTCAACGCCAACCCCTTCACCGCGCGGATATCGAAATGCGCACGGGCAATCGTCTATGCTGCGGGCCGTGGCCACCATATGCACCAGTTCGGCTTCATCTGCCGGTGCCATCACCACGAAACCCGGCAAGGTGGCAAGATAGGTTATATCGAACGAGCCTGCATGCGTGGGACCATCGGCACCAACAAAACCGGCGCGATCAATGGCAAACCTGACCGGCAGCTTTTGTACCGCCACATCATGGACGATCTGGTCATAGGCACGCTGGAGGAATGTGGAATATATGGCAACAAACGGCTTGTAGCCTTCGGTGGCAAGACCCGCGGCAAAGGTGACCGCATGTTGTTCGGCGATGCCCACATCAAAAGAGCGGTTGGGATAAGCTTTTTCAAACACATCAAGCCCGGTGCCTGAGGGCATGGCGGCGGTTACTGCGACAATTTTACTGTCTTTTTCGGCTTCTTTTACAAGCGCATTGGCAAAGACCTTGGTGTAGCTGGGTGCGTTGGCTATGGGTTTTGACTGCGCTCCGGTGATGACATCAAACCTTGCGACCGCATGGTTTTTATCGTCGGAATTTTCCGCCGGTGCATAACCTTTGCCTTTTTTGGTTACCACATGGATTAAAATAGGGCCTTCGGTGGAATCGCGTACATTGCGCAATACCGGCAGCAAATGGTCAAAATTATGACCGTCTATGGGACCAACGTAATAAAAACCCAACTCTTCAAACATAGTGCCACCGGTCCAGAAGGCTCTGGTATATTCTTCTGCACGCTGGGCTTTTTCCTGAAAAAACTTGGGCAGTTTTTTGCTCAGTTGTTTGGCAAAACTGCGGAAACTTCGATAGGTGCCACCTGAAATCAGCCGGGCAAGATAGGCACTCATGGCACCGACGGGGGGCGCAATCGACATATCATTGTCATTGAGAATGACGATCAGGCGGCTGTCCATGGAGCCGGCATTGTTCATGGCTTCATACGCCATGCCCGCACTCATGGCACCATCGCCAATGACAGCGATAACGTTATTCTTGCGGCCATCAAGATCGCGGGCAACAGCCATGCCAAGACCGGCTGAAATTGATGTCGACGAATGGCCGGCACCAAAAGGGTCATAGGCACTTTCGCCACGCTTGGTGAAGCCTGAAAGGCCATCAGCCTGGCGCAATGAGCGGATACGATCACGCCTGCCGGTAAGAATTTTATGCGGGTAAGCCTGATGGCCCACATCCCACAGGACGCGATCATCAGGGGTATTAAACACATGATGGAGTGCCACCGTCAGCTCTACAACGCCAAGACCGGCACCCAGATGGCCACCGGTTACAGACACTGCACTTACGGTCTCTGCACGCAGTTCATCAGCTACCTGAGGCAACTGCTCATCACTCAGTGCCCGCAGGAAATCGGGCGTTTTTATCGTGTCCAAAAGCGGAGTATTCGTCATCTGGTAAAACTTAAGGCCGTTGTTTTATCGGAATATCAGCGGACATCTTAGCGTCCGACACCATCTATCGCAAATCCGGTGAAAATAAGATAGGAAAAACATGTGATCTATACGGCTAAAATACTTAATATCCCACTTCGATTGAAGGTGAGCCCGCTTTAGTTATTGTCGCACGGGTGCTATGTGTCTAAGCTTGCCCGGGTTGAATTTATGAACTGTTTGGGAGGACGTTCGTGAAAGGATTGATGCAGGACTGGCCACTATTGGTGCCAACCATTCTGGAACATGCATGTACATACCATGGCACCCGCGAAATTATTTCGCGTACCACCGAAGGACCGATTCACCGCTACACCTATAATGATTTGGCCCGTCGCGCTCGCAAACTGGCCAGTGCGATGGACAGGTTTGGCGTAAAACAGGGTGATATCATTGGTACTATGGCGTGGAACGGTTATCGTCATATGGAAATCTGGTATGGCCTCATGGGCCATGGCGCCATTGTCCACACGCTCAACCCCCGACTGTTTTCCGATCAACTCGCCTACATCATTAATCATGCCGAAGATCGTTATATCTTCCTCGATTTAACCTTCGTACCTCTAATGGAAGCGCTTCAGGAACGATTGCCGTTGGTGAAAGGGTTCATCATCATGACCGATGACGAACACATGCCCGAAACAGCTTTGAAAAACGCCATCTGCTACGAAGAGCTGCTTGCTGGCGGAGATGAGGAGTATCAGTGGCCTGAGTTGGACGAAAGTACCGCCTGCGGCCTCTGTTACACCTCAGGTACAACCGGTAACCCCAAGGGAGTTTTATATTCCCACCGCTCCAATGTTCTCCACGCTTTAACCACCAATGGTGCTGACGCCCTCGGCCTCAAAAGTCAGGACAGTGTGATGGCGGTTGTACCAATGTTTCATGCCAACGCCTGGTCACTGGTTTTCTCGGCACCCATGGCAGGAGCCAACATCGTCATGCCCGGCGCCCTGATGGATGGTGCCAGTATCTATGAAATGCTCAAAGTGGGAAAGGTGACGCTGACTGCTGCCGTGCCGACAATCTGGCAGATGCTGATCTCATATCTTGGCCAAAGCGGAGAAAGTCTCGAACATCTGCAACGCGTGGTCATCGGCGGGGCAGCGTGCCCGCCCTCAATGATAGAGACCTTTGAAAAAACTTACCAAACGCAAGTCATCCATGCTTGGGGAATGACAGAAATGAGTCCGCTTGGGTCTTTGTGTACAATCAAGGGCGGGTTGGATGATCTCAGTGCCGAAGAAAAACAGGCGCTGAAAATCAAACAGGGCAGGCCGCCCTATATGGTTGAGATGAAAATCATTGATGATGACGGCAATGAGCTGCCGCGTGATGGCAAAGCCTTTGGCCATTTGATGGTAAAAGGCCCGTGTGTAGCCTCCGACTACCTCAAAAATGAGGACGAACCGATTGTCGATGACGAAGGCTGGTTCGACACCGGAGATGTCTCAACTCTCGATCAGCACGGCTATATGCAAATTACCGACCGCGCCAAGGATGTGATCAAATCCGGCGGCGAATGGATATCCACCATCGACGTTGAAAACCTTGCTGTCGGTCACAGCCACGTCGAAGAAGCCGCCGTCATCGGCATTACCCACCCCAAATGGGACGAACGCCCCTTGCTGGTGATCGTGCGCAAGCCGGGAAGTGAGATCAGTGGCGATGAAATCAAAGCCTACCTGACGGGCAAACTGGCCAAATGGTGGATGCCCGATGATGTGGTCTTCGTCGATGAAATTCCTCACACGGCAACGGGAAAAATCCACAAACTGACGTTGCGGGAAACATTCAAGGATTACGTTTTGTCAACGGCTTGAAACAAGCCTTAAGCCAACCAGTAGGTAACCTCAAGACTCAACGCCCCCTCGAAATCCACCTTGCCCTGAGCGTGCAGATGTTCCATATGCGCCAACACCGAAAGGGAAGCTGCACCATGCAATTTTGGGTTGAGGCCGGAATAGATTTTGAGCACAATATCTATAATCTTGTGCGGGCCCTGGCTCAGGGTATCGAGGATGGCATTCTCGCGCATTTTTCGGTGGGTTATGTAGCCTTTGACCAGTCTTTGCGGGGCTTCAATCGGTGCTCCATGGGTGGGCCAGTAGATAGTATCATCGCGGGCATGCACCAGCCGCAGGGACGCCATATATTCTGCCATATTGCCATCAGGCGGGGCAACAACACTTGTCGACCAGCCCATCACCAGGTCACCGACAAACAAAGCCTTGTGGCGCTCAAGCGCAAAAGCCATGTGATTGGCCGAATGACCTGGCGTAAACACGCATTCGAACCTGAAATCCTTACCCTCAATCATGTCGCCGTGATCAATGACGTTGTCGGGCACAAAATCCATGTCACCACTGCCTTCAAGGCCCAAAGCCTCAACTGACGATGTATATTCCGTTTTCCTCAAACCATGCGGACCGACGCCGTATGTTTCTGCCCCGGTGATTTGCTTCAGCCGCGCCGCCAGTGGCGAATGATCATGGTGCGTGTGGGTAATCAAAATGTGAGTTAACGTAGCCGAACCGATCGCCTTCAACAGGGCATCAAGATGTTCGTCATCATCAGGGCCGGGGTCAATGACGGCCAGATGCCTGTCGCCAATGAGAAAGGTGCCGGTACCCTTGAAAGTCATCGGACCGGGATTGTTGGCGACAATGCGGCGCACGTCAGCGTTGATTTCAACGGCGATGCCGTAATTGGGATCGAATTTCTGGGATAGCCCGAGATTGTGTGACATAGGCTAACCTTTTGCACAAAGACAAGCGTTCTCACAAGGCCTAAACCATCAGTGGCTTGTCATCTTGCTGCTGGCACCATATAAAAGTTATCCAAGCATTCTTTCTGGCAATAAAAAGAGTAAGGCATCCCATGGCTAATTTACTTTCAGCTCCCGCAACCCTGGCAGCCGCCGTCTGGTCGCAAGACAAATCAAATGCGGTTTTGCGCAACACCGTTCTCGCAATTGCCGGAACAATGGTTTTATGGCTCAGTGCCAAAATACAAATTCCCTTCTATCCCGTGCCTTTGAACCTGGGTACTCTGGCGGTGTTGCTGATTGGTGCCGCTTACGGCTGGCGTCTGGGTCTGGCGACTGTAGCGCTTTACCTTGCGCAAGGAGCAGCCGGTCTGCCGGTGTTTGCCGGAACGCCGGAAAAAGGCCTCGGCCTCGCCTATATGCTTGGTGGCACTGGCGGTTATCTTGTTGGCTTCCTGCTTGCTGTTGCTGCGGTAGGGTGGTTGGCAGAACGCGGGTTTGATCGCAATTTCTTCACCACGGCTGTGGCGATGTTGATCGGTAATGCGCTGATCTATATTCCCGGCCTTCTGTGGCTTGGCGCTTTGTTTGGCTGGGACAAGCCGATATTGGAATGGGGCCTCTATCCGTTCATCTATGGTGATCTCACCAAACTCGCTCTCGCCGCCGCAATCTTGCCCGGTGCCTGGTTTCTGGTGAACAAAATCAAGGGCCGCAAGTAATTCAAAACTGTCTGAATTTTCAATGTCTTATACATATTTATCAAGTTAAGGTTATGGATCAGCATGGCGAATCAGATCGTTAGAAACATGCGCTAAGGATTTGGCAGAAAAGAGTTTTCTCCCTTGAAGGGAAACTCGCTGTTTTCGGACTTTTTGGCAGGCGGTAAAACAAGAAACAATCGTGGTTGGTGTCAATGAGACCATAGCTGGGCTGAGCCTTGCCCTTTGCCCTGAGAGACAGGATTTCAAATCAGCCGCTCAACCGACTGACACACTTCTTTCAGAATTCAGCAGTTTTTTGCCGGGTCCGGTCAATCGTACAATTGTTCCCAAATCTTTGTGCTGCTTGCGCACTACCAGACCATGATCACAAGCATCTTCCCAGATTGGCAGGCGCGGGCACGATGTGCGCCACGCCGCCATAACCTCATTGTAAGTGCGCGGGTGTTTAGCCACCCATTCCAGCAAATCCAAAACCAATGACTTGTTTTCCAGCATTTTTCCTCGTCTTTCCCGGGGGCAGCTCACCCGGCAACGGATTGTTGGCCCGGAGGCATTCTGTCGCGCCGCAACCGCCAGGTTTTCCACGATGCTGCCATTTGCAACACGATTATGGCGGTAACCAGCCCGGCAAACGGCCATTGTACCCAGTTTGGTTCAGGTACGGCGCGATGATAATCCTGAAAATGCAGGTAAAGGAAATAGGCGGTGTGAACAACGATCAACATCCACAATACATAAGCGCTCTGTTGCAGGTATTTCCAGATCGGCCCGCTTAAAATCCGCTGACTCCAGTTGCTGGACGATAGTGCCAGCACCAGTCCATAGAACAGAGCGACAATGCCAATGACGTTGGCCAGACCGAAACCCTGCTTCAACATAATGTAGACGCCGGTAGGATGAAGCTGGTAGCCGAACAGACGCATCCATTCCCATTCAACCCAGCCGGCAAGGATGATAAAGGTGTGAATAATGGCAAGTATAACACCATAAATGCCAAACTCGCGACGCCAGGGAATAGCAGCCCGTGCTCTTGGTATCAGCCGCGACAGTGGTCCAATAGCCATTGAAAAAGCTATCAAAATTACGCTCATATCACCAATGGCGCGGTTCCAACGATGCATTTCCGACCATTGCGCACGCGATTCCAAAAATGCGTAGGTGCCTATGACGGAAATAATTATTACCAGTAAATGGCGTGTTTTCCAGCCGATTGTCAGCCGCTTTGATGTTTTAACTGTAGTGTTCATCGAATTTTTGACGTCCTTTGTTTCTGTCGGAACCATCAGGAAAATCTGTGCCCGGACGGATAAACGAAAAATTAGTTTTTTTCGTGGCGGGTTCAAACTAGTTTTTCATGCTCAATTTTCGCGCCGGATCAAGTATTTCCCGGATCAGTTTTTTTACCAGTGCCGGGGTGAAATTTTCAAACTCATTTACATCTATCAAAAATGCACCGGGTCCACCGATAACAAAACGACGGTAATGGCTGGTGACGCCAGCGGAAGGGGCAAATCCCTTTGGGTCGGGTCGCGACGACAGAATTGGCAAACCGTTTATGGTTATTCCGCGCAAAACAGCGTCATCACGGGCATCCCACACAGGACGCCCGTCACTGTTGGGGCCATCTCCTGAAACATCTATGATCCTGCGTCTGGCAGTAAAGGAATTGGTCAGTATCTGATTAACCGAAAAATCAATGAGTGCACTGATCGATGTGGATGGTGCGGAACTGAGCGGGGAATTTGCAATTCTGCGGGTAAATGCCTCAGCACTTTTCAAATCCTGCAGGAGGGTCCAATCGGCGACCACGCGCTGAAATGACCTGCCGGCATATTCAATATAGATAACAGCGACGCGGCCTTTTGGCCCCGATCTGATCGCATCTATAACATAAGGGTGAACCAGTGCGCGAAGATAGCCATCTCGTTGTAAGCGCGCTTCAACGTCATCCACACTACTCGAAACATCAACAGCCAGAACAAGTTCAAGGTCGACTTCTACCGCAAGACTTGCTCTGGATTGATAAATGATGCCAAATATTGCCATCAAACAGATCAGCGTAAATCTTATGAAAGTTGAGGTCATGACGCAATCTACACCGGAAAGGCTTCGCCGACCAACATCTCTGTGCCGATCCTGGCTTTTTGTCGCCGGAGCTGAGCCCGACGCCCACGCCCGCGCACTTGAAAGTGGCGCGGACGTTTTATTGATAGATTTTGAAGATTTCACCCCGGCGGCAAGGCGCGACGAAGCGCGTGATCTTCTCGCCGGTTTTTTTGTTACCGCAAAAGCTAGAGGTTTTGTCGTTGGTGCGCGCATCAATCCTCTGGAAACTGAAGACGGCCCCCGAGACCTCGCTGCTGCCGTCATAGCGGAGGCTGATATTGTCGCCATGTCAAAGGTTGCGACAGCCCAGCAGGTTAAAACGCTTGGTATGGCGGTTTCAGCCCTTGGTAACAAAAGCGTCGAACTTCTGCCTAATGTGGAATCAGCACGCGGACTTTTGAATACGATGGAAATTATCGCCGCAGACCCACGCGTTAGCGCTTGTCTGGTGGCTTCCGAAGATATGGCCGCAGACCTAGGTGCTGAACGTGGAAAAGATGGCCTTGAGCTGCAATATGTCCGGCAAAAATTTCTTGTGCAATGTGTCGCATCAGGGGTTCTGGCCATAGACTGCCCCTATACCTGGAGTGATGTTGACGGTGCATCCAGCGATACCGATTATGCCCGCCGGTTGGGTTATCGCGCCAAGTCCATCATTTCGTCCCAACATGTCGGCGTCGTCAATGCCGGATTAACCCCCGATAGTGAGGCCTTAGCAAAAGCCCGCGAACTGGTTGACGCCTATGAAAGTGCCCGCCAAGCAGGTGAGGCGGGCGTTGAAATTGGCGGTATCCACGTTGAAATGCCGATTTATATGAACGCCAGGAGATTGATTGAGCGTGCGGAAGACCTGAAACAGGCAGACAGGGCCAACAGCCTGTAATTTACAGAGTAGCAAAAAATATTCAACCAACTAGTTGACAATTGTTGTGTCTTTTGATAGCTCAACCAAATGGTTGAGAATAATGACAAACATTTGGATGCGACATTTTCTGCTCTGTCGGATCCTACCAGGCGGGCAATACTTTCGCGATTGGCCCTTACTGATCTGACGGTGACGGAAATTGCCGAACCTTATGAAATGTCGCTGGCAGCTGTTTCAAAACACATTGGCGTTTTGGCTCGGGCGAAGCTTGTATCGCAACATAAAGAAGGCCGAATTCGGCGTTGCAAGTTTGAACCGGCAGCACTGAATGCTGTGGCTGACTGGATAGAATACTATCAGAGGTTCTGGCAGGAAAACCTGCAATCTCTCGAAAACTACGTGGAAAAACTGAAAGACTGAACCGTGTAATCGGCAGTTTTAATATGGAGAAAACACAATGAATATTGCAGCCAAACCCCACCTTGATCTCTCAATAAGACGCATATTTAACGCCACGCCGCAAAGACTGTTTCGCGCCTGGACCGAGGCAAGCGAATTGGTCAAATGGTTTGGGCCCGAAGGTGTCGTGACCGAAAACGCAAAAACCGATTTGCGCGTTGGTGGCGCTTACAGTTTGACCATGCGAATACCAACGGGCGATGTGGTCGTTCATCATGGTGTTTACCGCGAAATTATAGCCAACGAGAAACTGGTTTTTACCTGGGTGCTTGATGGTCAACATTGCGAGGGTAGCGCGGATGAAAATTGCGAAACCATCGTAACTATTTTTTTTAACGAGCGCGATGGTGCAACCGAACTGGTGGTCATTCACGACTTCCTGCCAACGCAAAAAGCCCGCGACAATCACGAATTCGGCTGGAACGGATGCCTGGAAAGTCTCCAGGGTATTTTGAACCAGGAAGCCTGAGCCCCTTGAACCAAAACCATAACCTAGGAAAAAAAACATGCATCAGAAAATTGTTTCACCACAAGAATGGCTCACCGCGCGCGAGGAATTTCTTGTTAAAGAAAAAGCCTTCACCAAAGCCCGCGATGAGTTGAGCCGGCAACGCCGCGACCTGCCATGCGTCAGGGTTGAAAAAGACTATGTGTTTGAAGGAGCAGATGGCTCACGCTCAATGGCCGATCTTTTCAATGGCAAAGACCAGTTGATTGTCTACCATTTTATGCTTGGCCCCGACTGGGAGGAGGGGTGTACAGCCTGTTCCTTCTGGGCCGACAGCTTCGAAGGTATCGAGGTGCATCTCGCCCACCGTGATGTGTCGCTGGTGGTCGTTGCCGATGCCCCGCAGGCAAAACTGGCCGCCTACAAAAAACGCATGGGCTGGACCACACCGTGGTTTTCAGCCAATGGCACCGGTTTCAACAGGGATTTTCAGGTAGCTTTTACACCGGAAGAACTGGAGGCCAAAAATGCCTATTACAATTACCGCAACGGGCCATTTCCGGTTAATCAGGCACCGGGAATAAGCGTGTTTTTGAAAGATGACAATGGTAATACTTATCACACCTATTCTTGCTACAGTCGCGGCCTCGACATGCTCAATGGTGCCTATCATTACCTTGATCTGACACCCAAAGGACGCGACGAAGCAGACCTGTCATTTTCCATGGCCTGGTTGCGTCGCCATGATCAGTATGAGACCTGATTACAGGTCTTGTTCTGTGGTTTGCTTTCAGCCATCTCTGTGCTAGGAGTTTTCTTTTCAAATCACAGGAGCGCAATCATGGCATTGCCGCAATTCATCATGGTTGATAAGGCGCCCCGGCCGGTTGCAACATTTTCGCATGCGGCTGAAGTTGACGGGTGGGTTTTTCTCACCGGCCAGATGCCAACATGGCCGGGCGAGCCTGATAAAGCATTACCTGAGGGCGTTGACGCCCAGACCCGCCGCGTGATGGACAATCTCAAAATTGTCCTCGACGGCGTCGGTCTGGGTCTGGAAAACGTGGTTCAGGCGCGCGTCTATATAACCCATTTTGAACGCGACTATGAGGTCATGAACCACGCCTACCAGAGTTACTTTGCCGCAGGAAAACTGCCCGCGCGCACCTGCATCGGCGTAACCGGGCTTGCGGTGAGGGCGCTTGTCGAGATTGATGTTGTCGCCCGCCGGCCCTGACTTCAAGTGCGCGCTATATCAACAAAAGTTTCATTGTAACACGCACCGTCTTCAATGTCGGTGCGCACCTGAGACGAAATCAGCGCATTGACGGTCTGGTCGGTTGAACTTGTTGCCAGCCATGTGCCCTTTGGCGAATAAAGCACGCGCACGGGCACAGCATCAGTAATTTGGGCGCTCAGATGCACCTCACCTTGTGAATTCCATACCCGCAGACTGTCGCCTTCGCTGATCTTGTATTCTTCAGCGTCTGCCGGATTGATCTCAACGATTTCTTGCCCTTGAGATTGCGAACAGCCGCCAAAAGTTGCATTAGTGCGCTTGGACGACGATGGTGAAATGATCGAGAATGGCAGATTACGTGTCACCGGCTCGAAGCGTGGCAGGCCGTAGCCAAAACGCTCCTCGAGATCATCGCAAAACAACTCGATCTTCCCCGATTTTGTCGCTGGAATAATTGTTTTGCACATGATCATCGGCTCACCTTCGGGCGCGGTCATGGCCAGCGCATTGTCCAGCGGAATTTGACTGGGGCGTGAGCCACCCAGACGCGGATCCTCATTGTCAAAAGCATCATCCATCAGCTCGGTGTCGCTGGCCTTGAACATCGCATCATCAAAGCCAAAACGTGCCGCCAGACGACGAAATATTTCGGTGTTGGGCAAACTGTCACCAACGCAAGGAATAACCGCTTCAGCGCGTTGCAGGTAACTGTGACCGTATGCGCCATAAATATCTGCGTACTCAAAGTGACTGCTGGCGGGCAAAATAATGTCAGCGTAAGCCATCGAATCAGTCATCGCCACATCACAACCGACAACAAACAAATCCTCGCGTGATAAAGCCCGGCGCATGCGATTTTGATCGGGATGAGTGCTGACCGGATTGTGATTATATATCATCACCGCCGAAATCGGTGGATCAAGCGTTTCATCAAGCAGGTGTTTGGCCACATCAACAATGTTGAACGTGCGCGTTCCCTCAGGGATCAGATCAGGTCGTTGCAGCTTGTCGGTTGTTTTGGCAAAGGCCAGTCCCGGCTTGGCAAAAACGCCCGCTCCAAGGCGTCCGTGATTTCCGGTCAGTGCCTGCAAGGCCATCGCGGCACGCAGCCCCGAGCCGCCACTTTTACCACGCTCGATACCGTTGCCGACAGATACCGCGACGTTTTCAGCCGCCAAATACCATGAAATTAATTGCTGGAATTTTTCAGCTTTAATGCCGCAAATATTTGCAACATCCTCGACACTGTGCAGGTGGGCTTGCGCCATATAGGCATCAAAACCCTCAACCCAACGCTCAATGAAGCTGCGATCAAAGCCGTTACGCCGCTCCAGTTCAGCCGCCATCGCCAGCGCCATAACCACGTCCGTGCCCGGTTCAATCTGTAAATACAGGTCGGCCTGATCGGCAATTTTCGTGCGCTTGGGATCAATCACCACCAGCTTTGCCCCTTGAGAGCGGGCGACCTTTATCACTCGGGCCAGATGCAGGTTTGATACGGTCACATTATTGCCCCAGACAACAATCAGGTCTGCATGCTGGGCCTGTTCCGGCGCCATGCCTGGTGCTGCACCAAACAGGCTGGAGTATGCCGTTCCTCGCACGATGCCACACAGGGGGCCGCGATTGAGCAAGGTTGCGCCAAGCTTATAGAAAAACCGCCGATCCATGGACCCACAGGCCAACTCCCCATGCGGGCCGGAATAATTGAGAGGCAAAACGGATTGGGGTCCATGTGCCTTGATTGCCTTGGAAAACCCGTCATGTGTCGCATCCAGTGCATCTTGCCACGACACAGGTTCAAATTTGCCAGACCCCTTTGCACCTATGCGCCGCAACGGTGTCGTCAACCGGGCGTTACCATGGACAAACTCAGGGTAAGATCGCGCAACCTTGTTGCAGATAACCCCGGCAGTATAGGGATTGTCGTGCGAACCCCGCACCTCCAACAGCTTTGTACCATCAGTTTTTACCGCCAGGCTGCAGGTGTCAGGACAATCCAGGGGGCATACGCTTTTAGCATCAATTATATTGGGTGAATTTTCCATGTGGCAAATGTCCTTTAAGCAGATCAATATCTGAAAAGAGGATATGGAATAATCGGACCGTTAAAAATAGCCAGTTTTTAATAATTTAACCATACCACTTTTCGATAATTGAAGTTATACAGAATTTGTACTCAGTCGCGCGACTTCAGCTTCAAGTTGCGCGATCCGCTGGGTCAGTTTGCTGGTTGCCAGTTCAACCGTCTCGAGATTGAACATCTGCGGAATGTATTGTGGGCAATTGACATCCCAGGCGCTGATTTCAAACAGGAACACGCGTTCAGGCCGCGCCTTGGTGCCGGGATCAACCAGTTTTTCAAGGAGTTGGGGATCATCTTCAACGACGCGAATTTTGCCCCACAGTTTAATGCGTTTGCGGTTGGTGTAATCCATCAGGAAAATATAGGCCTTGTCATTTTCAGCCGCATTGCCGATGGAGATATATTGCCGGTTGCCGGCGTAATCCGCAAAGCCAAGGGTTTTTTCATCAATGACTTTTAAAAACCCCTTGGGCCCGCCACGGTGCTGAATATAGGGCTGGCCGTCTTTGGTCGCCGTGGCCAGATAAAAGCTGTTACGCTCGGAAATAAAAACCTCAAGCACATCTGTGACCGTGTCACTCCAGTCGCGTTTTTCAGACATCTTTTGATAATTTGCGCGCGAGCCCCGCTTTTCCTGCTCAATTTTGACCGCCGGTGTAAAGGCGATATCGGAATTTAGTGGTGTCATGAGTTATCCTTCCTCAACGCCGATACGGCGTTCACTCTTTTCAATTTCAATATCATTGGCGCTCATATCGCGACGGCGCATCAGGCCATCATCATCAAATTCCCAATGTTCATTACCGTGACTGCGATACCATTGACCGGTTTCGAAGTGCTGCCACTCATATTCAAAGCGCACCGAAATGCGATTGTCGCTAAAGGCCCAAAGCTCTTTCATCAATTTGTAGTGTTTTTCCTTTTGCCATTTGCGCGTTAAAAACGCTTCAATGGCTTGCCGGCCTTTAAAAAATTCCCCACGGTTGCGCCAGTCTGAGTTGAGCGAGTAGGCCTTGGCGACGCGCTCAGGGTCGCATGAGTTCCAGCCATCCTGCGCAGCCTTGACCTTGGCGCGTGCGGTCTCCTTACTAAACGGCGGGATTAATTTTTGTGACATCGCAGTTTACTCCATGTGTTATATTTGATACAACACATGTACCGATCGGTACATGTTGTCAAGAGTGCTATGGATATATTTTTTCACAACGCTATAAGAACTACGGATCAGAATAGATGAATGGGTGAACTATGAGTGCCTCCAAGCGCGACGTGCTAATTCAGCGCGCCTTTAAAATTTTCCAAGAAAACGGTTTTCATGCCACCGGTATGGATAAGCTGGTAAAACTGACGGGCGTTTCCAAGACCGCCATGTACCGGCATTTTCGCACCAAGGACGATTTGATACTGGCGGTTTTAAAATTGCGTGATGAGCAATTTCGAAACTGGCTGGTTCAACGCATTGAAGAACTGGCACAAACGCCTGAGCAACAATTGCTGGCCCTCTTTGACGTATTGGGTGAATGGTTTGAGCGCGATGACTTCAAAGGCTGTATGTTTATCAAGGCGTCCGCCGAGTATCAGGATGACAGCCACCCCCTGAAGGTGGCATCAGCTGAACACAAGCGCCTGTTGCTGGTTTATTTTAGCAACATAGCAGCCCGGACCAAAGCTCAAGACCCTGGCCTTTTGGCTCGCCAGCTCCTTATGCTCAAAGAAGGGGCAATAGTGACGGCCCATCTGCAGGGTATTGAAGATGTTGCCAGAGAAGCCCGCAAGGCGGCAGAGGTTCTCCTGCATGCGGCTTTGGCACCTGAATAAATTAAACGACTAACCTTCTACGATCCTCACCTTGCCAGGCCAGAATGAATGATAGCCCTTAAGCGCATGGGCAAAATCATAGGGTTCAGAATAAGCCCAGCTGATTTCCTCGTCATCAAGGGCAAAATAACCAGCCTCACCCTTTAACGGGCAAACAGTGGATTTTTCCAGTCGCTTGAGAGGTTGGCGAAGATCAGCAGCGGGCACATAGACCAGTGGATCGTAAATGGTTTTACCCACTTCAATCAGTCGCACGGCATTTGTTGTGTCAGCAACCAAAGTATCACCAGCGAAAATTTGCACCCGACGCTCTATTGCTCTCAGTACCATAAAGTGGTGGGGGTTGGACGGGTTGGCGATGGCCCCTTCGATAGCGGGAATGGGATGGGTGTCTGCCTGTGTGGACATCATTGTTCTTCCGAAAATCAATATTTGCTTTAAACATGGTACTCCCGGCTGAATTGTCCAGTCAACTCTGCGTAACCGGACGTAAATCAAGAGGTGTCAGCCTTTGCCATTTCCGCCAACCACATGCGGAACTCCTTGATTTTAGGCCGCTTCTCGCTGCCAAGGGGACAGACCACATAATACGCATAGTTTACCGGCAAGGCCAGATCAAAGGGCTTGACCAATCGGCCCGTTGCCAATGAATTACTGACAAGAACGCTTCTTGCCAGAGCAACGCCGTCACCTTGTTCAGCAGCCTGGACGACAAGGTTGGAATGCTGATAACTCAACCCGCGCGTGGTATCAATGTCTGGTTCTCCCGCCGCCATCAGCCACATGCGCCAATCAACGCGCATATCATCATGCAACAACATGTGATGCTTGAGGTCCGCAGGTGTATTGAGCGGCGGGCCCGATTGCAGCAGCGATGGCGCGCAAACCGGAAACATCTCTTCAACCATCAAGGGTTCAACAAAAACACCAGGCCAGTCTCCATGCCCGTAGCGAATTGCCATATCGACATTTTCACGAGTGAAATCGACCATCTCATCAGAAGTGGTAATGCGAATATCGATATCGTGGTGCATTTTTTGAAACCTCGCCAGCCGTGGCACCAGCCATGTGGCGGCAAACGAATCCATGGTCGTAATTGTCAATTCGCCGGACTTGTCATGGCGATGCAGACGATCAATTGCCGTGGCCATCACATCCAGAGCATTACTCATGGCGGGATACAAAGTCTGGCCTGCATCGGTCAACAGCAGTGCCCGGTTCAACCGCCGGAACAATGGCATGCCCAGACGCTCCTCCAGTGATTTGATCTGATGACTGACAGCTGCCTGGGTTACGTTCAACTCGGCCGCAGCAAGGGTAAAGCTGAGATGGCGGGCGGCTGCTTCGAAAGCTCGCAGAGAGTTGAGAGGAGGCAAGCGCCGTGGCATGATTTAAATTAATCCAATTTATTCGAAAATGATTACTATGATCTGATTGAATCAAAAAATTGGTTCAAAAACAATATATAAAGGCACAATGCAAAAATAGAAACATTAGAAAAAATAATTTGAAACACAATAAAGATCGTTTGATAAAAAGTCAAATTCGCCCTAAATCAAAACAGAACTTGAATACAGGCCGCCAGAAAAAGGACGAATTGACATGATCAAAATTGACACCAGAGATGTTTCGGTAACTGACGTTTGCGAAGCCGTAATAGATAAACAGGACGGTTTGACTGCGGGTGTTTTCAATTTGACGAAGCAGGTTTCCTGCCTGGTTCGGACGTGGTGTAAACGAGCTAAAACACGTGCCGATTTGCGTAATCTTGATGCCCGGTTACTGGATGATGTCGGCCTGTCTCGCCAACAGGCAAACGAAGAAGCTGACAAATCATTCTGGGTTTGATGGTGCGCAAATGAGTTTGCAGGCTGCATGCTTTTTAGTAGCGCTCAAGCGGCGCGCAGCCTGCACTTGCCTTGCTCGTTAGTCCAACGCTTCGCTCGTCCGGTGCCAAAAGCGGGGGCTATCCGTATACCTCCCGGACGAACGCAGTGTTGGACTAGGACCCAAGGGGTCCGCAGGCTGCGCGCCGCTTGAGCGCTACTAAAAA
>JAJFHS010000023.1 GCA_021775475.1 Hyphomicrobiales bacterium
CGCAGTTGCCAAAGATCCATCTGTGGCGGTGACCTGCACCAGTATAGACCCGACATCGCCGTTGGTCGGGGTTCCCGATAAAACGCCCGCAGCATCAATTGATAACCAGGAAGGAAGCGCGCCACCGCCAGCAAGAGCAGCGGTGAACGTCAGACTGTCACCCACATCAACGTCATCAAAGTTGCCGGAAACATCAAGGGAAAAGACGGCATCCTCATTTGTCGATGTATCGGCAATCACAGCCGATACCACCGGCGCATCATTCACATTGTCAACCGTCAGCTGGAACGTATTGCTCGCAATCGCGTTTGATCCATCCGTTGCCGTCACCTGTACCAGTAACGAACCAACGTCCGCGTTGGCTGGCGTTCCAGAAAGAACACCGGAGGAAGAGATCGATAGCCAAGCAGGAAGAGCACTGCCACCATCCAGAAAAGCTGTGAACGTCAGGTTGTCCCCCACATCAACGTCATCGAAACTACCTGATACGTCGAGTGAAAAGGCGGTACTCTGATTCAGTGATTGTGGGCTGATAGGTGTAATAACCACAGGATTGTCGTTGGTGTTATTAACAGTCAGCTGAAAACCACTTGTAACTTGTAAACCTTGCAGGTCGGTTGCAGTAACGTCGATATTTAAAACATCAACATCGGCATTTGTCGGAATACCCGAGAGCACGCCATTCGATGAATTTAAGGTCAGCCAACCCGGCAAAGCACCACCAGAAGAAAGCTCTGCTGTGAAAACCAATATATCAGATGCGTCCGGATCCGAAAATTGTACACTCAGATCGAAACCAAACAGAGCATCTTCATCTGCAGATTGAGCATCAATAACCGTCGCAATGGGTGCGTCGTTGGTGCCGGTGATTGTGACAGTAACAGTGCCCGTACTCTGCAACCCCTGTTCATCTTCCACCACATAGTTGAACGTCTCCTGAGCGGTCTCTCCAGCCGCCAGGCTTTGGAATGCGGAGCTCGGGTCATAAGTAAAAGTATTATTTGGATTGAGTGTTACCGAGCCGAGCACGCCGGTCGCGTCAAATGAAACAACGAACATATTAGCGTTGTTGCCATCAGGATCATCATCATTAGCCAGCACGTTAATAAAAATCACATTATCTTCGTCGGTTCCAACGGGATCATCGTTTGCAATGGGTGGCAGATTACCGGTCCCGATCACGTCAACTTCCAGCGCTTCAAAATTGCGCGCGGCAAGATTGAATGAAGTGAAGTTGAATACGGGGCCATGGTTGCTGTTGGCATTGCTGTTAGTAGCCAGGAAAGCCTGGAAGGCCGCAATATCGGCTTGAATTGCAGCGTCGTTGGCCTCGGCCTGGGTCAGAACCAATTTCAGAGTATCTGAGCCCTGATTGCCGTCATAATAATCCGTTGCGCCTATATTCTCTGATACTACATAAGCAGCTGTGTCATCACCCTGACCGGCGTACAACACATCATCACCTGCGCCACCATCCAGGTAATCCGAAAAGGTCTCACCAGAGCCAGAGGCGCCGGAACCATGATGACCGGGCCCAGACCCGCCCGAACCGCCAGAGCCATCACCATAGAGAACATCATTACCATCACCGCCGAGAAGGGTATCGTCGCCTTTACCACCAGTCAGCTTATCATTGCCGTCGCCACCTTCAAGGGTGTCATTACCATCGCCGCCCTTGAGCCTGTCGTCGCCATCGCCGCCCAATAGCGTATCATCACCTTTACCACCCTTGAGTTTGTCGTTGCCATCACCGCCATCAAGCAAATCGTTACCATCGCCGCCCTTCAGCTTGTCGTCGCCGTCGCCGCCAAAGAGCTGATCATCCCCCTTGCCGCCATAAAGCTTGTCGTTGCCCATGAGGCCGCTCAGAATGTCATCGCCATTCTTTCCCTTGATCTTGTCATTTCCAGCAGTACCATTAATGATGTCGTTGCCATTTGTTCCATTGATTTTAGCCATGGCTATAAGACTCTTCTAAAAGAATTAGCACGATCGCTTGCAGCGGAAATGCTGAATGAATATGAAAAGAATGCGTGTGAACGCAGTGTGGGTTTCGGGCCCAATATTTGGCTCAGGACCCGGTCCGGTAAAATTGTTTTGATGTTTGGAAAATGAGCTGCACTGTCAGACCTGAATTCCGAAGTGCGCGCACCGAATAATGTTGGATGTAAGCCAGACTTTGTGGTGTGAACGGACAGCGCGAAGATTTGAATAAACTGCCAAGCCTTTTTAACCAAATAAATTAGCTTGTAAGCCAAAGCGTAATTTACCAGATTTTTGCTGGCTGCTGTAATCCCATAGGACCACAGCTTTATATGAACTTCTATCCCCAACACAAACCGTTCCCTAATTACGATCGTGGCCTCAATCGAACGTTCAGCTTTCAAAACTTAGCTAGCATTAATCTTTGTTATGACTAATAGAGAAAACATCATATATATTTTCAATAAAATGTCCAAATTAACTCAGTACATTCACATATTTGTGATGAAAAATTGTGGTTTCCTACACTTTGTATTTCTATACTTTTTTCTTCCTGCCGAAAATAAACAGACTATACTTCCGCACAAACATCGTTTTACCTCACAATTAAAATAGCATTGTTATTCAATACTTTGGTACCTAAAACCGACAAGATTGAATTTCCCAAAGCAATGATATACAGGCCAATTCCTGCCCACATCCCCCATATGGGCTAGGACAATAAAAATTTATGTAAGAAAATTTTCGATGAGTATAGGTTTTACCTTTATCAAGCCATTAATCGCCCGATTAAAACCACTAACTCGCTTTGTCTGTTGGTATCTGTTTTCGAAAAAACAGCTTTGAGATGGCTTCGTACAGTATGGATGCTGATGCCTTAGGGGCAATGGCTCGCAAAAGTCGGGAGCTATCGAGATAGAATAACCCGCTCGCACTCAATTGAAGCTCTGCTAACTGGTTGAGGTGGCTTACACGGCCTTTGACTATAATACTTGTCGGGAAGATTGGGCCTGACCCGGTTTTCAGGTCAGCTCGAATTGTTGCAAAGTCAGTCCAAACTCGGCCAATCGGGTTTCAGCGAAGTCCACGTCAGAATCACTCAATTCATTTTGCCACTTGCCGATTTCACCACCGCGGATGTGGCTTTCACCCGGCTTCATCTGGTCGCGGGCAAGTGAACTTTGGAGTGCAACTTCGATGTTTTGCAAACTTTCCGGGGTGCATGAGTTGAGAGCCTTTTGGATGCATTGTCGCTCTTCCGCAGTATCGAAGGTTTTATTCCAAAAAGTCAGCATTTTCACAAATATGGCTTCAGGATTCCGCTTAAGATGTTCGTAAGGCACCATCAATATGTTCTGCGGATAGGTCTTCACCATGATTTTAAAGGTAAAGTACTGCTTGATGTATGCTTCAAGCCCTGCCAGGCGAAGGAACTCCGACGAGCTAGACATCTCAACAGAAGAACCATCGGTACCCTGGCTCACAATCTTGTGCTGGTTTTTGTTGTGCCGGGCGTGGCGGAAATAAGATACAACTTGATCCAGGGGGTTTCTAAAAAGATAGATAATGCGAATGGCGGGGTTCAGTGCCGGAGAATAGGTGGCGATATTGTTGCCAATAAATTTCTGATATCCGTAGTTGTAGCCGTCTACATAAAACTCCAGTTCATTCCATCGTTCCCTGTGAGAACCATGGTAGAGATCGGGAAAGCCCGGGCAAATGCTGTGCACGCTGATTTTCCCAAGCTTGAGGGAATCATAGATTTCGAGATTCATTCGAGTATTGAGCGTACTGCGGCCGGATAAATAAATATCCAGAAATTCGAAGAAGTAGAACGAATACCAAGTCCCCGATCTTGGCATGGTGGCCAACAGGCCGACAGTATATCCTTCAGGAATTTCATAACGCGCCATGTCATAGACCTGTAATCATTTTATTTGGAGTGTAACTTCATTTTGCCAATTGCGAAAGCATTACGGTGTAACTGCTTAATCACCACCTGGTTGATGTAACCAAGCGCTGTCGTTGTGTTGACACAAACACCCTCACTGATGAAGATAATATCCGCAGGGAATTCTGCATCGAAAACCAGAAATTTTAATATGAGCACAGGACAAGCTTTGACACGCCGTGCCACCGGAATGATGAATGACCAAGAATAGTATCGTGTTAAGCGCTGCAAAAGTCTGTGAGTCGATGTTGTCCGCTAATGTCCTTAAGATAGATCAGCCGGGTGGCCGTACCCGTAAATCAGTTCGTGTACATTTGGAAAACGGATCAGTCATTGTTACCAAGCGCTCCACCTCCATGCGCTCAGATCTGGAAGCTAATGTTCTAAGGGAGCTTCGCGAACACGGAGCGCCGGTGCCACGCGTACTTGCCTTCGATGATGGCTGGTTGATTCAGGAAGATTTGGGTGATCAGCGCCTGTCTGCCAGACTCGCGAATGCCAGTGAGAGTGAGGCTGAAGAACTACTATCGAATGCACTCTTTAGCCTGATTGAAATTCATAACGCTGGCCGTCGGGCCAAACTAGAAAAAAGAGTGGTGGCCATAGGTCAAAACCCTGACTGGATTGCAAACTTTTTGAATATGCCAGCAAGCCTGGGGAGATATATAGATATGGCTCCCCCAACGCTCCCTGTTGAAAAATTGATAAAACACCTGAGTGTAAAAAAACCTCAATTGATCAAGTGGGACGCTCGACCAGGCAACGCAAATGTTGGCCCGACCGGTCGTGTCTTCTGGTTTGACTGGGAGCATTGTGGATGCCGTAACCCATTGGATGATATGGCCTGGCTGCTGGCAGACGAATATGTGCCTGAACTGGCGGATGCTGAGGTCCGGCTCTTTGAAGAGTTTTTACCAAAAATAGATACAGGAGGCGATCAGGGTTATGCAGAAGAGTACTGCAGGGTTTTTGGAACCCTGCACATCTGTGTGCGTCTTTGCCTAATCTTTTCGAAAAAGGCTAAAGGCGACTGGTGGGATGAACAAGCCTGTCTGGCAGGCGACAAAGTCGGGGTGACCAAACAAGCAATCCATCGTTTGTGTGCTCGCGGTCAACGATGGGCCTGGCACTCTCCACTCACACAGAGCCTATGTGATTGGTTCAAGACAATTGAAAAACATTCGGCTAAATTAAAGTAGCCCGGCGAGCCTTGACAAGTTAACCGCCTACGAGCGTAGTATTTCATTCATCGCAGGCAACTATCCAGCCATCACCACTGAACGCCACCCCAACATTGCATCGTTGCGAACCAACTACGAAAAACATTATATTATCGAATAATATCAATAGATTAACCGCTGGAGGTGGACGCAGTCAAAGACGAACCTGTCTCGCCTGCTTTTCCCTGATACACGGGAAAATATTCAATTTTGGAGATTTCATCCAAATTAATGGGGTAATTACAGTGCTTACAGGCGAATTCCCTAAAAAAGATAACAGGGAAGAGCAATTTCTGGAGCCAAAACCGACCAAGTATCTGGCCATTATTTCCTTTTTTACACGCCAGTTTGGAGAGTTTTTACATTCATGTTCAGGATCAACAAATTTAAATTTTTACAAATGAACCATTCGCTTCAAACCATCCGACCAGATCATTTTCACTCACAGAGCCATCAGAAGCCCCAAGCATGGTTGCAACGATATCTGTTTGCTCCGGAGCACAGATCACGCCATTTTGTTCAAGAAAAACGATTGCAACAATGTAGGCCGTGCACTTATTGCCATCGTGGAAAACATGTCCCTTCACCAGGGCAAAACAATAGGCTGCAGCCAGTGCGAAGATATTCGGTTTTGACTCATCATAATGCCATTTGTTTAACGGACGCCCTAACGCTGCCTTCAGAAGGTTTTCATCTCGCACTTCGCCGGACAGGCCGCCAAACATCGCAACAGCCTGAGCACTGATGGCGGTGGAGCACATAGCAACCTTGCCCTAAAGGCCCCCGATCCTTATCTGCATCAGCTCATCGCCAAAGCCCATGCGTTCCAGGCTATATTCCTGCGCGGGGGGGGGACATCAATCTCTTCCATGGCGGAGGAGGCCAACGTCAGCAGTTCATATTTTACCCGGACTCTACGCTACAGCTTCCTGGCTCCCGATATCACCAGAGCAATCATTGCCGGCAAGCAACCCGTTCAACTCACCACCCGCAGATTGAAATCCCATCCTAAAATGCCAGGCTGCTGGAATGAGCAGAGGCGTTTGTTGGAGTTTGATTGATATACGGACCGGTTGTCTCCTGAAATAATAATCTGACAGTTTTACAACAACCGCTATCCGCAACGCTTATTCACTTCGCTCATCACATCGGCATAACGCATCCAGGTTTGGGAAATGTTGGTGATTACAATGGTAAATTCATGCAACATCTTCATCGCCAGCGGTACCTGCGAAAATGGCCACAGAGATAATTGCCTTAATCGCGACAACGTGGCCGGACCGTAGCGTCTCTCACCGACCGCCACACTGCTTAACATTCGCCTAAAGCCCTGAAACGTCGACAGGAAAACAACTGCGAAAAATTCTATATTAATAATTGATATCAATATGTTAACCGCTGGCGGAGAGAGAGGGATTCGAACCCTCGGTATGCTTGCGCACACAACGGTTTTCGAGACCGCCCCATTCAACCACTCTGGCACCTCTCCTGCGCAGTACGTTCAATGACACAATTTTAATGCTGCGTGAAGATGTCTGGTTGGTTTTTTATGGCGATAAATGCGCAAACTGTTTGATTACCGCTGCATAAACATCGCGCTTGAACGGCACAATAAGATCGACCAGCTGATCCATGTCACTCCACTTCCACTGGTCAAACTCCTGTTCGAGCCCGTCATCGGCGGCAATGTTGATTTCACTTTCAGGACCGGTCAGCGTCATGGCAAACCATTTTTGTTTCTGGCCGCGATATTTACCCTTGAGGGCAATGCCTACCACCTCTTCGGGTAGATCATAATAAAGCCAATCATCTATCGTGGCGACGATCCTGGCGGAGCTGACACTGGTTTCTTCCTTGAGTTCACGCCATGCCGCCTGTTCGGGTGTTTCATCGCGGTCAATTCCACCCTGGGGCATCTGCCAGATATGAGCGCTGGCATCATCTTTCCATTTGGCGATGCGGTGTCCGACCCAGACCTGACCTGAGGAGTTCAAAAGCATAATGCCCACACATTCGCGATACGGCAGTTTTTCAACGTCAATCATGGGACACTCAAATCAATGGTCGTTAGGTTTTCTATGACTGGCCTGCCGGAATAGTGGCCGAGACGGGCACAAGAATAATACCCTTGGCCTCCAGTGACTTTGACCACTCGACAATGCGTTCTATCGATATCGGCAACCCGGAAGCATACCCGATGGCAAGGCCACGCCTGCGGGCAATGTTTTCCAGCTGCATCAAGGCTTTGTCTATGGCCGCTTTGGAGGGGTTAACATCAATCAGGAGATCGGCGATTGAAACGCCCAGACCAATTTCGCGTCCCACCTGCTTTGCTTTGCTGCGCTGTGAGGTGCCATTGTCAATGTAGACCAGACCACGTCTGGAAATTTCAGCAAGAAAATTTCTCAAAGGTTCCGGTGCAGCGGTGAATTTGGCACCCATATAGTTGGTAACACCGGCGTAGCCGACAAATCTGGACATCAGCCATTTTAAGCGCTGCATGTTTTCCGTCACAGACAGGTTGGTCAAAAGCGTATAGGGACCAGGGTCATTATCAGGAAAATCATAGGGTTCCATCGGGATTTGCAAAAGCACTTCATGGCCGTGATCACGGGCTTTTTTTATCCACGATTGCAGGCTTTTGCCATAGGGCGCAAAGCCTAAAGTGACTTGCTCGGGCAGGCGTTTGATAGCGGCATTTGTTCCCTTGGCGCTCAGGCCCATGCCACCGACAAAGATGGCAATTCTCATCGGTGCAACGGCAGCCGAAGTATTGTCATCAGGTTTGCGGGCATAGATCTGGCTGGGGCGGCGGCCATCTTCACCAATGCGGGGCAGAGGCCCTATTTTAGTCTTTTCCACCAGGCCTTTGGCGGGTACAGGTGCCAGTGCTGTCGTTTTTGCGTCCAGCGTTTCAATGGTTATATCCATCGCCGGTCCAACGTCAGGGGGAGGAGTGGTTTTTTCAGTGTTTTTGGCAATTTTTGCCGGGTCTTCAGGGCGCATGGTCTTGCGCATGCCAAGTTTTTGGGCATCAACTTTCGGAGTCTGGTCTTTCAGGCTGTCCAATTTTACGATAGCAACAGGCTCACCGCCGAGAGGGTCATTTGCTATCAGCACCCAACTCAGCAAACCAAACAAAGCAATCGCAAACAGTGCCCAGCTGGCCAAAAGAACTTTTGGGCGTTTTGGTGCAACCGGTGCTTCAATGGTTTCGTTGGGGTCTTGCGATGCCATTTATCTTTGCTTTGTTCCCGTATGCAGACTCACCAGCCCATGTTTCACAAATTCGACACGCAGGGATTTACAAACTTGACCAATAAAAAACAACAATCAATTGGCGATAGTGGTTTTCTTTTCTGTTGAATTTTCGCTATTGACTTTCACACCGCGAAGCATGGCAAGAGCAAAGGCCAGTTGTTTATCATCGGCTTTGTCCTTGGGAACGAATGCTGAAGAGCCTTTTTTCTCTTCACCTTCCTCCGACTTCAAATGGCCCGGCAGATCAGCTTCGCCTTTCAAGGTTGTGCGGGCTTTTTGATCTTCGGGAACTTCCTGGTCAACAACAACATCAGGAGTAATTCCCTTGGCCTGAATGGATTGGCCCGATGGCGTGTAATAGCGCGCTGTGGTCAATCTTATGGCACCGCTGTCGCCTAGAGGAATAATCGTCTGGACCGAGCCTTTGCCAAAGGAGCGTGTACCGATAACTTTTGCCCGTTTGTGATCCTGAAGGGCGCCGGCAACAATTTCTGATGCTGAGGCTGAGCCACCATTGATAAGGACAACAATCGGCTTGCCCTCAACCCGGTCGCCGGAGCGCGCATTGTAACGCTGGGTTTCTTCAATATTGCGGCCACGGGTTGAAACAATTTCGCCGCGATCAAGAAACGTATCAGATACTGAAATCGCCTGATCGAGCAGACCGCCGGGATTGTTTCTCAAATCAACCACATAGCCCTTGATATCGGGGCCTATTTTCTTTTTGAGCTCGACGATGGCTTTTTCAACACCTTTTTGGGTCTGCTCGGTAAAGGTGGTGATGCGGATATAGCCGACGTCATCTTCCGGGCGGAAACGAACCGATTTGATGCGGATAACATCGCGAATGACGGTAATGTCGAAAGGCTCGTCCCTGCCCTTGCGCACAACAGTCAGCACCAAAGGTGTCTTGACGCGGCCACGCATCTTCTCGACTGCCTGAGCAAGCGTTAAGCCTTGAATTTTTTCTTTATCCAGATGGGTAATAAGATCGCCGGGCTTTACGCCGGCACGGTCGGCAGGCGTGTCATCAATAGGGGTGACCACCTTGACGATACCATTTTCCATGGTCACTTCAATACCAAGACCGCCAAATTCGCCGCGGGTCTGCACCTGCATATCGCGAAAGCTTTTGGCGTTTAAATAACTTGAATGCGGATCAAGCGATGTCAACATGCCACTGATGGCCGCATCGATCAATTTTGAATCGTCCGGCGCCTCGACATAATCCGACCTGACCCGATCAAAAACGTCGCCAAACAGGTTAAGCTGTTTGTAAGTATCCGTGTTGGCGGCATTGGCTGGACCTTGCGGTGCAACAGAATACATAAGGACCGCAGTAGCGGCTGCCCCCAAAAAAAGAGCGCCTAAAGTTGTTAAAATCGATTTTCGCATTATCCACGAGCCTTTTTTACATTTCCAACCCACCAAGGTGTCGGGTCCAGTGGGTTTCCGTTACGTCTGAATTCAATATAGAGAACCGGGCGCTCATCTCCACTTATTGCACCAAGAGCGGTTCCTGGTGCAAGTTTTAATCCCATGTTACCGACCGGTTCGCCAGCCAGAACAACCTGGCCAACTTCCGTAGTGATTCGTTCCATGCCTGCCAATAACACATGATATCCTTCACCAGCGTTAATGATCAAGAGTTGACCGTATCCTCTGAACTTGCCAGCATACACTACTGTACCATCATTTGGCGAAATTACCTGCGCACGAGACCGTGAAGCTATAGAAAGCCCGCGTACATTTCCACCAAAACCGTCTGCATCGCCGTAGTTTCTAACCCGTTCTCCCTGAACAGGGAAGCTTAAAGCCCTTCTGTTCTTTGAAAACCTCACACCCGGCGTCAATTGAGTCAATCGAACCGGCGCAGACGCTGCATTTCGCGTTGTTTTTGCCAATTTCTTTTTGGCCGCCTGTTTTTTGAGTTTCACCAGAAGGTCTTTGAGTGATTTTGCCTGCCGTCCCAGACTGGCGACGCGTCGATGTTCTTTTTTAATTTCCTCATCCGTACGCCTGCTGGCAATCCGTTTGGTCTCCAGCAGTTTTTCGATCTCCTTGCGCTCAACCTCGAGCTTGGCGGTGGTCTCGTTGAGATCTTTTTGTTCTATGGCAATCTCCCGGCGCAACCGGCTTAAGTTACGAAGTTCGCGCGCCAGGATATTTGCTTCCTGTTTTATATCCGGGATTATTTTTCCCAGTAACATGGCACTCCTTATGGCATCCAGCGCATTTTCAGGCTGCACCGCCAGGGCAGGCGGCGGTGAGCGCTCAATCCTTTGCAATCCTGCCAGAAGCTCTGCCAATTTGTTTCTTTCAACAATTAGCCGCCGGTTTATCTTGCCTTCATTGACGCTTAACCTGGCCAATCGAAATTCGGTGGCGGTTGCCTGGGCTTCACGTGCCTGAAGCCGGGCAGCGCCAGCGATAAGAAACTTTTTGAGCCGGCCGGCATCTTCTTTCAGACGTTTGCGCTGCTGGCCAAGTTGATTTTCACGCTTTTTTGCCTGATTTAGCTCACGTTCGATTTTTTCCAGGTTTTGTTTTGGTTTTTCGCGGTTCTTCTTGGCCTGCGCATAGCCAATCTGGGGATCAAAAGCAAAAATCCCTAAGCCAATCACAATAGCGATTATATGTCTGCCTGTGATATCCATTCCACCCGGTTCACTTATATATGTGCACGATCATCATACGCCGCAACCAGGGTTGCGCCTAGCGTTGGTATTAGAAAACTTTTGATAAATTATTGCCGTCATAAATTAAAAAATCAGATGCGGTGATAAGGATGTCCGCTCAACAGGGATATGGATCGATACAGCTGTTCAACCAGGAGTATTCTGGCAATCATATGCGGCCAGGTCATGGTGCCAAATGACAGGACCAGATCAGCGTCATTGACGATCGATTTATCGAGACCATCGGGCCCGCCAATCAGAAAACTGGCCTGAGCAACACCATCATCGCGCCAGTTTTCAAGTTTGTTCGAAAATGCCACGCTGGACAGGCTGCGCCCGCGCTCATCCAGCACAATAAGGGATGAGTTTTTTATCGACATTTTTGTCAGGCCTTGCGCTTCAAGACGCTGGCGTTCGGGTTTATGCGGGTTTTTTGATTCAACTATTTCAGACAAAACCATCGGCCCCAGTCCAATCTTGGGTCCAGCCTTGCTGCAACGATCAAAATAATCCTTAAACAGGGCGTTTTCCGGTCCGTTTTTCATGCGCCCGACAGCGCCTATGAAAAGCTTCATCGACATCTGCATTCACCTAACACGAAAACTTGATCTATTTAAACCGCCAGCCTCTCAGCCGGTGTGTGTTCTGACCACAGTTTTTCGAGATTATAGAACTCGCGCACTTCCGGCCGGAAAATATGGGTAATGATATCGGCACTATCAATCAGTACCCAGTCACAATTGGGCAGGCCTTCCACGCGTGGACGGCCATGACCGGCCTCGCGCAGTGCGCGTGATACCTGGTCAGCAACGGCACCCACATGGCGCTGGGAACGCCCAGAGGCCACAACCATATAATCGGCAATGGCTGTCTTGCCGGCCAAGTCTACCACGACAACGTCCAGCGCTTTGGCGTCTTCCAGAACAGTTTGAATGGTTTTCAGTTGATTTTCAACGACACCCGTCTTGGCAGGTGCATCGCTGGTGCAGGCATCCGCTTTTTTATCAGAGCTCATGGATATGGTGGTTCTCTTTCAAATCTGACCCATTTATGTGGTCGCAAATCATTCGAGTATAGCAAAAATACCCGAATTTAACAATAAACCGGACAATAAACTTAAATGCCCTCCTATTTCAACCATATCTGTGCATTCAGGCTTAATTTTGATTACTTCTGTGCCCGAATTTGCGTTGATGTGGCGTAATCCAGAGGTTGATTTATAAAACACCAGGCTGGTGCTGTTTTGCCGGGCAAAAGGGCTGCATCTTCCTCATCAAGCTTGAATTCAGCATAAAGCTGTGCTGCTTTTGAGCCTAAAGCGGCTTTGGCAAAATCAGGGCGATTGAAAACCGCAATAGGAATGGTTTCGACAATCATCCGCCAGTCTTTCCAAAGATCAAGACCGGCAAAAGCATCTGCTCCCATCAGCCAGACAAATTTAACCCCGGCGTGACGCTCCAGCAATTGCCGGATTGTGTCCATACTGTAAGTGATGTTTTGCTCTTGTTCGAAAAAAGACAACTCAATTTTCGGAGTATCTATCACTTTGCGCGCAGATTGGGCGCGATCGCCATAAGGGGCATAGTCTTTTGCCTGCTTTAAGGGATTTTGTGGCGACAACAACCACCACACCCGATCAAGCTTCAATCGCTCAAGTGCGGTTTTTGAAATGTGCAGATGGCCGCTATGGGCAGGGTTGAAAGAACCGCCAAAAAGACCAATACGCATGTTCGCTTCAGCGATTGGCTCAACATCTGCCATATCAGGAGCGAACCTGGCCAGTACCACGAACAACATATTTGAAACTGGTCAGTTGCTCGACGCCGACCGGCCCGCGGGCATGCATTTTGCCTGTGGCAATACCGATTTCAGCGCCCATGCCAAATTCGCCGCCATCAGCATACTGGGTCGAAGCATTATGCAGAACAATAGCGCTATCAACATTATTGAGGAATTTTTCCGCTGTTTGCGCATTTTCCGTGACAATGGCGTCGGTATGATTTGAACCGAAACTTTCGATGTGGTCGACCGCTGCATCAACGCCGTCAACCAGTCGAACCGAAATGATGGTATCGAGATATTCGGTGGTCCAGTCACTGTCGGTGGCCTTTACCACCCGGGCGTCAACATTGCAGACCTCATCGGACCCGCGCACTTCGCACCCGGCATCAAGCAAAGCCTCAATAAGCGGTGTCAGTAAAGTGTCTTTGGCATTGTCATCGATGAGCAGGGTTTCGGCAGCGCCGCAAATGCCGGTACGGCGCAATTTGGCATTGAGGGTAATCGCAACTGCCATCTTGAGATCAGCTGCCTTGTCAACGTAAACGTGGCACAGGCCTTCGAGGTGAGAAAACACCGGCACACGGGCGTCAGTCTCAACACGGGCCACCAGATTTTTGCCACCGCGTGGTATAATCAGATCGACCGCACCATCAAGTCCGGACAGCATGGCACCAACAGCGGCGCGGTCAGGTGTTGGCACCACCTGAATACAGGCTTCAGGCAGGCCAGCAGATTTAAGCCCGTCTGTCAGACATATGCCAATGGCAGCACTTGAATTCAAGCTATCGGATCCGCCGCGCAAAATTGCGGCATTGCCCGATTTAAGACACAAGGCACCGGCATCAGCGGTAACGTTGGGGCGGCTTTCATAAATAATGCCAATGACACCAATGGGTACGCGAACACGCGAAATTTCAAGCCCGCTGGGCTGGGTCCATTGCGAGATAACCGAGCCAACAGGATCATCGAGGGCGGCAATATCGTCAATCGCCTGTGCCATCTGCTCGACGCGCGCTTCATTTAACGTCAGGCGGTCAACGAAGGATGCGGCCATTTGTTGTTCGCGAGCGCGTTCAAGATCAAGTGCATTGGCGCCAAGAATAATACTTGTACGTGCCCTGATATTTTGCGCCATTGCTTCAAGCGCCCGGTTTTTCTGATCCGATGTGGCCAGTGCCAAAACCTTGGCGGCACTCCGGGCCTCGCGCCCGAGTTTCAACATTTCCGCGCGCACATTGTCGTTAGCGCTGGTCAATTTGACATTATTATTGTCTGCCAAACTCATGTGACTTGTCCTTTCATCAAAACAAGGTCATCGCGGTGGATCATCTCGGTGCGGCCACGATAGCCCAAAATTGCCTCGATATCACTGCTTTTATGGCCGATTATCAGTTGCGCATTGCACTCATCATAGGCCGACAGCCCGCGGGCAAGCTCGACACCTTGAGGCGAGATAATGCTGACGGTATCACCACGGTCGAATTTCCCCTCAACCGACACAATCCCTGCCGGCAACAGACTTTTGCCACTGTTCAGGGCTTTGGCGGCACCGGCATCAATTTTCATCCGGCCGCGCGGCTCTAAAGTTGCAGCGATCCATTTTTTGCGCGCAGCCACCGGTGTGGCCGTGGGTACGAACCAGGTGCAGATCCCACCTTGTTCGATTGCCTGCAACGGGTTGGCTTCGCGCCCGTCGGCCACAGCCATGTGAATGCCTGAGCCCATGGCGATGCGGGCAGCGGCGAGTTTTGTGCCCATGCCACCTCTGCCCATAGCAGAGATGTTGCCCGATACCATGGCTTCGATCTCAGGTGTTATCTGGGTGATCTGAGTGACAATCTCCGCTTCTTCGTTTGTCTCAGGCGAGCTGGTATATAGACCGGCAACGTTCGACAATAAAATCAGGCAATCAGCCGAGATCATCGAGGCGACGCGGGCGGCCAAACGGTCATTGTCGCCCACCCTGATTTCACTGGTGGCAACGGTGTCGTTTTCATTGATCACCGGCACCGCGCCAAGACGCAGCAGCGTCGCTATGGTGTTGCGGGCGTTAAGGTAACGCCTGCGTTCTTCGGTATCACCAAGCGTTACAAGTATCTGGGCGGCGATGATTTCTTCGCGACCAAGGGCTTCCTGGTAAGCGTGCGCCAGATGCACCTGGCCAACAGAAGCTGCGGCCTGATCTTCTTCGAGCTTCAATGTTGCAGGTTTGAAATTTAACACGCGCCGGCCAAGGGCGATAGCACCGGATGACACAATAACAACTTCCTGGCCGCGAGCCTTAAGGCGGGCAATGTCGCTGACCAGGGCCTTGAGCCAGTCATTTTTCAGCTCACCGTTTTCGGGATCCACCAGCAGGGACGAGCCGATTTTGATGACGATGCGTTTGGCCCCCGACAGAGGCGAGGTCAGGGTTGCCATTTCTCATCTTCCTGCCCGGCACTTTCAGCTTGTTTTTCGGCTTGCCTGTCGGCCTCAATGTGGTTGAGGAGGATATTGAGGATTTCATCACGGCCTTCACCCGAAACACCAGACAGTCGAAAAATTTCTTTGCCTGCTGCTTTTGTTAGCTCGTTGGCCTTTTCCTCAATTTCTTCTTCAATCAGGCTATCGCATTTATTGAGGGCGACAATTTCGGTTTTCTCCGCCAGTAATTCGCCATGATTGTTAAGCTCGTTGCGAATGGTCTGGTAGGCGTTCGCCACATCATCCTGAGTACCGTCAACCAGATGCAGGATAACACTGCAGCGCTCAATATGAGCCAGGAACTGGTCACCGAGGCCAATGCCTTCATGGGCGCCTTCGATGAGACCGGGAATATCAGCCAGCACGAATTCACGTGGGCCATAACGCACGACGCCCAGATTGGGGGTCAGGGTGGTAAAGGGATAATCGGCGATTTTGGGTTTTGCCGAGGTGACAGCGGCAAGGAACGTTGATTTACCCGCGTTTGGCAGGCCGACAAGACCCGCATCAGCGATAAGTTTAAGCTGAAGATGAAGGGTGAATTCTTCTGAAGGCTCACCCGGATTGGCGCGGCGCGGCGCCTGATTGGTGGCACTTTTAAACCGCGTATTGCCAAAGCCACCATTGCCGCCGGTGGCCAGCAGCTTGCGCATGCCGGGTTCAGTGAGGTCGACAATCAGGGTTTCTTCATCTTCCGCATAAACTTGCGTTCCTGCCGGTACTTTCAAAACAGCATCGGCACCTTTGGCTCCGGTGCGGTTTTTACCCATGCCGTGCATGCCGGTCTTGGCTTTGAAATGTTGTTGAAAGCGATAATCTATCAGCGTGTTGAGACCTTCAACACATTCAATCCAGACGTCACCGCCACGGCCACCATCGCCGCCATCAGGGCCACCAAATTCTATATATTTTTCACGGCGAAAACTTAAGCAGCCATTGCCACCTTTGCCCGATTGGATATGTACCTTGGCGTGGTCGAGAAATTTCATCTTGTGTCACTCGTTGCAGTCGTCTGGCCCAAAAGAAAAGGGAGATGGTAACCCATCTCCCTTAAATCTGTTTAAAATTTTGTCACCGGGATCAGGTCACCGGCAAATTTTTAAATCGCCAGTTATTCAGCAGCTTCGACCGGCGGGAGGACAGACACGAATGTGCGTCCACCGCGAGAGGTTCTGAATTTTACATTGCCGGGGATCAAAGCGAAAATCGTATGATCCTTGCCCATGCCGACATTGTCACCGGGATGCCATTTGGTGCCGCGCTGGCGAATAATAATATTGCCGCCAATGACGTTTTCGCCACCGTATTTTTTCACGCCCAGTCGGCGACCTTCGGAATCGCGACCGTTACGGGACGATCCACCTGCTTTTTTATGTGCCATATCGTGGCTCCTTCAAAATCTTTTTAACCGGTTTATTTGACTTCGTCGAGCTTTTTGGCTTGAGACAACCAGTCTTCGCGCTCAATGCGGCCTTTGAAACTTAAAACGTCATCAACCTGATCAATCTCGGCCTTGGTGAAAGCTGCCACTTGTGCATATTTGGTAATGCCAAGCGCATTCAGTTTCTTTTCCAGAACCGGACCGACACCTGAAATTTTCTTCAGATCATCAGGCTTGCCTTCGGGCGCTTTAAACAGAGGCGCTGCATCAGCAGGCTTGTCGTCAGCTTTTTTGGCTTTGGGTGCAGCCTTCTTCTCAGCCGGTTTTTTAACCTCAGGCGCTGCTTTGGCTTTTGCCTTGGCTGGCTTTTTGCCACCGGTCAGAATTTCGGTGATTTCGACCAGCGTCAGGTCCTGCTTGTGACCGGCCTTGCGGCGGTAATTCTTACGGCGCTTCTTTTTGAAAACGACAATTTTCTTACCGCGGGTCTGGCGCACGACTGTGGCATGAACGGTGGCACCACTTACCAGTGGGGCACCGATTTCCATATTGCCTTCGGTGCCAACCATCAAAACGTCAGAAAACTCAATGCTGTCACCAGCATCACCTTCGAGTTTTTCAATGACGAGAATATCTTTTTCGGCAACTTTATACTGTTTGCCACCAGTCTTAATGACTGCGAACATCTGTCCGGTCCTTCAATTTCCGCGCCCTGTGGCGCCGCATCTCTTGCGGACTTGTTCTCTGGCCTCGGGCAGCGCATACAAAATTTAAGGGGCAGGAAACCGCCCCGTATCGCGGCGCACTATAGTCAAATTGTGGGTGGCGTCAAGGTGTCGTTTGCTTGCAAGGTCAATTAATGCCTCGCATTCGTCATCTCCGAGGAGATGGCACAGAAATGATCGTATTAGCAACAAAGACTGAATGGCGACAATGCGGACTTAGCGGGCATTTAGATTGATGGACAAAGCAAACAAACAAATTTGCGTTGAGCTATTAACCTTTCAATCGTTGGCGGGCTTCATTTCGGTTCCCTGTGGCTGGCACCAGTTCGGAAACCCGTCCCAATCCATAAGACGGCATCCCAGAATATACCGCCTCATATTGTCCGGCTTTTATCAGGTACGTCTCGTGCCAAATTCCAACATCCGCATGGCTATTTTTCATGCGTTTGTTGAAGGCAATCCACGCGGGATAATGAGCGTTGTCTTTGGAACGAGCATAGGCCTCAAGATGGTCAAAACTGCGCCAGTATTGGACGATTGCGCCCAAGCCGAGAACGTTATGCCCGAGAAAGCCCGTCTCATCGGAGGGCAAGCGGTCCAGTTCTTTCAGCATTTTCGGCATGGCAAAAATTGCGGGCAGCCATTTTTGAGGTTTCCAAATTTTGTTGATCCGCATACCAATAAGAAAGACTACAAAGTCCCCTTCAATGTTAGCAGTCATCCGCTGCCCAATAATTTTTACCATTTTTTTCTTGCCCAATAGCCTTCGGTTTTTTGACAATAGACTAGTTTCTGGCGGCGCGAACAAAATTGGCAAAGTATAAATATCAAACAAATTAAGATCGAGTCCGCAAGGGACTCGAAGCCGCTGTTCCGCCGAGGCAAAAAAATCTATAAAGCCGCCTGCAATTGGTGCAGGTGATCCAGTACCTGTTGAGCCGTGGCACGGGTTTCATCATCCTTGGCGTCGGCGACATCTTCCTCAGTGTTCTTGATTTCCTGAGACAGGCGCTCTTTATCAAGCTCTTCCATGGGGATGGCGGTTTCGGCCAGAATTATCAGGCCTTCGCTGGCGACTTCGGCGAAGCCGCCGCGGACGAATACCTTGAATTCAGCACCTTCTTCGTCTTTGAAGACGATCACGCCGGGTTTAAGTGTGGTCAACACGGGTGCATGTTTGGGCATGACGACAAAGTCGCCCTCGGAGCCGGGAACCAGGACTTCCTGTACATCACCGGAGCGAAGAAGTCTTTCCGGTGAGACGAGTTCAAATTTGAGCAATTCCGCCATAGCGCGTCACTTGTTTCCTTTAAGCTGCTTCCGCGGCCAGTTTTCCGGCTTTTTCAATCGCCTGATCAATTGATCCGACCATATAGAATGCCGCTTCTGGCAGATGGTCATAATCGCCATCGCACAGGCCTTTGAAGCCCTTGATGGTGTCAGCCAGATCAACCAGAACACCCGGTGAGCCGGTAAAGACTTCAGCGACAAAGAACGGCTGTGACATGAAGCGTTCAATTTTACGCGCACGTGCCACGGCCAGCTTATCGTCTTCCGACAATTCATCCATGCCTAGAATAGCAATGATGTCCTGCAGAGCTTTATAGCGTTGCAGAATTTCCTGCACCCGGCGCGCAGTTTCATAATGCTCGTCACCGATAATGCGCGGGTCTAACATGCGTGAAGTTGAATCAAGCGGGTCAACCGCTGGATAAATGCCTTTTTCCGAAATCGCCCGGTTGAGCACGGTGGTGGCATCCAGATGGGCAAACGAGGTGGCAGGTGCTGGATCCGTCAAGTCATCGGCAGGGACATAAATTGCCTGCACCGAGGTGATCGAGCCTTTGTGCGTAGACGTAATACGCTCCTGCATGGTGCCCATGTCGGTGGCAAGTGTTGGCTGATAGCCCACAGCTGAAGGAATACGACCCAACAGGGCGGAAACTTCGGAACCGGCTTGAGTAAAGCGGAAAATATTATCGATAAAGAACAAAACGTCTTGTCCTTCTTCGCGGAAATGCTCAGCCACGGTGAGACCGGACAGCGCAACACGGGCGCGCGCTCCTGGAGGTTCATTCATCTGGCCGTAAACAAGGGCGCATTTTGAGCCTTCGCCGCCGCCTTCTTTATTCACGCCACTTTCAATCATTTCCCAGTAGAGATCGTTACCTTCGCGGGTACGCTCGCCAACACCGGCAAAAACCGAATACCCACCATGGCCCTTGGCGACGTTGTTAATCAATTCCATGATCAAAACCGTCTTGCCAACTCCGGCACCGCCGAACAGGCCGATTTTACCGCCTTTGGCGTATGGGGCGAGCAGGTCAACCACTTTAATTCCGGTGACCAGGATTTCAGCTTCTGTGGATTGGTCAACAAAAGCAGGTGCATCCTGATGGATAGCTCTTTTGCCTTTGGTTTTAACCGGGCCTTTTTCATCGACCGGCTCACCGATCACATTCATGATACGGCCAAGGGTTTCTTCACCAACCGGCATCAGGATCGGCTCACCTGTGTCGCTTACCTCCTGACCGCGAACCAGACCTTCGGTCGAATCCATGGCAATGGTGCGAACTGTGTTTTCACCCAGATGCTGGGCAACTTCCAAAACCAGGCGGTTACCATGGTTATCGGTTTCCAGTGCGTTGTAAATTGCAGGCAGGTTTTCATCAAAGTGCACGTCGACGACGGCTCCCGTTACCTGCGTTACCTGTCCAACAACCTTTTTCTTGGCCATGGTGTTAGTCCTTCATTTCGTCAAAGTTACTAGAGCGCTTCCGCGCCAGATATAATTTCAATCAGTTCAGTGGTAATTTTCGCCTGGCGCGACCGGTTATAGGTCAACGTCAATTTGTCTATCATGTCGCCGGCATTGCGCGTCGCATTGTCCATCGCACTCATGCGTGCGCCCTGCTCACTGGCGGCATTTTCCAGCAACGCCCGGAAAATCTGCACATTGACATTGCGCGGCAATAAAACTTCCAGAATTTCGCTCTCGTCGGGCTCATATTCATAACATGCACTTGGACCAGAAGATGCCGGCGCATGAGCGTCTTCATCGGCCACGATCTGGGCTGGTATAAGCTGCAAGGCTGTCGGGATCTGTTCAATCACCGATTTAAACTCAGCGTAATAGAGCGTGCAGACATCAAACTCACCAGCTTCAAACATATCCAGAATTTTGTCGCCGACGCCCTGGGCATTGTGAAAGCCTACGTTTTTCACCCGGATTTCAATCAATTCGATAATCTGGGCCGAAAACTGACGCTTCATGGCGTCATGGCCCTTTTTGCCGACACAGAGAATTTTGACAGTCTTGCCCTGCGCCATAAGCGAGACGGCGTTTTCGCGGGCAATTTTCACAATCGAGGAATTAAAGCCACCGCACAGGCCACGTTCCGATGTGGCGACAATCAACAGATGAGTGTCTTGCTTGCCAGTTCCGGTCAGCAGTTTTGGTGCACCATCATTGCCGACCAAAACACCGGCAACATTGGCGAGCACCTGATTCATGCGCTGTGAATAAGGCCGGGCTGCCAAAGCCGTTTCCTGGGCGCGACGCAGTTTTGCCGCGGCGACCATCTGCATCGCTTTGGTGATCTTTTGCGTCGCAGTGACGCTGGCGATACGATCCTTGAGTTCCTTGAGGTTGGCCATCTATGCCGTTTCCTTAACCTAACTCAACCAAATGACTTTGAAAAACTGTCTGAAATCGACTTGAGTTTTTCGTTTGACGCATCAGACAGGGCTTTTTCCTTGCGGATGGTCTCAAGAAGATCGCCGTGTTCTTCGCGCACGAAACGTAAGAAATCTTCTTCAAAACGCGCCACATCCTTGACATCGATCTTATCAAGATAACCGTTGACGCCAGTGTAAATAACCACAACCTGCTCTTCCACTTTCAGCGGAGAGAACTGACCCTGCTTCAGCAGCTCGGTCAATCGGGCACCACGGTTAAGCATCTGTTGGGTTGCTGCATCCAAATCGGAACCAAACTGCGCGAAAGCAGCCATTTCACGATATTGCGCCAACTCACCCTTAATCGGACCGGCCACCTGTTTCATGGCTTTAATCTGGGCAGCTGAACCCACACGCGACACAGACAGGCCGACGTTCACCGCAGGACGAATGCCCTGATAGAACAGATCGGTTTCAAGGAAAATCTGACCATCGGTGATCGAAATCACGTTGGTTGGAATGTAAGCCGAGACATCATTGGCCTGGGTTTCAATCACCGGCAAAGCGGTCATTGAACCGGAGCCATGATCTTCGTTGAGCTTGGCTGAACGCTCAAGCAAACGACTATGAAGGTAGAATACGTCCCCGGGATAGGCTTCACGGCCTGGCGGGCGACGCAGCAACAAGGACATCTGGCGATAGGCCACGGCCTGCTTGGACAGATCATCATAGGAAATCAGTGCATGCATACCATTGTCGCGGAAATATTCCGCCATGGCACAACCGGCAAACGGGGCAATGAACTGAAGCGGCGCGGGTTCGGACGCGGTGGCAGCAACAACGATGGAATATTCCATGGCGCCGTTTTCTTCCAGCACCTTAACGAACTGCGCAACAGTTGAGCGCTTCTGGCCTATAGCTACATAGACACAATAGAGCTTTTCGTTCTCATTATCACTCTCATTGACGGACTTCTGATTGAGAATGGCATCGAGAACAATGGCGGTTTTACCAGTCTGGCGGTCACCAATGATCAATTCGCGCTGGCCACGGCCAACAGGAATAAGCGCATCAATCGCTTTCAGACCTGTCTGCATCGGCTCATGCACAGATTTACGTGGCAGAATGCCGGGAGCCTTAACATCAACAACACTGCGTTGTTTGGCTTTAATCGGACCCTTGCCGTCAATCGGGTTACCCAGCGGGTCAACCACACGGCCGAGCAATTCCTTGCCCACGGGCACATCGACAATGGCACCGGTACGTTTTACCGTGTCGCCTTCTTTAATGTCTCTGTCGGAGCCGAAAATAACCACGCCGACATTGTCGACTTCAAGGTTAAGCGCCATGCCGCGAATACCACCGGGGAATTCGACCATTTCACCAGCCTGAACATTATCAAGCCCGTGAATACGCGCGATACCGTCACCAACTGACAGGACCTGGCCAATTTCCGATACTTTAGCCTCTTTGCCAAAGCCTTTAATCTGTTCTTTTAAAATTGCGGAGATTTCCGCAGCTTTTATATCCATCAGCCAACCTCTTTCATGGCGATTTTCAAGCCGTCAAGCTTGGTTTTAAGGGAACTATCAACCATCCTGCTGCCGACCTTTACGATCAGACCACCCAGCAAAGAGGCATCTACGTGGGGTACGAGTTTAACGTCGCGACCCACGACTGCTTTTAATTCCGCTTTCACGGCATTCATCTGCTTTGTCGTCAGCTTGGTAGCCGATGTGACTTCAGCGGTAATTTCTCCGCGGTGCTGCGCCAATAACATGGAAAAAGCCTTGATCATGTCCTCAATGGCGAAAAGCCTGCGGTTAGACGTGATCAGACTGACAAAATTCAGCGTCAGTTTGGAAATTTTTACTTTTTTGAAAACAGTACTTAAGGCGCGCAATTGTTCACCGGTGGAAAACACCGGGCTTTTGACCAGACGATCCAGGTCGGGGCTGCTTTCCAGCATTTCCTGAATTTTGCCAAGATCTTTCGAAATACCATCGAGAGATTTGCTTTCAAGCGCCAACTCAAACAGAGCTGTCGCATAACGTCCGGGCATTCCTGCTAGTATCGGGTCTTGTCCTGCCACTTAGAATTTCTTTCAACAATTATCTAAAAACCAACACCAGTCAGCGGTTAAATCTTTGAATATATGTCACTTTTACAATACGATACGCAACTGCAGGCGCTCAAAACGCCTGCCGCCGCGCATGCTCTATCACACATGGCAGGCCCATGCAATATGGACACTTGAATTGAGTGCACAAAATAGACACTTTTCGCCCTCATCCCTGCCTCGGCCATGATTATATGCAATTGTTGCTGAATTAAAAGAAACTTTGCGGGTCAACATCAATCGAAAGCCGGAGGTTTGAGGGTATTTTGAGCGGTTGCAGCCATTGGGAGATATATTTTTGCACATTAAAATCCCGCTTTGTTTTGACTAACAAGCGATAGCGGTGGCGCCCGCGAATAACAGCAATGGGAGCGGGAGCTGGCCCCAATACGCGCGCACCATCGCCGGAAGGAGCGCTGCGGGCAAGCATTCGGGCAAATTGTTCGACGCCGGTCTGTGATGGGCCGGATAAAATGATGCTGGCCAATCGGCCATAAGGCGGAAAGCCCGAGCGTTTACGGACTTCACGTTCGTGATCATAAAAGGCATCGCGATCGCCTTTAATCAGGGCGTCAATGGCGGGATGTTCGGGGGCATAGGTTTGTATGAAGGCGCGCCCCGGCTGTTTTTCGCGCCCGGCGCGCCCGGCGACCTGACGTAAAATCTGATAGGTGCGCTCGGCACCGCGCGGGTCACCCTGACCAAAGCCAATATCAGCATCAATAATGCCCACTAAAGTAAGGCCGGGGAAATGATGGCCTTTGGCCGCTAACTGGGTGCCGATAATCAGATCAACTTTGCGCTCAGCGATGTCAACAAGCATATCACTCAGACTTTTGTGCGACGACATGTCGCTGGACAGAATACTCAATCGCGCTTCGGGAAAGAGTTCGACTGCTTCTTCGGCGATGCGCTCAACACCGGGACCACACGCAACAAGCGAGCCTTGCGCCTGACATGAGGGGCATTCATCGGGCCGGTTGGTGTTAAAGCCACAATGGTGACATTGCAACTGGCGGCGAAAACGGTGTTCGACCAGCCAGGCATCGCAATCGGGGCATTTAAAACGGTGCCCACAGCGTCTGCACAGGGTGAGGGGTGCGTAACCGCGGCGGTTCAAAAACAGCAGCACCTGTTCACCATCGCCCAAAGTTTCCGCCATGGCGGCCACCAGACGCGGCGCAATCCATTTTTGCGGTTCAGGACCTTCGGTTTTAAGGTCGATGATATCCATCTGCGGATAACTTGCACCAGCATGGCGACGGGTCAATTGAACCGACTGGTAGCGCTCGTTGTCGACATTCACAAGCGTTTCCAATGCCGGGGTGGCAGAACTCAAGACAACGGGAAACTTTCCCAGAGTTGCGCGAACAACCGCCATATCGCGGGCGTGGTATATAACGCCATCTTCCTGCTTGAAGGCGGTGTCATGTTCTTCATCAACCACAATCAGCCCGAGATCGCTAAACGGCAGGAACAATGCTGAGCGCGCACCGATAACCACCCTTGCTTCGCCCAAAGCAACGCCGCGCCAGACGCGTTGACGCATGCGGGCCGTCATGCCGGAATGCCATTCAGCCGGCCTAACGCCAAAGCGCTGTTCAAACCTTTTAACGAAGCCTTTGGTGAGCGCAATTTCCGGCAGCATTAACAAGACCTGCTGACCGCGTTCCACAGTGGCGGCAATGGCTTCAAAATAAACTTCGGTTTTGCCTGAGCCGGTGACGCCATCCAGCAAGGTTACGGAATATTTGCGTGCAGCTACATTGGCGCGCAAAACAGTTGCAGCTTTTGCCTGTTCGGCTGAAAGTTGCACCTGGTGGGCGCGCGGGTCTGGCTTATCGAAGGATTTCAGCGGCGGCAACACTTCGCCGACAAGGGTTTTGGTGTCGATTAGCCCGCGCACAACGCTCATGGTTACCCCGGCCATTTCGGCCAATTCTGCCGGTCGCAACAAGATGTTATCGCTAGCTGCTTCAAGCACACGCTGGCGCTGCGGCGTTAAGCGCGCCGGTTCAGGGCCGCCAGTCCTGTAACCCATCTGCGGCTTAGGCGGGGACAGGGCTTCGGTGGAGCGCAGACACATGCGCAGGATAGACCCCGGTGCGCTTAAAGTGTACCCGGCGACCCAATCAACAAACCGGCGCTGGATTTCCGGCATCGGTGGTGTCTCAAACCGCTCAGCTACATATTTAAGCCGGTCGCGGGAGATTTCAGGTTCTTCGCCTGCTTCTTCGATTGACCAAACCACACCAGCCATCTGGCGCGGGCCTAAAGGAACACGCACATAATGGCCTGGCACCAGATCCATGGCCGCCGGAGCAAGATAGGAATATGCCACAGGCAGTGCCAGTGGCAGCAAAACCTGCACACAGACTTCATCTGCCGTTGCCATATTCAAAATCCAGCTCCTTTGGTGGTGCGCCTTAAAATATTGATATTTTTCGTCCAAAATGTAGAGTGTCGCTCAAGCGATAACAACTCTGACTTGATTCGCATGTTTTACTGTTCCCATAAACATGTAACAGGCTTGGGCAACAACAAAGGTAAAAGACCTTAACTATGAAATTTTTTATTGATACTGCCGTTATAGAAGAAATTCGCGATCTTAACGATACCGGCATGGTTGATGGAGTGACAACCAACCCGTCGCTGATTGCCAAATCTGGGCGCGATTTCAAGGAAGTCATTGCCGAGATCTGCGATCTTGTGGAAGGTCCGGTGAGTGCCGAAGTTGCAGCATTAGAGGCTGACAAGATGATTGCCGAAGGCCGCACACTTGCCAGCATTGCCAAAAATGTGGCGATTAAAGTGCCGTTGACCTGGGACGGGCTCAAAGCCTGCCGGGTATTGTCCAGCGAAGGCACGATGGTCAATGTCACCTTGTGCTTCAGCGCCAATCAGGCGTTGCTGGCGGCCAAGGCGGGAGCCACATTTATTTCTCCTTTCATTGGCCGCATTGATGATCTGGGCTTATCGGGCATGGAGCTGATTGAGGATATTCGCATTATTTATGATAATTATGAGGCGCTCAATACTGAAATTCTAGCCGCCTCCATTCGCTCGCCGGTGCATGTTAAAGAAGTTGCCTTAGCGGGAGCGGATGTTGCCACCATTCCCGCAGCAGTGCTCAAGGGTCTGGCGCAGCATCCGTTAACCGACAAGGGGCTTGAAGCCTTCATGGCCGATTGGGCAAAGACCGGTCAGACTATTTGAAAAATGTTGCATTTAACTGGCACCACACCCCTCCCCTTCGTCATCCTCGGGCTTGACCCGAGGATCCATAGTGCTGCCTTCAACGAAAACGTGAAATTATCTATTATAGAAAATCCAGAGGAATGGATCCTCGGGTCAAGTCCGAGGATGACGCGTTAGGTGAGTTTGGTTTAACCCGACACGCTTTAGGTTATGAATGACAAAAACAGCGGCAAGTTTTCTGTATGCAGGGCGCGATGTCTCGGCTGAAACCGGGGCCTGGCTGCATTATCTGATCACAGAAAAGCGCGTGGCTGACAAAACCGTTGAGGCCTATACGCGTGATATCGAGCAGTTTTTTGAATTTCTGTTTGGGCATCTGGCCGGTGCTGCGAGCCTGAAAGATCTGGCTGAACTGAGCCCGCGTGATTTCAGGGCCTTTCTGGCCAGCCGGCGACGTGATGGTGCCAGCAACCGCACGGTTGCGCGTAATCTTTCCGCCATCCGTTCCCTGTTTCGATTTTTGGAGAAAAAAGGCACGTTGACCAACCCGGGTCTGGCGGCGATCAGAAGCCCGAAGATTGCCCACTCGGTGCCAAAACCGCTTAGTGTTGATGCCGCCAGACGGCTGGCCTCTCCCGACACTCTGGCATCCGGGGCCGGGACACAAAAATGGATACTGGCGCGTGATGCGGCTGTTTTCACTTTGCTGTATGGCTGTGGTTTGCGTATTTCGGAAGCTCTGGGCTTGTGTTTGCACGAAGCACCAATAAAGCCCGAACATCAGGTTTTGATCATTACCGGTAAAGGCGGCAAAATGCGGCAGGTACCGGTGTTGCCGGTGGCGCGCGAGGCAATCGCCAAATATCTCGAATTATGCCCGCATGTCCTTGTAGCCGAAGGCCCGTTGTTTGTCGGTGCACGCGGCAAACGCCTGAGTGCGCGGATCATCCAGCTGGCAATTGCGCGCCTGAGGGGAGCTTTGGCCCTGCCGCACACCGCCACGCCCCACGCCCTGCGCCACAGTTTTGCTACGCATCTGTTAAGTGCTGGCGGTGATCTGCGCGGTGTGCAGGAATTGCTCGGCCACGCCAGTCTGTCGACCACGCAGATTTATACCGAAGTCGATAGCGAACATCTGCTGAAGCAATATAACAAGGCCCATCCACGCGCCGGGGCAAAATAAGCCGATTGTTTTAACCCTTTCGGGTCAGGCGCACTTCTGTGTCAATGTCGCGCCTGCGCTCACTGCGATAGTTTACAATCAGTTGAACATCAATTCTGTCGCCGCTCAATTTTATCCGTATAAACCGGTCGGCGGCAAAAGTGGAAAATGATGCCTGCAAATCACCTTTGGGGCCGATGCGGGCGCGGACCAGCCCCCAGGCGCAATTGGCGGGGTAACACTTGGCCCAGGCACGAACATACCAGCGCGCGCCGGGGACAATCAGGCCATTTTCAGTTTCTTCCTGCGTACACTGGTAGACTATATCGAGCTTGACCAGATCCTGGATGACAGCCTCGGAATTAACCCAGGTGCCTGCAAGTGGTGCATTGAAACAGGCCGTCTGAGCCCCGGCACCCATCACAGTGGAGAGGAGAAATCCTACAAAAATCAGCGATGTCAGCTTCAATTGATGTTTAAACATCACTCAACCTCACAAATTCAGAGGTTATTGTAGCAAGACATCCTGAATCAGGGGTAAAGAGCCAGCACTTGTGGTTGTCATCTCCGCGCAGGCGGAGATCTTCTATCAATCCGTGAGAAGATTCCCGCCTGCGCGGGAATGGCGACAGGAAGGGGTGGGTTCTCCGGTTATATTCAACTGTGAATGGCGCGTTTATCCACGGCCATGGCCGCCTCCTTGACCGCTTCTGACAATGTGGGATGGGCATGGCAGGTGCGGGCAAGGTCTTCGGCTGAACCGCCAAATTCCATTAACACGCAAGCTTCATGGATCATCTCGCCAACGGCTGCACCAATCATATGGACGCCAAGCACACGGTCGGTTTTTTTGTCAGCGAGAACTTTGATGAGCCCATCGGTTTTGCGTATGGCCTTGGCGCGGCCATTGGCGGTGAAGGAAAATTTTCCAACCACATAATCAATGTTGGCTTCTTTCAGCTCTTCTTCGGTTTTGCCGACAACGGCAACTTCGGGCATGGTGTAAACTACACCGGGAATTACATCATAGTTGACGTGTCCGGCCTGGCCCACCAGAATTTCGGCTAGCGCAACACCTTCATCTTCGGCCTTGTGGGCCAACATCGGGCCGTCAATTACGTCGCCGATTGCATAGATGCCATCAACAGAAGATTTGAAATGTGCATCCGTTTTGATGCGGCCGCGCGGGTCGAGTTCAACGCCGATTTCCTCAAGTCCCAGACCAACAGTATAGGGTATGCGTCCGATTGCCACCAGCATGACATCGGTTTCAATGATCGCTGCATCGCCGCCTTTCGCTGGTTCCACGGTTACCTTCAGGCCTTGATCAGTCTTTTCAACACCGGTGACCTTGGTGGAAAGCTTGAGGGTCATCTTCTGTTTTTTCATGGTGCGGGCAAAGGTCTTGGCGATTTCGCCATCCATGCCGGGCAGAATTCTGTCGAGGAATTCAACCACGGTAACTTGCGAGCCTAACCGGCGCCAGACTGAACCCAATTCAAGCCCGATGACACCGGCACCGACCACCAACAGACGCTCAGGCACAGTTTCAAGTTCGAGTGCGCCAGTTGACGAGACGATCTGCTTTTCATCGATTTCGATACCGGGCAGCTGAACCACGTCAGAGCCGGTGGCAATAACGATGTTTTTGGCTTCCAGGTTTTCGCTGCCCCCGGCATTGAGAGCAATTTCAACTTTGCCGGGACCAGTAATCTTGGCCGCGCCGTGAAAAGCTGTGATCTTGTTTTTCTTCAACAGGTATTCGACACCGGCAACATTGGTATCAATAACATCCTGCTTGTGACCCATCATGGCTGGCAGGTCGAGTTCGGGGTCGGGTATTTTAATGCCCAAAGCGCCAAATTCATGACCGGCTTCTTCAAACAGCTCTGAGGAATGCAGGATGGCTTTCGAGGGTATGCAACCAACATTGAGGCAGGTGCCACCATGGGTTTTTCGTTTTTCCACCACGGCTACTTTCAGCCCCAACTGGCTCGCACGTATTGCACATACATAGCCGCCGGGCCCTGTACCAATGACGATAAGATCGAATGCCTCAGCCATGGTTGCTCCTTGTTTGAGATTCTATAAATCGAGGACCAGACGCTGAGGGTCTTCAAGCTGCTCCTTGACCCGCACCAGGAAGGTGACAGCTTCCTTGCCATCGACAATTCTGTGGTCATAGGACAGGGCGAGATACATCATCGGTCTGATTTTTATTTCACCGTCCACAGCCATAGGGCGCGGCTGGATTTTGTGCATGCCTAAAATACCTGATTGCGGTGCATTGAGGATGGGTGTCGACATTAAAGAGCCGTAAACTCCACCATTGGAAATGGTAAAGGTGCCGCCCTGCATGTCTTCAATGCCAAGCTTGCCATCGCGCGCGCGCGCTCCAACAACATTGATGGCTTTTTCTATACCGGCCAGACTTAAACCATCGGCATCACGTATAACCGGCACCACAAGGCCTTTGTCGGTGCCGACGGCAACGCCCATGTGATAATAGTTTTTGTAAACCAGATCGGTCCCGTCAATTTCGGCATTAACCGTAGGCACGTCTTTTAGAGCACCGATGCAGGCTTTGACAAAAAAGCTCATAAAGCCGAGCTTGACGCCATGCTTTTTCTCAAACAGCTCTTTGTAATCCTTGCGCACAGCCATGATGGCGGTCATGTCGACCTCGTTGAACGTGGTCAACATGGCGGCTGTGTTCTGGGCATCTTTCAGGCGCTTGGCGATGGTTTGGCGCAGGCGTGTCATGCGCACGCGTTCCTCGCGCGGGCTCTCTTCGGCAACGGCAGGGGCTTTGGCTTGTGGTGTGGGTGCCGCAACTGGCGCAGGAGTAGGAGTAGGAGTAGGAGTTGGGCTGGTACTGACACTGTCCATTACCGCAAGAATATCGCCTTTGGTCAAACGGCCATCCTTACCGGTACCGGATACAGTATCGGGGTCAATTTTATTTTCAGCCACTAGTTTGTTCACCGCTGGTGAAAGTGTTAGAGGACTATTGGCATTTGCTGCTTCAACCGGTGCGGGCTCCGGGGCCACAGCTAGTACTGGTGCTACTATTGGTGCCGCTACTGGTGCTGGGGCAACACCTGATCCTTCACCAATAGCCCCCAGCAAAGCGCCGACTTCGACGGTTTCACCGTCTTTGACCAGGATTTCCGACAACACTCCGGCGGCAGGTGCGGGCACTTCAATGGTTACTTTGTCGGTTTCCAGCTCAACCAGTGGTTCGTCCACCGCCACTGCATCGCCGGCTTTTTTGAACCATTGGGCGATGGTAGCCTCGGTTACACTTTCACCTAATGTTGGAACTCGTATTTCTGTCGTCATGCCTCTAGTCTCCTAATGCGTCGTCTAAAAACGCCTGCAATTGTACCAAATGTCTTTTCATCTGCCCTGTTGCGGTTGCTGCTGTCGCCGGGCGCCCGGCGTAGATTGGACGCTTGTGTTTGGCGTCTATCTCATTGAGCACCCATTCCAGATTGGGTTCCATGAACGACCATCCGCCCATATTTTTTGGCTCTTCCTGACACCAGGTGATTTCAGCTTGAGGAAATCTGCCCATCTCGTTGATCAGTGCCTTCTTGGGGAAGGGGTAGAGCTGTTCAACACGCATAAGATAAATATCATTGCGACCGCGTTTTTCGCGCTGGTCATAGAGATCAAAATAAACCTTGCCTGAACACAAGACCAATCGCTTGATCTTGTCATCGTCGACCAGCTTAATCTTCTGGTCTGGCAGAATTTGCGCATCATCCCACAACACCCGGTGGAAACTTGCTTCAGGTCCGAACTCTTCAATTGTTGAAATAACGCGCTTGTGACGCAACAATGATTTTGGCGTCATTAAGATCAACGGCTTGCGAAATTCCCGTTTCATTTGCCGACGCAGAATATGGAAATAGTTCATTGGCGTGGTGCAATTGGCCACTTGCCAGTTATCCTCGGCACTTTGCTGCAAAAATCGCTCAAGCCGGGCAGATGAATGTTCCGGTCCCTGGCCTTCATAGCCATGCGGCAGCAGGCACACCAGACCCGACATGCGCAGCCATTTACGCTCACCACTGGATAAAAACTGGTCAAATATCACCTGGGCGCCATTGGCAAAGTCACCAAATTGCCCCTCCCACAGGGTCAATACGTTTGGTTCAGCCAGGGAATATCCATATTCAAAACCCAAAACTGCTTCTTCCGACAACATTGAGTTGATAACTTCATAGCGGCCCTGATTTTCCGAAATATTCTGCAACGGGGTATAGCGCGCTTCGGTGATCTGATCGGTGAGGACCGAGTGACGCTGGGAAAATGTGCCACGTTCACAATCCTGGCCGGAAAGCCTGACCGGGTAGCCTTCGTTGACCAATGTGCCAAAAGCCAGAGCTTCGGCCATAGCCCAGTCTATGCCGACACCCTCATCAATCATATTGCGCCGGTTGGCGAAGATGCGCGAAATCGTTCTGTGGGCATTAAAGTCTTCCGGTATCTCGGAAATCTTGTGGCCAACTTTTTTCAACACATCGAGATTAACGCCGGTTATGCCGCGTCTGGCATCATCATCATCAGGCAGTCCAAGGCCTGTCCATTTGCCATCAAGCCAATCGGCCTTGTTGACCTTGTAACTTTCGCTTGTTGCAAAGGCTTCTTCAAGATGAGCCCTGAATTCGGCTTTCATGCCGGCAATTTCTTCAACCGTCACCACGCCTTCTTTGATTAGACGTTCGGAATAAATCGTCAGGGTGGTCGGGTGTTTGCGAATGGCCTTGTACATCAACGGCTGGGTAAACGAGGGCTCGTCGCCTTCATTATGGCCAAATCGGCGATAACAGAACATGTCAATAACAACAGGCTTATGGAACTTTTGCCGATATTCCGTGGCTATTTTCGACACATAGACCACAGCTTCGGGATCATCACCGTTAACATGGAAAATCGGTGCTTCAATCATCTTGGCTGAATCAGAAGGATAAGGTGATGAGCGTGAATGATGCGGGGCGGTGGTAAAGCCGATCTGGTTATTGACAATAAAATGAATACTGCCGCCGGTGCGGTGACCGGTTAGCCCGGACAGACCGAAACATTCAGCAATGACACCTTGTCCGGCAAAGGCTGCATCCCCGTGCAACAACAAGGGCAATACCTGGACGCGCTCTTTATCTTTCAACTGGTCCTGCTTGGCCCGGACCTTGCCCAAAACCACAGGGGCTACAATTTCCAGATGAGAAGGGTTGGCGGTCAAGGACAGATGCACATTGTTGCCATCAAACTCACGATCGGACGATGTGCCCAGATGATATTTGACGTCGCCTGAACCTTCAACATCGTCAGGATTGGAAGCGCCGCCTAAAAACTCGTGGAACAGAGCCGAATACGGCTTGCCCATGACGTTTACCAGCACATTGAGGCGGCCGCGATGCGGCATGCCCAGGATTATATCGCGCACGCCAAGTTGACCACCGCGCTTTATAATCTGCTCAAGCGCCGGCACCATGGCCTCGCCGCCATCAAGACCAAAACGCTTGGTTCCGGTATATTTTACATCGAGAAATTTCTCCATGCCTTCGGTTTCAACCAGTTTGCGCAAAATGGCTTTTTTGCCTTGCGGCGTGAAGGTGATTTCCTTGTCCGGTCCTTCAATTCTTTCCTGCAGCCATCTCTTGGCAGCAGGGTCTGATATGTGCAAGAATTCAATACCGATGGTTGAACAATAGGTGCGGCGCAAAACCCGCAGAATTTCACGCACCGTTGCGGTTTCCATACCAAGAACATTATCAATGAAAATGGAGCGATCCATGTCAGCTTCGCTAAACCCAAATGCTTCGGGTTTCAGTTCCGGGCTTGGGCCTTTATCATCGAGCTTCAACGGGTCAAGATCGGCATCCAGATGACCGCGCATGCGATACGCCCGGATCATCATAATGGCGCGAATACTGTCGATTGTTGCCGCGCGCACCTCATCTTCCGTGCGGCCACCAGCAGCACTTTCTGATCTTTTTTCGATTTTTGGTTTTAAATCAGTTTCAAGCGCAGACCAGTCGCCGTCCAGTGCGCTGACCATCTCACCATTTTCCTGAACCGGCCAATCTGTCCGTTGCCAACTGGGACCGTCGGCACTTTCAATTACTTGTGCCGTATCATCTTTTAGATTTGAGAAAAACTCTTGCCACTCTTGATCTACTGATGTCGGATCACGTTGATATTGAGCGTATAAGTGTTCAATAAAGGTGGCGTTGCCACCAAATAGAAATGACGTTTTGGCAAAATCGTCATTTGCCGAGCTTCTTGACATACTAATTACCGGCCACAGGCCGCCTTCCTTGTCCGCCGCTTTAAGGAAATGGCACCTTCTCAGTTTCTTGTTTGAATAGCAACGAGAATCACTAATCCCTGGCTAGGCTGACGGCAGTTTTACGGGCAATTTACCCTTTAAGCACCTCTACAAGTGTTGTCCCCAGTGCCGCCGGGCTTTCAGCCACTGCTATACCCGCACTGCGCAACGCTTCAATTTTGTCTTCGGCACCACCCTTGCCACCGGATACTATTGCGCCAGCATGGCCCATGGTTCTTCCGGAAGGAGCTGTGAGACCGGCAATAAAACCTACCACCGGTTTTTTGATTTTTGAACGGGTGAGGAAGTCAGCTGCTTCTTCTTCTGCCGAGCCGCCAATTTCACCAATCATGATAATTGATTCCGTTGCCTCATCGCCTAAAAACATATCGAGACAATCAATAAAACTGGTGCCGTTTACCGGATCGCCACCGATGCCGATACAGGTGGTCTGACCAAGGTCAGCCGCTGTGGTCTGGGCGACAGCTTCATAGGTCAGTGTGCCTGAGCGCGAGACAATACCGACGCTGCCGGGACGATGAATATGGCCCGGCATAATGCCGATTTTACATTGCCCAGGTGTAATTACCCCTGGACAATTAGGCCCGACGAGACGGGTGTTCGAGCCTTGAAGGGCACGTTTAACCTTGACCATGTCGATAACGGGCACGCCTTCGGTTATGCAGACAACCAGCTCAATTTCAGCCGCGATAGCTTCGAGAATTGCATCGGCTGCAAACGGTGGCGGCACGTATATAACGCTTGCCGTTGCACCGGTCTGATCAACCGCATCACGCACGGTATCGAATACCGGCAGATCAAGATGGCTGGAGCCACCTTTTCCCGGTGTTACCCCACCAACCATTTTGGTGCCGTAAGCGATTGCCTGTTCGGAGTGAAATGTGCCCTGGCTGCCGGTGATGCCCTGACAGATTACTTTGGTATTATGATCAACGAGAACAGCCATTAGTTTGCCCCTTTCACAGCAGCGACAATCTTCTGTGCTGCATCCGCGAGATTATCTGCCGCAATTATTGGCAATCCCGATGTGCTCATGATTTCCTTGCCAAGCTCGACGTTGGTGCCTTCCAGCCTGACGACCAGAGGTACATTGAGATTGAGCTCACGCGCGGCTGCAACAACGCCTTCGGCGATAACATCACAGCGCATGATGCCGCCGAAAATATTGACTAAAATGCCCTCGACCTTGTCATCGGACAGAATGATCTTGAAGGCTTCGGCAACCTTTTCCTTGGTGGCACCGCCGCCAACATCGAGAAAGTTGGCGGGCGACGAGCCGTAGAGTTTGATGATATCCATGGTCGCCATGGCCAGGCCGGCACCATTGACCATACAGCCAATAGAGCCATCGAGGCTGATGTAGTTGAGGTCAAATTTTGACGCCTGAACCTCTTTTTCGTCTTCTTCTTCAATATCGCGCAAATCAGCAATATCAGCGTGACGGAAAAGCGCATTGGAATCAAAACCCATTTTGGCATCGAGGCAGATCAGGTTTCCCTCACCGGTCACCACCAGGGGATTGACCTCAAGGAGAGATGCATCTTTTTCAATGAAACATTTGTAAATTTTGCCGATCAATTTGACACATTGTTTTACCTGATCACCTTTTAAGCCGAGCCCGTAGGCGATCCAGCGACCGTGAAAACCGCTAATACCACTGGCCGGATCAATGGTAAGTGTGTGAATTTTTTCAGGTGTTGCTTCTGCCACTTCTTCAATGTTCATGCCACCTTCGGTGGAAGCCACAAAAGCGATACGCGATGAGCCGCGATCAACCAGGACTGAAAGATAAAGCTCTTTTTCTATTGTGGAGCCGTCCTCTATATAGAGGCGGTTAACGCGTTTGCCTTTAGCGCCCGTTTGCGGGGTAATCAGCTGCATACCCAAAATAGCCTCGGCAGCGCTACGCACTTCGTCAATGGATTTGACCACTTTGACGCCACCACCCTTGCCGCGGCCACCAGCATGAATTTGGGCTTTTACCACCCAGATCGGGCCACCGAGTTTTTCGGCTGCCTTGACTGCCTCATCGACACTAAATACTGCAATGCCCTTGGGCACCGGTATGCCAAATTCACCCAATACAGCTTTGGCCTGATATTCATGAATGTTCATTGGTATATTCCGTTTCGATGCTGAACAACTGATGGTAGGAGTTGCGTCTATATTACCAAGTGATTCTTAGCAATGTTTGAGGTTGTTTCGGGCCAGCCCACTCCCTTGCCCAACCACCCGATAAGGGTACCCCAAGGGTGGTTGGGCGGGGGAGTGGGCTGGCCCGGAAGTCTTAAATACAGAGCAAACCCGCTATTTTTTCCCTAGATTGGGGGCGATGCCGATACAGGTTTCCACAAGAGACTGAACCGCTGCAACTGACTTTTTAAACGCGGCACTTTCCTTGCGATCAAGTTTGATTTCGACAATGCGCTCGACGCCACCGGCACCGATAACCGTGGGCACGCCGACATAGAGATCTTTAACGCCATATTCGCCATCAAGATAGGTAGCGCACGGCAGGACACGCTTTTTGTCCTTCAAAAAGGCTTCCGCCATTGAAATGGCCGAGCTGGCGGGGGCGTAATAGGCCGAACCAGTTTTCAACAGACCGACAATTTCCGCACCACCACTGCAGGTGCGTTTGACAATCGCGTTAATCCGCTTTTGCGTTGTCCATTTCATCTTGACGAGATCGGGCAGGGAAATGCCTGCTACTGTTGAATAGCGCGGCAAGGCCACCATGGTGTCGCCATGCCCGCCCAAAACAAAGGCGGTGACATCCTCTACCGAGACCTTGAATTCTTCAGCCAAAAAATATCTGAAGCGGGCTGAATCAAGCACGCCCGCCATGCCGACAACCATGTGTTTAGGTAGGCCACTCGATTTTTGCAACGCCCACACCATGGCATCGAGCGGGTTGGTAATGCAGATAACGAAAGCCTTGGGGGCATATTTTTTAATGCCCGCACCTACCTGCGCCATAACTTTCAGATTGATGTCAATGAGATCATCGCGGCTCATGCCCGGTTTGCGGGCAATACCAGCAGTGACAATAACAACGTCAGCTCCCTTGATGCCTGAATAATCCGAAGTGCCGGAAAAACTGGCATCAAAGCCTTCAACAGGCGAGGATTCCGCCAAATCAAGGGCTTTGCCCTGAGGTAATCCGTCAACAATGTCAAATATCACCACATCGCCTAACTGTTTTAATCCAGCCAGATGGGCCAAAGTGCCGCCAATCATACCACCACCAATTAGTGCAATTTTATTCCGCGCCATAATTTCCTCTAAATTGCTGTTCAAAGTCGTATCCGCTTGGGTGTAACGCGTATGTTATCCTCACGCAACCCTGATAGAAGCAAGTCCCAAAGATTTGACAATTTGTATGAAAAAACCCGAATCACTACCTTGTCTGCAGAAGATTTCCGGCGATTCCTTATTTGAGGCATTGCCGTTTGTTACAATTATGCAACAGGTCGAGATAATGCCCGCGCAGGGCGTGGTATTTTGGCAACAAGAGCAAGGAAACGGGATTTTTCTCGACTTGTGCGATAGCCAAGCCGCCTCACCTCAGGTTATAGAATGGGTGTATTCGTAATTTACTACCAATTTGAAAGGGCAATCATGCTTTCTACAGTAAAAATCGCAGGGGTAGCTTCCCTCTTGACCATTTTCGGTCTTGGAACAGCTAATGCAGCAGATCCTCTGGTTCCACCAGCACCTGCTCCTAATGCAAACACAATTCAACTGAAAATTTCTGGTCAGGTTAACCGTTCCATCCTTTATGGTGATAACGGTAATGATGATGAAATTTTCTACACTGACAGCGATAACTCCGGCACACGTTTCCGTTTTGTTGCTTCTGGTCGTTTGAATGATGATGTGACTGCGGGCGCTACAATCGAACTGCAGTTCGAATCAAACTCCTCAACTGATATTCGTTTCAATGCAAACGGCGGCACTGGTGGCACCTCTTCGGGCGCAACTCCAGTCGGCGAACGTATTGGTGAAGTCTGGTTGAATTCTGCTTCCATGGGTAAACTTTCCTTGGGCCAGGGCAATACTGCTTCAAACGGCACATCTGAAACTGACCTGTCCGGTACCGGCCTTGCTCAGTACTCTCTTGGCGGCGGCGGCAATGAAGGCCTCGCATTCCAGGCTGGTGGTCTCGTAGGCTCAAACTTCACCAACCTTGATGGCGGCTCTCGTCGTGATCGTATTCGTTATGACACACCAACCTTTGCCGGCTTCAGACTTTCTGCTTCTGCTTCACAAGGCGGACGTAACGATGTAGCCCTGCGCTATGCTAACCAGTTCGCCGGTGCAAGAATTGCCGCATCAATTGGGTGGCAGAATGCAAGTGCCGTAACTGGTGCCGCTCCTGCTGCTGCAACTGCAACTGTTATTCCTGCTGTTGGTGCTCCTACGTTGGGTACAAATGCTGTGACAAACGCAGCTGGTGTTAGCGATCGTATCAGTGGTTCAGTCTCTGTTCTTCTGGACAATGGCTTCAACCTGACATTCGCTGCTGCGAATGAAGATCGTGATATTGGCGATGACCGTAAATTCTTCTACGGTAAAGTCGGTTTCCAGACCAACAGTGTCTCCATGTACGGTAGAACATCATTCTCGATTGATTACTACCAGGGTGAAGATATCAACACCGCTACTTCAGGCACTTCAACATCATATGGCTTTGGTGCGGTTCAGAACCTGGACCCAATCGGCGCTCAGATGTATTTGAGTGTTAGAAATCATGAACTTGATGGTGGCACGGATGATGTTTTCGCCGTCTTCACAGGCATGAGAATCAAATTCTAATCATCCTTAATTCAACAGGATAAAACAATATGGCTCAGGCAGTGGTTAACAAACGCAAATTACGCGCAATCTTGATTGTATGTATTTTGGGGGTTTTGACCACTGCCTGCGCTGGCAGCAAAGAATTTGAGTATCAGGAAATTGATGCCATCAGCAAGGGCCCCGGATTTTTCACCGGACAAGCTGGTGAAGCAACCTTCGATCCAACAACCGGAGAATTGACAATGGGCGACAAAACCGCCCTGACAGCGGCAAGCAAACGTTCCGCAGAAATCAGACGCCGCCGCACGCGTGCACGACGTAAGCTTGAAGGTGCGACCGGCAGTTAAGGGTTTAATTTCTGCCACTCCGGTAACTTAGAAAATTCAAATAATCAAATTTAAACCGTTGATGGTTCTTCGATCATTTTCTTGATGATAACGATTGCGCCACGGACTTTCCAATCTTCTCGACCAATTGCTTCAGTGCTTTTGATGATGCTGCTGTCACCGGCTTGAAGCCATCGAGGCATTTACCGATGGTGAGTGCGGTGGTATTTTCAGCCTTCAACTGTTTATCAAACAATCTGCCTCTATCCTTAAGCACCTGAAGGCGAGCAGAAATGTTGACCTTAGCCTGACTTTCCTTGGTAAAAAATCCAGGGCTGACCAGAAGGCCGGCGACCAGGTTTTCAGCCTTGATTGTTATCAATGCCCGGGCTTTGGCGGCCCTGATTTGTTTTTTTGTCAAGGCTGCGGGTACAACCTCGATTTCTTCCACCACATTGGCGAGTGTCTTTTGTACGGATTGTTCAAAGTTGCGTTCAATCTCGACAAAAAAGTCGTGCGACGTACACACCAGACCTCCAACCTCGACTTTTTGATTAAGCCCCTTACTGGAAACAAGAAGAAGATATTTTCCCGGATACGGTTTTTTAAAATCGGCGAGTGCTACCTGAACCGGTGCCACTGAGGGCGCGACATACAGGGCATTCCAAGAGCAGCCAGCCACCAATAAAGGTGCCAGAAGGGTAAATGTTACCTTTGTCCGCATCGGTTTTCCTCGCTCGTTTCGGTAAATAATACTCTCTCATTATGCATTAATCAAAGCATGATTATCACCATGACCAAGGCCCAGATATGATTGTGACTGCATTTCCAGCAGCCGCGATACTGTGCGGTCAAACTCAAAGCGTTCTTTTCCCCGGGCATAGATGTTGTCAGGGCTGGTTGCAGCAGATGCCACCAGTTTGACGCCATTATCATACAGCGTATCGACCAGTGTAATGAAACGCCGGGCCTCGTTGCGCCGGTCTGCGTTCAATTGCGGAATATTTTCCAGGATAATGGTATGAAAGGTTCTTGCCAGCTTGAGATAGTCCGCCGCACCCAGTGGTTTTTCACACAAGTCCGAATATTTGAAACGGGCAACGCCATGGGCACTTGCAGGTATGACCAGGTTGCGACCGAGTATTTTGAGCACCTGACACTCGCCTTTGGCATTGCCGGTAAGTCTTTGCCAGGCGCTTTCTATTTTTTCGTCGGCAGCGCTGCCCAAAGGTGTGTAGTAAGTGGAGAGGCCCTCGAAGTGCAGCATCCGGTAATCAACGCCATGATCAAGATGTAAAATATCCAGACGTTGCTTGAGAACCTCGATGAAGGGTAAAAACAAAGCCCGATTGAGGCCGTCTTCATAAAGAGTGTCGGGGGCTCGATTGGAAGTGGCGACAACGATAACGCCGTGGTCAAACAACACTGTAAACAATCGCCCCAATATCATCGCATCCGTTATATCGTTGACGATAAACTCGTCAAAACACAGGACTTTGGTCTCAGCCGCTATTTTACCCGCCACCGGGGCAATAGGATCATCGCCTTCAACTTCACCGGCTTTATGTTTTTGCCGCCATTGGTGAATTAAACCATGAACGTCACCCATGAATTCGTGGAAGTGCACACGTTTTTTGTAAGAACATTCCAGCACATCGAAAAACAAATCCATCAACATGGATTTGCCACGGCCAACGCCACCATGGATGTATGCACCCTTCAAGACCGGTTGACGCCGACCTACAAGCCGGTCGAAAAAACCGGCGTTACCCTCATAGTTCTTAAGTTGATGACATAAGATATCAAGGTGCTCAACGATGCGATCCTGGTTGGCGTCTTTATCCAGTTCACCACTAACAACCTGATCTCTGTATCGCCTCAGAAGTTCATTAGCCACGATCAGAACCGTCGTTCGACCATCAGTTTCTTAATTTCGGCAATGGCTTTGGCCGGGTTGAGGCCCTTGGGACAAGCTTTGGAACAATTCATGATTGTGTGACAGCGGTATAGTCTGAACGGATCTTCAAGATTATCCAGACGTTCGCCTGTGGCCTCATCACGGCTGTCGACCAGCCAGCGATAGGACTGCAACAGAATTGCCGGACCGAGATAGCGGTCTTCATTCCACCAGTAACTCGGGCACGAGGTCGAACAACAGGCACACAGGATACATTCATACAACCCATCAAGTTTTTTGCGATCCTCAGGGCCCTGGCGCCATTCATCTTCCGGCGCTGCCGTTGTGGTTTGCAGCCACGGTTCAATCGAGCGGTGCTGGGCATAGAAATTATTTAAATCCGGCACCAGATCCTTGACCACAGATAAATGTGGCAATGGATAGACTTTCACCGCACCTTTTATTTCGTCCATGCCTTTTATACAGGCCAGGGTATTGGTGCCGTCGATATTCATCGAACATGACCCGCAAATGCCTTCGCGACACGACCGGCGAAAGGTCAACGTGGGGTCAATTTCACTTTTTATCTGGATAAGCCCGTCGAGGATCATCGGCCCGCAATTATCCAAATCAACATAATAGGTATCGACCTGAGGATTTTTACCATCGTCCGGATTCCAGCGATAGATTTTAAACTCCTTCAGGTTCGAAGCACCTTCGGGCCTGTCCCAGGTTTTTCCAGGGTTGATTTTGGAGTTTTTAGGCAGAGTGAGCTCGACCATTACTATAATCCTCTAATAGACCCGTGCCTTGGGTTTAATGTAACTCACTTCGTTGGTCAGTGTGAAATCGTGCACCGGACGATAGTCAATCGAGACACTCTTCTTGTTGTCATCCACACTGGCCAATGTGTGTTTCATCCAGTTGACATCATCGCGATCTGGAAAATCTTCACGCGCATGACCGCCACGACTTTCCTCGCGTTTCAGTGCACCTTCCATGGTAACAACGGCCTGAGTGATCAGGTTGTCAAATTCCATGGTTTCAATAAGGTCGGAATTCCAGATGAGAGAATGATCACTGACCTTGATATTTTCACCTGAATGCCAGACATCCTGAATAAGCTTTTGGCCTTCTTCCAAAATTTCAGCGGTTCTGAAAACAGTACAGTTACGTTGCATGACCTTTTGCATCTCCAGGCGCAAATGCGCGGTACCTGTATCGCCTTTGGCAAAGCGGAAGCGGTCAAGTCGCGACAGGGCCAGCTCCCCGGCATCATGGGAAAGCTTAGCGTGAGCCTGATTAGGCTCCAGTGTTTCAGCACACCGCAGGCCCGCAGCCCGACCAAAGACAACCAGATCAATCAGTGAATTTGAACCTAATCTGTTAGCGCCGTGAACCGACACACAGGCAGCTTCGCCTATGGCCATAAGTCCGGGCACAACCGCATCCACATCGCCCTTTACCGGCGAGATCACTTCGCCATGATAATTGGTGGGGATGCCGCCCATATTATAATGGGCTGTGGGTAAGACCGGGATGGGTTCTTTGGTGACATCGACGCCGGAGAAAATACGCGCGGATTCAGAAATACCGGGCAGGCGTTCAGCCAGTATTGCCGGGTCAAGATGATCGAGATGAAGATAAATATGATCTTTCTCACGACCGACACCGCGCCCTTCACGGATTTCGAGCGTCATGGCGCGTGACACCACATCGCGCGAGGCAAGGTCTTTGGCGGAGGGGGCATAACGCTCCATAAAGCGTTCCCCTTCAGAATTTACCAGATACCCGCCTTCGCCGCGCGAGCCTTCAGTGATCAAACAGCCTGAGCCATAAATGCCGGTAGGGTGAAACTGTACAAACTCCATATCCTGCAACGGCAGGCCGGCGCGCAACACCATGGCGTTGCCATCACCGGTACACGTGTGGGCAGATGTGCACGAGAAATAGGTGCGGCCATAGCCGCCGGTGGCCAGAATGGTTTTATGTGCCCGAAAGCGGTGCAACGTGCCGTCGTCCATATTGAGAGACACAACACCACGGCACACGCCATCTTCCATCATCAGGTCAATGGCAAAATATTCGATAAAAAACTCAGCCGAGTGGCGCAAAGCCTGACCATAAAGGGTGTGCAGCATAGCGTGGCCGGTGCGATCAGCCGCTGCACAGGTGCGCTGGGCTGTGCCTTCGCCAAAATTGGTGGTCATGCCGCCAAAGGGCCGTTGATAAATTTTGCCTTCTTCAGTGCGACTAAAAGGCACGCCAAAGTGTTCTAGCTCATAAACAGCGGCAGGGGCTTCACGACACAGATATTCAATCGCATCCTGATCGCCAAGCCAGTCTGAGCCCTTGACTGTATCATACATGTGCCAGCGCCAGTCATCCTCGCCCATATTGCCCAAAGAAGCAGCTATGCCCCCTTGCGCTGCCACCGTATGGCTGCGGGTGGGGAACACTTTGGAGATGCATGCGGTTTTTAATCCGGCCTGACTGGCACCCAGAACAGCGCGCAGCCCGGCACCACCAGCGCCAACGACGATGACGTCGTAGGAGTGGTCGATAATTTCATAGGCGCGACCACCTATGGTGAATGTGCTAGCACTACTCGCTCCAGTTTCTGTCATAGCTGATTAACTTCCGAAGCTTATTTTAAGAATTGCAAAGACACTTGCCAGACCAACAGCAATGCTGAAAAAATTGTTGGCCAGCAGTGATATCACCTTGAAGCCTTCACTGTGCACGTAATCCTCAATGATCACGGCCATGCCGAGATACATATGATAGATCCCGCTCAACACCATCAACAACATGGTAATGGCAACAAGGGGGTGTGACAGATAAGCTATAAAGGCGGCATGATCGGCACCTGCCAACACCACGATCGAGATTACAAAAAACAAAAACAGCGGAATATTGGCAATTGACGTTATACGCTGATGCCAGAAATGCTCGGTTCCTGATTTTGCCGAACCAAGACCTCTGACCCGGTTTAATGGGGTTCTCATGCTCATGACAAAACTCCCATCATCCAGTATCCCGCGACCCAGACAACAACCGTTGTTGCCACTGAACCAATTATGGTCCAGCGCGCCGTGAGTTCGGCAGTGACCAACTCAAAACCGCGACCGGTATCCCAGAATAAATGGCGCAGGCCGCCAAGCATGTGATGAAGCAGTGCCCAGGTGTATGCAAACAGGATCAGGCGACCCAGGAGACTGCTCATAAAATCCTGAACGTAAGTGAAATACTCCGGCCCGGTTGCCGCAGCAATCAGCCACCAGCACAATAAAAGCGTGCCCAAATAAAGTGCCGCTCCGGTTACACGGTGCACAATGGATACCATCATCGTCAGCATCGGTGTGTAGATTTGAAGATGAGGCGAAAGAGGCCGGTCAACCATTGGAAAATATCCCGAAAAATCTCAAGCGAATCACCCTTAGATTTCGAGTGATTGGTATATGAAGTTTAATCAATGCTACCGGAGATAGCAAATCTGTCCATTGAACTTTTGTAGAAAACTAATCCATTATCGCGGTATGCGCACCCAATAGTCAATGTCCAGAACAACGTTTGGGGCATATTTTCCTTGCATTTCGCCAGGAAATTCCGCAACCGGCTGATCTTTGACACCAAAGGTTCTAACCCGCATCAGTCCAACGTCATCTCGCAATGGTGTTTCGGCTTTGTCCAAAACCTCAGACCAGGCATAGATCGTATCACCGGCAAAACAGGGGTTTGCGTGTTTTCCAGCGTTAACTCCAGCCACAGACCAGGCGTTTGCCAGACCATTGAAGCTCAAGGCCCGGGCCAGCGAGATTATATGGCCCCCGTAAATCAATCGGCGCTTGAACCGTCCTGTGGTTGCCTGAAACTGGTCAAAATGAACCCGTGCGGTGTTTTGAAAGGCGCGTGCAGCCATCATATGATCGGCCTCTTCAATTGTCATGCCGTCAACATGATTAATTTTTTCGCCGATTGAGTAATCCCCCCACTTATAGGTGCTGCCGGAAAGATCGGTGTTGTAGTCATCGAACCTGATACCGTCAGGCAGTTGCGCCAGATCCTTGGGCGCTATTGCTGCGGGGAGTTCGGGAACAACTGCCTTGGGCGCAGGCGAGGATGCATCCTTTTTCTGCACCATCACCCAGCGTACATACTCCAGCACGCAATTGCCCTGTTGGTTAAAGCCCTTCGAGCGCACATAGACGATGCCGGTCTGGCCATTGGAATTCTGCTTTAGCCCGATCACTTCCGATGTCGCCTGCAAGGTATCACCGGGATAGACCGGCACTAAAAACCGGCAATCGGCATAGCCTAGATTGGCCACCGCATTGAGTGAAATATCGGGTACGGTTTTGCCAAAGACAATGTGAAAAGTGAGGAGATCATCAATCGGTGCTGTGGGATAGCCAAGTGAGCGGGCGAATTCAATCGATGACTGAACGGCAAATCGTGTGCCAAACAAGCCGCCATACAAGGCCACATCGCCGGATGTTACGGTTTTCGGTGTGGCGTGATGCAGGATCTGGCCAACATAAAAATCTTCAAAAAAATTGCCCGGATTTGTTTTGCTCATGATCAATCCACCTGACCTTGCGACAGTTTTTCAATTTCCTGCCAGATGGCAAGTTTGCGTCTGGCCATATCGGCATGCAGGCGTTCGACCATAACACCATTAAGTGTGATGACACCTTTATCGCTGTTTTCTGGCAAATCGAATGCTGCAATAATTTCCCTAACCTGTTTGATTTCGTCTTCATCGGGTGAGAATATATCATTGCATGGTTCAATCTGTCCGGGATGAATGAGGGTTTTTCCATCCATGCCCAGTGATTTGCCTTGCGTGCACTCGTTGCGAAAACCATCGAGATTGCGAAAGTCATTATAAACACCATCAATGAGCGAGAGATTATAGGCGCTTGCGGCGGCCACGCAAGTGGACAGCCAGCTTAACATCGGCAGGCGGTCTTCGGTCAAATGCGCGCCGGTTTCCTTGGCCAAATCATTGGTTCCCAACACCCAGGTGGTGAGTCGGGCTTCGGGCACTTGAGCGGTTTGGGCAATTTCCTGTATATTCAAAATGGCCAACGGGGTTTCAATCATCGCCCATAATGTCATGGCAACCGGAGCCCCTGCATCATCCATGGCTTTGGTAGCCGCGGCAATGTCTTCAGCGCTGCTTACCTTGGGCACCAAAATTCCATCGGCGCCGGCATCAATGGCGGCAATCACATCATCGTTGCCCCATGGGGTTGCAAGGCCATTGGTGCGAATGATTAATTCGCGCGATCCGTAGCCGCCGGTTTTGAGCGCTGAGACAACTTGGCCACGGGCGGCTTCTTTTTCATCGGGGGCAACAGAATCCTCAAGATCAAAGATCACACAGTCGGTGGCAAGCGTCTTTGCTTTTTCCAGAGCGCGCAGATTAATACCCGGCATATATAAAACGCTGCGGCGGGGGCGAAGGGATGGAGACATGAATGGTTTACCTTTATCAGATCAGGACTTAAGCTTTAACTTGATTGCCAACAGATGAGACCCAGAATGCCCCCACCCGTCGTTTTGTCTTTTTCTTCCCAGGTGGCCTATGGTCATGTGGGCAACTCGGCAACAATTGCTGCACTGCACGCAACGGATTGTACCGTCATTGACATCCCAACAATAATCTTGTCAAGCCATCCGGGGCATGGACCGGCGGCAACACTTGAAATTCCGGCAGAAAAAATAGATGGATTTGTCGATACTCTTGCCGGTCAAGGCCGTCTTGATAATGTTGCGGCGGTGATTTCGGGTTATTTTTGCAGCCCCCAACAAATCGCCAGTGTCAGGAAAGCCGTCGAATTGGTGAAATCCAAAAACCCGACTGCTTTATATTTCTGCGACCCTGTTATCGGGGATGACTTACCCGGGGTTTATGTGCCGAGGTTAGTGGCCCAGGCGATAAAGAGTGATCTGATACCAATCAGTGATTTTATACTGCCCAATCTGTTTGAATTTCAGCATCTTCTCGGCCACAAGGTTAGTGATTTGCACCAGTGCATTGATGCGGCGCGTGAAAATTTCAAAACCCCTGTGCTGATCACCTCAATGCCGGTTGATGATGCCACACGTTGCGGCAATCTGCTGGTCCTTTCAGATCAGGCATGGCTGTGCACCAGCCCTCACCTTGACAAAGCACCCCATGGCACCGGTGATCTGTTAACCGGTCTTTTTGTCGGCAATTTTCTAACCGTCGGCTCATACGAAACGGCACTGTCCTATGCGAGCGGCCAACTCAATGCGGTGTTGAAAATTTCAGTGACCGCGGGTAGCGATGAACTTGTTCTTTCTCACCTGAAAAATATTCCTTTTCCACCTGACTTCCCTCCCGCTCAGCCTGTATAGAGATATTATGATAGATAAATCCGACATCACCCTGGCTCATGAACGCATCCGTAAACATATTCGCCGAACGCCTACCATCGACGTTGATGCAAGCGCGTTTGGCAATCAGGGTTTGTGGAATTTTAAACTTGAGATGATGCAGCATTCCGGCTCGTTCAAAGCGCGCGGTGCCTTTAACAATCTCCTGTCACGTGATGTGCCTGCCGCCGGTATTGTGGCCGCCTCAGGAGGAAACCATGGGGCAGCGGTTGCTTATGCAGCGCGGAAGCTCGGGATACCGGCAAACATATTTGTGCCTGAAATTTCATCACCGGTAAAAATTGAGCGCATTAAATCCTACTGCGCGGAAATTCATATTGGGGGCGCAACCTATGTGGATGCGCTTGAAGCCAGCGAAGAATTTATCGAACGCACCGGTGCCTTGAGCGTGCACGCCTATAATTCGGCCGAAACCCTTGCGGGACAGGGAACGCTGGCCCTTGAATGGCAGCAACAGGTGCCGGACCTTGATACGATTGTGGTAGCGGTTGGCGGCGGTGGCTTAATTGGCGGCATGGCGGCATGGTATCGCGATGATATCAAAATAATCGCGGTTGAGCCTGAGACTTCTTGCTGCCTGCACGCTGCACGGGGTGCTGGCCAGCCGGTTGACGTAGAGGTTGGCGGTATTGCCGCTGATTCACTGGGCGCGCGAAGCATCGGCGCATTGGCTTATGACATTGCCGAAAGTTTTGTTGACCAAAGCCTTGTGGTTTCCAACGAGGCTATTGCGTGCGCACAAAACTCCCTATGGGAAAACCTGCGCATTGCCACAGAGCCCGGTGGAGCAGCCGCCTTCGCCGCCGTGCTTGATGGTGTTTACAGGCCCAGCGCAGATGAGCGCATCGGTATTTTAGTCTGCGGCGGCAATACGGTTGGGGTTAATTTGATCTGAATCAATGCCGGGCCAATACCGCTGCCTATGATAACCCTTTTCAATTTCGGGGAATATCATGACAACTTTATCTTCCTATTACATCGGCATGGCCATTGTTACCGTGGTTATTTTTGCACTTACACTCGCCTATCAGACCATGCGCTACGATAATGATACCAAGAAAGACTAGCCTTCAGATAGAAAAGCTATCAGGCAGCTTTCTTCATCAATCCGCGATTTACCAGAACTTCGGCAATCTGCACGGTGTTAAGCGCTGCACCTTTGCGCAGATTGTCTGACACCACCCAGATGTTGAGACCATTTTCAACCGTCGCATCTTCGCGGATACGGCTGATATAGGTGGCGAATTCTCCGACACATTCTATCGGCGTGATGTAGCCACCATCTTCGCGCTTATCGACCACCAGACAGCCGGGGGCTTCGCGCAGAATGTTCCTGGCGTCGTCCGCCGACATCGGGCTTTCGAATTCTATGTTTACGGCTTCCGAATGGCCGACAAACACAGGCACGCGCACGGCTGTCGCCGTCAGTTTGATTTTAGGATCAAGTATCTTTTTGGTTTCAGCCAGCAGTTTCCATTCTTCCTTGGTATAGCCATCCTCCATGAAATCATCGATGTGAGGGATGACGTTAAAGGCTATCTGCTTGGTGAAATGTTTGGATTCTTTGGGGTCATTGACGAAAATCGCCCGTGTCTGTTCCCACAATTCATCCATGGGATCACGTCCGCCACCTGAAACAGATTGGTAGGTCGAGATAACCACACGTTTGATTTTGGCCACCTGGTGCAGTGGATTAAGCGCCACAACCAATTGGGCGGTTGAGCAATTGGGATTGGCTATAATATTAAGACGGTCCTTGCGCGCCATATAGTCTTCGAGCACATGGCCGTTGACCTCGGGCACGATAAGCGGCACTCGGGCGTCATAACGCCAGCATGATGAGTTATCGATAACCAAACAACCGTTAGCGCCAATTTTAGGCGCCCATTGTTTTGATACTTCCGAACCCGCCGACATCAGGCAGATATCGGTATCGGAAAAATCGTAATTCTCCATGGCGGTGACTTTGAGTGTCTTGTCACCAAAAGAGACTTCAACGCCCTGAGAGCGGCGCGATGCCAGTGGTACGACTTCATCAGCAGGAAATTCGCGTTCCGCCAGTATATTGAGCAGTTCGCGCCCGACATTACCGGTGGCGCCCGCAATCGCTATTTTGTAACCCATGTGTTTTTACTCCTTTAGTGCTCTAGCGCTGAGCCAGCCCGCTCCCCCGGCCCAACCACCCGTTAACGGTACCCTGTGGGGTGGTTGGGCCGGGGGAGCGGGCTGGCTTGGAACTTTTCGGACTAAATTCTTAGGCCGAAAGAGCCTCCATTTGAGAAATAATTGCCGAACCCATTTCATGTGTCGACAGTGTCTTTTCGCCTTCGCTGGCGATATCACCGGTACGGCAACCTTCAGCAAGAGCTGCCTGTACCGCATTATCAACCAGATCAGCTTCTGCGCCCATGTCGAAGGAATAGCGCAATGCCATGCCAAAGCTCAGGATGGTGGCAATCGGGTTAGCAACTCCCTGACCGGCAATATCGGGGGCTGAGCCATGTACGGGTTCATACAGTGCCAAACGCCTGCCGTCTTTATCAGCATCTCCCAAAGAAGCCGATGGCAACATGCCCAAAGATCCGGTGAGCATGGAAGCAACGTCTGACAGCATGTCACCGAACATATTATCGGTGACAATCACATCAAACTGTTTGGGGTTGCGCACCAGTTGCATGCCGCAATTATCTGCCAGCATATGATCAAGGGTTACATCGGAGAATTTTTCCTTGTGCAGGGCAATTACATCTTCCTGCCACAGCAGGCCTGATTCCATCACATTGCGTTTTTCTACCGATGTCACCCGGTTGTTGCGTTTGCGGGCAAGATCGAAGGCGACGCCAGCGACGCGCTGAATTTCAAACGTATCGTAAACTTGCGTATTGATGCCACGGCGCTGGCCGTTGCCTAAATCAGTAATGCCACGCGGCTCACCGAAATAAAGCCCGCCGGTAAGCTCGCGAACAATCATAATATCCAGGCCTTCAACCAATTCGCGTTTGAGCGACGAGGCATCAGCCAAAGCTTCAAAACAGATGGCAGGGCGCAGGTTGGCAAAAAGCTGCAAGTCCTTGCGCAGGCGCAAAAGACCGGCTTCAGGGCGCACGGAAAAATCAACACCATCCCATTTGGGCCCACCAACAGCACCCAGAATAACCGCATCGGCCGCCTTAGCTTTTTCGATGGTTTCATCCGTTACCGCGACCCCATGGGCATCATAACAGCAGCCACCAACCAGATCGGTTTCGGTTTCAAATTCTACACCATTGCGTCCTGAGAACCATTCGATCACGCGCGAGACTTCGCCCATGACTTCGGGGCCGATACCATCGCCGGGCAAAAGGAGTAATTTTTTAGTTGTCATTATCTCATTCCATTTTGGTCTATGCAAAAAAAGCCCCGCTTTTTATGGCGGGGCACTGATATTCAAATCTATGCGGGCCCCATTATATCCACGGACGTGTTTTCTTGATTGTTGTTTCAAACTCGGCAATGGTATCGGCTTTTTCCAGAGTGAGCCCAATATCGTCAAGGCCTTCAATCAGGCAGCGCTTGCGGTGCGGATCGAGTTCAAAGGCAATCTTGCCGCCATCGGGGCCGGAAATTTCCTGGGCTTCGAGATCAACAGTAATGACGGCGTTTGATCCACGCTCCGCATCATCCATCAATTTGTCGATATCTTCCTGTGGCAGGATTATCGGCAGGATGCCATTCTTGAAGCAATTATTATAAAAAATGTCGGCAAAACTGGTGGCAATCACGCATTTGATGCCAAAATCCAGCAACGCCCACGGTGCATGTTCACGCGAGGAGCCACAGCCAAAATTATCACCTGCAATCAAAAGGCTTGCTTCGCGGTAGGCGGGCTGATTGAGGACAAAATCCTGTTTTTCCGTGCCATCATCATTATAGCGCATTTCAGCAAACAAGGCTGTGCCCAGACCTGAACGCTGGATGGTCTTGAGATATTGCTTGGGGATGATCTTGTCGGTATCGATATTGATCATCGGCAGTGGCGCTGCAACGCCGGTGAGTGTTGTAAACTTATCCATGAAAAACAGGCTTTCGAAACGCCCAAAATGAGCATGTTAAAAGATGCATGGGAAAAACTCCCTCTTTCTTACGCATTGATGCCATTTGGTCAAGCCCATTTGCTATAATACGTAAGTGGTGACCAGATGGTACAAGAGACCGATGGCAACGATATAACCAAAACTGCGCCCGATAATGCGACCCCATTTTTCAATAGGATCACCAGCAGGCGCATCACCATCAAGCGAGGGGTTGATCAGTTTTTCCGACTGCTCTTCCAGGCGTTTGAGATCGCGCTTGGCTTTTGCGACATCAGATTGCTGCTTTTGGTGCGTTCCCTCGGCCATATTCAAGCTGGCTAAAATGTCCGCACATCGACAAAATGACCGGCAATCGCTGCTGCCACCGCCATTTCAGGACTGACCAGATGGGTTCTGCCACCTTTGCCCTGACGACCTTCAAAATTGCGGTTTGAGGTTGACGCACACCTTTCCTGCGGATTGAGCTTGTCGGCATTCATGGCCAGACACATGGAACATCCCGGCTCGCGCCATTCAAAGCCCGCATCAAGAAAAATCTTATCGAGACCTTCGGCTTCGGCCTGGATTTTTACCAGACCGGAACCCGGCACGACCATAGCATTGACGCTGTCGGCAACCTTGTTTCCCGCAGCAACCTTTGCAGCAGCGCGAAGATCTTCAATACGGCCGTTGGTGCATGAGCCGATAAATACCCGGTCAATGGTAACGTCCTGGATCGGGGTTCCCGGTGTCAGGCCCATATACTCCAATGAGCGCTCAATTGATGCACGCCTGGCATCATCGGCGATGTCGGCTGGATCGGGAATTTTGCCATCAATTGTGAGCACATCTTCGGGGCTGGTTCCCCAGGTGACGATGGGCGGCAGGCTTTCAGCATCAAGGGAGATTTCAGTATCAAACACGGCTTCATCATCGCTGAAAAGTGTGCCCCAGTAGGCGCGGGCCAAATCCCAGTTTTCGCCCGTTGGTGCGCGCGGTTTGTCTTTAACATAAGCGAACGTGGTTTCATCAGGCGCTATTAATCCAGCGCGTGCGCCCGCTTCAATTGTCATGTTACAGACCGTCATGCGGCCTTCCATGGACAGATTGCGAATGGCTTCACCGCAAAACTCTATTACATGACCGGTACCGCCTGCGGTGCCAATCTGGCCGATGATTGCCAGAATAATATCCTTGGCGGTAACACTGCTGGATAATTTTCCATCAACACGCACGCGCATGTTTTTTGATTTATTCTGGATCAGTGTCTGCGTTGCCAGAACATGCTCAACTTCTGACGTACCAATACCGTGAGCCAAGGCACCAAAGGCACCGTGAGTGGCGGTATGACTGTCGCCACAGACAATTGTCATGCCGGGCAGAGTGAAACCCTGCTCAGGTCCGATAATGTGGCAAATACCCTGACGTTCATCCATTTCGTCAAAATATTCGACACCAAATTCGGCACAATTTTCAGCCAATGTGTCGACCTGAAGCTTTGATTCAGGATCGTCAATACCCTTAGAGCGATCGGTGGTCGGCACATTATGATCCACCACGGCAAGCGTTTTAGCTGGCTCATGGACTTTGCGTTTGGCATTGCGCAAACCTTCAAAGGCTTGCGGGCTGGTGACTTCATGAACAAGATGACGGTCAATATAAAGCAGACCGGTGCCATCTTCCTGAGTTGAAATCAGATGATCATCCCAAATTTTATCATAAAGCGTTCTGGGGTTTTTCATCAACTTTTCCTCATTCTGTTTAATAAAATCACTGGCCACCTTAGCTTGACGTTTTGGCAGCTTTCTTCGGGCGCATGTCTTTCTTTTCGGCAATTCTTGCAGCTTTACCGCGAAGACCACGCAGATAATACAGTTTAGCGCGGCGTACACGGCCACGGCGAACCACATCAATTGAATCAATCATCGGGCTGTACAGCGGGAACACGCGTTCAACGCCTTCACCATATGAGATCTTGCGCACTGTGAAGCTCTCGTTAATGCCGGGGCCGGAACGTGAAATACACACACCTTCATAGGCCTGCACACGTTCACGCGTACCTTCAACCACTTTCACATTAACACGCAAAGTGTCGCCAGGACCAAATTCCGGGATTGGGCGCTTATCCGTCAATGCCTTGAGCTGCTCTTGCTCGATTTCTTCGATAATATTCATTTTAACGTTCACCTTTCTTAATTTCGCTGGCGCTGCGACAAAGATTATTTTCTTTTTGTCATGCAGCGTATTTTTTTCAAACACTATTGTTTTTAAACCTTAATTTATCTGTCCTTGCGAGCGTTGCTTTGCCCACAGGTCCGGGCGTCTTAGTCTGGTAATTTCTTCGGCCTGAGCGCGGCGCCAATCAGCGATTTCACCATGGTGACCGCTGGTCAGGACGCCGGGAATTTCGTGGCCCTCCCAGGTGTTGGGGCGGGTGAACTGCGGATACTCCAGCAGTCCGTTGTTAAAACTTTCTTCAACAAGCGAGGCTTGATTTGCGGTAACACCGGGGATGAGGCGGACAATTGCATCAAGCAGGCTCAAGGCTGCGGGCTCACCGCCCGACAACACAAAATCACCGAGGCTTATTTCTTCTAATGCGCGTGATTGAATAACGCGTTCATCAATGCCTTCAAAACGGCCACACAGTATAACCACACCGGGAGCTTCAGCCAACTCGCGCACTTTTGCTTGTGTTAGCGGTGTCCCACGTGGCGTCAGGCAAATCATCGGGCGGGCGGGCTTATCCTTGACAGTCTCATCAAGGGCACGGGCAACAACGTCTGCGCGCAACACCATGCCAGCACCACCACCGGCAGGTGTGCCGTCAACAGTATGATGTTTATCATCGGCAAAATCGCGAATATTAACCGCTTCCAGTGACCAGATTTCACGCTCAAGCGCACGCCCGGCCAAAGACAGGCCCAGCGGCCCGGGAAACATTTCCGGGTACAGCGTCAAGACGCTTGCTTTATATATGTCGTTCGATGTGGTCATTTAAAACGTATCTACAATCTCAACTTTTTTCTTCTTCAGATTTATCATCCGCTATAATTTCAATCGGCACGGCAACAATAAACCCTTGATCAATATCTACAATTGGCACGGCATCGCGGGTAAAAGGAATGAACATACTTTCTTCATCCGGGCCCAAGTCTACTTCTACCATATCGCCGGCGCCAAAATCATAAACTCCGATAACAACGCCAATTTCCTTATCGTCTTTTGCCTGGACCCTCAGACCAACAAGGTCTGCATGATACCAGGTATCTTCTTCAATTTGCGGCAACGCCTCGCGCTTAACATAAAGCCGCGTACCTTTTAGTCTTTGGGCAGCTTCGCGGTCTTCAAGTCCTTCAATTTTAGCAACCACGCCTATTTTATCAGGCCGGAAGTTTAAAATCGAAAACGTAACGTCTCCTGTTTCACTTTCCAAAGGTCCGTAAGCGGCAATATCTTCAGCGTTTTGGGTGAAGGTCTTGATTTTGACCTCCCCTTTGACACCATGGGCACCGGCTATGGCTCCGAGACATATTTTGCCGTTGGTTTCCTTATTCATCGGTTGCCAATGTTATTCGCTTGCCGCTTCTTCAGCCGGGGCTTGGGTTGCAGCAGCAGCGGCTTCTTTTGCGTCGGCTGCTTTGGCAGCGGCTTCAGCTTCACGTTCAAGACGCTTTTTACCGGGCTTTGCCTTGTTGGGGTTGCTTCTGGCATCGCGCTTCATGAGACCGGCACTATCGAGAAAACGCAGAACACGGTCGGTTGGCAATGCGCCATGACCAATCCAGTATTTGATGCGTTCTTCATTCAAGGTGACGCGATCTTCTGAATCTTTTGGCAAAAGAGGATCAAAAGTGCCTACTTTTTCAATAAAGCGGCCGTCTCTTGGTGAGCGCACATCAGCAATAACAATGCGGTAATAGGGGCGTTTTTTTGCACCACCTCTGGCCAGTCTGATTTTAAGTCCCATAGATTTTTTCCTTAAGTGATAATTGAGTGTTCGGGAGTTTTTATTTTCCCGGTTTAAATTAGTTTGTCGTTACTTCTTTCGTTTCGGCAGACCGGGCAATCCCGGTAAAGAGCCTGTTCCCAGTCCCGGCAAGCCTTGCGGCGGCAGGCCGGAGCCCAGACCCGGTAATCCACTTGGCATGTTCGACATATCAGGCGGTATTTGCGCTTCCTGAGCCATGGCACCCATATCGGGCATGCCGCCACCGAACAGGCCTTTGAGGCCGCCTTTTTGCCGGCCCATCTTTTTCATCATATCTGACATCTGACGATGCATTTTGAGCAGCTTGTTGATCTCCTGAACGCTGGTGCCCGAACCTGATGCCACGCGTTTTTTGCGTGAGGCATTGAGGACTTTGGGGTGTTGGCGTTCTTTACGCGTCATTGAGCCGATAATGGCTTCCTGGCGTTTGAACATTGTGTCGTCAAGATTGGCGGTGGCCATTTGTTTTTTGATTTTGCCTACACCGGGCAACATGGAAAGCACACCCTGCATGCCGCCGATTTTATGCATCTGCTTGAGTTGTTCGGCCAGATCATCAAGATCAAAGCTGCCCTTTTGCATTTTGGCAGCTATTTTCTTGGCTTCTTCCTGATCAATGGTTTCTGCTGCTTTTTCAACCAGCGAAACCACATCACCCATGCCCAAAATGCGTCCGGCGATGCGTTCGGGATGGAAATCCTCCAGCGCATCAATTTTTTCGCCGGTACCCATCAGTTTGATCGGCTTGCCGGTAACCGCGCGCATGGACAATGCCGCACCGCCACGGCCATCGCCGTCAATTCTGGTTAAGACAATGCCGGTAATACCAACACGCTCATCAAACGCCTTGGCAACATTGACGGCATCCTGACCAGTGAGACTGTCGGCGACCAGAAGAACTTCGTGGGGATTGGTATCTTGGCGGATTTGCTCCAGTTCGCCCATCAGACCGTCATCAATGTGCAAGCGGCCTTGCGTATCGAGCATGACAATATCATAGCCACCGAGACGCCCGGCCTCCATGGCGCGATTGGCAATAGCGACGGGCATCTGGCCCTTAACGATAGGCAGGGTTGCAACTTCAATCTGCTCGCCAAGGACACGAAGCTGTTCCTGAGCGGCGGGGCGGTGAACATCAAGGGATGCCATCAGGACTTTCTTTTTGTCCTTGTCACCGAGACGTTTGGCGATTTTTGCGGTTGATGTGGTCTTGCCCGAACCCTGCAAACCGACCATCATAATGGCGACGGGCGGTGTTGCGTTAAAACTCAAAAGCTGGGCTTCAGACCCCAGCATCTCAACCAGTTGATCGTGGACAATCTTGACCACCATCTGGCCCGGCGTTACAGATTTGACCACATCATGGCCAACAGCGCGGTTGCGCACTTTATCGACAAACGAGCGCACAACGTCGAGGGCTACATCGGCTTCAATAAGAGCGCGACGCACTTCACGCATAGCCGTATTGACATCTGCATCAGACAGCGCACCGCGCCGTGTGAGAGTGTCAAATATACCGCTTAAGCGATCTGAAAGTGTTTCGAACATCTTGCTTTAATTCTCGTTTTTCAAACAACTGATTGCCACAACGCAAAACACATCCGTGGGCGAAACTCGCTGGCGGATGTTAACCTATTGTACCTCCGGGAAATTACTTTCCTTGTGCACTTCAGTCTTAGACGTTTAGCAATCGTCTTTGAAGATTGCGCGGAAACTAGGCCCGGTGTTAGGGAAAGTCAAGCAAAACACTCAATGCTGCTGCTAATTTCACTCATACTACCCCCACTCGTCATCCTCGGGACAAGCCCGGGGATGACGAGTGGGGGTACTATTTAGCTCGAATTCTATATTATAGTTTTGCCTGCATGGTCTTTCTCGGCAGTTTGATATCCAGCATTGCTCGGATTTTTGCGTCTTTTTGCTCTGAAATATGAGCCGGAAAATGATTATCGATTATTTCGCGGGTTTTCTCCACCGCCTTGTCGAGCAATACCGGCTTGCCCAGTTCTTCCCATTCTTTTGGTGTCGAGCGGTCAGCGAGATCGGGATAGACGTAATCGCGTTCCATCAAATCAAGGGTTTGCGGCTGGCCGAGATAATGCCCCGGTCCTTGTTCGCACACTTCTCTTATGCCTTCGATCGACAGCGTATCGACGGAAACATCAATGCCACGCACCGTGCGCTGCACTGCCCCGATCAAATCATTGTCAATCACCAGACTTTCCTTGCACGCTCCTAGAAGGCTTGCATGCATGCCAGCTGATTCATAAATCATATTGGCACCGGAATTGCCGACAAGGGCGTGATTGTAGCCCTTCTCATAACCTGCCTGGGCATCGGGCATTTTGGCATCTGTCATGGCAGATGCTACCCCGGTAGTGAGGTCGTAATAACCACCCATCTGGCCGCAGGCGGCCATTAACAATGCCTGTTCGCCGCTGCCGCCGGACATGGCACCGGTGCGTAAATCAGAAACAAACGGCCACGGACCGCAGATTGCCACAGCATCTGGCTTTAAGGCATTGACGTAAGTCAGCCCCGCCAAAACTTCGGCCCAGGCCTGAATAATGGTAGTGGCGAGCGCTGCTGGAGCGGTTGCCCCGGCTTGACCAGCCGACAATAACAACACCGGCATGCCGCCATAAACGGCTGCTTCAAGGCAATGACAGGCATCAACGGCAAATTTCAAGGGCGGGACAACGAAACAGTTGGACTGGCTGAGAAAGGGGCGTTGACGCCAGGATTTTTCATCGCCGGCAATGACATGGAGCATCTCCAGAGTGGCCTTAACGCTCTCAGGGCTGACAAAACTGGTACCCACATGTTTAGTGGTACCGCTGAGACTGGCATAGGCAGTGTTGACGTCGAGGTCAAAGCCGCCAGTCATATCGCGGGCAACGATGGGGCGTTGAAAATAATGAATATGATCCATCACATCAACAATGCGGGCCATCTCATAGAGGTCCTGCAAGTTTGATTCACGATATTCCCCGCTCACCGGATCAACAATATGAACGGCAGCGCCGCCGGTGCCAAAGTAGACCTTGTTGCCGATGGGCTCAAGATCATGGGTCGGTGTCTGGCCATAGATCGAAAAGGTGCGGTTGGCACTGGCAATGGTGTCTTCAATCAGGGCGCGGGGGAAACACAAGCGGCCTTTTTCATTTAAAAAACCACCTGCCCTGGTTACCGCCTCTATGCACGAAGGGATGGCATCGGCCAGACCTATGGTTTCGAGCGTATCAAGGATGGCGGCATGGATATTGTCCATGTCCAAAACGGATAGAGCACGGTAGCGATCCGATTGCATTCCCGGCCACACCGGCTTGATATCATCGGCCAGCGGTGCTGATCGCAACGCCTTGCGGGCATTCCTGCCACCACGCCTGCGCTGGGCAGGTTCAGCTGTTACACTCATGCTTATCCCCTTTCACATCAATAGCTCATGTGACGCAAATGCGGGTGGGTATACAATTATCAAAAACTTACATATAATTTAGAAAATCTAACTAATTAAATAGTGATTTTTCGGTAAAGCCTTATTAAAGATAGATAAATCGATAATTTTCCTGAATGTATTGGTATTATCATGTCGAGAAAACTGCCGCCGTTGAATGCCCTGCGCGCCTTTGAGGCTGTTGCCCGGCATTTAAGTTTCCGCGCCGCTGCTGACGAGTTGCATGTGAGCCATTCAGCCGTTTCACATCATATTCGGGCACTGGAGGAGCGTTTTGACATTCAACTGTTCAATCGCACCACGCGCCGGGTTGAACTGAGTGCTGAAGGCGCGCGCTTTTTTCCGGCGATAAAAGAAGCTTTTGACAGGATTGAGCGCAGTACGGCGGAACTGGCTGATTCGAGGCTCGCCGGTATCTTGACCGCACAGGTCTATGTCACCACGGCGATGCGGTGGTTGTTGCCGAGACTTTCGCATTATCAGCGCCTTCATTCTGATGTGGAAGTGCGCCTGTCGACATCGTTTCGGGAATGGGAGTTTCGCACCGACGGTATTGATGTGGGGATTATTCTTGGCAATGAAGATACTTCAGAACTTTTTTACCGCTATTTGTATACTGGTCGGGTGACACCGGTGTGCGCACCGGCGATGATGATTGGTGAGCGCGGGTTGCGCCAGCCGGCTGACCTCGCGCGGCTACCACTGATTGATGTCTATACATCGCCAAATGACTGGAACCGCTGGCTGCTGGCGGCCAACCTCGGTGATTTACCCAGACGGGTTTCCACCCACTATGATACCTATCTTCTCGCTTTGGAGGCAGCGGCGGCCGGTGACGGCATTGCCATGGCCGAGATACAGGATATCGATGAAGACCTTCGCTCCGGGCGCCTGGTCCGTCCCTTTGATATTTCCATAACCCGAGAGCGCAACTGGTACATTGTGTGCAAACGCGGGCGCGAGGCGGAGGCCAAAATCAAGAGTTTTATGGACTGGGTCGTGACAGAAATGGCTGAGCGAAACACGTCAGAATCCTGACCCGTCCGCCTACCGCAATTGGGACCTGGTATTCTCATAGGTCTGCTTTAGTTGCACAAATTCAGATCTGGTCATATTATTCGAATGCTCGAAGCGCTTCGTGTGGCCCTCACAAAGTTTAACAATTGCCGAAGCACCAAAGTTGGCGGAACAGCCCTTGAGCAAATGCAGGAGATTTTTTACCTGTGAAGTATCCTGTCTTTCAACCGCCTGCTCAAGATTGCGCAAAGTCTGCTCACTATCGCTGCAATATTGCTCCAGCAAATTGCTATACTTGCCGTTTTGAAAATCGCTTTTCATCTTATTCACATAGTCCCGATCGATTAAAGCTGTGATGGTGCGAGTGTTTGCCAACAGCGGTTCGGGGTTTTCGGCATGACCCTCCCTGGTCCCGGACAAATCAACGATATCATCGAGAGTTTGCAGCAAGGCATGGCAGGATTGAATAATTGTTTCGGTGGCCGTTTTCTGCTGGCAATCCAATTCCGATTCCAGCATAAGCCGGGCCAATCCAATAACGTCATTCAGGGGTTTGGCTAATTCATGCCCCATATTGGCCAGCATCTCTGAATTGACCATGTTGGTTTCATGGATAGATGTCCTGACCACCTGCAAATCGCTCGTGCGTTCCTGCCACTGCCTCTCCAGATCAATCAGAATTGCCTCCAGCCCGGTATCGCTAGGCGGGCGGTTTTTACTCTCCTCGGCTTCCATTTATTTTACCACCTTTTCGAAACATGATAAGAAATTGGCATATGAGCAAAAGCCCATCAACCTACAGTTGTATTTTATATTTTTAATTTGTTAAGGTTGTGTTGAGGTTATCAAGAGAAACCCAACACAATTTCCGCTGGTATAAAAATGGAGCAGATTTTGAGTCATTTGACCGGATTTTCGCGCCTGCTGATTGTGGTAGTGATGGTATTTTCTTCCTCACCAACCCTGAAGGCTCAGGAAATTGATTTGCAGGGCCACCGTGGTGCCCGGGGATTGATGCCGGAAAATACATTACCGGCGTTTGCCCGCGCCTTGTCTATTGGCGTTACCACCCTGGAGCTGGATCTTGCGGTAACCCGCGACAACATTGTGGTGGTCAGTCATAATCCACGGCTGAACCGGGACATTACCCGAGACAGGGCCGGGAAATATCTGGCCAAAGATGGCGCTGTTATTCGTCAGACTGACTATCGACAACTCAGACAATTTGATGTCGGCGCGATTGATCCAAATGCCCGGTATGCGGCAAGATTTCCCAATCAATCGGTTGTTGACGGCACCTCTATCCCCACACTCAAACAAGTGTTTGATCTGGTAAAGCGCAGCGGCAACAAGACTGTGCGCTTTAATATCGAAACCAAGCTGTATCCGGAAGAGCCCGATTTAGCGCTTGAACCAACAGCATTTGCGAAAGCGGTTTTGCAAGTTATCCGGGACCAGAAAATGTCTGATCGGGTGACGATACAATCATTTGACTGGCGCACGCTCCAGGTGGTGCAGAAACTGGCACCGAAAATTCCCACCGCCTATCTTTCCGTTACCCAGCCGTGGCTGGATACACTGCAACCTGGCAAGCCGGGTGCATCGCCATGGCTGGCGGGATTTGATATTGATGAATTTCAGCAAAGTGAGCCGCGTGCAATCAAGGCGGCAGGCGGGCGCATCTGGTCGCCCTATCATAAAGAAGTGACCAGAGAGAAAATCGATCTCGCCCACAAGCTGGGCCTTGCAGTCAAAGTGTGGACGGTAAACAAGCCTCGCCGCATGGAGCAGCTTATCGCTATGGGAGTGGATGGTATCATTACAGATTATCCAGATCGCCTGCGCACTGTCCTGCAAAAACGCGATCTGCCAGTACCGATGGCGACACCTGTTAAATAGCTTGAAACCGGGGTTTTAGTGTTTAACCTGGAAGTCCTGAAGCCAGCCCTCTCCCCCCGTCCCAACCACCCCTAGGGTATCCGTATCGGGGGGTTGGGACGGGGGGTGAGGGCTGGCTTCAGGACTTCCAGGTTAAACACTAAAACCCCGGTTTAAAGCTATTTAACAGGTGTCGCCATCGGGACTG
>JAJFHS010000024.1 GCA_021775475.1 Hyphomicrobiales bacterium
GGAGAGCTGACTACAATCACACCCGGCCACACTCAAGCTTAAACTGGCTCACACCAAACGAATTTGCAACCTGGTCCAATATGGATCATAACCAGAACAGAACTAACTTATAAATGAGGACAACTTGGGGAGCACGTCAGAGGACATCACCCCTAGCAGGCTTCAAAACTTGTTGGAGCGGAAGGAGGGGCATTTCCTGGACTTTAAGTCCAAGAAACTTAGACCCAGAACACTACCCAAACATGTATCGGCATTTGCAAATGCCGATGGAGGAGAACTTGTAATTGGAATTGAAGAAAATGGTGACGATCTAGATTGGGTCGGCTTTGCTGATCATGAAGAGGCAAATGGTTTAATAGCATTTCTCGATGAAAATTACGGCACGGATGGAATATTAAGGTACACCTTTCTTTCGGCTAAAAACAAAAATGGTTTTTTGTTGTTAATTGAAGTTGAAAAATCTTTGAAGCTCACAAAAACTCCTGATGACCAAATCTATCTGAGAGCAGGCGCACAAAGTATAAAGCAAGAAACGCCGGAAAAAATTCGTCGAATAGAAATAGATAAAGGGTTATTCAAATACGAAAACACAAAAACTCAATCAAGCGAAAGAGACATTGAGAATACAATAGTAATCATCGATTTTGTGCTTAATGTTACGCCAACATCAGAACCACTACCTTGGCTTCAAAAACAAAAACTTTGCCTTGAAGGAAAAACAACTGTAGCGGGGAACGTACTTTTTTCCGATGAACCTCAAATTGAACTGCCAAAAGCCACTATCAAGATTTACCGATACAAAACAAAAGACAAAGAAGGAACCCGAGAAACATTGGATTTCGATCCAATCGCAATTGAAGGTTGCGCCTATGATATGATTTATAAAGCCGTTAAGAAGGTTAAGGAAATTACCGAAAATATTCCAATTGTGGGTGCAACTGGATTGGAGAAAATCTCATACCCTGGCGTCGCAATTCATGAGGTTATCACAAATTCAATTATTCATCGTGACTACAGTCTAGATGATGATGTTCATGTCAGAATATTCGATGATCGTGTCGAGGTGGAAAGTCCTGGAAAATTACCAGCCCATATTACCGCCCAAAATATTTTACGCGAGCGATTTGCGAGAAATCCAAAGATAGTTCGGATACTCAATAAATTCAAAAACCCACCTAACAAAGATGTTGGTGAAGGTCTAAATACAACTTTTGCGGCAATGCGCGAGGTAAAGTTGCGAGACCCCATAATCGATCAGAGAGGTAATTCAGTCTTAGTTATACTTAAGCATGAAAGTTTGGGTTCTGCAGAGGAAATCATCGTAGATTATCTAAATGAGCATGAGGAGATCAACAATTCGACTGCACGTGAAATTTGTTTTATTGGTGATGCAAACAATGTGAAACGTATATTTCAGAAAATGCAAAAATCAGGGCTTATTTTGCGGATACCAGATCGAGCACAAAACAAAGCGGCGTACATTAAGGGTGTTAATTTCCCGCACAAGGAAGGGGTTAATTGACTTCAAAATTTGGTTTTTAACTGAAATTTATAATCGTTCTTATTGTAGTATATACTCAAAAGCCGCCAATCTCCGAACTCGATAACCCACCGCTATGGATCCTCGGGTCAAGCCCGAGGATGACGAATTAAAGGAGTCCGAGGATGACGAATTATAGGAGCCTGAGGATGACGGGGTAGTGGGGTGGGAGGTGACGTAGACGGAGGTTTTTCTCTTTCAACCCACCAGCCGCAAAATCAACACTTGCGCCTCACCATGGCTGCGCTGGTCCAATACTTGGACACCCTCCGGCAGATTTATCTCCGCTGTCTTGCGCTCCTCCAGCACGAAAATCCCATCCGGTTTGAGCCATCCACCTTTTATCACGCTGGCCAACGCTGCCTCGCCCAGGTGCTTGTCGTAGGGCGGGTCGGCGAAGATTATGTCGAAGGCTCCCAGCTTGCCTGCCGGGGTTAGGTGCGATGCATCGCGGCGGAAAATTCTGGTTTGACCGCCTAAGCCCAGAGCGTCGATGTTGTGGCGCAGGGCGGCGCGGGCGGGCAGGGCGTCGTCGACGAAAATGCAGTATTCCGCCCCCCGGCTCAAGGCTTCGATGCCAAGCGCGCCGGAGCCGGCAAAAAGGTCGAGGATGCGTGCGCCATTAAGGTCGACGCCGAAGTTTCCGTGTTGCAATATATTGAACATGGCTTCGCGTGCGCGCTGTGACGTCGGGCGGGTATTTTGGCCCGATGGCGCCTGTAAGGTGCGGCCCTTGAACTTACCGGCGACGACGCGCATGGGTGCCTCTTGCCGGTTTTTTCCCCTTTGTGGGCGGGGCGGGCTTGTCGGTTTTCTTGTCGGCCACGCCCAGTTGATCGCGCATGATTTTTTGCGGCACTTCCTTGACCTCACCGGCTTTTAGATCACCCAGCTGGAACGGGCCATAGGAGATGCGGATCAGGCGGTTGACCTTGAGGCCTAAGTGTTCAAACACCTTGCGGATCTCGCGGTTTTTACCTTCTTTGATCGCCACCAGTATCCACACATTGTGGCCCTGAACGCGCTCCAGTGTGGCATCAATGCCGCCGTATTTTACACCATCGACTGCAATGCCATTAGCCAGCTTGTCCAGCTCTGCCTGCTCAATCTTGCCGTGCGCGCGCACCCGGTAGCGCCGTGTCCACGCAGTCGAGGGCAGTTCCAGCTTGCGCGATAACGCCCCATCTGTTGTGAGCAACAACAGGCCTTCGGAGTTGATATCAAGACGCCCCACCGACACCACCCGGGGCAAGTTATCCGGCAAATTGTCAAACACGGTTTTGCGTCCCTGCGGGTCGCGATGGCTGGTCAACAGCCCGCGCGGCTTGTGATAGCACCACAGACGGGTATCGACCTGTTGGGGCAGGGGTTTTTTGTTGACCAGAATGCGATCCGAAGTTTCAACAAAAAACGCTGGCGTCGTCAATAACTTGCCATTGACCGAGACCTTGCCGTCTTCAATCAGCTTTTCAGCGTCACGGCGTGAACATATACCAGCGCGCGCAATTACCTTGGCAATGCGTTCGCCCTTTTTTTCGGACTTGTGTTTTGTGAGCTGTGATTGTTTAGTCATGGGCCTTCATAGCTTAAGCAAACGACGATTGACAGGATGACGAACAAAAATTTTATGGATCTGGCGCTGGAACAGGCTAAGGCGTGCGAAACCCGGGGAGAAATACCGGTGGGGGCGGTGATTATCAAGGATAATCAGGTGGTGTCGCAGGCGGGAAATCGTATTGTTGAATTGAAAGACACAACGGCGCATGCGGAAACGCTGGCCATTCGCGCCGCAAGCGAAATCCTCGGCAATGAACGGCTGATCGATTGCGATCTTTATACCACGCTCGAGCCCTGCACCATGTGTGCGGCCGCGATTTCATATGCCCGCATCCGGCGGCTTTATTATGGCGCTGAAGATGTCAAATTTGGTGGCGTTGACAATGGCGTGCGTTTTTACCACGCCAAAAGCTGCCACCACAGGCCCGAAGTTTACGGTGGCATCAATGAAGCTGAGGCCGCAAACATGCTCAAGGCTTTCTTCAGGGCGCGGCGCTAATAAGCCTGTCGAGTGCCACTTTAGTTTGCTCACGAATGGGGTTTGAGGCATCAAGAATGGCTTTCGCCTTGAAAAAATCGAGTACGCGGAAGCGGTCAATATTAGGCTGAAGGAAAACATCCACCGGATATTTTTCTAACTTGTGTTTGGTCATCTGCCGCTGCATCAACTGCGAGCTGCCATAGACCAGATCAGTGGATTTGAGTTTTTTGTGGCCCTCAGGCTGCGGGCCGCCGGTAACATCAACCGCGATGATTTTTACACCGTCACACGCCAGCCCATCTATCGGCAGAGGGTTGGTGATACCGCCATCAATCAACAGGCAACCGTTGATTTTCTGCGGCGATATCAGACCGGGCAGGGCGATGCTGGCGGCGATCGCCTGTTTGACACTGCCGGAATTTACGATCGTGAAAGTACCGGCAAAAAAATCGGTGGCCACCGCTGCAAAAGGTATTTGTAGCTGGTCAAATGTCTCGGCGGTAATTTCGGGAAAAACAAACTCCATCAGCGCATCACCATTGATCACGGCGGGACGCGAGGGATTGATATCAATCATCGAGAAAAACTCGGTGATTTTGCCGGAGAATATTTTCTTCCACAATTCCTTGCGTGTGGTCAGCAGGGCGATCACATGGGCGCGAATATCATCACCCGAAAGTCCGGCAGCATAAGCCCCGCCAACAAGCGCTCCAATGCTGGTACCCGCGATACAGCACGGTTTAAGCCCGAGATCATCAAAGGCTTCAAGTACGGGAATATGCGCGATCCCCCGCGCGCCACCACCGCCAAGAACCAGCCCTATCTCCATGAATGCATCTCCTTTAGAATCACGACCCTGCTCCTGCCAACACCGCATATTCCCAGGCACATTTGGCCAGGGGAGGAACCCGGCTTGCCATAGCACCTGCGTGGGTATTGGTGGCGGTGCCATCGCGCACCCGGCCGACAATACCTTGCAGGATGGCGGCGAGACGGAAGAAATTATAAGCAAAATAGAAATTCAGGTTTTCAATATTATCGCGGCCCGTCTGTTGGCAATATTGCTCGACGTAACTATCAAGGTCGGGAATGCCAAGTGCTTCGAGATCATGATTAGCCAGGCTACCAGTGCCTGCACCTGATTTTGATGGCGGCATTTTCCATTGCATCAGATGATAGGTGAAATCGGCCAGCGGATCGCCAAGCGTCGACAATTCCCAATCAAGTACAGCGGCAATCTGGCTTTTGTCCGCTGTTAAAATCAGATTATCGAGACGGAAATCCCCGTGCACCAGAGTGGCTTTTCCCTCCACAGGAACAGCATCAGGCAACCATTCCATCAATCTATTCATATCTGGATTGATCGAAGAAGTTGATTGTCTGTACTGTCCTGACCAGCGCTTGATCTGCCGCGCCACATACTGGCTCGGCCTGCCAAAATCACTCAAACCGGCCTTGTTAATGTCAATCATGTGCAATTGGGCGATGGTGGTGTTCATAGCCTTGTAAATCGCCCGGCGTTGGTCAACTGTTGCTTCGGGCAGGTGCGGCTCCCACATCACCGGGCCATCGTTGAACGTCATCAGGTAAAATTCGGTCCCGGCAATTGTCTCATCTTCACAATAGATGTAAGGCCGGGGTACGGGAAAATTCTGATTATAAAGCGCTGAGATAACGCGAAATTCGCGATCAATCGCATGCGCCGAAGGCAAAAGGTTTCCCGGCGGTTTTCGCCGCAATACATAACGCCCGGCGGCGGTGGTTATCAAATAAGTAGGGTTGGATTGCCCGCCCTTGAATTGCTTAAGCTCAAGAATTTCGGAAAACCCCGGCACATGGGCTGCAAGGTATTGGTTGAGGGTTTTGACATCAATAGCAAGATGTTCAGGAACTTGTTTGGTGCCGGAAAATTCGACCTGTCTGTCAATTTTCTCACCCATGTGGTTTAAAAAACTCCAGTAACGCAACTGCTGTTTCATCAGGCTTTTCTTCGGGCAAAAAATGCCCGCACTCAAAGCTTTGTCCGCGCACATCTTCCGCCCACGTTTTCCACACGTCAACCGGTGTTGCACCAATCGCTGCTATGCCGGACGTTCCCGACAATGCCAGCACCGGGCAGGTGATCTTGTTGCCCGCGTCAAAATCTTCCTCGTCTGCTATCAGATCATAGGTCTGCCCGGCACGATAATCTTCGCAATTGGCGCGAATACAATCCGGGCCGGCAAGGTAGAGACGATAATCCGCCAAAGCTTGTTCGTTAAAGGCACTGAGGTCTTTGGCCATGGTCCAACTGGCAAGTGTATGATCAATAAAACCATTGCCGGAGCCGTGGATGAGGGTTTCGGGAAAGGGTGCCGGCTGGGCCAAAAACAGCCAGTGGTAAGTCGACATGGCCAACTCGACGTTAAAATCGTGCCACACTGTATGGGTGGGAACAATGTCCAGTATTGCCAAATGGCTGACGCGGGCAGGATAGTCAAACGCCAGCCTGTAGGCGACACGGGCACCGCGATCATGACCACCCAGGTGAAATTCCCCAATACCGAAATGATCGGCCACAGCAATAATATCCTGCGCCATCGCACGCTTTGAATAGGAGAAATGATCGTCATCTGTTGGCGGGCACGAACTGCGGCCATAACCACGCAAGTCCGGCAGGATAAGTGTGAAATGCTGTGCCAAGGCGGGAGCAATCTTGTGCCAGCAGGCATGAGTTTGCGGGAACCCGTGCAAGAGTATCAGGGCGGGACCGCTGCCACGTTTGCGCACAAAAATCTCGGCCCCTTGAGTTTGAACTCTATGCTCTTCAAAACCCGGAAACAAAGATGTCGTCATTTTGAATTTGCCTTTTCACGCTCAATTGCCCGCCAGCCAATATCGCTGCGGCAGAAACCTTCTCGCCAGTCAATGGCATTAACGCCATTATACGCCCGTGATTGCGCTTCGCTCACTGTTGCCCCCAAGGCGGTCACATTGAGGACGCGTCCACCGGTGGCGATAATCTCAGCGTTGTTTTGAGCTGTGCCAGCATGAAATACGGTGACATTTTCCTGCCTGCCCGCTTGATCCAGTCCGTTGATAATGCTGCCCTTATCATAGGATCCGGGATACCCCTGTGTTGCCATCACAACGCTTAACGCGGCCTGATCATGCCAGTCCAAAGTGATGTCGGCAAGACTGCCATCAGCTGTGGCCATCAGCGCTGGCAAGATGTCAGAGGCAAGACGCATCATCAAAACCTGACATTCAGGATCACCGAAACGCACATTATATTCAATCAGTTTTGGCCCTTGAGACGTAATCATCAAACCGGCATAGAGCACGCCGCAAAAGGGTGTCCCGGCAGATTTTAGCGCCAGTACAGTTGGCTCAATAATTTCGCGCATCGTCCGGGCACACATGTCTTCACTCATCACCGCAGCGGGTGAATAAGCCCCCATGCCGCCGGTATTTGGCCCCACATCGCCATCGCCTACCTGCTTGTGGTCTTGTGCTGACGCCATCGCCAGACAATGTTCCCCATCCACCAGCACGAAGAAGCTGGCTTCTTCGCCCTCCATGAATTCTTCGATGATCAGTTCCAGACCGGCAGCCCCAAACTGGCCGTTGAAAATATCGTCAATCGCCACTTCGGCTTGGCGTAAATCTTCAGCAATGATCACGCCCTTGCCCGCCGCCAGCCCATCGGCCTTGATCACAATGGGCATTTTCTGGGCTTGCAGATAGGCCTTGGCAGTTGCGGCATCTTTAAAACGGCCGTAGGCGGCAGTTGGAATATTGTGGGCGGCACACAGGTCTTTGGTGAAAGCCTTGGAACCTTCAAGTTGCGCTGCCGCAGCACTTGGCCCAAAGGCCTTGATGCCAGCACTTTTTAGCGAATCAGCCAGACCGTCCACCAGAGGTGCTTCGGGGCCAATCACCACAAATTCGATATTTTTATCAACGACAAAATCAATGATAGCCTGATGATCGTCAACGTCCAGCGCCACACATATGGACATTTGCGCCATACCGGCATTGCCGGGGCTGCAATAAAGCTGCTCAAGCATTGGACTTTTGGCAATGGCCCAGGCGAGACTGTGTTCGCGACCACCCGACCCGATGATAAGAACATTGATTTTTCCCATGCTGCTACTTTCTAATCTTTTTCATCGCCAAACAATGTCCCCTCCTTGTATTATTGCTTTGGGATGCAAGTGCAACAGCTAATTGGAATTGACCGGTGGACAGCTTGGACGAACAACAAGACGGTTTTGGCAATCAGCCTGAATTCACCGTAAGCGAGCTATCGTTTGCGCTTAAACGCACAGTTGAAGATGCCTTTGGTCATGTGCGCGTGCGCGGCGAACTTGGCCGTGTCAGCCGACCGGGTTCGGGTCACATTTATCTCGACCTTAAAGATGATAAAGCCGTCATCAACGGCATCATCTGGAAAGGCGTTGCCCAGCGCTTGAAAATTCAACCCGAACAGGGCCTTGAAGTTATCGTCACCGGCAAGCTCACCACCTATCCCGGACAATCGAAATACCAGATCACCATTGAAAGTCTGGAGCCCGCCGGTGTTGGCGCGCTGATGGCGCTGCTGGAAGAACGCCGCAAAAAGTTTGAAGCCGAAGGCGTGTTTGATCAGGCCCGCAAAAAAGCCATTCCCTATCTGCCATCGGTAATTGGTGTGGTAACCTCTCCCACAGGTGCGGTTATTCGCGATATCCTGCACCGCATCAGCGATCGTTTTCCCCTTCATGTGCTGGTGTGGCCGGTGCGAGTGCAGGGCGAAACATCTGCCGATGAAGTCGCGCGCGGTATTGCCGGGTTTAATGCACTTGAACCAGATGGAGATATGCCGCGCCCCGATCTCATCATTGTTGCGCGCGGCGGTGGCAGCCTTGAAGACCTGTGGGGATTTAACGAAGAAGCGGTAGTGAGGGCAGCGGCTGCCAGCGACATTCCGCTGATTTCAGCCGTTGGCCATGAAACTGACTGGACCTTGCTGGATTATGTTGCTGACGAACGTGCACCAACACCTACAGCGGCGGCTGAGCGCGCCGTGCCGGTACGCGCCGAACTTCTGGCGCTGGTGGATGATCTTACAGTCAGAAAGACGCGCGGCCTGTGGCGGGTGTTGGAAGAATGCAAACAGGCCTTGCGAGGCTCCTCGCGTGGATTGCCAAAACCAGCCGACCTTCTCGCTCTCGCCCGCCAGCGCTTTGATGGAGCATCGTCACTTCTGCCGCGGGCGCTGATGGCGGGAACCCAGAGTTTTGCCACAAGGCTTACCCGGATAACCTCGCGCCTGACACCTCGACCGCTTGAAGCTGGCATTCGCTTTAATCAGGAGCGCGTTGGCGCTCTCAGTGCCCGCGCCAACCGCTCAATGGGGATGTTTTTGGAAAAAACCAGATCGAAATTCTTGGCCGAAGCAAAATTATTGAATTCGCTCAGCTACCACGAAGTTTTGCGGCGCGGCTTTGCTCTTGTCAGAGGTGATGATGGCACCATGGTACGCTCGGTTGAAGCTGCGGGTGCACAGCAGGTCATCGAAATTGAATTTCACGATGGCCGTCTCACCACGGAGATAAATAAACTGGCGGTGCATAAACCAAAGAGTACAAAAAAAACACCGCGCAAAACGGCTGCGGATGATCAGGGAAAACTGTTCTAGAATTTCAGTGTAATTCTGTGTATGTTTACGTGACGTTTCTAAAACTTTCAGAAGATGGATTAATGAACAGATTTGACAAATCCCTGGGTCATAATAAGGAAGCAAAAATAAAGTATATGGACGGTGAATTTCGCATCACCAGTCAAGGAGATTTTGTCACCTGCGCCATCACCTCAAAGCCCATAGCGCTCGAACAGCTTAAATACTGGAGTGTCGAACTTCAGGAACCTTATGTGGATGCAGAAGCTGCCTTTGAACGCCACAAGCAGGTAAAGACTTAAAACTCAAATTGCTTTCAGGACAAATTCTATCAGTGGTTTTTCCGGGTTGAATTTTAACTCAACTCCGTAAACCATGCTGGCTTGATAAAGCTTGCCACAGGCATCTGTGGAATTTTTGAGGCGAACGTGATCCTTGGCCGTTGTCACCAACATACAGCCATTGTCTTCGCGCAGACCAAGCAACCACTGAGCATCGCTGTGTGAAAACGGATGATGATCGGGAAACCGGATGCGCTCGATAATTTCCGCACCGGCCTTTTCAAGCGTTGCAAAAAACTTGTCCGGCATACCGATGCCGGTATAAGCGATCACCTTTTCGCCAGCAAGATCAGGGGCAGTGTCGGCTGGTTCAAGTTCGGCGGCGAAGATCGGTTTGCCGCTGTTTTGCAGGAGTTGGTTGAGGTTTTTGTCCACCAACTCGCCTCCAACAACGACAAATCCATGCGTCCTGGAAATCTGATCATCCAAAAATCCCCGCAAAGGCCCGGCAGGAATAATCCGGCCATTACCAATGCCTTGATTGTGATCAATGACGATTAGGCTGAGATCTTTGTGCAGTGACGGGTTTTGAAAACCATCATCCATTATAATGGCATCGATGTCGGTTTTACTGAATTCCTCAGCACCGGCACATCGATCGCGCGCGACAATCGTCGGGTGTTTGCCCGCCAGCAATAAGGCCTCATCGCCAACGTCTATAAAGGAATGTTGATCGGGTTTTACCCAGATCGGGCCGGGTAAATTCCCGCCATAACCTCTGGTCAAAAACCCGATGGATTTCTGTTCACCTTCCAGTAATCCTGCCAGCGCTAAAGCCACCGGCGTTTTTCCAGCACCTCCGGCAACAAGATTGCCAATGCAGATGACCGGCTCTGGAGATTTTTTCGTAGCCGTTACAAGCCTTCGAAACCGCCAACCCATGCCATAAAGCCACCCCAGCGGCGTTAACACCGTACTCGATAAGGAGCGGCCACCTGAATACCAAAACTCCGGCGCACGCATCTATTCACTCCGCCGGGTTGAGGCATCAAGCAGCGTCAGCAGGGCGTTTACCGTTTTTTCTGTGGCACCTTTCAAGTTCGCCGCCTGAGCCTTGCCCTTGGCGGTGAGTGACTCGACTGTTTCTTGCGAATTCAATAGCAGCTCTACCTGTTTTGCCAGTTCGGTACTGTCGCCAATTTTTATGGCGCCGCCGTGCCGGTCTAACAATTTATACATGTCATTGAAATTATCGACAAAGGGGCCATGCAACACTGCAGAACTGCCATCAATGGCCTCAATGGGGTTGTGGCCACCAACCTTGACCAGTGAACCACCAATAAGACTGATTGCGCTGAGTTCATAAAACAGCGGCATTTCGCCAAGCGTATCGGCGAGGTAAATGTCGGTATCCTTACCAATTGAATTACCGCTGCTTCGTGTTGTCACGGTCAGGTTCAGACCCTCGATAAGTGCCGATATATCATCAGCGCGTTCGCGATGGCGCGGAACAATGATGGTCAAAAGATCGGGAAAATCAGCTTTTAGTATTTTGTGGCATTCAAGGATGGTTTCCTCTTCGCCCTTGTGCGTGCTGGCGGCCAACCACATGCGGCGACTACCGATTTGTTGTTTAAGCTCAAGCAGCAGTTTGTGCGACACCGGTGCTGGCGATACGTCGGCTTTCATGTTGCCGTAACAGATCGTGTTGTAGGGGCCAAGACTTGCCAGACGTTGTTCATCTTTGTGCGATTGCGTCGAAATATGATCAAATCGGGCGAGCAGGGCGCGGATCAGACCGGGAGCCTTGCGCCAGCGACTGTAGCTGCGTTTGGAAATTCGTCCGTTGATCAAGGCTAAAGGGATCTGTCGCTTATGAAGCTGGGTGATCGTGTTTGGCCAGATTTCTGATTCGGCAAAAACCGCCAGATCAGGTTGCCAGTGCTGTAAAAATCTGTGCACCGCGCCAGGAATATCAAGAGGTGCATATTGATGGAAAGATCGTTTGGGCAACCGGGGAGCCAGAACTTCGGCTGCGGTGATTGTGGTTGTCGTCACCACAATGTTGATATCATCCCGAGATTTTAACAGCGATGCTATCAGACCAAGGCATGAGGTTGCCTCGCCAATACTTGTGGCATGCAGCCACACCAGTGTGCCAACAGGCCGTGGCAAACTTGTGCGTCCGAGTTTTTCATCTGTGCGGCCTTGTTGTTCTTTGCCACGCGCCAGCCTGCGCGCCAGCAGGGCAGGAGCCAGCGGGCTTAGCAGGTGCGTCACTGCCCAATAAAGATAATAGCTTGAATTGAGTTTTGGCACTGGCCCGCCGGCATCATAATGCGGTTTTCTGCCCACCAGTGTGTCCGCCTTCACCGTCAGGGCATTGAGGCTGTCCTCCAGCTGCAGGCGTTTGCTCTCAAGGGTTATTTCATCCGCATCTCTGGCGACAAAAATTGGCTCACCCACAGCAATAGCGCCGCGCGAAAACGGTAAGCTGATGGCAAAACGGCTCCAGTTATTGGCCAGCAAACGAAACCGGGTGGTTACTGCCAGAGGAAGAATTGGATTTCCTGATAATTGCGCCAGTAAAATAATGCCCCGTCCCGTCCGGCGCGAAGGCCCCACGGGTACATCCGCCACCAGCGCCACCGATGACCCTCGCTTAAGCGCGCGCATCATTAATCTTAAAGCCTCCGCCCCGCCTTTTTCAGCTACAGGTTTGCCCGGCGCTGAGCCCGAGCCCCGTATGACACCAAGACCACTGCTTTTGTAGGCAGCAGCGCCGAATTCAGCATCAGGGTGACGTGATACAAGTATTTCCAGTGGATGTTCATGGTGCCAGAAGGGTGGCAGGATCATATTCTGCCCATGCCAGGAGGCGACAATCAGGGGGCCAAGTTTGGCGGAATATTCTTTTGGATTTTCAGGGTCGTTACTGAACCGGGCCGTGCGGTATACCACATCCACATAAATGGCGGTAAGTGTACCAAGTCCGGTTCTGAGGCGATGTAATAATCCGTGTGAGCCTGTCATGTCATCCCCACCTCAATGTCATGTACTGGAAGCAAGCGCCGAGGACAGTGGCAGATCCTCTTTTTCCTTGTGGTCCGCACCGGTGAATTGGGTAGTGTAGAGATCTTTATACAAACCACCAAGTGCCAGCAGTTCATCATGGTTGCCACGTTCGACAATTACGCCTTTATCCATAACGCAAATTATATCGGCATTGCGCACACTCGACAATCTGTGGGCGATGGTCAAAACCGTGCGGTCAATATCCAGACTGTCGAGGATTGATTGCACGTGCTTTTCGGCCTGGGCATCAAGCGAACTTGTTGCTTCGTCAAGCAGAAGAATAGGGGCGTCTCTGAGCAGGGCGCGCGCAATTACCAGGCGTTGTTTTTCTCCGCCGGAAATTAACCTGCCAACTTCTCCCACCCTGGTGTCGTATCCTAAGGGCAGGGCCATGATAAAATCATGGGCACCGGCCTGCCTGGCGGCCTGTTCAATTTGCGCTCTAGTGGCCCCGGGCGCGCCATAGGCGATGTTCATGGCAATCGTGTCATCAAACAAAAACGGATCCTGGGTTACCAGGGCTGTGGCGTGTCGCAGGCTCCACAGGGTGGCTTTTGTGATATCTTGACCATCAATATAAATTGTCCCGCTTTGCGCCTCAAAAAACCGCAAAACAAGATTGAGCACCGTACTCTTGCCAGCCCCACTTGGTCCCACCAGGGCAACGCGTTTTCCCGCCGGAATTTTTAGCGAAAAATTACTTAAAACCGGCGTGTCATCGCGATATGTAAACGTGACATTATCGAAGATGATTTCACCTTTGGTAACGCTAAGGTCGGGTGCATCTTTTACGTCAACGATACTGTTTTCCCGGTCCAGCAGGGAGAAGATGCGCGCCGTGGCAGCAACGCCTTCCTGCAGGGCTGTCTGTACTGTGGCCAGTGCTTTTAGCGGTCCATACAGCAGAGGTGCTGCAACCATGAAACCAGCGAAATCTCCAGCTGATAAAAATCCCTGGGATATTTGATAACCGGCAAAAACAAAGATTATGGCAATTGCCATGCCGGAAAGCGCTTCGGCAATTGGCGCTGAAGCTGCACGAGCGCGCGCACCGCGCATGAGAAAACTTAAATTTCGATTTATCGCATCCGCTGCGCGCTCGCTTTCAAATCGTTCCTGTTGGCTCGCCTTGACCACACGGATGCCGGATAAAGCCTCGGTAATAATGGTGCTGAGTTCACCGGTTTCCTGCAGACTTTGCCGGCTTGATTTGCGCATGGTGCGGCGTTGTTTGGCCATGAAATAGAGTATGATCGGCAGAATTGCCGAGATAATCAGCGCCAGACGCCACTCGATCCAGAACATCGCTGCCAGCGTTGCCAGTACAATGAGCGAATTTTTGCAAAAGGCCACCAGCATATTGACCGTTTCACGAATGCGCGTGGCATCATTGAGAAAACTTGCAACAAAGCGGCCGGAATGGGTTTTCGACAGATCGGCAAAATCCGTCACCATCAATTTTTTAAACAAGTCAATCTGAATGTCTGCAACGGTGCGAAAACCCAGATAAGAACGCGAAACGCCGACAAAGAATTCGTTGAGAGCCTTGATTGATGTAACCGCTACAACCGCCCAGGGAATCCAGACAGGAACGCCTTTGGTATTATCAGCGACAAAAATATCGATGGCTTCTTTAACCAAAACCGGCATCAAACCTGTTGTTGCTGCCACCAGCAGCATGGCCAGCAATGAAAGCGCCAACAGACCTTTTCGTGGGCTGAGATAGACCCTGACAATGCGAGACAGCATATCGCGAGTGGTCATACCATCGTGCTCGAGACCATCATCTTTCTGCTCAAGCTTCGAATTGTCTCTAAAGAGTCCGTCTTCCACTGCTTTCAACACCTGTAGGTTAAACGCCGCAACCTATCATGCAAGGCCAACGCTTGCCAGCATGTCCCGATATATTGGTTTAAATCTATCTTTAGGGGCAAGATTTAGATGCATCCGCTTTGTTCTGCTTTGCTGGATCCAGCAGGCGGTGGAGGTGAACGATAAAATAGCGCATATGGGCGTTGTCAACCGACCTTTGTGCCGCCCCCTTCCAGGCTTCATAGGCTTGTGAATAATTTGGATACATGCCGACGACATCAAGATCGTCAAGATCTTTGAAGGTTACTTCATCGACGCGTTCAAGCTCGCCGCCAAAGACGAGATGGAGGAGTTGTTCAGGTTTTTTAACAGACATATCGGAATTATCCTCACAGCAAATTCAGGCATTCAGACAATCTGGTTTTGTTGCATGAGGATCTTGTGAAGCTTAGGTCCCGCAGCTGCAATCGTTTCATGAACAGGGTGAATGCCGTTGTAAATTAAAGGTCGACCCTCCAAAGTGGTGACCCGTCCTCCCGCTTCCTGCACCAAAAGATCAGCCGCTGCAAGGTCCCAGTCACTTTTGGGCCGGATTGTCACGGTTGCATCTTCCTGACCCTGAGCCACATGAGCTAATCTTAAAGCCATTGAATTATAGCTGGTAATATCCATTTCCGGCCAGGCCTGGCGCCAGTATTCAGACCTGAAAGCACCGGAGTTTGCAGCCATTCGGCAATGGGGAAGATTTTGTTCTTGCGTTGTCGCAATCCGCTTTTGATTGACGTAAGCACCCTTACCGGCAGTGGCGGTGAATAATGTCTGCGAAGTCGGGTGAAAAACGCTGGCGGCAATTGAGCGGCCATCTTCAACTAATGCCACGGAAATTGTCCAGTCTTCACGACCGCGCAAAAATGCCCGTGTGCCATCAATCGGATCAACAACCCAGACCCGTCGTTTGCTCATGCGCGCGGTATCATCTTCGGTTTCTTCCGACAGCCAGCCATAATCGGGGCGTGCTTCCAACAGGTGGTGCTTGAGCAGTTGGTTGACCGCGATGTCAGCTTCCGACACCGGTGTGTTGTCGCTCTTTTTCCAGTGGTTAAAGTCCCGCCTGAAATATTTCAGCGCCAGATCACCGGCTGAGCGAATGATTTCCTCCAGCACGGCCATATCATTTTGCCCGGAGCTGGCTGTATGCGTGCTGGCGGTTATCGATTTCATGTGCTGGTAAACCTGTGGATATGAAACAGTTGTATACTATCTGAAAAATACACGTACCGGGTTAACATGTCAGTGAAGGTAAATGCAATTGACGTTAAAAAAAAGTGAACGCTGTTAACGCTTTATCAACCCTTTGATCGGGAAGGAATCATTAACTCTCTCTCTTAATTAGATTCAAATTGATCGTTGTTATAGTCGTTTCAAGGTAGGCGTTTAGGGGACAAAAAAATGCAAAAGCATTCCTCACTAATACGCGGGAATACTGTTTCCGCGAATAAATCTTTATGGCCTGATTGCGCGATCGAAGCAGATCCGTACAGGCTGCCCGCACACATCGCGTTTGATGTGCCAGTTCCGGCTTTCTCCGGTGTGGCGGGCAACCGAACGGTGACGATTTACAAGAGTTTTGTCGTCATTGTCGATAGATTGGGTCAACAATCAACAACAATGCGCATTGTCGCGTTGCGCGATTTTGATGCCATTGTTGTTCGGGTCGGTTTCAGCTCGCACGGCTATCGCCAGATCGGATCTGCGGTATATCTCCATCATGCCGGATTGGGCTATGAATTGCCGCTTTATGCAGCAGACGATTGCAGTGATACCGCTGCTTTCTGGCATTCCTGGAGCCGCGTACTCGGTCTTCCTGCCATGACGGTTGATAAAGACGGAAGCCTGGTCGATCCGTTTGACCGCGTCGGCAAACTTCATGTCTGTCAAACTCTGGCGCGCCGTCCCAGTGTCGGTGGAACAGATTTCCGCCCGGCTTTCAGACGATTGTCGGCTTACCAGCAGCGCCGGATGGTTGAAACCACCGCAGCATCCAGAACAGGTGCCAGGCGAGATAATGGTTCAAATGTTTATCGCCTGTTCAGCTAACAAAGCAGCCAGAATAATAAACCCGAAATTGCGATTGGAACGAAACAACCGCAGACAGGTGTCGGAATTGTCAATTTTGAGCGATTTAATCTGCCAGCCAAGATGAGCACCAGCTGGCAGAAGGCCGGTAAAAAACAACACCCCAGCCCCGGCTAAGGCACCTGAAAGCCCCAGTAATACGATTGTTAATCCATAGAAAAGACACAGCCACATTTGCGTTTTGTCGCCAAATTTGAGGGCGGTTGATTTCAAACCCAGCAGGGCATCATCGTCCTTGTCTTGATGCGCATATATAGTGTCATAGCCAATCGTCCAGAAAATGGCGGCAGCGTACATCAAAAGCGGAGCCAGGCTTAAACTGCCGGTAACCGCAGACCATCCCACCAATGCCCCCCAGTTGAAGGTCAGGCCCAAAACCGCCTGAGGCCAGTAGGTGATGCGCTTCATAAAAGGATAAATCGCCACCAGGCCAAGCGAGGATACGGCCAAAAGGATGGTGAAATTATTGAGCTGCAATAACACCAGCAATCCGGTCAAACACTGAAGACTGAGAAAAATTATCGCTGCTCTCAGTGATACCTGGCCACTGGGAAGGGGGCGTGAGCGCGTACGGGCAACGGCTGCATCATACTTTCTGTCAATAATATCATTAAATGTGCATCCCGCACCGCGCATGGCAATGGCCCCAATGGCGAACAGAATAAACAGCCACACCATCGAGCCTGAGTGCTTATGACCGGCAATCAAAGCCAGGGCCAAAGACCACCAGCACGGGATCAGCAACAACCAGGTGCCGATAGGCCGGTCATAGCGCGCCAGACGCATGTAAGGTCTTGACCAAACCGGCGCAATTGTGTCGACCCAGTTGTGCGAGGCGGAATCAGCAACGGCGGATGAAGATTGATCGCTCATAATAATTAGTTTACATGGCCTGATGGCCCAACGTTACAGATTATTTGTTCACGCTGGCCTGGAAGAAGGAAGCATCATCAGATGTGAGCCTGCCCAGGCGCATTATCTGTTGACGGTTTTGCGCCTCAAAGCAGGCGCGACTGTTGGCGTGTTTAACGGCATTGATGGCGAATGGGAAGGAAAATTGCACCTTAACGGGCGCAAATCAGCCTCAATCGAGGCGAAATTCAAAATCAGGGATCAGGCAACTTCGACAGATCTTATGTATCTGTTTGCGCCGTTAAAGCGTGCGCGGCTGGATTACATGGTGCAAAAAGCCACGGAAATGGGCGTTTCTGTGCTGCAACCGGTGATCACCCAATATACCAATGTCTACCGCCTCAAGATGGAGCGCCTGAAACTCAATGCAATCGAGGCCGCAGAACAATGTAATCTCCTCAGCATTCCTGAAGTGCGCGAAGCCATCAGCCTGGAGCAGGCGCTGGAAAACTGGCCACCGCAACGCTGTCTCATCTATTGTGATGAACGCGCCGATAAAGAATGTGCAATCGAACGCCTTAAAAGGATTGATTCGGGCCCGTTAGCAGTATTGATCGGCCCGGAAGGTGGTTTTTCACCAACCGAAAATGAGATTTTGCGCAGCCTGCCTTTCGTTGTGCCAATTTCGCTTGGCCCCCGGATCATGCGCGCCGATACCGCAGCAGTAGCAGCTTTGGCGCTCGTGCAGGCAACACTTGGGGATTGGTCCTGAACCGCAATAAACATCCCTGAAAGATAGAAATTGTCACAAGCGGTAAATTTGGTGTAGGGCTAATGCAACTCGAAAATCAGGAGACCTGCGTTGAAAAATGCCAGCTGAACTCCTCATAGATAAGAAAGCCAAGGTATGTCCGGTTCCACTCACGAGAGCCCGAGGATTGAGCAATATGACGATTTGCTTGAGTTTTTCACCTCGGGATGCAAACCCCCCGAAAAATGGAAAATTGGTACGGAGCATGAGAAATTCGGCTTCAACAAGGCCGATTTAACCCCTGTTCCTTACGAAGGTGCCAATGGCATCAAAGCCCTGCTGGAAGGATTGCAGCAGCGCCACAATTGGGAGCCGGTGCTGGAAAACGGCAATATTGTTTCTCTGCTGCAATGTCCCGAACAGGGTGGTGGATCAATTACCCTTGAGCCCGGCGGCCAGTTTGAACTCTCCGGTGCACCGCTCGATACGTTGCATCAGACATGTGACGAAGTGCACACCCATCTTGAACAGGTGCGTGAAATTGGCGATGGCCTTGGCATCGGCTTTCTCGGGCTGGGATTTTCGCCCAAGTGGTCCTACGAGGAAACGCCAATAATGCCCAAAGGCCGCTACCGGATCATGCGTGATTATATGAAAAAAGTCGGCACCCTTGGCACCGACATGATGTTCCGCTCGGCTACGGTCCAGGTTAATCTGGATTATGAGAGCGAAGCCGATATGGTGAAAAAGCTGCGCGTGGCTCTCGCTCTGCAACCGATTGTTACCGCCATTTTTGCCAACTCACCTTTCGCCGAGGGCAGGCCCAATGGGTATTTAAGCTATCGCAGCCGAATATGGCTTGATACGGATGCGGATCGATCGGGCATGTTGCCGTTCGCCTTTGAAGACAGCATGAGCTTTGAGCGCTATGTGGAATATGCCCTCGATGTGCCGATGTATTTTATCTATCGCGACGGTGTCTACAATGATGTATCGGGATTGAGTTTCCGCGATTTCCTCAAGGGGGAATTGAAAGGTTTTGTCGGTGAAAAGCCGACCGTGGCCGACTGGACCGATCATCTCACCACCCTGTTTCCTGAAGCCCGGGTCAAGAAAATCATCGAAATGCGCGGTGCCGACAGTGTCGCCTGGCGCGGGCTTTGCGCCCTTCCAGCCATTTGGGTAGGATTGTTCTATGATAAGCAGACCCTGGACAAGACCTATGATCTCATTGCCGACTGGACAGAGACCGAAAGGCAGGATTTGCGCAATGATGTGCCAAAACACGCCCTCAATACACCCTTTCGCGACGGCAAGGTGCTGGATATTGCAAGAGCCATCGTTGCGCTGTCAAAAGAAGGCCTGAAACGCAGACAAAGGCTGGATCGTTTCGGTGAAGACGAAACCCATTTTCTCAACTCGATTGAAACCATTGTTGAAGATGGTGTGACCACGGCAGAAGACCTGCTGGAGCACTACCACGGTCGCTGGGAGCAAAATATTGACAGGGTTTTTGATGAATGCGCCTATTAGGACGTTGAATTTTCAAGAGGAAATCAGCCAATGAACACGACTGGAGATGCTGAATTAAAGCTGGAAGATTGTGTCAATCAGGTGTGCCCATGGTCAGGAAAACCGGTGGATGCGGCAAGCCTTACAACGTATCGCGGCAAGGTTGTGGGGTTTTGCAACCCCGGCTGCCGCGATAAATTTGTTGCAGCAACAGCCATGTTTGATACAGCACTGGCGTAACCGGTTACAGAATTTTTAAAATTTTGATTACCGGAAATCGCCAAGATAATTGAGCTGCGTTTTTCGATTAAACTCATGTAATGGATGAACTTGCAACTGTCACAAATGAGTCTGAAATCAAGAAGTTAGCCAAACTTGCCAAATGAAAACAGAATTAAAAACCCGTCAAAAATTTTCTTAATGTAAAACGTTAAAGAAAATTTCTAACGAGAATTTGAAAAAATGTTTCGCAGGTGGGCGTCAATCAGGGTTTCATCGCTTTGTAGGCGGCGGTAAAACCTTTCAGAGGTACTTTGAGTGCGAGGCCACGACCTGGGGCTTCATAGATTATGAAATTGGCAGCCTTGCCCTTCCTGAATGCTTTCATCAACTTTTTCGTTATATCCGCCTGGGCAATACAGCCATTTGGCAGACAGCGCAAAAAACCGATGCGGCCTTGTGCTTTGCCGTCTATCTCCATAGCCAGACCGGTTGGCAGAAAAACACCTGCCGGAGCAAGGACACGCAACAACCCGCCAGCGGATTTGTCTTTTCGTTTAACTCTGAAAATAATTATAGACAGGCCAACATTTGGTCTGTTTTTAGATTTTACAACCTGAACCATCCCGCATTGTTCTTTAATGGCAGCTTTAATAGGTTGGTTGTTTTTTTTCGTTTTCTTCTTCTTGTTTTTCTCAAGTTCTTTGACCAGGTCCGCTGCATTCACCGTTTGGTTGGGCGGAACCTCACACTGAATATTCCAGGCTCCATGCTTGCTCTTGACAACAGTCTGTTGGGCAAAAGCGTTGATAGACGCGCCAAAAGCGGCAAAACAGAAAATTCCGAGAAATACTCCAAGTTTTTTAGTTTTCATTTCTATGCTTCTCAGCCTCCAAATACTCTGGTGGAAAACGTGTGGATCAAGTTACATCGACTTGCAACAGGCAGGTCTTAACGCTTTTTAGCGACATCTGAAAGCCACGTAAAGCAGCACGGTAAATATAATTTCGGTTAAGCATCAAGTGTCTGATTAATGACAACCTCCTTAACGTCCGATCATGGCGACAATTTGCCGCTATGTTAGGGCTGTTTTTATATCGAATGCCGGTTATTGTGAAAACCTACAAAGTTGGGAGTGAAAAAGCTTGAGTATTGGGGTATTATGGGGATTGCAATGTGTGCTGGTTAGGCTTTAAAAGAGAGCCGAGGGTTTGCTGCGATCTTTTTTGGGATTAAATGTTATAGTATTCAAAGACGATGTGCTTTTCGATTCGCTATCGAATTGAAGCCTACTAAATGCGTTTGATGCGCGGTGCCGTGAAGTCTTGTACCTTTGGCTTTGCAGATGAAACATACAAATGGAGTTAATGGACCATGCGGTCGATTCTAAAACTGGTTACCTTATTCGGGGCTGTACTTATCTCTGGTATTGCGGCCATTGGCGCGGTTATGGCGCAGAGTATTGGGCAACCACGGCCCTGGCAAGCAGGCCTGGCGGATGCTGCTTCGCCCATCATGGAGCGAATAACATGGTTCCATAATGACTTTTTGCTCATTATCATCACAGTTATAACCCTGTTTGTAACAGCGCTGCTGGTTTATTGCATGATCCGGTTTAACGCCAGAGCCAACCCGACGCCCTCCAAAACCTCCCATAATACTCTGGTTGAAGTCGCCTGGACGGTCATCCCGATACTTATTCTGGTCGCTATCGCCATCCCGTCGTTCAAGCTTTTGTATTTCGACAGGATCATTCCAAAGGTCGACATGACCATCAAGGCGACGGGAAACCAGTGGTACTGGACGTTTGAATATCAGGATGACAATTACAAGGGCATTGAGTTTGACTCGATTATGCTTGAAGACGATGAACTCAAGCCCGGCCAGCCGAGGTTGCTGGCGGTTGATAACAATATTGTTGTTCCTATCAATAAAGTCGTGCGCGTGGTCGTTACCGCCAGTGATGTTATCCACGCTTTTGCCATGCCAGCTTTTGGCGTCAAAATAGATGCAATCCCCGGTCGTTTGAATGAAACCTGGTTCAAAGCCACAAAGACCGGTACGTTTTACGGGCAATGCTCGGAACTTTGTGGCGTTCGCCACGCCTTTATGCCTCTGGCCATTAAAGTCGTCAGTGAAGAAGATTTCAAACAATGGGTGGTTAAGGCCAAAGAAGAGTTTGCCAGCTTGCCTGTGAGCCCTAAAAAAATCGATTTGGCGATGACCAAAGCCAACGTTACCAGCGCCAATTAAGTGCGGAAGGATATTTATTATGTCAAGTCATACTGATACACATGCCGAACACGACCATCCTACCGGCTGGCGTCGTTATGTTTATTCAACCAACCATAAAGACATTGGGAACATGTATCTGATTTTCGCAATTGTTGCGGGGTTGGTTGGGGGCATATTGTCCATTGGCATGCGGATGGAACTGCAGGAGCCGGGAATGCAGATTTTCGGTGATCCTCATACCTTTAACGTCTTTGTCACTGCCCATGGCCTGATCATGATTTTCTTCATGGTGATGCCAGCGATGATTGGCGGTTTTGGTAACTGGTTTGTGCCGTTGATGATTGGGGCGCCGGATATGGCGTTCCCGCGCATGAACAACATTTCTTTCTGGTTATTGCCCGCCTCCATTACTTTGCTGATAATTTCCATGTTTGTTGAAGGGCCTTCAGGCAGCAATGGTGTTGGCGGCGGCTGGACAATCTATCCGCCACTTTCTACCAGTGGACAGCCTGGACCGGCGATGGATTTTGCTATCCTTTCACTGCATCTGGCAGGTGCCTCTTCCATTCTTGGCGCGATTAATTTCATCACGACAATTTTTAACATGCGCGCACCCGGCATGACCCTGCACAAGATGCCTTTGTTTGTGTGGTCCATCCTGGTTACCGTGTTCTTGTTGTTGTTGTCTCTGCCGGTTTTTGCCGGTGCCATCACGATGTTGCTGACAGACCGCAATTTCGGCACAACCTTCTTTGATCCTGCCGGTGGCGGTGATCCGGTTTTATACCAGCATCTGTTCTGGTTCTTCGGCCATCCCGAAGTGTACATTCTGATCTTGCCTGGATTTGGTATTATCAGTCACATTGTTTCTACCTTTTCCGGAAAACCGATTTTTGGGTATCTCGGAATGGCTTACGCCATGGTGGCTATTGGTGTCGTTGGTTTCATCGTCTGGGCTCATCACATGTATACGGTCGGTCTCGACGTCGATACACAAGCCTACTTCGTTGCCGCCACGATGGTTATCGCGGTGCCAACCGGGGTTAAAGTGTTCTCCTGGATCGCGACGATGTGGGGCGGCTCCATTCGGTTCACAACTCCGATGATCTGGGCTATCGGCTTTATCTTCCTGTTCACAGTTGGTGGCGTAACCGGTGTGGTTCTCGCCAATGCCGGAATTGATCGCTCCTTGCAGGATACTTACTATGTGGTCGCTCATTTCCATTACGTGCTGTCTTTGGGAGCGGTGTTTGCCATCTTTGCCGGATGGTATTACTGGTTCCCGAAAATGTCCGGATATATGTATTCGGAAACCATTGGCAAACTGCATTTCTGGGTAACGTTTGTTGGTGTAAACCTGACATTCTTCCCTCAGCATTTTCTTGGACTCGCCGGCATGCCGCGCCGTATTGTAGATTATCCTGATGCCTATGCTGGCTGGAACTACGTATCGTCGATAGGGTCTTACCTGTCAGCTTTTGCTGTCCTCATCTTCCTTTATGGCGTCTATCAGGCGTTTTCGAAAAAGGTGCAAGCTGCCGACAATCCTTGGGGAGAAGGTGCAACCACACTGGAATGGACTTTGTCATCACCACCACCATTCCATCAGTTCAACACTCTGCCCAAAATTAAATAGAGTTAGAGGGATACATGAGACTGAAATCGGGAGGAGGGGATAATGGCTGATGCAGGCGTGGATTTTTCGCGAGCCCCCCGCACGACCGAAGGTGGATTGGGAACGGCATCAGATTTTTTTGCTCTGATGAAGCCCCGTGTGATGTCCCTGGTTGTCTTTACCGCCTTTGTCGGGTTGGTGATTGCGCCGGGGCAAATTCACCCGGTGCTGGCTTTTACCGCCATATTGGCGATCGCCATTGGTGCTGGAGCCTCCGGTGCCCTTAATATGTGGTATGACGCCGACATTGATGGCCGCATGCGCAGAACCGCGTCGCGACCAATCCCCATGGGTCGCATCGCTCCAGGTGAAGCCTTGGGCTTTGGCATCTTTTTTTCGGTAGCTTCCGTTGTGATCCTGGGTCTGATGGTCAATTGGCCCGCTGCGGTTTTGCTGGCTGTGACCATTGCCTTTTATATTTTCGTTTACACCATGTGGCTTAAACGACGAACGCCCCATAACATTGTTATCGGCGGTGCTGCAGGCGCTTTTCCCCCCATGATAGGCTGGGTTGCGGTGACCGGAACCATCAGTGTTGAAAGCATCACCCTGTTCATGATCATATTTCTGTGGACGCCACCGCATTTCTGGGCGCTGTCACTTTATCGCCTGAAAGACTATTCTGATGTCGGCGTTCCCATGTTGCCGGTTGTTGCTGGAACCGATGAAACCCGGCGCCAGATACTGCTCTATTCAATTGCTTATGTGGCGATAACATTTGCCCCGGTAATTTTAGGTTTTGCCGACGGTCTCTATCTGGTGTTTGCCGCAGTCTCGGGCCTTGTGTTTCTGTGGCTGGCCTATCAGACATATAAAATTCGCGAAGGTAAGGAGGCCGATACAGTGGCCAAAAAACTTTTCAGTTTTTCAATTCTCCATCTTTTCCTTATCTTTACGGTGTTGTTGATTGAGCAGGGTCTGGGACTCGGCTCATACTGGAAATTGGGGGGAATCTGATGCAGTTGAGCGAACAACAAATACGCAGCAGAAAATCACGATCTAAAGCCATGGCCTTGGGGCTGGTGGCCTTCATGGTGCTTGTGTTTGTGGTTACCATCGTCAAGTTGAGTGGCAACGTCGCTCTCAGACCCTTTTGACTGAAATTCTGGAACCAGGCAGAACATGTAATTATGGATAACAATAGCAACACCACCAAAATGGCCGTGAGGGCGAGCAATCAAAGGAGCAATTTAAAAGTTGCGCTGGCGAGTGGGGCTTTAGCCTTAAGCATGATCGGTGCAGCATATGCAGCCGTGCCGCTTTACCGGTTGTTCTGTCAGATCACAGGCTACGGCGGAACCACTCAAGTGGCTGAACAGGAGGCGGATACGGTTCTGTCCAAGACAATCAATGTACGCTTTGATGCCAATTCTTCACGAAAACTGGGCTGGTCATTTAAGCCGATGGAGCGGCAAATTACAATAAAGATTGGTGAAACATACCTGGCCAAATACAAAGCACAAAATTTAAGCACAATAAGTAAGACCGGCACATCCACTTTCAATGTAACGCCCCTGTCCGCAGGTCAGTATTTCAACAAAATCCAGTGTTTTTGTTTTACAAAGCAAACGCTTAAACCTGGAGAAACCGTTGAAATGCCGGTGAGTTTCTATATCGACCCCGCCATTGTTGACGACAAGGATCTTGACGGGGTTTCAACCATAACACTTTCCTACACGTTCTTTCCGTTGAAGACGGAAGAGAAAATAAAAACCACTGAACTTCCTGCATCCTCGAAAAACCGGAAAACGGGAAATATTTAAATCAGGGCGATGCTAGTTTTACCAAAATACAGCGCTAACCTCTAGGAGCGACATAATGTCTGACAGCCACACAAAAAATCATGATTACCACCTGGTCGACCCGAGCCCCTGGCCGGCAGTTGGTGCCGTTTCAGCATTTGTTATGGCCATCGGTGCGATCATTTATATGCGTATGGAGTCACCTTGGATACTAATCATCGGTACCGTCGGCGTTCTCTACACCATGGCCAGCTGGTGGAAAGATATTATCGATGAAGCCCACAAAGGCGATCATACCCAGGTGGTCCAGCTTCATCTGCGTTATGGTATGATCTTGTTTATTGCTTCGGAAGTTATGTTTTTTGTTGCCTGGTTCTGGGCATTCTTCGACGTAAGCCTGTTTCCCGGCGAAGCTGCACAGGTAGCCAGAACGGAAATTACCGGTGGCGTCTGGCCGCCTGCAGATATTGCAACTTTTAATCCCTGGCACTTACCCCTGGTCAACACCTTGATCCTACTTACCTCAGGCACGACTGTTACCTGGGCCCATCATGCACTTGTACATGGTGATCGTGATGGGTTGAAGTGGGGCCTGCTGTGCACGGTAATCCTTGGCGCCCTGTTTACTTCTCTGCAAGCCTATGAATATGCCAATGCAGGCTTTGGTTTTGCTGGTCACATCTATGGCTCAACATTCTTTATGGCGACAGGCTTTCACGGATTTCACGTCATTGTCGGGACAATCTTCCTGACAGTCTGCCTGTTCCGCGCTCTGGCAGGAGACTTTACTCCAAAACAGCATTTCGGCTTTGAAGCCGCTGCCTGGTACTGGCATTTTGTTGATGTGGTTTGGCTGTTCTTATTTGTCTCCATTTATGTCTGGGCTGCCGGTGCGCCAGGGCTTGAGTAAAAATAATCCCCGGCAGAGGTACAATATTCTGCCGGGGGAAATCCACCCCCCATATGCCTTATCTGCATATGTGAAAGATGCCCATGGACAAGTACGCCTCAGTTTCCCCTTTTTTGGCAGGCATCAAATCCAGGTGCCCAAGATGTGGTCGCGGCAAACTGTTTAAGGGTTTTCTCGATATCAAAGAAAGCTGCGATGTTTGTGAGCTGGACTACGGTTTCGTTGATGCCGGTGATGGACCAGCAGTATTTATTATTATGATTGTCGGATTTATTGTCGCCGGTGGATCGCTCGCCGTAGAGATAGCATTCCAACCCCCATACTGGGTTCATGCGGTTTTGTGGGGGCCGATAATTTTGATATTACCGCTGGCTTTGTTGCGACCGTTTAAAGCTGTTTTGATCGCAATACAATATCAAAACCAGGCCCGCGAAGGCCAGCTGGATAAATGAGCAGCGTCTTTTGAATACACTATGAATAGAATTCATTTCCAACTTGTTCCAAGTATTTTCTTCATCATCTCACTGGCCATTCTTGTGGCTTTGGGTACGTGGCAGGTGAAACGTTTTAACTGGAAAACAAATCTGGTTGAAATGATCAACTCACGTATCGGTCTGCCCCCCCAACCCCTGCCACCAGTGAAAACCTGGAAGCAGCTGGACCCGGATCAACTGAATTACCGTCCTGTTAAAGCCAGCGGCAGATTTAATTACAAAGATGAAGTTCACCTTTTCACCCAGGTCCCGGTGAGCAAGGCAACCTACAGCGGCACTGGCTATTGGGTGATTGTACCTTTCGAACTCGATGGTGGTGGCGTTGTTTTGGTAAACCGGGGATTTGTTCCAGAAAAATTCAAACAACAACGCACCCGGTTGAAATCTCAGGTTGAAGGCAAGCAGACAATAACCGGCTTTATCAAGACCGATCAGGGATCCAATTACTTCACGCCGGAAACCGACTTTAAAAACAACATCTGGTATACTCGCAATATCAAAGCGATCGCCGAACATCTGGAACTGGAAAACTACGCTCCCTTTCTGATTGCCCAGTCCGGTGATGCTAATAAAGACAGTTTACCGCAGCCACGCGAGCTCAATGTCAAACTGGAAAACAGACATCTGGGATATGCAATCACCTGGTACGGGCTGGCTTTGACACTGATTGGCGTGTTCGTGGTATTTTCCTTCAAATCCCGCAAGGAATGACCTAGTGTTTAAAACTCCTGATCAACACTTGAAGACATCATCGGTAACATGAAATTTATCTCTACCCGCAGCAACGCTCCCCAACTTGATTTTGAAGACGTCATCATCACCGGCCTGGCCAATGATGGCGGGCTCTATGTGCCTGAGACCTGGCCCCGGATTAACCCTGATCAAATCCGCTCGTTTGCATCAAAACCGTATTGTGACGTGGCCTTCGAAGTCATGGCCCCCTTTGTTGATAGCACAATCGAGACTGAGGTTTTCAAAGATATCATTGCCCAAAGCTATGCCAGCTTCAATTATCCCGCTGTTGTACCGTTGCGCGAGATGCGCCCGAATGAGTGGATACTTGAACTTTTTCACGGGCCGACTTTTGCCTTTAAAGATGTAGCCCTGCAGGTGCTTGGTCGTTTGATTGACCATGTTCTCGAAAAAAGAAACACGCGCGCCACCATCGTTGTGGCCACATCCGGCGACACCGGAGGCGCAGCCATAGAAGCTTTCAAAGGCCGCAACCGTATTGATATTTTTGTCCTTCATCCCCATGACCGGGTCAGTGAAGTACAACGTCGGCAAATGACCACTGCGGCCCATGACAACATTCACAATATCGCCCTTGAGGGCACATTCGATGATTGCCAGAACCTGGTAAAAGCCATGTTCAATCATCCAGCCTTCCGCCAGGCGCATCAGCTTTCAGGGGTGAATTCGATTAACTGGGCGCGGATTATGGCGCAGATCGTTTATTATTTCACCTCTGCTTCTTCCCTGGGCGCACCGGACAGGAAGGTGCGTTTCTGTGTCCCCACAGGTAATTTCGGTGATATCTATGCCGGGTACGCAGCGACAAAAATGGGACTGCCCATAGACCGGCTCACCATTGCCACCAACGTTAACGACATTTTAGAAAGAGCCGTAAAAACAGGTCGTTATGAAGTGCTCGGGGTAACCCCAACCGTCAGCCCGAGTATGGATATTCAGGTGTCGAGCAATTTTGAGCGGCTGTTATTTGATGCTGTTGGGCGAGAGGGTGCAAGCGTCACGCACATGATGAATTCTCTCAGTCAATCTGGCAGTTTTACCATCACCCCAGAAGCTTTGACATATATAGCAAATAATTTTGACGCTGTTCGATCCGATGAAGATGAGACCCTGAAAACCATCCAGGAAGTCTATGCAACTTCAGGTGAAATGATTGATCCCCATACGGCTGTAGCGCTTGCCGGAGCGCGGGCAGGGGGTAACCTTGAGGCAATCCCCCAAATTATTCTATCCACTGCACACCCGGCAAAATTTCCTGATGCGGTGGAAAAAGCCACCGGAGTGAGACCCCCTATGCCCGCACAATTGAGTGCCTTGTTTGATCTGGAAGAACGTTACAGTGTTCTGCCCAATGATCTTGAGACTGTTGAAGGATTTATCGAAGCCAATGCCAGATCAACCGCCAGCCACGACTGACATTCCCGGTGTGGAGATATCGACGATTGCCAACGGCTTGCGTGTCGTCACCCATTCTTTGCCACATCTTGAAACCGTATCGCTGGGTGTCTGGATTAATGCTGGCGCCCGCCATGAGGAAATTCACCAGCACGGTATCGCGCATTTTCTGGAACATATGGCCTTCAAGGGCACACCGAGCCGCACAGCTCTTGAAATTGCCGAAGAAATAGAACTTGCCGGTGGTGACCTCAATGCCGCAACCAGCCTGGAGACAACCGCATATTACGCCCGGGTGCTCAAAGGCGATACCGGACTGGCTGTTTCTCTTTTGTCGGATATTTTGATTAATCCCAGTTTTGACAATGATGAAATGGAGCGCGAACGCGGCGTTATAATACAGGAAATCGGCCACAGTCACGATACCCCCGATGATCTGGTGTTTGACATGTTTCAACAGGTATCCTTCCCCGACCAACCTCTGGGGCGACCTATTCTGGGTACGGTTGAGACAGTATCTGAGTTTGTGTCCGATGATTTGAGATGCTACCGGGATGAATATTACCGGCCGTCATCCATGGTGATTGCAGCCGTTGGCGCTCTCGATCACACCAGCCTTCTGGCTCAGGTTGAAGAAGGCTTTGGAGCCATGCAGGAAAAAATCTTTGACGGTTTTGCACCGGCAACCTACGTCGGTGGCGACGCCCGCGTTGAGCGTGATATCGAGCAGGTTCATGTAATTTTCGGCCTCAAAAGCATCGCCGTCAATGATCCTGATTTCTATGCCATGCAGATACTGAGTTACATTTTGGGCGGCGGCATGTCATCGCGACTGTTTCAGGAGGTGCGCGAAAAGCGCGGCTTGTGTTATTCGGTGTTTTCTTTCAACTGGGGTTTTTCAGATACCGGGGTCTTTGGCATTTACGCAGGCACCGGACCGGAAAAAGCCGAGGAGCTGGGAAATGTGATTGTTCAGGAACTCAAAAGGCTTTCCGGCTCAATCAAGCCTGAGGAGCTTGCCCGCGCCAAAGCGCAACTCAAAACAGGCCTGGTAATGTGCCTGGAACAATCTTCTTCACGCGCCGAACAAATTGCCCGCCAAATGCTGCTTTTTGGCCGGGTAATACCGATTCGCGAACTGATAGAAAAAGTTGAAAATGTTGATGTTGCCACTCTTGTTCGACTGGCGGAAACTCTGGTAATACAACAAAACCCAAGTATTGCATTAATCGGCCCGGGATCAGGGCTTGCATCATTCGACAATATCAGGGCAAAATTCGAATAAGCACTGTAGGGTATGATTGAGTATTATACCAAAAGTGATGTGTGCGTTCTAACAAGGTATGGTCATGGCGTTCCTGCGCTCGGTTAATCCACTTGATACAGGCCCGGTTTTACGTGCAGGGCAAGTATATTTGCGCGCGCCACAGATGTCGGATTTTCAGAATTGGGCGGGATTGCGCGCATTAAGCCGAGAATTTTTGACCCCGTGGGAGCCGACCTGGCCACGCGATGATCTGTCCAAAAGCTCTTTTAGACGCCGCCTCAAACGTTATGGGCGCGATATGCGTGATGATTTGGCCTATCCGTTTTTTCTGTTTGAAATTGACAGTGACAATATCGTCGGTGGTTTGACCTTGAGCAATGTTCGCAGAGGTGTTGCCCAATCCTGCGCTCTTGGTTACTGGATTGGCGCGCCATATGCCCGCAGCGGTCACATGACTGCGGCAGTGACAGCCATCATTCCGTATGTTTTTAAAACCTTGCAACTGCATCGCCTGGAGGCTGCATGTTTACCATTTAACGAAGCATCGGTTCGTCTTTTGAAAAGAAGCGGGTTTAATGAAGAAGGCTATGCGCGGCGTTATCTGCGCATAAATGGAAAATGGCAGGACCATCTCTTGTTTGGCCTGATTGCGGATGATATGAACATCTGAATGCGGATAATCGGAACAGGATGGATAAGGGGCCGTTTCTGTTTTAACTGAGACTTCTTTAAAAGGTATCGAACGATAAATACACACCTGTATCATTACCGCGTAATCTTCACCTGTGCGATTATGGCGATCAGCATATTGTTCGGGTCCGCCTTTGCGCACGCCCAGGAAGTTATAACCCTGCCGGTGGCCAATGACGCGATAAACCTGTCCACAATCGCTCAGCGCTATGAAAGTGCCGATCCCAATCTGCAGATTGAAGTTCTAAGTGCTGATGCAAAACAGCGCGAGCAGCTCTCTGTCAAAGCATTGAGCCAGCGGGTTCCCTATAAATGGTTGACCTTTACCCTCGCCAACACCACCGACAAAACCATAAAACCGCTGATCGTCGTACCCAGGCGTGGTTTTGTCGGTACCGGGTTGATCTGGCCAAACATCGGTGGCCAGACGGTATTGAGCATAACAGCGTCTTCAGGCGCCGAGCCAGAGCGGGTATTAGGCCGCCCGGGCGTTTTTCGGTTGAGCGTAGAGCCACAGCGCGTTGTTACTTATGTTGTCGAAATCAACGGAAACTGGCCGCCCCGATTGGGCCTTTGGAACGAAAGGGCCTATAAATTTCATTTGGAAAACCGGTCTCTTTATCGCGGGTTTCTTCTTGGCCTGATTGGCCTGATATCATTGTACCTCACCATTCTGTTTTTCGTTTCACGTCAGATGGCCTATCTTTCCGGGGCCCTTTTATCGATTGCCGGAACACTTCTGTTACTCTTGGAGTTTGGCTTTTTTTCCCCGGAATATTTTTCCTCCCCCAGTACGGCGGTAAAACTTCGCAGCGCCACAGAGGCCTTGATGGCATTGGGCGTTTTTTCATTTTTTCATACGTTTTTACTGCTGCGCCATCGAATGCCAATCCTGGGATATCTGAACATTGTTATGATTGTCGCCATGGCTATTTTGGTGCCTTATGCATTTTTTCAGCCCTATTACGCCGCCGGAGTGGCGCGGATAAGTTTTGCTGGCGGCGTCTTTTTTGGCGGCATGATCATTCTGTTTCTCAGCGCCCGCGGTAACCCAAGGGCGCTGGCTATCCTGCCTGCGTGGATCGTACTTGCCGGCTGGTCACTCTTTGTCGGCAGTGCCATTGTCGGATGGATTGCCCATCCGCTGTTGTCACCAGGTATTGCCGCAGGTCTGATACTGACCCTGTTATTACTGGCTTTTGTTGTTACCCAGTTTGCCGTTGGCACGCGCATGAGCAAGGACAGCTCCGGGCGCGACGCCCTGGCTCTAGCCGGTGCCGGAAACAGCGTGTGGGACTATAATCTGGAACAAAAATCATTTTATGTGAGCCCCGAGATTGAAAAGCTCTTGGGTCTGCGCCCGGGACATTTTGAAATGGGCGGCACCCATACCTGGCTTGATCTCATGCACAAGGATGATCGTGACAATTTTTCCAACAGGTTGGATGCCATGATCTCTAAGGGCATGGGATTTTTAAATCTCTCCTTTAGAATGCGCGGGACAGATGGTGGCTATCGCTGGTTGCAACTTAAAGCACGAGCCGTGCCGGGCGAAAATAATATGGCCTCGCGCTGTATTGGTGTAGTGACAGATATTACCCACACCAAACTGGCAGAAGAAAGACTGTTGCGCGATGCGGTTCACGATCATCTTACCGGCCTGCCCAATCAGACGTTGTTTGCCGACCGGCTGGAACGTGCAGTCAACAGGTACTCGGAGCAAAGCCCGTATGAAATTGGGCTAATCCTTGTGGATATTGATCGTATTAGCAGTATCAATGACAGTCTTGGACACGCGGCTGGAGACAATTTTTTGCTCATTTCGGCTCGGCGTATCGCCGACGAGATGTCGCCAAGAGACACTGTCGCCAAGATTTCAAAGAACCGTTTTGCCATTTTGACCACAACCCAGATTGGTATCGATGAAGTCTATCAGATAGCAGAAAATATCCAGAATTCAATTTCCCAGCCAATCCCGTTCAGGCCCAGAAAGATCAATTTGACGAGTTACATCGGCCTGGCCATTTACAAATCAGGCACCGGGGAAGAGGCGACAGAATTTCTCAAGCGTGCCGAAATCGCCATGTACAGCGCCAAACGCCGTGGCAACAGTAATATCTCGGTGTTTGATCCGCGAATGTCCCGGCGCACCACCAACAGAGTGGCACTCGAAGCCGATTTGCATCAGGCCATTGAACGCAACGAATTCAAATTGATGTACCAGCCGATTGTTCATCTAAGCTCAGGACAGATTGCGGGTTTTGAAGCTCTTATACGCTGGCAACACCAGACCCGCGGTCTGCTGGGCCCCGACGAGTTTATGGATATAGCCGAAGAAACCGGATTGATTATTGATATTGGCCGCTTTGTCCTCAATGAGGCGGGCATACAGCTTGGCAGCTGGCAACGGCTTTATACCACTCACGAAATGCTTTTTATGAGCGTTAATGTGTCCACCCGGCAAATCATTCAGCCTGATATGATTGGGGATCTGCAGGCTATACTTGATCGGTCGGAAATCACGCCAGGAACCTTGAAAATTGAAGTTACCGAAACTCAAGTGATGGAGAACCCGGAACTGGCATCGCGTGTGCTTCAGCGTATTCGGAAATTTGGCGCCGGGCTTTCTCTGGATGATTTTGGCACCGGGTATTCATCCCTCAGTTATCTGCAGAGTTTCCCTTTTGATACCATAAAAATAGACAAATCTTTTGTACACAGCGAAAACAGGCACCCGTTCAGCGATATTATACTGAAATCGGTTGTTTCCCTTGCTCATGACCTTGGCATGGCGGTTGTGGCTGAGGGCGTGGAAGAAATTTCAGAAGCCGAAATGCTCAATGAACTTGGGTGTGAATTTGTTCAGGGCTTTTTGTACGGCGAACCGATGAGTGCAAGAGATGCCCAAAAACTTCTCAGCCACAGGCTAATGTCGGTCGGCGACGATGGACCCGATACAGTTTTTTCCAGGCTCAGCAGATTGCAGTTAGAGGGGCAGGCTTCACAACCGGACTACGAAATTGGTTCAACAACGACGAGTACAACGCAATCATCGCAACAAACCGAGCAATACCAACCCGAAGATGCCCAATATGAAGAGGTGGCGGATGAAGAGGAGTATTATGAGGAAGATGTTGCTGAAGAGGCATTGACAGAGAAGGCAGCGGTAGAAGAAGTCTACGAAGAAGAAGTCTACGAAGAAGAAGTCCCTCAGGAAGAAGTCCCTCAGGAAGATATCCCTCAGGTGGAAGTTCCTCAGGAAGATACCCCTCAGGAGGAGATTCCTCAGGAAGAAGTCTACGAAGAAGAAGTGGTCGAGGAAATTGAATTTGATGAAAATATTTTAGATGGATATATTGACGAAGAAGAGGTGGAGGAAGTCGTAGAAACTCCTGTCGTTGAGGAAATCGCTCCGGCTGCACCGGTACAACGACGGCCACGCAAGAAAGCCCAGAAAAAGACACCGGCACCTGCGGCCAAGCCAGCAAAACCAAAGAGCAAGCCAAAAAAGCCCGAAAAAACGACTCCCGAAAAAACGACAAAAGCAAAAACGACAAAAGCAAAAACGCAAAAGGTGACTAAAAAACCGGAGCCGAAAACCGAAAAACCGCCACAACCTAAACCCGCTGTAACAAAAAGCGCAGATTCTCAAAATGGCAATCAGCCTAAAAGGCCTGATCAACGAAGAAAATTTGGTCGAAAAAAGAAAAGAATGCAGCGCCGACCAGGGAAAAAGATTTCCTGAACCGGGATCGAGTTAACTAGGATCACCCGCACCGTCCCGACCTTGAGCCGGGACCTATCGGCGTTCGATTAAATACCAACAGGTCCCGGCTCAAGGCCGGGGCGGCGCAGTGGATGGGAGGTAATCTTAATCCCCGTCAGGCATGGCCTGCAGTGGTCGACAACTGACTGGGATCGATGCCGATCTTTGCCATCGCCTGATCATATTTATTGCCGCAATCACGCGAAAAAATCAGATCAATGTCTGCGGCACAATGAAGCCAGCCATTTGACTGCATCTCGCTCTCCAGCTGTCCGGGACCCCATCCGGCATAGCCCAGAGCTAAAATAGCATGCTTGGGCCCGCGCCCCTGTGCAATCGCCCGCAACACATCCAATGTGGCGGTGAGGCCAATTTTTCCATCAATTGTCATGGTGTTTTCGGAACTGAAATAATCTGAACTATGCAAAACAAAACCACGACTGCTTTCCACCGGGCCGCCAATTTGAACCGCAACATCCTCGATCGGATCGGTGAGATCAATGCGTTCCATTTCGGAAGCAATATTCAATTGCTCGAACAATTTGGGTAAGGTGATACCACTGGCTGGCTTGTTGATGACAATGCCCATGGCGCCATCAGCTGAATGAGCGCACATAAAGATAACGGATCGTTCAAACCGCGGATCATTGACGCTTGGCATGGCGATCAGCATCTGATTGCTCAGATACATATCGTCCACTTCAAAGTCATTATCTTTATCCAGTGAGCCCATAATTTGAGTCTAACCCGAAGATTGATCTGGAACCAAGCCCAAAAATGTTCAATAAAGTCAGTGCTGACGCAATTGTGACTTCTTTGACGCGTCAATTAAGATGTTATACCCCATAGGGCAGCTTATATTTTGCTATCAAGGGAACGGATTAATCTATGTCAGACATACGTAAGCTTATCGTTGGAATACTGATCGTCGCATCTGTCGCCACCGCGACATTTACAGGCGTGAAAGTGTCGTTGGCAGCGGAATTTTCTTCCCCCTGGCAAAACAATCTCTATGCGCGGGCGCGGTTGATTTCCACCGGTTATTCCGACACAGAAGGCAATTCACAAACCGTCAATGCCGGCGTGCACATAGAGATTGATGCCGGATGGAAAACCTATTGGCGCAATCCCGGCGGCAGCGGTATTCCAACGCAAATCAACTGGGCGGGCTCGACCAATGTCAAATCGATTGAAGTGGCCTGGCCGACACCAAAGCGTTTTATCGACAAATACGGTATGACCATCGGCTACAAGAACGAAATTGTCCTGCCGGTAAAAATTCACCCCCTCGATGCAAACGCCCCGGTTCAACTCAGCCTTGAATTGAACTATGCAGTCTGTCTGGAAATTTGTCTGCCAGTGAATTCAAAAATGGCATTGGCCATCAAACCCGAAAATAAGTCAACCGGCCCGTTCAAACGAAAACTCGCGCGATTTATCAAAAAAGTCCCGCAACCTCCGAAATCTTCTCAAGGCTTCAGAGTGCAAAAACTTGATTTAACCGGTGATGATAAGCAGGTAGCTCTGTTGTTTGAGGTTCAAAATCCAAAAGGCGACGCCCTTGTTGATGTTTTCGTCGAAGGTGCGGATGTGCTGTTTTTCAACACACCAAAAAAAATTGTCAACAAAGGCGCCGTCAGTGTGGTTGAGGTGTTAGTAAACGGCGCGAAATCCGCCAAAGCGCTTGAAGGCAACAAGTTGCGTTTTACGCTTGTTGGCGAGAAATCATCCGTCGATCAATATTGGACGATTGGTGGCTGATACAAGTTTCCTGGAAGTTTTTATAAAGGGTGAAATATGACCATAAGCGTGGGCGATAAACTGCCTGAAGCAACTTTCATGCATTTGACAAAAGACGGCCCCGCCGCCGTCACAGGCAGCGATGTTTTCGCTGGTAAAAAAGTCATTCTGTTCGCCGTTCCCGGGGCCTTTACCCCAACCTGTCATCATAAACATCTGCCGGGTTTCATTAACAATGCGCAGGAACTAAAAACCAAAGGTGTTGATACTATTGCCTGTGTTTCGGTCAATGATCCCTTTGTTATGCAGGCCTGGGCTGTGGCAACCGATGCCGGTGACGATATTAAGTTCCTTGCTGATCCTGATGCAGCTTTTGCTATGGCGATTGGGCTTGATCTGGACCGGTCAGAAGCCGGAATGGGAACCCGCTCTATGCGCTATGCCATGCTGGTTGAAGATGGTGAAGTCAAGGTTCTCAACATCGAATCAGCTGCGGGACAGGCAGAAGAATCCAGCGCCGAAGAAATGCTTAAAGCGCTGTAAGAGCAGCGCTTTAAGCATTTTTAGTACGTTCAAGCGCCACTAAGGCTGCGGGCCCCTTGGGCCCTAGTCCAACGCTGCGCTCGTCCCGGTGCCACAATGACAGGCCTCACAGCAGGAAGGGGTTTGCAACCCCTTCCTGAACATTCCTGAAACGGCTGTTTGGTGATTTTATATGAGATGCCAATGAGGAGTTGCTAAAAACTGAGCTTGCTGCAACATGGGCATGAATATTTCGAAAGGGGTTACAAACCCCTTCCAGCAATGTTGGACAGATTATTGGTGGCTCACCGGGACGAGCGCAGCGTTGGACTAGGGCCCAAGGGGCCCGCAGCCTTAGTGGCGCTTGAACGTCAAAAAAAGTTCGAACTCGAGAAGCATTGCTATGCTCGGCAAACTACCCGTTTTCCGCTCGCACCTGCTGGCGCAGGAGGTCGATGGATTTGAGTTCGCCTTCGGCCATGAAGTGCCAGTAGGTCCAGCCGTTGCAGGCATCAAGACCTTGCACACGTGCGCCGATCTGGTGAATGGAACCCTTGTCGTTGGAACACACCAGGGTGCCATCAGCACGAATCTTGGCTGTATGGCGCTTGCGCGTATCATACAAGGTGGTGCCGGGTTCAAGCAGGCCGCGCTCTAATAATGTGCCAAAGGGAATGCGTGGCAACGAGCGTTTGCTGGGGGTGGTTTCCACGATATCCGCATCCAGCCGTTTTACCTTGGCAATGCGGTCGCGGGCGTAGCTGGCATAAGTCTCATCCTGTTCAATGCCAATCCAGTTGCGGCCAAGACGTTTTGCGGCAGCACCGGTGGTGCCGGTGCCAAAAAACGGATCAAGCACAATATCGCCGGGATTGGTGGTGGCCAGCAGAATGCGGTTAAGCAGGGCTTCGGGCTTTTGAGTTGGATGCGCCTTGTCACCGGCATCGTTTTTCAGCCGTTCGCCACCGCTGCAAATCGGCATTGTCCAATCAGAGCGCATTTGCAGGTCTTCGTTGAGCGCCTTCATGGCTTCATAGTTGAAGGTGTATTTTTTTTGATCAGCACTCTTGGCCGCCCAGATAAGTGTTTCATGGGCATTGGTAAAGCGGCGGCCGCGAAAATTCGGCATCGGGTTGGTTTTGCGCCAGATAACATCGTTCAAAATCCAGTAATCCAGATCCATCAAGGTGGCACCAACGCGAAATATATTATGGTATGAGCCAATCACCCACAAAGCACCGGTATCTTTAAGGACACGGCGAGCGGAATTAAGCCAGGCATGAGAGAACCGGTCGTAAGATGCAAACGTATCAAATTTGTCCCAGTCATCCTCCACGCCCTCAACACGGGAATGGTCAGGACGCAGCAATTCACTGTTAAGCTGGAGGTTGTAGGGCGGATCAGCGAAAATCAGATCGACTGAATTGGCTGGTAGCCTGTCCATTTCTTCGAGGCAGTTGCCGACGATCAGCTTGTTACAAAAATCTGACACGTCGGGCTTTTTTTCAACACCCATAAAACCCTCATACGCAATACAATACGGCGGCTATGGTGCGGTATTAGGGTAAAGGTTAGATTAATCTGGTTTATAGTCTTTCACTTGGACGTCCGGAAGACAGCCCCCAACCCCCCCCCACCACCCCAAAAAGAAAACCAAGGGGTGGGGGGGGGGGGGGGCGGGCGGGGGTCAAGGACAAC
>JAJFHS010000025.1 GCA_021775475.1 Hyphomicrobiales bacterium
GGAGAGCTGACTACAATCACACCCGGCCACACTCAAGCTTAAACTGGCTCACACCAAACGAATTTGCAACCTGGTCCAATATGGATCATAACCAGAACAGAACTAACTTATAAATGAGGACAACTTGGGGAGCACGTCAGACTTTACCCCCACCCGTCATCCCCGCATTCTCCTCGTCATCCCCGCACTTGTTGCGGGGATCCATACCGCTAAGCTCTCGCCAGAAAGACAGCTCAATGGAATGGATACCCGTGACAAGCACGGGCATGACGAAAAAAGAGAATTCGGTTGTTCCGCCACGCCCTAACAATCAAGCGTGGTATCGCGCTCCCATTGGGTCACTTGCCGGGAATACTGGTCCCAGTCAGCGGTTTTGAGCTTGATGTAGGCAGTTGAAAATTCATCGCCCAGCGCTGCACACAACACTTTGTCCTTGGCAAACAGGCGAATGGCGTCAATCAGGTATAGCGGCAGTTTTTTGGCACCCTTGACCTTGTGACCCTCCGCATACATATCAATATCCAGTCGCTTGCCCGGGCTCGTCTTGTTTTCAATACCATCAAGACCGGCAGCTAAAAAGCCTGCCATCAGCAAATATGGATTGGCTGCACCATCAGCTAGACGGAATTCAAACCGGCCCACATCGGGTACGCGGATCAGATGGGTGCGGTTGTTGCCGCCAAAGGTCACCGTGTTGGGTGCCCAGGTTGCACCCGACGATGTTGTTGGCGCATTGATGCGCTTGTAGGAATTAACCGTGGGATTGGTAATGGCAGCCAGACCTTCAGTGTGCGCCAGAACACCACCCATGAAATGGTAGCCCAACTCGGACAGGCCCAAATCACCATCGGCATCATAAGTCAGGCAGGTTTTTTCATCCAGCGTCCATAAGCTCGCATGCACATGACAACCATTGCCGGTCAAATGGCTGAACGGCTTGGGCATGAAGGTTGCGCGCAGCCCGTGTTTTTCGGCAATCGATTTGACCATGAAACGGAAGAAGCACAATTGGTCCGCAGTCTTCAGACTGTCATAAAAATCCCAGTTGATTTCAAATTGCCCATTGGCATCTTCATGATCATTTTGATATGGACCCCAACCCAGTTCAATCATGGTGTCACAGATTTCTGAAATCACATCATAGCGCCGCATCAGGGCGGATTGATCGTAGCAGGGCTTTTCCTGGGTATCGCGGTCGTCTGAAATATCAGAGCCATCGGCATTGATCAGATGAAATTCAGGTTCAACCCCGGCCTTCATCAACAGACCCTTTTCAGCCGCCTTGGCAATTTGTGCCTGCAAAACATTGCGCGGCGCCTGGGCAATTTTCTCGCCATCCATATAAAGATCACCCGGCACCCAGGCCACTTCCGGCTTCCACGGCAACTGGATTACAGCGTCGGCATCAGGTATGGCAAACATGTCGGGATGCGCCGGGGTCATATCGAGCCAGGCAGCAAATCCGGCAAAACCCGCACCGGATTTTTGCATACCGGCGATAGCTTGCGCCGGCACCAGTTTGGAGCGTTGCGTTCCAAACAGGTCAGTGAAATTCATCAAAAAATATTTAACGCCATTTTCCTTGGCATATTTGGCCAGATCTCTTGCCATTGTTATTTCTCCCTAATGCAATTGAAATTTAATAACGATCACGCCCCGGTATCCAGTCGGTTCCCGCCAGCGGCACCTGCGCCATGGCAGCAGCTTCAACTGTCAGCGCCACCAGATCTTCAGGCTCAAGATTATGTACATGGCTCTTGCCACAAGCGCGCGCAATCGTTTGTGCTTCCAGTGTCATGACTTTAAGATAATTTGCCAGCCGGTGACCAGCCTTAACCGGATCAAGCCGGGCTGAAAGCTCAGGGTCCTGGGTCGAGATGCCAGCAGGATCGCGCCCGTCCTGCCAGTCATCATAAGCTCCCGCTGTGGTGCCAAGTTTGTTGTATTCTGCTTCAAGTGCGGGATCATTATCCCCCATCGCCACCAGTGCCGCAGTGCCGATTGATACCGCATCAGCACCAAGTGCCAGCGCCTTGGCCACATCGGCGCCGTTGCGGATACCACCGGATAAAACCAGTTGCACCTTGCGGTGCATGCCCAAATCCTGCAACGCTTTTACCGCAGGCCGGATGCATGCCAAAGTCGGCTGGCCCACATGTTCAATGAACACTTCCTGAGTTGCCGCCGTGCCGCCCTGCATACCGTCAAGCACGACCACATCAGCCCCGGCTTTAATTGATAAAGTCGTATCGTAATAAGGCCGCGCTCCGCCGATTTTTATGTAAATCGGTTTTTCCCAATTAGTAATTTCACGTAGTTCCTGAATTTTTATTTCAAGATCATCCGGCCCGGTCCAGTCGGGGTGACGACACGATGAACGCTGATCAATCCCCATGGGAAGATTGCGCATTTCAGCCACCCGGTCGGAAATTTTCTGACCCAGCAACATGCCACCACCACCGGGCTTGGCCCCTTGGCCCACCACAATTTCGATAGCATCAGCCTTGCGCAGATCAACCGGGTTCATGCCATAGCGCGACGGCAGATATTGATAGACCAGCATTTTTGACTGGCCGCGTTCTTCCGGCGTCATACCACCATCACCGGTTGTGGTTGATGTTCCCGCAAGCGATGCACCACGGCCCAAGGCTTCCTTAGCCTGCGCCGACAATGAGCCAAAACTCATGCCCGCTATGGTGATGGGAATATCGAGTACAATCGGGTTTTTGGCAAACCGTGTCCCCAGCACCACTTCGGTTTCACATTTCTCACGATAACCTTCCAGTGGATAGCGCGACATCGAGGCTCCGAGAAATAACAGGTCGTCAAAATGCGGCAATCGGCGCTTGGCCCCGCCACCGCGAATATCATATATCCCGGTAGCGGCTGCACGACGGATTTCCGACAAGGTATAATCATCAAACGTTGCCGATTTGCGCGGCAGTGTATGGGGGATTTCTGTAACCATTATACTTAACCCTCAATAGGCATCAATATTATCAATGTCGAAATTATAAAGTTTGCGCGCCGAACCATAGCGCCGAAATTCGGATGGATCTGCCTCAATGTCCGCCGCCGCCAGCAACTCAGTCAGCTTGGCAATGTGTTCAGGCGTCATATCTTTTTCAATACAATCAGCACCGAGGCTGGCAACTTTGCCACGCACAAACAAAATCGCTTCATAGATCGAATCACCCAGAGCATCCCCGGCATCACCACAGACCACCAGATGGCCCGATTGCGCCATAAACGCCGACATATGACCGACCGACCCGCCAACCACAATATCAACACCCTTCATGGAAATGCCGCAGCGTGATGACGCATCGCCATTAATCACCAGCAAGCCGCCATGGGCGGTCGCCCCGGCACTTTCAGACGCATTGCCACTCACCCGCACTGTACCCGACATCATGTTTTCGGCCACCCCAACGCCGGCATGACCCTCAACACTAATTTCGGCAAGCTGGTTCATACCGCCGCAATAAAACCCGACGTGGCCTTTGATTGCGACATTAAGATGCTCATCCAGCCCACAGGCAATTGAATGATAACCATGCGGGTTAAGGATCACCCAGTCCGTCTCGTTTGTGCCCTCGGGCAAACCGTGCAGGGTCGAATTGACACCGCGAACTCCAACTTCTGCCACATCAATTTCAGCCATGCGCTCTTGCCTCTCCCCAGGTGTAAACTTTGGTGGGTTCAGGTTCCCATATTACCGATTTGTCCGCACCGGGCAGATGGGCAATGGCGCGATATTCTGTTGCCATTGCCACCCAGTCATCGGTCTCCGCCATCACCGCATGCTTGCAGGCAATGGGATCTCGCACCACCGCAAAGCCTTCGGCGGTGCCGACACAGAATGTGTAAAAACCATCGAGCTCACCCAGCCCGGCCTCCAGCGCTTCATGCAAAGTCGCGCCCTGTTGCAATTTCCAGGTCATGAACCCGGCGGCAACTTCGGTATCATTATCGGTATCAAAGACAATGCCTTCGCGCTCAAGATTGCGGCGCAGGCGGTTGTGATTTGACAATGAGCCATTGTGCACCAGACAGACATCAAGCCCGGTGGCGAAAGGATGCGATCCTGCGGTCGTCACGGCACTTTCAGTCGCCATGCGGGTGTGACCAATAGCGTGACTGCCATGGGCCTCAGCAAGTTTGAATTGTTCGCTCACTTGCTTGGGCAAACCGGTTTGCTTGAAAATCTCAATGGCACGGCCTGAGCCGACAATGCGCACATTGGGCCTTTCGCGCGCCAGCCAATTGCGCACGGCGGCCGCATCCGCATCGGTGATAACCACCGCATGATCGCCCTGTTCATCGATCTGCACATCACACTTTAACGCTTTTTCCATGTCCCCGTCCAAGGACTTCCAGTCCAAAGCCGCCTCGTCGCTGGCAAGGGTAAATTTGGTCTGGTCTTCCTTTACCGGGTTGCGATAAATGGCAAACCCGGCAGAATCCGGTCCACGGTCCGTCATCTCAATCAACATCGGTGCAAACATCGCACCCAGCTGTGATTGCAGGTCTTTGTTTTTCAAGTAAAGGCCAACGATGCCACACATGACATTTTCCTTTTTGTGTGTCTAAAAATTCAGTCTGTACACTAACAGCAGTTTTTCAATAAATCAACTAACAGGAATAAAAATTTAACAACAGGAAACTAATGTTATTTTTCACGCGGATAGGAAATGATCGACAGGTAGCGAATTGGCAGTTGGTGCATTTCTTCGGGCCCGTGCGGTGCATCAGCATCAAAAAACAGCGAATCACCGGGCTGCAGCACAAATGTCTGCTCACCATGACGATAGACAACTTCACCTTCCAGCATATAAATAAATTCCAGCCCTTCATGCTGGAACACCGGAAAAACGTCGGAGGAATCGAGCAGCGTTATCAAATAAGGTTCAATCGTGAGGTCACTGTGCGGCGCATGGCCAAGCAGCGCATATTGATGTCCTGCCCGTGTGCCGCGCCGCTCAATTGCCAGCCCGTCACCGGCTTTGACGAAAGTAACTTCCCGGCTTTGCTCATAGCCTTTGAACAAAGCCGTCACCGGTACATGCAAGGCGCGTGACAGTGCCTGCAAGGATGACAGCGACGGCGAGGTTGAACCGTTTTCGATTTTCGACAACATGCCGCCCGACATATCAGATGATTTGGAAAGCTCGGAGATGGTCATGCCGAGCTGTTCACGTAAGCTGCGCACTTCACGGCCAATTGATTCTTCCAGCAGATTGCCGCCAGCCCGCCCTGCCGCATGGGGGTCTTGTTTGAACACGGGCTTTTTACCACCCGTTTCAGCCTTGGAAACGCCCTCCCGAACTGCACCTTTCTTCATTTGGTTTCACCTATTTTCACAACACAATAAAAAACGCCGATCCGAAATTCGGATCGGCGTCTTTTTAGCCAATATCAGACCATAGTCTCAATATCGATCAATAGCTGCACGGGTCTTTTCGCCCGATTCATCAGCACTCATCTCATGTTCGACCTCAGTGGCCTCAACCCGCAACTGTAAAATGTGCCAGCCTATCCAGAAGGCGAGACCGAGGATGAACATAATGAACTCCGATCCCTGGAAGGGATAAATCGCTGCAACATCTTTCAGATCGACGGCCCAACTTGTCATTCCATTTGTTGACGGCATGGGTTTTCTCCTTTCTCTTTATAGTAACGTTAAACCGCAGCCTTCTCAGCACGTTGCACTTCATCAACGGCAGCGAGAAAGGTCTGATTGGTTTCAAAGTCGAGCCCTTCAAGTTCCACCTTGCGCGGAATTCGCAACAGGTCAAAGGCGTTAAGCAGTTTTGCGCAAATATAACCTGGCAAAAAGCCCAGCACAAAGAACATGATGATAGCACCGATAAACTGACCAACCGGATTGATTGCAGCATAGCCCTCATATGGTGAGGAAGGTTGCCCCCACAATACAAAGCCAGCAATCACCACACCGATAAAGCCAGCATAACCATGCACGGCAACTGCGCCAACGGCATCATCAATTTTGAACTTTTTCTCGACCCAGTAGTGCAACTTGTAAGCTGCCCAGGCACCAATACCGCCAATAAACATGGCCTGGATCGGATGATACAGATCGTTGCCAGCCGAAGCGGTGATAATACCGGCAAGACCACCGGAGAACGTCCACAAAAGATCACCCTTGGAGACAATGTAAGCCACCATCAGACCGCCTGACAAAGACATCAGGAAGTTAAAAGTGATTGCTGACAGTGTGGTTGGAGCCAGATAGATGTTGGTTCCTGTCCAGGTTACACCGGTGATCTGACCGCCAATGACTTCTGGCGAAATAATCGGGACATTACAAGCGGCATAAAAGCCCCAGAACCCGGTATAGATCATGAAAAAGCCCAGGGCTACCATCCACGGATTGTGCGCGGGAATATCCCGTGCAGATCCGTCTTCACGGAATTTGGCGATACGCGGCCCCAGAACAAGTAGGACGCCCAAGGCAAACCCACCGGCAATAGCGTGAATAACGCCTGATGCATAGGCATCGTGGTAGCCAAGTATCTTGACCATCCAACCATCCCAGTGCCAGCCCCAGGACGCATCAATTATCCAGGCAACCGAGCCGATAAGAACCGCCAGTATCCAGAATGCTCCAGAGCGTATGCGCTCGATAACCGCACCCGAAACGATTGAAGCCGCGGTCCAGGAAAACAACAGGAAGGCTGCCCAGAACACACCGTTAATGTGGTCAGACAGATTGGTTCCCATCGCAGGGTCCCACGGACGCGCGCCAGTGGCAGCGGCATAATCAATACCTTTGCCTTCAAATATGAACGGTCCGTTGGGGAAGGCAAAATAAATCCACCACCCGAAGAAGAAGAAAGACACGGTAACCAGAGGAATCAACATCACGTTTTTCATTAGCGTGTGTATATGATTCCGCCGCCTGCTCATCCCTACTTCATACATTAAAAAGCCCGCATGAATAAGAAACATTAAAACCACTGTCACCCAGTAATAAAACTCGGTGAAAATCGTGGTCAGTGCGTCAAGATTATTTCCCATTGATTTTCCCTTTGCCTTGCGAACCGAAAAACGCAAGCCCGACAACCCCACCTCATACGCAGCCTTTTTACAGGCACCCCGAATGAGTTTTGATTGCCCCCGCTTCTATTTCCCGGCTCCTCCCATTCAAGGCATCTCACGTTTAAGATGAAAACGTATGATGCCGATTCTTCGCCCGACCGCAGATGGATTGACCCGCCGCCCGATCAATTCAGCCTAGTGGTCGGCTTTTCAGAATCACCCAACCAACTAGCCCAATTATATACCAAGATTAACCAATTCTATTCAAAAATGCAACCCGTATTAAACAAAGGGCAACAATTATTCACTGGAGTAAACAGGCGCAACGCCCGAAATCAGGGACAAATTGACATCTTGACACTTTCCCGAAGGTGCGTAGTAGTGCTGTCATCATGAAAAAATCTACATTAGTCATATATGCAAGTGTCGCCATTGGCGTTGCGGCGGTTTTGTTTTTTCAAAGCAATTCCAACACCGGTCAACAGATCGCTGAAATCAGCATTCCCCAGCTAAATGCGGTACAAACCCGCGGGCGCGAGCTGTTTGATGCCAACTGCTCTGTTTGCCATGGCAAAAATGCCGCAGGCTCCGATAACGGCCCAAGTCTGGTTCAAAAAATTTATCAACCCCGCATCCATGCCGATGGTGCGTTTTTTATTGCTGTCAAAAGCGGTGCGCGGGCCCATCACTGGAAATTTGGCTCCATGATGCCGGTAGCGGGTGTGGAAAAATCCGAAGTTGCCCTGATTGTGCAATATGTCCGCGCCCTGCAAAGAGCCAATGGTATAAAATGAACCCTTCATATTTGCTCCGGTTTAACCAACCATGTTAGTGTGGAGCAGACATAATTGTAAATTGTTCTCAAGACAGTAACCCGAGGAAGTGACATGACAACAAAAGCTGTAGTGAATCCGGAAGTGAAGGCTTTTTTTGACGAAGCCACCAACACCGTCAGCTATATTGTCAAGGATCCAGGTTCGACTGCTTGCGCAATTATTGATTCAGTTCTTGATTTCGACCCCGCTGCCGGTCGCACCACTATGGTCTCGGCCGATGCTATTATCGCCGATGTGGAGAGCCGGAAATTGCAGGTCGAATGGATTGTTGAAACTCATGTTCATGCCGACCATCTCTCGGCCGCACCTTATATTCAGGAAAAGCTCGGCGGCAAGATAGGCATTTGCGACAAGATCACAATTGTCCAGGATGTCTTTGGCAAAATCTTTAATGCCGGCACCGAATTCCAGCGCGATGGCAGCCAGTTTGACCGGTTGTTCAGCGATGGCGACACCTTCACCATCGGTGGATTGGACGCCTACGTCATCAGCACGCCTGGTCACACTCCCGCCTGCATGACGTGGATTATCGGCGACGCTGCCTTTGTCGGTGACACTCTTTTTATGCCCGATTTCGGCACCGCGCGCTGCGATTTTCCCGGCGGTGATGCGAGCATTCTTTATCACTCTATTCAGAAAATTTTGACACTGCCACCGCAAACCCGGCTGTTCGTGTGTCACGATTACAAGGCCCCCGGCCGCGATGAATTCGCCTGGGAAACAACTGTTGCCGAAGAACGTAAATCCAACGTTCATGTCCATGAGGGCATTGATGAGGCAACCTTCGTTAAAACCCGTGAAACCCGCGACGCAACCTTGGGCATGCCACGCCTCATCCTGCCCTCAATCCAGGTCAACATGCGTGCCGGTGAATTGCCCGAACCCGAAGACAACGGCACAAGATACCTCAAATTACCCATCAACGCTGTTTGAAACGAGCAAGCATCTCCGGGGTATCAATATCCAGGCGTGCTGCCTCGCCCAGTTCAACGGTTATTACGTTTTCCGCATTCTCCTCAATCAGATGACGCCCGCCGACATCGCCGGAAATCTGCTTGAGGAAATCAAAATATTTTGCCGGCCACACCACCGGATTGCCCCGGCGCCCGCAATCTGTCGCCTGAATGATGCAGCTCGGCTGTGCCTGTTCAAATTCTTCAAGCATATGATTAATCATAGTGCCGGTAATTCGTGGCATATCGCCAAGCAGGATAATTGCCCCGGCACAATCATGGGGAACAGATGTGATACCGCAACGCAACGACGAGGCCAGCCCGTCGGCAAAATCGGAATTCAGGCAATATTCAACATCAAGCCCTTTAAGCGCATCAGTGACATCTTGCGCCTGGTGCCCACCTACCACCGTAATCCCGGCAACCTTGCTGGCCCTGGCGGCTTCGACCACATGGCGCACCAGCGCCATACCATCGAGTTGCACCAGCAGTTTGTTGGTTCCCCCCATGCGCCGCGATTGACCGGCAGCCAGAACAATTGCATGGACAGGGATATTTCCTTGAAGTTTCTTCACGGCGTTTGTCACACCACATCTCGGCTGCGTTTGCGCAAGGCATCAATCACTTCAGCCATCACAGCAACTGCAATTTCGGCTGGATTGGCCGCAGCAATATCGAGCCCGATGGGGGCGTGAATACGGGTAATATCTTCTGCCGCAACTCCGGCCCCCCTCAACCTGCCCACTCTTTTAGCGTGGGTCTTGCGGCTACCCAGCGCCCCCACATAAAAGCATTTGTTGTACAGGGCTTCTATTAGCGGAAAATCATCGATTTTGGGATCGTGGGCCAAAACCGCCATGGCGGTGTAGATATCAAGGGGAGTTTTTAATAAAACTTCTTCGGGCCATTCAGCATGAATAGTGGCACCGGGAAACCGTTCTGGTGCAGCGAAGGCCGTACGCGGATCAATCACCACAGTATCAAACCCGGCAAGACGGCTGATCAAAGCCAGTGCCTGGGATATGTGCACAGCCCCAATAATTACCAGTCGCGGGGCTGGCATATGGACATTGAAGAAAAGTTCCCGGTCGCCGATTTTTACTAATCCTGATTTACCCGAGCCAAAGCGATCGGCAACTTCGCGGGCAATGTCAGACCGGATGACAGTCTCACCCTCCAGCAGAATTTCCTGACGGGTGCCGTTGAGATCGCTAATTACCATCGCGGCCCGGCGCTCACGTCGGGCCTGATTGAGGGACGTGATGATTTCACTCAACATCCGGCACTCGTAGCCATTATTATTGGCTCCACATAAATCCTGATACGACCGCCGCACGAAAGACCAACTTCCCAGGCGGCCTCATCGGCGATACCAAATTCTAAAATTCCCGGTTTACCGGCTGCGATTATGCTCAACGCCTCAGTCACAACCGCGCCTTCCACGCATCCCCCCGACACCGAACCCTCAAAATTCCCCCTGCCATCAACAATCAACTGACTGCCCACCGGGCGCGGCGACGAGCCCCAGGTCTCGATGACGGTTGCAAGCACCAGACTACGGCCTTCCTTCAACCAGGTTTCAGCTGTTTCCAGCGGACCAGCAACAACGGGTGAGACAATCATCCTATTTCCTGATTTCAACTAAAATGGGCATGGTTGCCACAATCAAATGTATCTCTCACTACAACAACATTTGCAACAATCAACCAGACCTTTAGACTGAACCTGTGACCTGCTCGAGAGAATAGGTCACAGGTTATACCGGAGACACAGGTTACACAATTGGCGTCATGCCAAGTTTTCACAGCGGCACAGTTCAGCAATGCTGCCTTCACCGCTTCAGGTCTCGCCACTTGAATTCTAAGTTATTGAATTAATGTTAGTTAATGAGTTCTTAACTTGGATACAATCACCATACAACTATAGATTTGATAAAATGGGCAAACCATGCCATCATTTTGCCTTATTCCGACTCCTCGAGGAGGTGTCAGTTACATGTTTGGGGAAGCAAACAGATGAAATATTTACCGCACAGGAACGGACTCCAAAAACTCCAAAAATCAGGGGCAAAGCCATCTGGCGAGGCCATAGAAGTAACCCCATCGAGTGTGATACGCGTTATTTCAGGGATGGCATTTTTTATGTCTATCCTTACACTGACAACTCTTAATGCCAGTGCAGCAAACACCGCCGACCATACCGGTTATAAGAAATCATCTATGGGTAAGATGTCTGCGGATAAGATGTCTGCGGATAAGATGTCTATGGGTAAGATGCCTATGAATATGATGTCTATGGGTGGCCAGGATATGACGTCTGACCCGGCAGGAATTACCGGTACAAACATGCCTGCAGGGGCCTTTATGTTCAATTTTCGCTCCATGTACATGAACATGGATGGAAATCGCACCGGTACAAACAGTATCTCACCGGAAACCATTGTCACCACCATTCCAAACCCCAATGGGGGGCCGCCAACACTACGGGTTGCGCCGGAAAACATGACAGTTCAAAGACAAATGCTTATGGGTATGTATGCGCCAACCAACTGGTTGACATTTATGGCGATGGGATCTTATGTAAAAAAAGAAATGGATCACATCACCTTTGCGGGTGCTGCCGGAACCACCCGTTTGGGAACCTTCACAACGCTGGGGAAAGGTCTGGGAGATACCAAGGTGAGTGCTATTTTCCGTTTGTACAATAGTTACGGACGACGACTTCAGGCCTCCGCTGGTGTAAGCTTGCCAACTGGATCAATTACCAAAACCGATGCTGTATTAGCACCAACAGGCGCAACACCAACTCTGCGACTGCCTTATCCCATGCAACTTGGATCAGGCACTTATGATTTTCTGCCCGGTCTCACTTATCGTGGTTGGGAAGGACCCTGGTCATACGGTGCCCGATATTCCGGTGTTATTCGCCTTGGCGAAAATTCCGAAGGATATACTCAAGGAGACATCCATTCTTTATCCGCCTGGGGTGGATATAGATGGTCACCCTCCTTTAACACAACGCTCAGAATTACCGGAAGAACACAAGAAAAAGTCAGCGGCAGTGATCCGCTGATCGCAGCCCCGGTACAGACCGCAGTTCCCGGTTTTCAGGGTGGTGAACGCATCGATGTTTCTCTTGGTTTCGGGTTGAACGGGCAAGGCATGTTTCGCGGCTTTCGCCTGGGTGCCGAGGTTGGTGTTCCTGTTTACCAGGACCTTAACGGCCCGCAGTTGGAAACCGATTACACGGTCTTGTTTTCCTTAACCAAAATGTTCGCCCCCTGACCCCGGGTATCAGGTTGCGACATTTGACATAACTTAACATGGTTTTTCCGCCCAAAATCATGTATTTTTCTACCACGCCTGACACGCCAAACAATTATGTTGGCTTGTGTTAGGTGTGGTGTCACGTTATGGACCTGAAAATTTGGTAGCGGACGAGAGATTTGAATTCCCAACACGCGGAGTTATTTCAGTATAAAACGCCTGATTTCATCGAAAAACACGTTCCACGCAGCTTCATTCTCTACAAGGGCATGGTTGCCGCTTTCCAGCATTACAAAGTCCGCATCCTTAATTCCAGCCGCAAGCTTCCTGCCTTGATCGAGCGGATGAACACCATCATCTCTTGCGTGAATGACAAGTGTTGGAACATTAACCTTAGCCAGCAGGTCTGTAACGTCAAGCCTGTCTACTGCTTCTCGCAACCTAGCTGCGTTTACCGGAGAGGTTGTCCGGCGCTGCAGGTCCGCTAAGGATTCGATTTGCTCCTTGGAGCCACCAGGAATATACATTGATGCAAATGCTTGGATGAATGGCCCTCCTGAAATTCCCCATCCGTGCTGGATCAGGGTCAGTAAAGCCTCGCCCTGTTCTCTCTCCTCAACACTACCTCTCAACAAGCGTCCGCGTTGGTAGCCTCCATGCAAGATTAGATGGCTAACTCGTTCTGGGTATTTAACCGCATAAGCAATGGCGATTGGCACCCCTTGCGAGGTGCCATAAAGAGCAAATCGCTCCGCCACTTCTTTATCTGCAACCGCTTCCAGATCCTCCACAAACGCGTTGAGGGTGAAATTTTCAACGTTCCAATCTGACAGGCCGTTACCGCGCTGATCGTATCTGATAACCTCGAAACTCTTACCGAGTTCTATCAGGAAGGGGCGCCATAAAGGACTTCGCCAATCGTGCTCAAGGTGGGTCAGCCAATGCCCGACACGGACAAACGGATAACCTGATCCGGTCGTTGCAAAGGCGAGCCGTGTGCCATCATTGGATCGGCTAAATCGGACTCTTTGAGTTTGATGATGGTAAGTTGTATCTCTGAGGGATGGGTTCTTGGCTACATCACCACCGCTTAGTTGAACAGTTGCAACGAAGCGGAACCCTCTGCGTGGCACTGTCTTAATAATCTTTTGCAGCGATCCATCATCCCCAACCGCATTCCTTGCAGCACTTATGCGGGCACTCACAGCAGAATCCGACACAATCCGCCCGCCCCATACAACTTCGATGAGTTGATCGTGCGAAATCAGTTCTCCGGGGTTTTCGACAAAAAGCTGTAATAAATCGAAAACCTGAGGTTCAACATCCCTCAACACGCCGTCGACGTACAACTCGTGGCTCCCAGCGTTCAGAAGGCAATTTTCAAATTGGTATCTCATAACCCAACGTATCACATAAATTTGAAATCAAGCGAACCGCAGGGAGGTGGTTAAGAAAAAACAGGAATATCACAAGAGTTCCTAAAGGTCTTCATCAAGTGTTCTATGCCCGTTTCACCCATTATGGTTTTCATTGATGTCAAACATAATCAGGAAATCAAATCGATGGAACACCTTGCAGATACCAACTTTCGCCGCCTACCCAACGGCTCTATGGACATAGATTACTATGTGAAAAAAGGTCATGTGGAACGCAGTCTGGCCGCCCATAAAAGCATCCAAAATGCTGTTGGATTTTTTATACGCATCAAGAATACCCTTAGCACAAGGCTGGGTAAAAAGGATGAGTCGCCTTTATTTTGGTGTGTAAAACAATAATATTTCACCAGCTTCAAAATACTTTGCAGGTCGTGATCTTGCGATGCCTGTACCAAACAACTTATTTCGCACGCGGTTGTAATTGGTTGATGGATTGAAATTTTCACCGGCAACCTGAGGTTGTCGACCGTTAATTTACCAATCGAAACAAGCAACCTGTAACCTGGTAAAAACCTGCTACTGCACAAGAGCACAATGCCGGTCAAATGCTTCCGTATAAGCAAAACAGGCTCTTGCCTAGTGAAATCGTGGCAAAAGCCCAACAGATTACCCATCTAACTCAGTGATATATAAATTTAAAACTGATCGTTTTTGGGCATGTTCCGCAAGTGCCTATATTATGTGCTCATCTTCATTCCATATGGTCGGCAGGTCAATCGTCATAGACAGCGATTAATTATTGTCACGGACAAGCTTGATGCGATCTTCAATTTTCGGCGAAATTGAGCCTTGCTTGCGGATGTAGACCATCACGTTATTGGCCTGGAGTTTCGCTGCAAGATCGCCGATCAGCACTTTGCTCTTGCGCAACATTGTATAGCCGTTACCACCTCCGGCAATATAACTATTAGCGGCAAGTTTATATTTTTTAGCCATATCCAACGCAACTCCATTAACTAAAATTTCAATGATGCGTTCGCCCGCAGGATTGTTTTTGTCATAGCTGAAGGTCATTCCTGAAATATGCAAAAAGCGCCCGGAAGATTTTTCCACTCTGCTGACGCCATGTTCAAGAGCGGCCTTTATGGTCTCCCCACTAACCTCCAGAAGCAGCGTTTTATTGCCAAAGGGCAGCTCGGTCAAAACATCCCGGCGTGTCAGTTTGCTTCCCGCCTCATAGATTTTGTTGCCACGAATACCGCCACCATTGGTGATGGCGACATCAGCACCCAGAAGAGTTTTCATGGCATCAGCGATGAGATTGCCAATTGCTGTCTCTCCGGTGCGGACCAACGATTTTCGGGAGTCCAGTTCGGTTTTAGTTTCTCCAAGCGGCACATCCAGTTCGACAGAAAGGGTTTTTTGAAAACCGATTACTTTAACCAAGGTTTCTGCATCTGGCTTTATCGTCGCCGAATCGATAATGCGAAAATTTGGCCACCAGTCAACCCGACGCTTATTGCGGTTTTTTCTAATCGAGAATTTGACATCAACTGCAACAATCAGATCTCCTTCCGACCTTGATTCCGCCATAAGTGTTTTACCGTTGTAGAGCAGCGCCAAATCGTGATCATGACCCGATAGCACGAAGTCAAATGCACCAGATCTATAGAGCGCGCGGTCTGTTGCGAAATCCCCATGCAAGATGGCGACGAGAATATCTGCGCCTTGTTTGCGTAACGCCCTGGCACTGGCCATTGCGGTATCCTCGCTGTCAGCGAATTTCAGGTCGCCAGGACTGGACACGTCCGGGGTATCTTCAAGGGTTAGGCCGACAATACCAATTTTTACGCTTTTCATCGGATCGGAAGCATCGCCGAAAACTATCATTTTAGTATCTTCAATACCGGGCACTTTCTTGCCGTCAATCTGGCGCAGGTTGGCGGACAGAATTGTGGAATTCAAATCCCCAATGCGTTTAAGAAAAACCTCCTTGCCAAAATCAAATTCGTGGTTGCCCGGCACCACGATATCTGGCGGCACTAAATTGGTGAGTTCAATCACATGTTCACCCTTGTCAAATCCCGAAAGAAGGGAAGGTGAAATAAAATCACCGGCATGGGCATAAATCAGATTCCCACCTTTTGCGCGCTCGGACCTGGCTATTGCATTGACACGGGCAAAGCCGCCACGTTTGGCTTTGGGGCCAGACATTTCGTATATGTCACTGATCAGCAGGAATGTCACATCCACTTCATCAGCAAATGCGGCAGGAAGTGAGGACAGGGTTAAGCCTGTCACCAATATCAATATCCCCACTAGTTTCGTCGCTATAAAACTCCTCACGGACTCATTCAATTTCAATGCCGGACCTACCCAACCGTAAATCATATCCAAAATTTGCAAGTTTTTTATCTTCGCCTCTCGAATGAGCGGTGAATAGGAATTAGCCTATATCCCAAGATCGGGTTATTTATAGTGCAAAGATTGCATGTTCTGGTTCAATTTCCAAGCCTGAGTGTCAAATCGGTACAAAAGTGGACCACATTGATTGCTGCGCAAGGTTGCCTCCAAAATCAATTTGGTGAGAGCATTGTGGATAACGTGTGCGCTATCCAGATGACCTGCTCCCCAAGTTGTCCCCATTCCTGAATAAAAAATGGAAAACCAGAAGTGAGCTCTAGAATTCGGTCAAGTGCATCATCTTGAATTTCAACACCCTCCTTTTCAAGAGGCGTTCTAATTGCATCTGTTTCTGCTTTCTTATCCAGCGCTCCAATCGAAGGGTAAGTAAATAGTCGCTCAGAATATGATTTTGCACCACCGGACAGTTTTGCTATTTGCGGTAACCCTGCCGCAACCACAAATAGAGGTAAATTCTTTTGACCAATACGATGCACCGCAACAATTATTGCAGCTAATTCTTTGACCCATACCACCTGGAGTGCGTTCAATGAACAGTGATAGCGGAAACCAAAAACTCGACCCGGAGGCCCTTTGATATCAGATGCACCTGAGATTTCATTTCCTACTTCTACAAAAGGTTCGATTGGCTTCGTGCCATTTAATGAGATAAGAGAAGGCTAATCGTAACCCTATCGGGATTGTTTGACGTGCAGCTGAAACTCCTACTACCTGTTCTTGACGGACTTACCGCATCTGTTTTTGTCCTTGATGCAGAGCGGCGGGTATTGCTGGTCAATGAGGCCGGGAAAGCGTTGTTTGGCAGCGCATTGATTGGTGCTGACTTTGTCCAAACGGTGAGAAACCCGCAGTGCTTGAAAGCTATCAGCAAGGTGTTGGAAGGCGCCAAGAAAGCAGAGCTTGTCATCACTTTGCGTAAGCCGGTGCGCACGACTTATCAGGTTACGGTCACCAGGCTTGGATCCAAAGAGTTTTCAGCCGAAAAGGATCAACCACGTGCTGTCATCAGCCTTGAAAACATTTCTCATGTTTTTGAAGCAGAACAGATGCGCAGCGAGTTTGTGGCAAATGTCAGTCATGAATTGCGCTCACCTCTCACAGCACTGAATGGTTTTATCGAAACTTTAAAAGGAGCGGCAAAGGATGATAATATCGCCCGTGAACGTTTTCTTGGAATTATGGAGCGCGAAGCCAAGCGTATGAATCGACTAATAGGAGATTTGCTTTCTCTGTCAAAGGTTGAAGCAGATGCTCATATTCGCCCTGAACAGCAGGTTGAAATTTTGACCGTTATCAAACAGGTTCTCAGCGTTCTCGAACCTCTTGCCAAAAAAGAATGTGTAGATGTTCAGTTGAATATTCCAGCAGGCATTGAAGAGATGGTGCCCGGTGATGTTGATCAGTTACAGCAGGTTTTTGTCAATCTGTTGGAAAATGCGATAAAATACGGCGGGTCCGGTGGTTTGATAACGATTGCTGTTTCTGAAAAAGACAGTACTGCCGGTGTGCCTGGCCCAGTCATACAAGTTGATATTATTGATCGTGGTGCAGGCATTAAGAGCGAACATATTCCCCGCCTGACAGAACGGTTTTATCGTGTCGACAAAGGCCGTTCGCGCGAGAAAGGCGGCACCGGGCTTGGGTTGGCCATCGTCAAACACATTCTGGCCCGCCACCGTGGTCGCTTGAATGTGACCAGTGAAATCGGCAAGGGAAGCACTTTTACGGTTTGCCTGCCGCGCTGATTGCACCAATCAATACTGTCATCAAACTGTTACATAAGTGTCATACCACCTTCATATGCAGCACTTAATCAGGTGCCCATCGATTGTCATCCGGACAACTGAAATTGGATATAGAAGGAAATTTTGCATGTATAAAAAAACTCTTATTGCTGGGTTGCTGCTCAGTTCAACAATTCTTGCTGCAGGTTCAAATGTTGCATTTGCCCGCGAACAGATCCGCATTGTCGGCTCCTCAACAGTTTTCCCGTTTGCCACAACAGTTGCTGAACGTTTTGGCAAAACCACTGAATTCAAAACGCCGATTGTTGAAAGTACGGGATCCGGTGGTGGTTTGAAACTGTTCTGCTCAGGCGATGGTGAAAATGATCCCGACATCACTAATGCATCGCGTCGTATCAAAACTTCAGAAGTTAAAAAATGTGCCGCTAACGGCATCACTGACATTGTCGAAGTCAAGATCGGATATGACGGCATTGTACTGGCCAACTCGAAAAAGGCAAAAGCGCTGGAATTAACATTGAAGGATGTGTTCCTGGCGCTGGCCAAAAACGTGCCGGACGGAGACGGCAAAACCAAAGCCAATTCTTACAAAACCTGGAGCGATGTTAATCCGGCGCTGCCCAATGTAAAAATTGAAGTGATGGGTCCACCGCCAACCTCTGGCACGCGCGATGCCTTTGTTGAACTGGCCATGGAGGGTGGGTGCAAATCATTCAAATGGATCAAGGCTCTCAAGAAAAAAGACAAAAAGGCCTACAAGGCTTTGTGTCAGACAATACGCGAAGATGGTGCTTTTATTGAAGCTGGTGAAAACGACAATCTGATTGTTCAAAAGCTCAATGCTAATCCTTCGGCATTTGGCGTTTTTGGATTTAGTTTCCTTGATCAAAACACCGACACCATTCAGGGCAGCAAAATCAATGGCGTTGAGCCTGATTTTGATCAGATTTCAGACGGAAGCTATCCGGTTTCACGCTCGCTCTATTTCTATGTCAAAAAGAGCCGCATTGGAAAAACCGCAGGGATTACGGAATATCTGGCCGAGTTTGCCAATGACAAAGCCTGGGGACCAGAGGGCTATCTGGCTGACAAGGGTCTGATCCCGATGTCTGAAAAAGAACGTAAAGATTGGGCGGCAAAGGTCAAAGGCCTGCAAAACCTGTCCATGTAAGACACCGGGCGGCAAGCATCTTTTAGGTGCTTGCCGTTCGTTTTAATTGATTGCCAATAAACATGACGACACACCAACGACTCTCACTGACGCGAACCATTCCCCTGAGAGCCAGAGTTTATGAAACTCTTGTCCACCTTCTGTTGTTGACCAGCTCGCTGGTCGCCGTGGGTGTTACCATAGGCATTGTGTTTTCACTGGCTTTTGAAGCGTTTGAATTTTTCAAACGTGTCCCGGTTGAAGATTTTCTGTTTGGCCTTGAATGGAGCCCGCAAACAGCGATCAGAGAGGACCAGGTTGGCGCGCAAGGCAGTTTTGGCGCGGTGCCGCTGATTACCGGCACCTTGCTGATCAGCGCCATTGCCATGATTGTTGCCACACCATTGGGGCTGGCGTCAGCGGTATACTTATCTGAATATGCCGGGCCGCGAACCCGCGCTGTTGTTAAACCGGTGCTGGAAATTCTGGCCGGTATTCCCACCGTTGTTTACGGATTTTTTGCCGCATTGGTCATCGCGCCATTCATCCGCATGGCTGGCACCAGTGCGGGTCTGGAGGTTGCCTCCGAAAGTGCGCTTGCCGCTGGTCTGGCCATGGGCATTATGATTGTGCCGCTGATCTCGTCTTTGTCTGATGACGTAATTAATGCGGTGCCTCAGGCCTTGCGTGATGCGTCTTACGGACTAGGGGCAACACAATCAGAAACCATTCGCAAGGTTATTTTACCTGCCGCCATCTCGGGCATTGCCGGTAGCCTTTTGCTGGCGGCTTCAACCGCTATCGGTGAAACCATGATTGTTGTCATGGCCGCAGGTCTTGCCGCCAACCTTAGTGCTAATCCGCTAGAGGCGGTGACCACAATAACGGTTCAAATTGTTTCCCTGCTTACCGGGGACCAGGAATTTGACAGCGCAAAAACCTTATCCGCTTTTGCCCTTGGCTTGTTGTTGTTCTTTGTCACCCTGGCTTTGAACGTCGCTGCCCAAAGGATTGTCAAACATTACCGGGAACAATATGACTGACACTTTCACCAAACGCACACCACATCTGGCACGCCGCCATGCACGTGAAATACGCTTTCAGTGGCTCGGCAAAATAGCCATTTCGATTGCTGTCGGGTTTTTGCTGATCATGGTTGGAACAATTAGCTGGATGGGGGCTGGTGCTCTCAAACAGACACAGATTTCGCTGCAGGTTTATTTGGATCCCCAGGAGATTGACACCAGCGCAGTGGAAAAGGCTGATTATGGTGCGATGGTGAAGACGGCTTTGCGTGCAACGTTTCCAGAGGTAAAAAAACGCCGCGACACGCGCAAATTATACAAGCTGCTGAGTTCGCAGGCGGCCTTTGGTCTGCAGCGCCAGATCAAGGAAAATCCGGACCTGATTGGTCAGACAAAGAGTGTCTGGTTCATCGCCTCCGATGATGTTGACATGTTCTTTAAGGCAAACATCACCGTTGACACCAACGGGAATGCCGGCAAGCTGGATGAAAAACAAGTGCAGTGGTTGGCCACCCTTGACAAATCAGGCGCTGTGAGAAGCCGGTTTAACACAGGTTTTTTTCTTTCCGGTGATTCGCGTGAGCCCGAACTGGCTGGCATTTTAAGCGCCTTTGCCGGCACAACTCTAACCCTTTTTGTCTGTTTTCTCCTGTCCTTTCCCATTGGAATACTGGCGGCTGTTTATCTGGAGGAATTCATCCCGGAAAATCGCTGGAGTGATCTGATTGAAGTTAATATCAACAACCTGGCCGCTGTGCCATCGATTGTATTTGGACTGCTCGGGCTGGCAGTATTTCTCAACGCATTTGATCTGCCAAGGTCATCGCCGCTGGTTGGCGGTATGGTGCTGGCATTAATGACATTGCCAACAATTATCATCGCCTCGCGCTCAGCTTTGCGTTCCGTGCCGCCCTCAATACGCGAGGCAGCCCTTGGTATCGGTGCAACCAGAACCCAGATGGTTTTTCATCACGTCGCACCACTGGCCATGTCGGGCATGCTCACGGGCACCATAATCGGGATGGCCCGCGCACTGGGAGAAACAGCACCCTTGCTGATGATTGGCATGGTGGCTTTTATTGTCGATACGCCAACGTCCATCCTGCAACCGGCAACGGCGTTGCCGGTACAGATTTTCCTGTGGGCAGATAGTCCGGAGCGTGGGTTTCTGGAAAAGACTTCGGCAGCAATTATCGTTTTAATAGCATTTCTGATTGCCATGAACCTCATTGCCATCATCTTGCGCAATAAATACCGGCAAAGGTTTTAATATGACATTGGCAGTATCCACATCGGTAGAGCCTGAAACACAGATCGATCAGGTCATCGTCAAGGCCAGCGACATCAACGTCTTTTATGGTGACAAGCAGGCGCTCTACACTGTTTCACTGCACGTTCCCCAAAACAAGGTCACGGCTTTGATCGGGCCCTCAGGGTGCGGCAAGACCACCTTTTTGAAGTGCATCAACCGGATGAATGATCTGATTGATATTTGCCGGGTTGAAGGTGAGATTCTTGTTGGTGATCAGGATATTTATGCCCCTGCTGTCGATGTTGTCGCCTTGCGCGCCCATATCGGCATGGTTTTTCAAAAACCCAATCCGTTCCCCAAGTCAATTTTTGATAATGTCGCCTATGGCTTGCGTATCCACAATATCGCCACATCCAAAACCGAACTTGCCGATCGGGTGGAAAGTTCCCTGCGCAGCGCGGCACTCTGGGAGGAGGTCAAGGATCGGTTGGATCAGCCGGGCACCAGCCTGTCAGGGGGGCAACAACAACGCTTATGTATTGCCCGGGCGATTGCCATTCAGCCAAAAATCATCCTGATGGATGAACCCGCCTCAGCCCTTGATCCGATTGCCACAGCGAAAATCGAAGAACTGATTGACGATCTGCGCCAAAACTACACCATCATCATCGTCACCCATTCGATGCAACAAGCGGCGCGGGTTTCTCAATACACGGCTTTTTTTCATATGGGCGAGTTGGTTGAGCATGGTAAAACAAAATCAATATTTACCGCGCCAAATGATGAGCGCACCCAAAATTATATAACCGGCCGTATTGGTTAAAGGATTTACATAATGGAAAACCTGCACATTGTTCATGCCTTTGATCGCGATCTCGAAAAAATCAAGGGCCTGTTGCTGGAGATGGGCGGGCTGGTTGAAACCCAGTTGAATGATGCCATAACAGCACTGGTAAATCGCGATTCAAAACTCGGCAAGCAGGTCAAGAAAAGTGACAAGCCGATCAACCGGCTTGAACAGGAAATCAATGAAAAGGCAGTGCGGCTTTTAGCTCTTCGCCAGCCTATGGCCGGAGATTTACGCATTATTGTGGCGGTAATGAAAGCGGCAGCAAACCTTGAGCGCATCGGTGATTACGCCAAAAACATTGCCAAGCGAACCGGCGTTGTGGTCACGAGCCCGCCGGTTGGGTCAGTGGCAAACACCTTAAAAAGAATGAATAATCTGGTCACTGATATGATCAACGATGTTCTAGATGCCTTTATCGGGCGTGATATCGAAGGTGCCGAAGATGTTCGTCTTCGCGATGAAGAAGTTGACCTCATGCACAACTCCCTGTTTCGTGAGTTATTGACCTACATGATGGAAGATGCACGCAATATCAGCCCGTCCATGCATTTGCTGTTTATTGCCAAGAATATCGAACGTTGCGGTGATCATACAGCGCAAATTGCTGAACAGGTTCATTATATGGTGTCAGGCTCGCTGCCTGAAGAAAAACGGCCCAAGAGTGATAAAACCAGTACGATGACGCTCGAAGTGGATGAAGACAAATGAGTGCTGAAACTGCACCCCACATTCTGGTTATCGAAGATGAACCAGCCCAGATGGAGTTAATCAGATATAATCTGGAGGCGCAGGGATTTCAGGTCACGCAAGCCGGTAATGGTGAAGATGGGCTGATACATATGGAAGAAATCCTGCCCGATCTGGTTGTGCTCGACTGGATGTTGCCCGGTGTTTCAGGCATTGAAGTCTGCCGCCAGATCAAAAGACAAAAACACACCCGCAAGGTGGCGGTGATCATGTTGACCGCTCGCGGGGAAGAAGCTGATCGCATCCGCGGCCTTGATACCGGTGCCGATGATTATGTGGTGAAGCCGTATTCGGTTGACGAATTGATTGCGCGCGTCCGCGCCCTATTGCGCCGCACCCGCCCGGCAGGCGTCGGGGAAAACCTCATCGTCGGTGATCTCGCACTTGATAGTGAACAACACAAAGTCACCCGAAATGGCACGCCGGTCAAACTGGGTCCAACTGAATTTCGGTTGCTGGCAACTTTCATGGAAAGCCCCAAGCGGGTCTGGAGCAGAGATCGCCTGCTTGACCGCGTCTGGGGCATGGATTGCGATGTCGATTACCGAACCATCGATGTTCACATCGGTCGTCTTCGCAAGGCACTGAAACAATCAGGAATGCCTGATCCGATCAGAACTGTTCGCGGCACAGGTTATTCCCTGGACACGGAGTGATTTGATTTGAAATCAAACACAACTGAAACAAAGGCGTTTTCAAATACCGGATTATGATCCTCAACGACCGATACCGGCACCCAGCAACTTTCAGGCACGTGTAGGGGGGTGATATCTTCTGGACAAAGGTAATGATTGGAAAAGAAACAAAAAATGGCGATTTTATGGGGGAAGTGTTCATCATACAAAAATTCGGCTTTTAGACATTTACCGAAAAAATATTACAAATACGCGCGATCTTTTAGACAAAGTTGCCTGTTAATATCCTATTTGTTCTGCCAAACCCTTTGACATGAACACATTTCACCTAAACCCCGCTCATGCGGGCATTATTGCACTCTGGAAGCGTTAGTAGGATATTCTGAGATGGGTTATCTAACGGTCAAAATCATGCTGTAACAGCCACTAAAATCAGATGTAAGGTCGGCACTGAGATCGGTAGTTTGTGCCGACCTTGGCTAAAAAGTGCCGACCTAGATTTTATTGTTGTATTACAATTAATTACAACAAAATTTCTTACAACATCCAAATCGCAAGGTCGGCACTTCAGAAACCCGCAAATCAGGGTGTGTGGCCGATCCAGCGAACACGGCCAATAATACGAAAATGTTCCAGGTCGCTTTTTGAAAGTATCTGTGGCGAATATAAATTGTTGTCGCTCACAATCTCGATTTCACCACCGACCATAAAGCGCAATCGTTTGATGCGTGCAAATTCATCCTGGATATAAGCGAATAGACCATCAACTTTTGCTTCATCGCTTTTGTCGACAAGAACTAAAGCGCCATCTGAGATTGTAGGCAACATACTGTCACCGGTCGCTTCCAGAATTACCAAATCTTCAATTGATGAACGACTGAGCTTTTTTTGTAGAAATTCTCTTGTAAATGGAATGTGATCCAATGGTGTTGTGTTGTCTTCATTTAATCGGCCATCACCGGCTGACAGATGTACATCGTAACGAGGGATTTGGACTGTAGTCTCTTTGTTAAGGTTAGTCGCACCCGGTATTTTTAATCCAACTAACCAATCAATGGACCTACCTGTTTCTTCGCACAATTCTGTAATAGCAAATAGAGGCGGACGTGACTTGCCGTCACGCCACCTAGCAATTTGCTCGGGGGTAACATCAAGAATTTCTGCGGCTCGTTTTAGGCTTCCAATATCACCCAATACGACAGAAAAGCGTTTTTTAAATAATTCATCACGCATTTATTCGTAATCTCTATTTACAATACGACATTTTTGTCGTATCAATATTCCCAACAAGGAAACCACGCATCAATAAAAAGCCGACTGCCATCGGCTTTGTTGGAGATACAATGAACCACGATTGGGACAAGCATTCTATAAAGGCGGAAATTAATCGCCGAAATGAAACACTCGCTTCGCTCGAAAGACGTTACAGACTTAAACCAACCACTTTAAAAGTGGCCTTGGTTCGGCCTTTTCCAATGGCGGAAAAGGTGATTTCCAATTTTCTTAAAGTGCCAGTTAGTGTGCTTTTTGCCTATCGCAATGCTCCCAAATGTAAGCGGCGAACCTCTCAACAACCTGATGTTAGCAGACTCGCACCAAAACGCAAAAGTCAAAAACGACATGCCGATTTTGGCATGGAGAACGTGGCATGAGCGGGGTCAAGGACAAAAATATCAGAGGTGCTGGCAGAAATACGTTTCCAAATGCACACGCTACTGTTTTCGCAATTTCATGTCCGGTGGAAATGCTGGCGCAGTTCCGGGTTTTGATACAGGCAGCACTTTGCGGTCAACGGTCCTTCCGTGACCTAACAGATACTTTAGAAGCAACGCATTTGATTGCTCCTTCCTGTCAAGGCCTGCCGGGAGACGATCAATGACGTCGACCTTTTCATATTTGTTGGCACATATTACAATAAGGCAGTACGTCAAACGTTCCTGCAAAACACGCCACGCTCCAGCGCTCATTTTGTCCCAGCCATCAGTTTCATTTTCTGTGGCCAGATACGACAATGCCCCATCAGCTTCACCATCAAACCTCTTTGAATATTTTGTGGCCTCGATGGCATCGTGCCTGCCGGTAAACATTGGCAAGAAAACCCATAAGCGCTCCAAGACATCATCGGGAGAAAAAGTCTCTGGCGGTATGTTTTCCAATTCTTTTCCTAATCGATGTTCGCAATACCATAACCATATTTCATCCAATTCCATTTTTCCCTCCAACTTTGTTTGTGATGAACTGAGTATTGGGGAAAAGCGACCTGCTGTCCATTCCCTGATGGTGGCAGGTCGCCAATTTTCTGGGGGCTTATCAGCATGAAGATATTCAAATCAATTTCCATATGGGACATGGCGAAAATTGCTATCTGTCTCGGCATTCTTAGCCCGATGTTTGTGATGGTTTGGGTGGTGATGCCCTCATGAACAATCAAACAAACCCCACCCGTGTGGATATTTCCGACCTAATGTTCGCGGCTCCAGACATGCTTGCAGCTTTGGAAAAAATCCTGCGCGATGCCGAAAATGAGTTCGAAGAACACAGTAAAGAGTTTGGGACTTACGACCCGTCAACAGGCGAAACCGAGTTTTCCCCATATGCGGAATGCCGGGATGAAGATATGCATCAGAATGTTGAAAATTTGAAAAAGATCATCTTGCCAGTACTCGCCAAGGCGCGAGGTGAGCGATCATGAAAATGGATATCAGAGAAATCCCAATCAGCGATATCGTTGTAGGTGAACGGTCACAGGAATTGGACGATGCATGGGTTAGTGCGCTGGCCTCTATGATCGAGCATGAAGGCCTGATCAATCCCATTACGGTTTGGGATGATGAAGGAGTTATCCGGCTGGCTGCTGGAAATCACCGGCTGGCCGCGATTATACAAAATGGCCAGAAGGCGATATCGGCACATTTTTCAAATGCCAAATCATTTGAAGAAGCAAAGATCATTGAAGTCGCGGAAAACATTGCTCGAAAAGAACTTAATGCTTATGGCCGCGCTCGACACCTATTTGACCTGATGTCAGCACAAGAAAAATTGCACCCTCAATTAAAAAAGGGTGGCGACAAACAGACAGACGAAGGTCGAGAAAACCTAACGGCCATCTTGGCCGTTAGGTCGGAGATCGCCGATAAGGTTGGTCTTAGTGACCGGTCAATCAGACGCGATGTCGCCGTTTGGAAAGGCCTGACGCCCGCTTCACGCGAGACTGTAAAAGCCACATGGCTTGCTGACCATCAAGCCGGGTTGCGGCAACTTTCCGCACAATCTCCCAAGGTTCAAAAGAAGATTTGCGATTTGCTGTTTTGTGAGAAGCCCAAGGCTACCAATGTGACCGATGCTTTGACCATTATCACAGATGGAAGGCTGGCCACGGACATCGAGAAAACATTTGTTTCCATCAACAAAGCTCTGGATAGCCTGAAAGAAAAACAGCTTCACAATGTCTTCGCCAAGCATGAGGCCAAAATCATGGCGTGGCTGGAAGCCAGGGAAAGCAAATAATCCAGATGGTAAAGCGGCGAAATGATAATTTAACAATCGACATGTGGTCGGAATTCATCCCCCCTGCAGTTGCGGTTTCAATGGAACCTGAAATCACCAAAGGCGGGACGCTGGACGTCAAGATTGCGCGGGCGCTGTCTCATGCCATGCAAAATTGTGACAAATCCCGCGAAGAAATTGCTGCTGAAATGTCAGATTATCTCGGTGGCCAGAACGTTACCCTAAACATGCTGCAAACCTATGCATCGCCAGCGCGGCGAGATCACAAAATTACCCTTGAACGGTTCATCGCCTTTGTTGCCGTTACCGACTGTCATGACTTGCTCGGCTTTGTTGCTGAGTTCTCAGATTTTGCCGTTGTACCGGAAGAATATCTAGATGTTATCAACCTTTCCGAAGCTGAAAGCTTTGCAGAAAAAGCTATCGCCCATCGCGACCAATTGTTGAGCAAGGTTCGGGGGCGTTACAGATGAACAAAGCCGTAGAACTCTCTCAACCGGAATATCTGGCACCAGCCATCGGTCACAATAATCCTCCCTCACCGATTGCTGATGATATTTCATTTATTACAACTGAAGCTTTTCAGATTTGGTGGTCTGCGCAGGAAATTGCTGATCTATCCAAGCGCTCTGGTTTTAAGGTGTTGCCATTCAGTGTGCGTGGGGTGAAAAATTTCATCAAACGCCATGATTGGGATACAGTGCCGAACATGTCGCGCCAACGTGTTGGGCGCTCTGGCGGTGGTGGCACTGAATATCACTTCTCACTGTTTCCAGAACAGCTAATTGGTTACTTGCAGGCTGAAAGCTTCAAGACACAATCCAAACTCACAGCAAAATCAAATTCTGCGTTAGAAGAGACCCGCAAAAAAGAACTTGTGACCGTCGATCTAACGGGGCGGCAGCGTCTGGTTATGGATGCCCGCGCTGCAATTCTTACAGCCATTGAGCACATCCAGATTAAAAAGGGCCAGTCACGGCGAAAATCCATATTAGGTTTTCTTGCTGAGTTTAAAGCAGTCGACGAACACCCATTATCAGATGTTGTTACCACTGCTAATGATCGCGCCACACGAACTTGTAAAATATCACGGGCAACGCTCTACAACTGGTTTTCAATGCGCGAGCTTGACGGCATTGCTGGTCTTGCACCGGAACTGACCCGGACGGCAAGCGATTTACCGACATGGTTTACCGGTTTTCTCAAATTCTATTCGCTCCCGCAAAAGCCCGCTGCAGCGGCTGCATTGCGCGACTTTATTGTTTCATTACCGGATGGCTCAAAAGCTCCAAATTATGACCAAGTGCAACGTGCGTTAAAAAAGATGGATTTGGCATATGGCACAATGGCCCGACATCGTGGCCGTGAAGGCAAGCTTACACTTAAAGCCAGAATGGCCTATGTCATCCGCTCAACAGAAGGCCTCCTACCTTCAAGCGTTTACACAGCAGATGGTCAAACATTTGACGCCGAAATAGCTCACCCACTCCATGGTCAGGCTTTCAGACCTGAAATCACATCAATCCTTGATGTCGCAACGCGCAAATGGGTTGGATTTTCAGTTGGTCTTTCAGAAAACACCAATGTCATAGTCGATGCGTTACGCATGGCCTGTGAGCTTTTTGGTATCCCGGCGATATTCTATACGGATCGTGGGTCTGGTTACAAAAACCATGCCTTTGATGATGAGCTAACCGGTTTTGCTTCGCGCTTGGGCACAACGAAAATGCATGCTCTGCCATACAATTCCCAAGCCAAAGGTCTCATAGAACGATTTAACGGCACAGTCCTTGTGTCTCTGGCGAAGAAATTCCCGACCTATATTGGCGCTGACATGGACCGACAAGCCATGCAGAAAATCCATAAACTGACGCGCAAGGAACTGAAAGAAGACGGCATCAGCAAGACGCTACCTTCGTGGTCTGAATTTCTGGAAGTCATGGCCAATGCTATGACCATCTATAATGATAGCCCTCATTCCTCGCTCAAGGGCGCTTCGCCAAATGAGGCTTGGCAGCGACATGTTGCAGATGGCTTTGCGCCTGTTGCGGCCGCCTTTTGGCTTTTCTGGTAACGACCCCGGCCAAGGTCATGATCACCGGGTATCGCAGCGATTTGTATGACGAAGTATTAAGCGGGTTTCACCGCATCGATTATCAAACAATGACCCGCGCAGGCATGGTCGATGAAGCCTTATGGATGAATTTCGCACCGCCTGCCCAGCTGCATGACTATTCGTTTCTGGGCGCTGATTACCGCGAACGCGAACGGATAAAGCGCAAAAAGACCCGCTGGAAAAACAGGATAGCCAACATGGACCGGCTGGAGCGATTGGCGATCATGGAAGTTCTGGAAAGTGTGTAGCCATCGAGCATCGTCACAAAAATTGGTACAAGAAAGGCAGGGGCCGGGATGTCTCATCATCCCAAGCCTTGAGCGCCAGATCACACTACAGTGAGTAGAAAAGAAATTAAGTATAGACACCTGATAGCAACTTGGTGTCCAGCGCAACAAAATTTGGTTGCAGAAAGGTGAAAAAATGACAGATATTCAGGAATTTCTGAGTTTACCAATGGAAACTCTGGTTATTCTCGCAGCGGGATATATCGGCTATAAAATCTCCTATACAGGCAGGAATAAACACCATCGCACGATCGATATTGCATTTATTAGTTTAACATTCGGCCTCATTGCAAAACTAGCTTTGAACAATATAGCAGACATCACCGGCACCCCGATTGTGCAGGCCGGTTTGTCGATAGTTATTGCGGCTCTTGTGTCTGCCATCTGGCGTGCGTGGATTGAGCATCTGGCGAAATGGGTGCTAAGAACAACCAATATCTCATATTCGGACGGAACTTTATCTGCATGGGATGCGATGCGCACGTCACATCATTGCAGGCCGAGTCAGCTTGTTGTGCGACAAATAAACGGTACCCAACTCTTATGTGATAACTTGATCCAGTTTCAAGAGTATCCGCATGGGCCGTGCATTTATGGAGAAGACGGTTCTATAGCAATGTATGTCACTCATTTCCGTCAAGATGGAGGAGCTGAATGGGATCATTGCAACCCTCTTGAGCCAGACTATGGAGTTGCAATTACATTTATCCCTGCAAGGCAAATTGCAGAAATAGAAATTCGCCATTCGACTAGCGTTTAGGTTTAGGCGGTTCTTTATCGCTTTTTACGGGTGCGGCTTTCGGTATTTCCACTCTGATTGAAGGTGATATGATAGTGTCTGCTGCTTTTGGATTTTCCGAAAACAGCTCAGTTGTATACTTTTCTTTATCGTCGTTCATGATTTTTCTCTAATCTTCAGCATAGAACAATATCATATCAATCTGCCCCAAAATATTCAATATTACAGTTTTGGTGTCCAGAAGATAGCGCAAATTTGTCCAAAAGATCGCGCCGGGCTACAGCACGGCGCAAACCACAAGCCAAAAGGCTTAAGTTACTCATTGTTTTAAGGAAAAATGGTAGCGGAGGAGAGATTTGAACTCCCGACACGCGGATTATGATTCCGCTGCTCTAACCAACTGAGCTACTCCGCCTTGCTTGCAGCAATATTTGAGCGCGATATAAAGGTGCGGGCCTGATTAAGTCAAGCACAACTCTTGGTAAAATCTTCTGGAAAACTTTAAACCCGGGGTCAAACTTCTTATTTATGCACGCGTTGATAAGCCCATATGCGTGCCGGCGGCAGATTAAGAAGTACACTATCCAGCTGGGTGACCGTAAAATGGCCATCGCGCGCCGGAACCGGTGGGCGCAAACCATATGAAAACTGTATCAGTGGCCGCCCCGGCTCCAGTCGATCAAGCACCAGTTCAACCAGGCGAACGCGATCACCAACCGGAAAGTTTAATAACGGTAATCCCGAAATTGCCGTATCAAACCTCTCAATTTCCAACTCCGCACTGATTTGCGAAATATTGAATGCATCGCCATGGACAAAATTCACACCAGGATAGCGCAACCTAAGTCCGGGCAAAAAGCTTTTGGTAAATTCGATTGCCACCAGATTTTCAGGTGCAACGCCATGTTCCAGGATGGCCCGTGTGGTCACACCGTTACCCGGTCCCAGTTCCAATACCTTCAACCCAGCATCGCACCGCGCAGCACCGGCCATAATTCTGGCCATGGTCGTGCTCGTTGGCGCAATGGCGCCTACCGCTTTTGGATTTGCAATCCAGCCTGAGTAAAAATCAAGCTTTTCACCGAACTTATTGGCCAGTTTGCTGCTTAAGGTCGCCACTTTGTCTTTATCCATCAAACAACAACCGCCTTCTGGCGATCTTGATCCAGACAGTTTTCAGCAGATTTTATCCACCCGCCACCAAGCACCCGCGAACCGACTTGATCGCTGTCATAAAAAACACAAGCCTGTCCCGGAGAAACACCATATTCGCCCACCCGCAGGTAGGCCACCACATTTTCGTTCTCTTTGGTCAAATATCCGGCCTGCGGCTTATGTGTTGATCTGACTTTCATGAAAAAATCGAATTCCCCTTGTGCCAATTGTTCTTCAAGTGTTTTGTCACCAAGCCAGTTGATATCTCTCAACACAATTCGCCTAGTCAGCAATATGTCTCGCGGCCCTACAATAACTTCCGATTTGTCAACATTAAGGCCGACCACATAAAGCGGGTCTTCAGCCGCAATGCCAAGGCCCCGGCGCTGACCGATGGTATAATTGATGATACCTTTATGTTGGCCCAGAACCTTGCCCGTGGTGTTTACAATATTACCGGGATTGGCCGCCTGTGGTCGCAGTCGCTCTATAACGGCTGCGTAATTACCCGAAGGAACAAAGCAGATATCCTGACTGTCGGGTTTATCAGCAACACTCAAACCCAGTTCAACCGCCAATTCACGCACCTCTGATTTGTGCAACCCGCCAAGCGGAAACCGCAAAAACTCAAGCTGTTCATCCGTGGTGGTGAAAAGAAAATAACTTTGGTCGCGATTTTCATCGATAGCACGGTGCAAAGCCCGGCCCCCGCCTGCTCCAGACAGGGTTTTACTGGTAATATAATGCCCGGTTGCCATCGCAGCAGCGCCCAGATCTTTTGCCATCTCAAGCAAATCCTTGAACTTTACAGTCTGATTGCACTGAATACAGGGTATTGGCGTTTCACCGGCAAGATAGCTATCGGCAAAATCCTCCATGACGCTATCACGAAACCTGTCCTCATAATCGAGCACATAATGCGGAATATCCAAAAGTTCAGCAACGCGGCGGGCATCGTGAATATCACTGCCGGCACAACACGCGCCTTTACGCGAAACGGCCTCACCGTGGTCATAGAGTTGCAGGGTAATGCCAACAACATCATAGCCTTCGCGTTTGAGTTTAGCCGCCACAACCGACGAATCAACCCCCCCGGACATGGCAACCACAATGCGGTTGTCTTCAGGGGCACCAGGTAAATCAAGGCTGTTTAATTCAGTTTTTAAAGTCATGTCAAAAGACCGGGACGTGATTAACTTAATCGAGGGTTTAGGTCATAGGCTCATAAACCCATTTGCAGCCTTATGCATGAAACCCATGGGCTTTTCCAATTAAAATATCATTCTACCCTGCCAACACTCCGGCAACACGGCAAAATACGCCCTTAAGGCGGCAAATTTTGCCTGGTAGATGCTGCCAGATGCCCGGTTGCAAAACTTTAGGTCAATTTAACTCATTGATTTAATGAAATTATTCTATTGTTCAAAAACTGGCATTCCCCTTGCTTATATCAAGGGGAATTGAAAATCTAACCTGCGAGCCAGACTTTGCCTCAACAACTTGCCAATCTTTTGTTGCCAAACAATCGACCAGATATACAGCCCAGCACCAGGCAGACGAAAAACGTCGAGCCTCAGCCTAACGACAGATCAGATACGTTTGAGCGCACCCTTGATCGCCAGATAGAACGCCAACAGCCCGTCAAAGAGGTGGCAGAAGGCCACCCGGACAGCAAAACCCAGGCTGCTCCCGACCAAACAGTCTCACAAGAAGTAACGCGCGACAGTGAAACGCCAGATACGGAAGAACTGGCTGGTACAGAATTCACTGAAAGCGAAGAAACCTCTGATAATGATGCAACACCCGCCGGAGGTCTGACCACCAACCCTGCCCTTGTTAATACAGCTGCCGTCACCACCAAAGTGGAAACACCCGGCCTGACACTGGCAGCAAACAAGGTGCCGGAGCTGAACGGTCAGCCCGCAATTCCACCGATCGATGAAACTTTGCCGCAAGCTGCACCGAAAGATGCAGTGGCCGGAAAATCTGCCGCACAAAACCCGGCTACCGGTCCGCAAACGTCTGATCTGTTTACCAAAGAACTTGCCGCGCTCAATGTTGAATCCGGGTCCAAACAGATTGCTGAAGAAGCCAAAGCTCAGCAGATCAGTCAGTCTGAGGGCGCTAAAGATAGTAAAAAATCAGGCAGTCTCCTGCAAAAAGCCATAACCGAGATAGCCGGTCTGCAGAACGCTCCGCAAAATGGACTGGCTAATGCGACACCAAACGCTGCGGCCAATGCCAGTCTACTCAACTCAGTGGATCCCGACGCTACCACAGCAGAAATTTCCCGGAACATTGACCAATTGAGTATAACGCCACAAAACGCCCATGGCGTCAGCACCAAAATCGGCACAGCCATCCAAACCAATCAATCCGCCCAAACAGCCATAAACACCCTGGCAGTGCAGATAGCCAAACAGGCCAACCTTGGTGTCAATCGCTTCCAGATACGCATGGACCCGCCGGAACTTGGCCGCATAGAGGTAAAACTTGAATTTGGCCGTGATGGCCGCATGACTGCCAATCTGACAGTGGAACGGGCCGAAACCCTTGATTTACTAACGAGAGATGCCCGTGCTCTTGAACGCGCGCTGGCTGGTTCTGGACTGAATACAGACAAAGATTCTCTGAGTTTTTCATTGAAAGATCAATCCACCAATGAATTTGCCGATTTCAAGCAGGATGCGCAGACAGGCTCCAACAGGCCTGGAACACCAGATGGAGAGGCAGATTTAAACGCGCCGCTGGATAAAACTATCGCCGCCTATCGAGATTTAATTTCCAGCACAGCCGTCGACATAAGGATTTAATCAAATGGCAGTGAGCCCCCTTTCAGCATTAACCCAGCTCGGCCAGGGCAGTGCAAACAAAACCGACAACTCAATTGCCGGTGACTTTGACACTTTTCTCAAAATCCTGACGACGCAATTACAAAACCAGAACCCGCTGGAACCTCTGGATACAAACCAGTTTACCCAGCAACTGGTGCAGTTTTCCAGTGTTGAGCAGGAAATCAAGTCCAATAAAAACCTGGAACAGCTGATCGCTTTATCCGGTGCCAATGCATTTACCGGCGTCGTTAGTTATATTGGCAAGGAAGTTACCGCCGAAGGTGCCACCACCAATCTTTCCGATGGCCAGGCGTCATGGTCGTTCAGTCTGACCAAAGATGCCCCCAGCACCACCTTGACCATTAGGAATTCAGCCGGATCAATTGTTAAAACTGAAAGTGTTGACGGTAAGTTCGGTGCAAACGCGTTTGCCTGGGACGGCAGGTCTGACGCCGGCAACACTGTTCCCGATGGTCTTTATTCACTTACTGTCGAAGCCAAAGATGTTGACGATAACTTTATCTCCGCCACCACAACCGTCAAAGGAGTGGTGGAAGGCGTCGATCTGACTTCAAATGAGCCCCTGTTGAGGGTCAACGGAACAACAATAAAACTATCAAGCGTTAAGGCCATCGATCAAACCCTCACCCCATAAGGTCAAAAACTACGACAAAACCTGCAATCAGATACTTTTTTGTTCAATACTGAAACACTTTAAGGCGTTTTCTTAAAGAAGAATTTACCCTGAGCTTTAGGCATTTCTTAAAGCCCCTCAAGGTAAGGTGTGCGCAGTGTTAAGTAGTAAAACAGAGTATTATGGTCCACCAAATAAGACCCAGATCAAATTACGTTATTGGCCCTGATGGCAGTCCGTTGACAATTGCGGACCTTCCACCAACGTCAACAAAGCGTTGGGTGATCCGCCGAAAAGCCGAAGTCGTAGCAGCTGTGCGCGGCGGTTTATTGAGCCTGGAGGATGCGTGCACACGTTATACTCTTACTGTAGAAGAATTTTTAAGCTGGCAACGTTCAATCGAACGCCACGGTCTGGCTGGATTGAGAGCCACTCGGGTTCAACACTACAGACAATAAAAAGATTACGGTCCAGGCAACAATTCTCTCCACTGTTGGCTGGACAAGAACCAAATCACGAGCTTCAGCGTTGGAACCCCTCCCGTTCTGGCGCTTTTTTTTGGTTGTCTCAATCTCCAAATCATAGATTCTAAAGCATTTCGCATTCAATCGAGCCATCCATCTCCGTCATCCTCGGGCTTGACCCGGGGATCCATACCGCTGAGCTCTCGAAAACTAACAAACTGCCTTTTAGCTGAGAGAATTG
>JAJFHS010000026.1 GCA_021775475.1 Hyphomicrobiales bacterium
GGAGAGCTGACTACAATCACACCCGGCCACACTCAAGCTTAAACTGGCTCACACCAAACGAATTTGCAACCTGGTCCAATATGGATCATAACCAGAACAGAACTAACTTATAAATGAGGACAACTTGGGGAGCACGTCACCAGGCCAACGATGTTATCGCTTCCTTGATAACGGCACTGGAGAAGAAAATCTGAAGAAGTCCCCCTCAATTGTAGTTTAAACAGCAATTGTTCCAATTCGGCTCCGGATCAAACACAGGCGAGCGTTGTACACAAGCCCTACCGCCGCTTCCCACTCAAATACCCGTCGCCTTTGTTTAGAATCAAACCCCTCCAACTCGTCATCCTCGGGCTTGACCCGGGGATCCATAGCGTTGGGTTATCGGAAACAGTGATTTAGTTTTTTTGGCCGTGGGTATTGAGGAATGGATCCCCGGGACAAGCCCGGGGATGACGGGAGAGGAGAGTTCCCGAGGATGACGGAGTAGGAGAGTTCCCGAGGATGACGGAGTAGGAGAGTTCTCGAGGATGACGGAGTAGGTGAGTTCTCGAGGATGACGAGGAGGTGAGTTTCGGAGGATGCAGCGTAGGCGAGTTCGCGGGGGTGACGGAGCAGGTCACTTCCCGGAAATGGTGGCGTGGGGTGGCCGGGTTAAACGCTACCGGCGCTAATGCGCTTCCTCCCAGTTATCCGCCGCACGCGCGTCCACCTTCAGTGGTACCGACAGCGATAACGCCGGGGCGCAGGCTTTTTCCATTGTTTTGCTTGCCACCTTTATTACTTCTTCGGCTTGCGCTTCGGGGGCTTCGAAGATGAGTTCGTCGTGGACTTGTAGCAGCATTCTTGCTTCGAGCTTTGCGGTCACCAAAGCTTCGGGCATTTTTATCATGGCGCGGCGGATGATGTCGGCGGCACTGCCCTGTATGGGCGCGTTGATGGCGGCGCGTTCGATGAAGCCCCGGTGGGCCGGGTTTTTGGAATTTATTTCGGGGTAGTGGACCTGGCGGCCGAAGATGGTTTCGACGTAGCCGTTGGCGCGGCAGAATTCCTTGGTGCTTTCCATGTAATCCTGAATGCCGGGGAAGCGTTCGAAGTAGGTGTCGATGTAGGTTTTGGCTTCGCCTCTGGAAATGCCAAGCTGGTTGGCGAGGCCGAAGGCTGAGATGCCGTAGATGATGCCGAAATTTATTGCCTTGGCGCGGCGGCGCACGCTTGGGTCCATGTTTTCGATGGGGACGTTGAACATTTCTGACGCGGTCATGGCATGGATATCGAGGCCATCGGCAAAGGCCTGTTTGAGCGAGGTGATATCGGCGATATGGGCGAGCACGCGCAATTCAATCTGGCTGTAATCGGCGCTGATTAATTTGTTGCCTTTTTCGGCGATAAAGGCCGAGCGGATTTTGCGGCCTTCGGCGGTGCGGATGGGAATATTTTGTAAGTTCGGTTCGTTGGAAGACAGGCGTCCGGTTGTGGTTGCGGCGAGCGAGTAAGATGTATGCACGCGGTGGGTGTCGGGGTTGATGAATTTTGGCAGGGCGTCGGTATAGGTGTTTTTCAACTTGGCCAATTGGCGCCAGTTCAATATTTTGACGGGCAGATCATGGCCCTGGGCAGCCAGGCCTTCGAGTACATCGGCACCGGTTGCCCAGGCCCCGGTTTTGGTTTTTTTGCCGCCTTCGAGGCCCATCTTGTCGAAGAGAATTTCGCCCAGTTGTTTGGGTGAGGCGAGGTTAAATTCTTCTCCGGCAAGCTGGTGAATTTCCGCTTCAAGGGCTGCCATGGTCTGGGCAAAATCACCGGAAAGTCTGGCGAGAACAGTGCGGTCCACTTTAATGCCCTCGCGCTCCATCTGCATCAATATTGGCACCAGTGGTCGCTCAAGAGTTTCGTAAAGGGTTTTCTTTTTTTCCGAAATTAGCCGCGGGCGCAAAACTTCATAGAGCCGCAAAGTGATGTCGGCATCTTCGGCGGCGTAGTCTGTGGCTTTATCAATCGGCACCAGATCAAAGGTGATTTTGGATTTGCCGGTACCTGCAACCTGTTTGAAAGGTATGGGTGTGTGGCCGAGATGGGTTTGTGACAATTCATCCATGCCGTGGCCGCCGCGACCGGCATCAAGGGCATAGGACATCAACATGGTGTCATCGAGCGGCGATAGTTTGACATCATAACGCGACAGGATCAGGGCATCATATTTGAGGTTTTGGCCTATTTTCAGCACGCTTTCATCTTTGAGCATCGGCCTTAGCAACTCAAGGGCAGCGCTCAGGTTTAGCTGATCAATGGTGTCGCCACTGAAATCGAGGCCGTCGCCTTGGCGATGGCCCAGCGGTATGTAGCAGGCTTCGCCGATGTCGACGCACAAGGATATGCCGACCAGATCGGCCTGCATGGCATCAAGCGACGTGGTCTCGGTATCAATGGCAACAAGGCCGCGGGCTTTGGCTTTATCGATCCAGCGGCTGAGTGCTTCAAGTGTGGTTACTGTTTTATATTTAGCACTATCTACCGCGATAGACGACACTTTGGCGTGGATGAATTCAGCGACGATTTCCGGGTTGCCACCGGTGGCGCTGACAGTGGTGTCGGATTTTTGAGCGGGTTTTTCGCCAGAGGTTTCAGGTGTGGCGATGGCGTCGGGATCAACCGACAGGCGCTCACCAATGCGGCGGGTGAGCGTGTTGAGCTCCATCGACTTGAGGAAGCCAATCAGGGTTTCGGGGTCAATTTCCCGGACCGTCAGATCATCCACGGGTGTTTCCATTGGAACATCGTCAACCAGCGTTACCAGCGTGCGGGAAATTCGGGCAAGGTCAGCAAATTCAATCAGGTTTTCGCGGCGTTTGTTCTGTTTTATTTCGCCAGCACGTTCCAGTAATGTATCAAGGTTACCATATTCATTGATCAACAGGGCGCCGGTTTTAACACCAATGCCGGGAACGCCGGGCACATTGTCGGATGAATCTCCGGCCAGCGCCTGCACGTCAATAACCCGGTCGGGGCCAACGCCAAATTTTTCCATGACTTCCGGTTCGCCAATGCGGCGGTTTTTCATGGTGTCAAACATTTCAATCGCCGGACCGACCAACTGCATCAAATCCTTGTCTGATGAAACAATCGTCACTTTGGCACCGGCAGCTTCGGCCTGACGGGCGTAGGTTGCGATAATATCGTCGGCCTCAAATCCCTTCATCTCAATGCAGGCGACGTTGAAGGCGCTGACGGCATCTCTGATCAAGGGGAACTGCGGTATCAGGTCTTCCGGTGTTTCGGAGCGATTGGCCTTGTATTCAGGGTAGATATCGTTGCGGAATGTTTTCGAGGAGGCATCGAGGATGACAGCAAAATGGCTGGGCTGATCGGCCTCTTTTGTGTCCTGCAACAATTTGTTGAGCATGTTGCAAAAGCCGCTCACAGCGCCTATGGGCAGGCCGTCACTCTTGCGCGTCAGAGGCGGCAGGGCATGATAGGCACGGAAAATATAGCCTGAGCCATCAATCAGATAAAGATGATCACCGGGTTTGAGTTTTACTGTTTGCGATGTTTCACTGTGTTCTGTCATGGGGGATACTATGCCACGAGTTGGTAGCTAATAAACCCCACAAATTTACCGACCTGTCATCTGGTTTCTTCTATCCCCAACAATCGTTGACTTTACCATCGAAACCTGAATCGCCGGGTGTCAGTTATAAAGCCTGCCGGTGGTGGTAGCGAGAAAGGCGTTTAGCGCAATATCTTCCTGTTTGAGGAAGCCCCGATTGGGCAATGTGCCATCGCGCACCATCTCAATTACCGCCACAACTGATCCAGCCGTGGTCCAGGCGATTGCGGTCTGCTGGCCACCGGCAACCTCAACCGGGCGATAGCCGCGGACAAACTCCTTGCGGGCAAGACGGCCATCAATCTCGCCTTCAGTCGAAACATGGATATAGACAATGTCGTCTTCGACCGGTGGTTTGGCATTAACCAGAATGCGCCCGGCCTCGTCGCGGTTTTCGCGCATCAAAAGCTCGTGGAAAAAGAAATTCATCAACTTCATGTGGCCGGGATAGCGCATGGTTTTATAATCGATATTGTTGACCTTGCCGAGATAAGTCTCGCACATGGTACCAAGTCCGCCCGAGGTCGTGAAGGCCTCAAGTTGCATGCCGTCAATCAGCAAGGTTTCGTGCCACTCCATCGGTGACACCCATTTGCGCTCCCCGCCTTCAAGCACTTCGCAATCATTGAGGTATTCATTGACCACACCTTCTGGCGACCAGTTGAAGGCATAGCCTAAGAGGCCGGTTGGATTTTGGGGCAGTGCGCCAACGCGCATGCGCACCGAGCGGCAGGTGTCAAACATGGCGATATGGCTGGCTCCGACGATACCGATGAACCCCGGTGCGAGCCCGCATTGCGGTGCCATCAGTCCTTTTGAGGATTTGGCAAGCTTGCGGATGGCTGTGGTGGTCGGCACGTCCTCGGTCAGGTCGAAATAGTGAATGCCAGCTTTTTGTGCCGCCGTTGCCACTGCGATGTTGAGGTGAAATGGCAGGCAGGACAGGATGGCGTCGACCTTGGCGAACTCCGTTGCGAGTACGTCTGCCGAGGTGATGTTGGCGTTGCTGATCGCAAAAGGAAAAGTCTCGCGCGGCGAGTGCTGATCAAAACCGGTGACATTGAAGCCGGAATCGTGCAGCAGTTTGGCGGCCAGTGTGCCGACTTTGCCAAGGCCCAGTACGGCGATGTTTTTGAAGCTCATGACGGATCCCTTCAGATGTCGAATTTAATGCCCTGTGCCAATGGCAACTCGCGGGAATAATTGATGGTGTTGGTCTGGCGTCGCATGTAACCTTTCCAGGCGTCGGACCCGCTTTCGCGCCCGCCCCCGGTTTCTTTTTCACCGCCAAATGCGCCGCCAATTTCCGCTCCCGAAGGACCGATGTTGACATTGGCAATGCCGCAGTCTGAACCGACAGCAGACAGAAAATATTCGGTTTCGCGCACATCCGTCGAAAAAATGCACGAGGACAGGCCTTGCGATACGTCATTTTGTAGAGCAATTGCTGCATCCAGTTCGCTATATTTCATCACGTACAGAATCGGGGCAAAGGTCTCGTGTCGCACAATGTTTGTTTGTACTGTCATTTCAGCTATTGCAGGTGAAACATAAAATGCATCGGGAAACGCCTGTTCAAGTTGGCGTTGGCCGCCATGGATTGATCCACCATCGGTTTTTGCCTGTGCAAGTGCTGCCGCCATTGCTGCAAAAGCGCCTTCATCAATCAATGGCCCAACCAGATTGCCATCAACCAGAGGATCGCCGATGGGCAAACCATCATACGCTGATTTCAAGCGCGGGATCAGTTCGTCATAAATGTCTTCGTGAACAATCAGCCTTCGTAATGATGTGCAGCGTTGACCAGCTGTGCCAACGGCTGAAAAAACGATGGCGCGCAATGCCATTTCCAGATCCGCCGAAGAAGTTACAATCATCGCGTTGTTGCCGCCCAGCTCAAGAATGCAGCGGCCAAACCTTTCAGCCAGCGCTGTGCCTACCGCGTGCCCCATGCGGGTCGACCCGGTGGCTGATACGATCGCTACATTACGCGATGCGGTCAGCACTTCGCCAATATCGCGTTCGCCGATCACGGTCTGGATCAAACCGTCCGGTGCATCGCCGAAGCGGGCCAGCGCACGGTCACATATTTTTTGTGTTGCCAGAGCTGTCAGCGGGGTTTTTTCCGACGGTTTCCAGATCACCGGATCGCCGCAGACCAGCGCCAGGGCAGCGTTCCAGCACCATGGGGCAACCGGGAAATTGAAAGCGGTGATGATGGCGCAGGTCCCCATTGGATGCCAGGCTTCGCGCATGGAATGGCCGGGGCGTTCGGATGCAATTGTCAGCCCGAATAGCTGGCGCGACAGCCCGACGGCAAGATCGCAGATATCGATCATTTCCTGCACTTCGCCCAGACCCTCCTGCAGTATCTTGCCGCATTCCAGTGACACCAGCGCTCCCAGGTTTTCTTTTTCGGCACGTAATTCTTCACCAATCAGACGCACCAGTTCGCCGCGTCGCGGGGCGGGAACAAGGTGCCAGGCCCTGAAGGCGTCAGCAGCCCCGGCGATCATATTTTCTACTTCAGCCCGTTCGTGGATTTTCAGCCTTGCCAGTTCACTCCCGTCAACAGGCGTGTGAACAACAAGTGTTCCGCCACTGAGCTGTGATGATGAAAATCCTGCTGAATTTAATATCTCGGTTCTGGTCATGTTGGGTGCTCCGTGATCAAATTATGGTGCAACTTTAACAGGGGCCTTGCAGCGATATCAATTAGCCAATATGGTCTTTTTTAAGGGTAATTTAGACGATTTAACTAATTTAATTACGAAATTAACTTTTTTGAGATTTCCATGAACCTGTCGCCTCAAGACGAGCAACTCATAATATTATTGCGTGAAAATGGGCGACTATCCGTTTCAGAAATTGCCCGCAAAATGGCGGTTTCAAGAACGGCTGCTCAAATGCGGTTGCAAAAGCTTGTGCGCAACGGAGTTATTGAAGGCTATTCGGTAAAACTGTCATCAGGATATCTCGAAAACCGGGTAAGGGCTTTGGTGATGATCAAGTTTCCGCCGATCATGCGTGCCAGCATTGAAAACAAGCTTTTTGCTATAAAAACACTGACAGCGCTTTATTCGATCAGCGGCGAGTTTGACATGGCCGGTATGGTCTCGGCCCCAACCATGGGTGAGCTGGATACCATAATTGATAAAATCGGTTGTATTGAAGGAATAGATCAAACCATGTCATCGATCATTCTCTCAACCAAAATAGACCGGTAAAAATCAGTGCCGCAACGGCAGGCCTAAAATGTCGCGGGCCTGCTGCCAATTTGCCACCGGGCGTTGGTATTTGTCGCATAGCTCGGCTGCCCGCTCGACAAGAGCTGCATTTGATGGCGCCAAAGTGTGCCGGTCAATCCGCATATTATCTTCGAGCCCGGTTCTTGTGTGCCCACCGGCGGCGATTGACCATTCGTTGAGGATGATCTGATTGGCGGCGACGCCCGCCCCGCACCAGCTTGCGTCAGGGGCGATGCGTTTTACGGTTTCCACATAGAAGTCAAAAACGGCCTTGTCCACCGGCATGGCGTTTTTGACCCCCATGACAAACTGGATGTGCAAAGGACCCTTGAGACGTCCATCCTTTTGCATTTTTACCGCTTGGAAAATATGTGAAAGATCGAAAGCTTCAATTTCCGGCTTGATGTTAAATTTGTCCATTTCTGCTGCTAGCCAGTCAATCAGCTCAGGCTGGTTTTCATACACTCTTGTGGGAAAATTGTTTGAGCCGACAGAAAGCGAAGCCATATCTGGCGCCAAAGACAACATGCCACCACGTTCGCTTCCCGCACCTGAACGCCCGCCAGTTGACAATTGGATTATCATGCCCGTGCAATGTTTTTCCAATCCCTCTTTCAAAGCCGCAAACTTGTCTGGATCTGAGCTTGGCGTTTGGTCTTCATTGCGCACATGACAGTGCGCAATGGCGGCACCTGCCTCAAATGCAGCGTGGGTGCTCTCGATCTGCTCGGAAACAGAAATCGGCACTGCTGGATTATGCTCTTTTGTCGGCACTGATCCGGTAATCGCCACGCAAATGATGCAGGGTTTGGTATCCATAAATTTGCAACTCCATTCAAAGCGAGAGAAAAACGCAATGTTAGTATTATCACAAGCCAATCAGGAATTGACCCTGACGGTAGTATTTAAACACAGTCATAAAACGCATTAACCGTCAATAAAATTGACATAGGGTTTATGGATTAGCAAAGACGCCCCCTCATCATGAGGTTATCTCAATTATGCTTAAAGCGGGAAATATCCGGATTTCACAAATCTGTTTACACCTATGCAAACGGCATACCAAGAAAGTATGCAAATTGATAATAAGGTTTCATGTGCAGCGCAGCAATTTCGAAAAACTTGTCTACATAGTCGAACGTGAACTACGCGATTTTGGCTGATTGACTGACTATCCAGATGATCCAGATTTTGAGCCAAAGAAGCTTGATCCACTTGAGGATGAGGCGGAAGTTGTATCCTGCTGCTGCGAGGATGGGGTTGATGGCATC
>JAJFHS010000027.1 GCA_021775475.1 Hyphomicrobiales bacterium
GCAGTGAATCACAGAAATCCCCGTTACGCAAATTGCAAGAAAACTACCTGAAGGAACCTAAAAACTTGCAATAACGAATACTGGATCAAGCTCGTTATTTAAACAAAATCAACGCCTTGAGAATTCTTCACAGTCGACTAAGTAGAAGAGTTTTCTGACGCTTCGGGAACTTCGTCATCGTGCCAGTTATCGGCATATTCGAGCATTTTCTTCACCCATGGTAACAACAGGTAGGCGGGCAGACCTAACAGGAATGTTAGTATAAAAAAGTCCGCGTAGCCGAGGTTTTCTGCACCATACCCGCCAGCCCACCCGGCAACGGCGCGGCTTAAAGCAAATATCGAAGACAACACAGCGTATTCCGTAGCGGCTCGCCGTTTGTTGACGATGGCCATGAGGAAGGCTAAAAACGCGCCGGTGCCGAGACCTTGAGTGAAAGATTCAACCGCACTTGCTGAATACAAAAGTGCTCTGTGCTCAAACAAAATAGGCAGGGTGACATCAACATGGGGAATGACGGATGCTGCCCAGACGTAGCCGAGGTTTGACACGGCCTGGGTGAGACCAAGTATCCACAGGCCGTGAAAAATGCCGACCTTATCGGTAAACCAGCCGCCCGCCAGGCCTCCGGCAATTGACAGTACAAGGCCGATGTTGACGGAAACCAGCCCGATTTCCTTGGCGCTGAAACCGGCATCCACCCAAAACGGCTTGATCATGAACCCGATGGAGGTGTCGGCGAGTTTGAAAATCAGGATAAACAGCACGATGGGCAAAAAATATGGCCGCTGGGTCATTTCCAGAAATGTACCGAACATCGGTCCTTTGAAGACGCTTGCCACGGATTTTTCTTTTGACATATTGCGGGTTAAATAGGCGATCACCAAAGAGCCGATGATAAGACCGGCGGCGAGATACTGGTGGATGTCTTTGGCGAAAATCTTGCCCGTGGTTGCACCAAAAAACAGACCCGCAAACAACAATAGTGCGGGCGCAAATATGGCGGGATGACTGATCAGGGTTTTGAATTCGGTGAGCAGCGTTGTGTCTGCCTTGTCCTTTCGCGGTATTTCTTTGGGGGCGGCCAGGCAGGCAAATGCTATGGCCACCAGCATCATGGCGGCAAGAATATAGGCACCACTCCAGCCAATATAATCGCTGGCAATCAGAACAAAGCCCGCTCCCAGCATGCCAGCGCGGTAAAACCCGATCCGGAAACCATTGGCAAGGCCATATTCTTGGCGGTTGAGAAATTCGATGGTGTAGCCGTCAATGGCGATATCATTGGTGGCGGAAAGGGTAGTAAAGATGCCAATGGCACCCCACACCCAGGGCCCAAATTCAGCGTAAATAGCGAACAGGCCCATGACTGCGGCCATGACTATATTGGCTGTAAACATCCAGCGGCGGTGGTGACGGTAATGGTCAATCGCCGGTGCCCACAGGAATTTAATTGACCAGGTAATGGACAACAATGACATAAAACCAATGTCGCGAAGATTGATACCCTGCTGGCGGAAGTGGACGGGAAAAATGTCAAAAAAGGCGCCAAGTGGAAAACCTTCGGCAAAATAAAGCACGCCGACCCAGAACAATTTTGACCGAAGAATGGATTTTGGTGCGATTTTTGTCGTTTCTGTCATAAAAAATATCTCATTGATATGGTCGTTTCCAGGCTATAGAAACTCATTTACGTATTGTTTTTATTTGTGAAATCGGACAATTTCCACAATGTGGATTAATTTCCAATTTCCACATTGTGAATTTTAACACAGGAACAATATACACTTAAAATCGAGTGTGCTAACCTTCTTTGGAGGCTGCGGATGAACTATATTCGAAATACTCTAAGTCTTTTATACATGGTCATGGGAGGAAAAATTCATGAAAAAATCAAATACTGAATCAAATGCAAAACGCCTTTCCCGGCGTAAGTTTCTAAATGCCGGTGTGGCAACTGCTGCTGGCGGCGCTGCTGCGGTGGCAATGCCAAACATCGCTCAGGCGAAAAAAACCACCGTTCTTAAAATGCAGGCTGCCTGGGGTGGCGGTATTTTCCTTGAAAATGCCAAATCCTATGTTGATCGCGTGCATGCTATGGCCGGTGGCGAGCTGAAGATCGACCTGCTTTCGGTTAATTCGGTTGTCAAGACAAGTCAGATGCAAGACGCGGTTCATCGTGGCGTTCTTGATGCAGCGCATTATGTGCCGGCTTATTGGTATTCAAAATCCACAGCGGCATCCCTGTTCGGTACCGGTCCGTGTTTTGGCTGGTCAAGCCAGGAAGTTCTGGGCTGGGTTAACTATGGTGGCGGTCAGGAATTGTTTGATGAACTGATGGGCAAATTAGGCCTTAATGTTGTTAGCTTCTTCAACAGCCCCATGCCGGCACAGCCGCTTGGTTGGTTTAAAGAGGAAATCAAGGACGTATCCCAGATGAAGGGCCTGAAATACCGTACCGTTGGTCTTGCTGCCAACGTTATGCAGGAAATGGGCATGTCGGTTGTTCAGTTGCCTGGTGGTGAAATTCAGCCAGCCATGAAGAGTGGCCTGATTGATGCGGCTGAATTTAACAACCCAACGTCAGACCGTGACTTTGGTATGCAGGATGTTGCCAAAAACTACATGTTGGCATCGTTCCATCAGTCTCAGGAGTTTTTCGAAATCACCTTCAACAAGAAGAAATTCAACCGTCTTCCTGCTGAGCAACAGGCGATCTTGAGGTATGCTTCGGAAGCTGAGAATTCCAACTTTTACTGGGGTAACACCAAGCGTTATTCCGAGGATCTGGTGAAGCTGCAGACTGAAAGTGGTGTCAAAGTGTCTCGTACGCCGGATTCAGTGATGCAGGCAGAGCTCGATGCCTGGGATGTGGTTGTTAAGCAGCTTTCTTCAGAGGATCCATTCTTTGCTAAAGTGATTGAATCCCAGAAGAAATATGCCAAAGAGGTTATGGGGTATCTGAACCTCAATCAGCCTGATTACAAGCTGGCCTACAAGCATTATTTCGGCTGATTATATCTTGGTTCTATAAAATGGTGCCGGGGGCTGCACATGCAGTCCCCGGTGCAGTTTTCGGCGGGCAGGGAGGTTTTTTTGAGATCAATTATTCACGCTATTGAAAGCCTGAGCATCTGGGTTGGGCGAGCCTTTGGCTGGACCATTCTGATTTTGACTTTCTCGGTTTCATACGAAGTCTTCGTGCGTTACGTTTTGAATGCTCCGACAGTCTGGGCGTTCGATATGATGGTCCAGATGTATGGAGCGTTGTTCCTGATGGCTGGTCCGTACGCATTGGCACAAGATGCCCATGTGCGCGCTGACGTAATCTATCGTTTTTTCCCGGTGAAGGTTCAGGCTGGTATCGATTTTACCCTGTATCTGTTGTTCTTTTTTCCCGGAATGCTGGCGCTTTTCTGGTTTGGGGCCGAGATTGCAGCCGATTCCTGGCGGTACCAGGAAGTGAGCTGGAATTCTCCTGCCCGCATCCAGATTTATTTCTTCAAAACCCTCATACCGGTTGCCGGCGGGTTGCTGCTGCTGCAGGGGTTTGCCGAGTTGGCGCGATGTTGGATAGCCATGCGAACGGGCACCTGGCCCAAACGTCTGGAAGACGTGCGTGAAACCGAAGATCTTCTCGCCGAACAAGCCTCGGCTGACACCAATAATTCATCGGCTAACAGCGCGTAGCCAACACACAGTTTTCTCGTCGGAGTTTTTTGGGCCATGACAAATCCTGAAGTCGCCATTCTCATGCTTTCCATCTTCATCGTGCTGGTGTTGTTGGGGTTTCCTGTTGCATTCACCCTTTTGGCAATGGGCGTGGGTTTTGGCTATTACGCTTATTATGACGCCGGTTCGATTGAAGTTTTCGCCGACATTTTTGACAACCAGATTTTCTATCTACTTAACCAGAACACTTATTCGGTTATGGAGAATGATACGCTGGTTGCCATCCCGTTGTTTTTGTTCATGGGATATGTGGTTGAGCGTGCAAATATCGTAAATCGGTTGTTCTCATCCCTGCAACTGGCGGCGCGAAACCTGCCCGGCTCAATGGGTGTTGCCGCCATGGTCACGTGTGCTGTGTTTTCAACCGCCAGCGGTATCGTTGGTGCCGTGGTTACCCTGATGGGGCTGCTTGCCTACCCTGCCATGGCGGATGCCAAATATCGCAAGGATTTCGCCGCCGGTGTGATTTGCGCCGGTGGAACGCTGGGAATTTTAATACCACCGTCGATTATGCTGATTGTCTATGCGGCAATTGCTGAGTTGTCGCCGTTACGGCTCTATGCCGCAGCCATATTCCCGGGATTGATACTCGCCGGGCTTTATATCGTGTACATTGTTGTTCGCGTGATGTTGAACCCTGGAATAGCGCCCAAGCCGAATATGGAGAATCAACCCTCCCGGCGTGAAGTCTACTGGCAGCTTTTGACTTCATTTGTCCCTCTGACCGTGTTGATAATGCTGGTTCTAGGTTCCATTCTGGCTGGGCTGGCAACACCGGCTGAAGCGGCTGCTATGGGCTCACTTGGTGCCCTGGTCATGGCCGTGCTCTATCGTTCTCTCACTTGGGACAAGGTCAAACAATCTGTCTTTTTATGTGCAAAAGCAACGGCGTTTGTGTGCTGGTTGTTCGTCGGCTCCTGGACTTTTGCTTCGGTGTTCTCCTATCTGGGGGGCCACGTTGTTATCGAAGAATGGGTTCTGTCACATAATCTGGAACCGTGGCAATTCCTGGTGATGGTGCAGATTATTATCTTCCTTTTGGGCTGGCCGCTTGAATGGTCGGAAATCCTGATTATCTTTGTTCCTATTTTCCTGCCCATGCTGGATAATTTCGGTGTGAACCCGTACTTTTTCGCCATGCTGGTGGCATTGAACCTGCAAACGTCATTTTTAACCCCGCCCATGGCGATGTCGGCCTATTACCTAAAAGGGGTGTTGGGAGCTCAAATCGAGCTCATGGACATATTCAAGGGCATCATGCCTTATCTGGGAATAGTAATTTTCACTATGTTTTTAATGTACCAGTTCCCCGGCATCGCCCTGTTCTTGCCTGATTACTTCTTTGGTCCCTATGTACCTTGATAAAAGCTGGTGGAAAGTGTGCGCTCATGCATTTTGAATTGTCGGCTGTGCAAGCGGCAGAAAAAATCCGCTCAGGTCTGATTTCCTCGGTTGATTTGGTCAAGGCGTGTTTGCAACGCATTGAGGATACCGATGGCGCCATCAATGCCTGGATTCATCTTGATGGCGAACAGGCGCTGGCCCAGGCTGAAGCACTTGATGAAATCCGCCGCAAGGGATTGCCAATTGGCCCTTTGCACGGGGTGCCTGTCGGCATCAAGGATATCATTGATACTTGCGATATGCCGACTCAGTTGGGTACGAAAATCCACAACGGTCGCCAGCCCGAACATGATGCCGTGGTTATAGAAAGGTTGCGTGAGGCCGGTGCGGTTATTCTGGGAAAAACAGTAACGACGGAATTTGCCTACTCCCATCCCACGACCACTACCAACCCACATAATCCGGCGCATTCGCCCGGAGGTTCGTCAAGCGGGTCAGCTGCGGCTGTTGCTGCCGGTCACCTTCCCCTTGCCCTTGGCAGCCAGACGGGTGGTTCCACCATCCGGCCGGCGTCTTATTGTGGCATATTCGGCTTTAAACCCACGCGCGGTGTGATTTCTCGCCGCGGGGTTCTGGAAACATCAAGAGTTCTTGATCAGGTTGGTGTCTTTGCCCGAACGCTGGAGGATCTGGCTTTATTGGGCGATACGCTTGGCTCCTACGATCAGGCTGATTCCATGAGTTTCGCCAGACCGCGCCCGCATCTGCTTGAGGGATATAAGGCAGAGCCGCCGGTCGACCCCAGTCTTGCCTGGATCGAGTTGCCGTTCAATGATCTGCTTTCCGATGCCGCTGCAGCCGGGTTGGCTGAAGTCAGAGAGGTGCTTGGAGATCGGGTGGAGGTCATTCCGGCGCCTAAATCCTTCGTTAAAGTGATTGAGTGTCACAAGGTTATTCACGAATATGAAATCGCCGGCTGCCTCAAGGCGGAAATTGAAAATCACTGGGATGACATCAGTGACACCATTAAACCAAAACTTGAATCAGGGCTGGCCACCACCGAGGCACAATACCATGAGGCTCTCACTATGGTTGGCGGTGCGGAGAATTATTTCAGTGAGTTTTTCAATGATTACGATGCGGTTTTGACATCCGCTGCGCCCGGTGAAGCACCACTTATGGGATCTGATGCAGGTACGGGAAATCCGATTTTTTCAGTAATCTGGACGTTTGCCGGCCTGCCCTGTCTTTCTTTACCGGTGATGGGCGGAGATTTAGGTTTGCCGATGGGGTTGCAATTGGTAGGTTCAGCTGAAGGCGATGACAGATTGTTCAGAACCGCCAGATGGTTGTTGCAACAATTAGACGAAAATGCACAAGACAATGAGTGAACGTCTGGGTTTCAAGGGACTAAGAGTATGAACGCTAAAACTGTAAAGCTGATGGCTGGCCTGATTGCATCTTTAACTCTGGCCGCTTTCGTCGTGGGGTTAGCCTATAGTATCTCGACGGGAGCTGCCGGTTTTTGGGGCGGCTTGCCATTCTGGATCATTACCATAAGCGTCCTGATCATGGTTTTTTATGATTTCTGGGATGAGTGCATCAATAAGAATAAATAGTCACTCTTCATCGTTATTCCCGCGCAGGCGGGAATCTTCTCTCGTTTTGGTAAACGCTGATAGAAGATCTTCGCTTTCGCGGAGGATGACGAGATGGGCTTTACATCACACCCACGGGCAATTTGAGTTGCGGTCGCCGAAGGTTGTGCCTTGAGAAAACCTTGAAAAGGCAAACGGTTCGAGTTCGAGTACGGGTGTGCCGGTAATCAGGTGTTTTGACACCAGTTTGCCGACACCGGTCATTTTAAAGCCGTGATTTGAATCGGCAATCATGTAGGCATTGTCCGCAACCCAGTCAAAAATCGGCACATTATCAGGAGTAAATGCGCCGATGCCGCCATTGCGTCTGGTTTTAAAGTTTTTGCGCAATCCCTCAAACCGCTCCATCAACATGGCAAGGGTAGCGCAGTAATAATCGGCAAACCAGTCGTCGGCCTGATATTCGTCATTATCATGGCCGTAAGGGTCAAGCGTTGCTTTAGGTCCGATTTTAATGGGGATGGTGCCGCCTTGCAGTCCGGGACGGCCCATTCTTTCAGCCGCATAGCGCACATAGGTGTAAAAATGTTCATCAAACTCGCGGCCGTTTTCATCGACCACTGTCGTGTTCATTAATTCCACATGGAGAATGGGTGGATCACGGTCATCTGCGGTGCGATAGGGTTCATCGAGAGAAACTTCGCCTTCCAACAAGCGCCAGAAGGTCCACATATCCATGGCTTTTTCCACGTGGCCATCGGGATAACGCACGTCGAGCGTGTCTGATTTTTCCAACCATTCCCAGTGCTTTGGCAACCAGGCGCCAGCGCAGATGACAACACAATCAGCGGCAATATTGCCCTTGTCGGTCAAAACGCTGGAGATGCGCCCGTTTGTCATGTCGTAGCCGGTAACTTCAACGCCATAACAACGCTGAACGCCCAGCCTGCGGCAATGTTCATCAAGCCCCCACATGGATTGGGTGGTGCCGGCGTAGCCTGAGGGTTTTTCGTGCAGGGCGACATCTATGTTCTCGGTTTTAAAATCGGGCCAGATTGACTTGAGGAAATTTTTGGCATCTTTGCCGACATACAAATCAGCAGCGTAATCGACGGCGTTCTGGCTGGCATGGATTTTTTCGTAATCCGATGTCTGGTTGGCCTCCCCACACGAGATGTAGCCAACTTGCTGAAACCCGAGTGTTACCGGATCGCTTTCCCACACATCAACTGAATGGCGCAATATGGCATGCAGAGGTTCGGTCATATAGAAATTGCGCACGCATCCGCATGCAATACCGCTGGCACCGGCACCGGGGCCTTTTTTATCTATGATAACGATATCTTTTCCCGACCCCTTGCCGGTGGCTATCAGATCTTTAGCCAGATGCCAGGCGGTGGACAGGCCGTGAATGCCGGCACCGATGACCACGTAAGTTGCCGAAGTAGGGAGGGTTGCGCTCATTTTGTGCTCTCTTTGAAATTTGGGTTTGCCCGTTTGGCACAGGCTACCGCCATCGGCGTCATTGGCATACGGGTTTATGTGGCACTTTTGTTTACAATTGTGGACAAAAACAACAATTGTTGTATTTAATCACCACAATATACGAAACTCGAATACTGGAAGGTTAATTCCCTATGGTCGACAAGCTGGAAATTGTTGCCATCTTTCGTCAACGCCTGCTGGCGCTGATTTCGAAGTCGCAATTGAGCCGTTCCAGATTTGCCGCACAAGCGGGGCTGGACCGCTCAACCTTGTCGCAGCTTTTATCAAAGGCCAATGTGCGGCTACCGCGCACCGAGACCATTGTACGATTGGCCGGGCAGTATAATGTCAGCGTTGACTGGCTGTTGGGGCTGGCCCAGGAAGACCAGTTGGCCACCGATATTGTGCCGCTGGTGCAGGTTGAAACCGGGGTCAGAAATACCACCGATGAACGCATCGCCGCCTGGTCGCGCGAAGCGGTCGGCTATAAAACCCGCTATGTGCCGATGTCGTTACCGGATTTGCTCAAAACAAATGAGGTATTCAGTTACGAGTTTGATGACAGCACGTCGACTACAGCTGCCGCCCGGCTGGCTGAAGGCGAGGTTAAACTGGAGCTTGCGCGACGTGCGACCTATGACATGGAAGCGTGCACGTCGTTTCAATCGGTTGAAATGTTTGCCCGAGGGCAGGGCAAGTGGGCTATTTTGCCCAAGGCCATCAGGCGGGCACAACTCGTCCACATACAGGCACTTGTGGTCGAGCTTTATCCCAGTTTTCGCTGGTTTATGTATGATGGTTTGCGTGTGTTTGCGACGCCGTACACGATTTATGGACCCTTACGTGGTGCAGTTTATCTTGGTGGCATGTATTTTGTCTTTAATTCAACCGAGCATATTCGCGTTTTGACCAGGCATTTTGACAACCTCATTCGCGAAGCGGTAATACAGCCCAATGAATGCGCGGATTTCATCGAAAAGCTTCTGAATGAATAAAATTGCCTCCCTGCCCATGTACAACTGGCCCGAATTGCGGTCGCAAACCAACCAGTGGTGGCGGGTGCTGGCCCGAAGCTTTGAGGCCGAGGGATTGGGCGATGTGCCAGCGCGGCTTAATGGCTCTGGCACCCCTTATGATGACTGGCGTCACCCGCAATTGCTGATGAGCCAGACTTGTGGCTACCCCTTGCGCCATGAGTGTCGAGATTTGCTCGAGGTAGTTGCCGTGCCGCGTTATCGCGCCGAGGGCTGCAAGGGGTCTGATTATTGCAGCATGGTGGTTGTGAGGAAAGATGATGGTCATTTGGCATTAAGTGATTTCAATGGACGTTGTGCAGCTTTTAACGGCGAAAATTCGCAATCGGGATACTCTGCCTTGCGCGCTGTTATTGCGCCGCTCGCTGGGGGTAATCGCTTTTTTTCCACCACGGTTAAAACCGGAGCACATTTACGCTCGATGGCGGCTGTTTCGGGAAAAAAAGCCGATATCTGCGCTATTGACAGTGTCGGCTGGGGGTTGGCCAAGCGCTTGTTTCCAGAACTTGTGGCGACACTTTGTGTTATTGCGCAAACGCCATCGGCACCGTCACTGCCGTATGTGACTGCAAGGTCATGCCCGATTGATGATCTGGAGCGTCTGCGCCGGGGATTGTTGAAAGCCATCGAAGATAAACAACATTATGACCTGAGAGCGCACCTTCTCATTGACGGCTTTGATCTCTTGCCACAAAGCGCTTATCGCCGCATCGATGAAATAGAAAAAATGGCAATTGACGCGGGTTATCCTGAATTGGTCTGATGTCGGCTCTGAATTAGATTTGGTCGGATTTGTTGCAAGTAAACCTATCTTTTTCTCATATCGTCCACAAAGATTGGCGAATGCCAAAGCATCTATATGCGGGGAGTATCCGATGGCTGAAGAACAGGACGACCTTGATCTGCGCGAATTGAGCGACGAAGACCTCGTGCAGCAGATGCACGATGACCTCTACGATGGTTTGGACGCCGAGATTGAGGAGGGTGTCAAAATCCTGCTTGAACGTGAATGGCAGCCGTACAAGGTTTTAACCGAAGCGTTGGTTGAAGGCATGCGTATCGTTGGCATCGATTTTCGCGATGGCATCCTGTTTGTGCCTGAGGTGTTATTGTCAGCCAAGGCGATGAAAGGTGGCATGGCCATTCTCAAGCCACTGCTGGCAGCCACGGGTGCACCGCAAGTGGGCAAAATGGTCATTGGCACGGTCAAGGGCGATATTCATGATATCGGCAAAAATCTGGTTTGCATGATGATGGAAGGTGCGGGCTTTGAAGTCATCGACCTTGGCATTAACAATCCTGTCGAAGACTATATTGCAGCCCTTGAAGAACATAAACCCGATATCTTAGGCATGTCGGCACTGCTGACCACAACCATGCCGTACATGAAGGTGGTGATTGACACGCTGGCGGAGCGTGGCATGCGGGATGATTACATCGTGCTGGTTGGTGGAGCGCCATTAAATGAGGAGTTCGCCGATGCGGTTGGCGCTGATGCCTATTGCCGCGACGCTGCCGTTACCGTTGAAATCGCTCAGGACCTGATCAATCGCAAACACAATCAACGCGCTGTTTCGTAAGCCTGAAATTCACTCCTCAATGTCGTAGTAATCACCGGCGAATTCGCAAAAGATATGGCGGTCTATTTTCAGGCCGGTTTTGCCGTCGAGTGTGCCTGCGGCAATAGAGATGCTGTCGGCATCATCGCGCTGCCAGAACAGGGTGGCGCCGCAGGTTTTACAAAATCCACGTTTCGCAAAATCGCTGGCGCGGTACCATTTCAAACCGGTTTCAGTGACCAATTTGAAATCGTCGTGGCTGGCATTTGTTGCCGCCATAAAATGGCCGGTGGTCTTGCGGCACTGGATACAATGACAGCCAATAATCTGTCGTAAAGGGCCGGTGATTTCGTAGGCGACCTCACCGCAAAGACATGATCCGGTTTTGGTGTTTTTATGGTTCATTTCAATGTTTCCTCCCTCTTGTCTATCCTTGCGCTTTAACAAAGGCTGACATGTGAAATCTGGTCTGTTGTGGCGAATAGTGAAAGTCGCGACCAATGGGGCACGTCCGGCGGGCACGACAGCCTAATTCAAGGCAATCTGCACCATTGCGGGTTTTTATATGATTAATGCACTCCGGCACATTGTAGCCTTGCGGTGAAAACGCGTTTACCGGGCATTGTGTCATGCAGGGTTTTTCTACGCAATCATCACAGGGTGAATTTGTCGTTGAAACCGGTGGCAAGTCGAGGTTGCGTTCAAATACCAGAGCGGCACGATAGCCATGCCACAGACCGTAGGTTGGATGAATGGACAGGCCGATCGGGGAGGTGAAGGTTTCGCCGGATTTTTGCGCCCAGGTTAAAAATGGGTGTGGTGGGGTGTCGAATGGAAAAAGTGCTGTGGCATCAATGGCATCGGCAAGGTTTTTGATGGTGGTTTTTGTCCATTGATCCAAGGTGGTTAAACCAGTGTCACAGGAGCTTGAGAAATTCTGCCACATCTGCGGCCCGGCATTGCCGATGAGCACCAGGGTTTGTCGAGCCTCGGGGTGAAAACCGCCGAGATATAAAAACCCGGCATCTTCCACGTGTTTGAGTATGTCGCCAAAATCCATCAGGTAAAGGCATCCGGCATCGAATCTTTTCGTTGTTTGATGAAATCAAGTAGCGCTTCATCAATTGCCACATCAAGGGCAGGGGCCTGATATTCGTTCAACATCCGCTTGTAAACGCCATTGGCGCGAGAAGCTGCATCCTGGCCACCTTCTGCTTCCCATTGCTCAAAGGAATTATTGTCCGCAATGGTGGAGCGGTAAAAGGCGGTCTCGAAATTGGCTTGTGTGTGCGCACAACCGAGGAAATGACTGCCGGGGCCAACTTCCTCTATGGCATCAAGTGCCTGACCGTTATCCGACAAATCAATCCCTTGGGCAAAACGTTGCATCATTGCCAGTTGGTCAATATCCATGACGAATTTTTCATAAGACGACACCAGCCCGCCTTCGAGCCAGCCAGCACCATGGAGGCAGAAGTTTACCCCGGCGAGCAATGTTGGCGTCAACGTTTGTGCGCTCTCGTAGGCGGCTTGCGCATCGGGCAATTTTGAGCCACACAATGAGCCACCGGACCTGAACGGCACTTTGAGACGGCGCGCCAGCTGGGCTGCACCATAAAGCACCAGTGCCGGTTCGGGCGTACCAAAAGTGGGCGCACCTGACTGCATGGAAATGGAGCTGGCAAAGGTGCCAAAAACCACCGGGGCGCCAGGTTTGCACAATTGCGTAAACGCCATTCCGGCCATGGCTTCGGCCAGGATCTGGGTGAGGGTGCCTGCGGTGGTTACCGGCGACATTGCGCCAGCGAGAATAAACGGCGAGATAACAGTTGCCTGACCGGCGCGGGCGTAGACTTTGAGCGCACCGAGCATGGTTTCATCAAACACCATGGGGGAGTTGGCATTGATAAGCGAGGTTAAGACGCAGTTTTGTTCGACAAATTGATCACCAAACAGGATTTTTGCCATGTCCACTGTGTCTTGCGCGCGCGACGGGTGGGTGACCGAACCCATGAATGGTTTGTCGGAATATTTGATATGGGAATAGACCATGTCAAAATGACGTTTGTTGACCGGAATGTCGACTGGCTCACACACCGTGCCACCGGAGTGATGCAGGGCGGGAGCCGAATAGGCCAGTTTCACAAAGTTGCGGAAATCTTCAATGGTGGCATATCGCCTGCCTTCATCCAGACTTCGAATGAATGGGGGGCCATAGACGGGGGCAAAAACTGTATGTTTACCGCCAATTTTTACTGATCTATCGGAATTGCGGGCATGTTGGGTGTAAATTTCTGGCGCGGTGGCTATCAGGTTGCGGCACAGGCCTTTGGGGAAATGAACACGTTCGCCTTTTACATCGGCACCTGCGTCTCTCCACATGGCAAGTGCTTCTTCGTCATCTCTGAACTCTATGCCGACTTCTTCCAGAATTTTATCGGCATTGGCTTCAATCAGGTTTAGCCCCTCCTCACCCAAAACCTCATATTCAGGTATAGTCCGGGTGATATAGGTGAGGTGGTTAATCTCCGTTGTCTGACGCTTCTCGCGCCGTGCTGATGCACCACCGCCGCGTCCACGCCTGCCGCGTTGTGGTTTTTCGCTGTTTTCTTCGACCATGTTCATCTCAATAACCTACCAATTACTGTACCTTTTCACCAACATTGCCTTACACAGTCTAACACCACATGCCACTTTGCGTCCTATTGCTTTTCAACACCGACATCGCTATGGAGTCTTGGGTCAAGTCTTTTGTCGCTTTCATCTCCCATGAGGTCGCTAGATTTTGGGCGAATGGGCATGCCTCGAGTAATGTCAATTTGACATTGAAATCAATCGCCAGTCACGCGGGCTAAAGGAAGCAAATAAACCATGACGAGAACCATTCTGAGTTCAGCTACCAAAGAGGTCGTAATTGGCTTTGACCAGCCGTTTTGCGTGATTGGCGAGCGCATCAATCCCACTGGTCGTAAAAAGCTTGCCGCCGAGATGAAAGAGGGCAATTACGCCACCGTCGAAGCCGATGCGATAGCACAAGTTGCAGCTGGTGCTGCCATGCTGGATGTGAATGCCGGTATTCCGCTTGCTGACGAGCCGCGCATTCTGGCTGAGACCATTCAACTGGTGCAAAGCCTGGTGGATGTGCCGCTGTCGATTGACAGCTCCATTATCGAAGCGCTGGAAGCGGGACTGGGAGTCTACAAAGGCCGACCTTTGGTCAATTCGGTTACAGGTGAAGATGAATCGCTTGAACGTGTTTTACCTTTAATCAAAAAATATGATTGCGCTGTTGTTGCCATTTCCAATGATGAAACCGGCATTTCCGAGGACCCTGATGTGCGCTTTGAGGTGGCAAAAAAGATCGTCGAGCGCGCTCATGATCACGGTATCAAGCCGTGCGATGTGGTGGTTGATCCTCTGGTTATGCCGATTGGTGCCATGGGAACGGCCGGGCGGCAGGTGTTTGCGCTGCTCAACCGGTTGCGCACCGAATTAAAAGTCAATTCCACCTGTGGTCTGTCCAATATCAGTTTTGGTGTGCCCAACCGGCGGGCGTTGAACGCGCATTTTCTGTCGATGGCGGCAGCTGCCGGTCTTACATCAGCCATTATGAACCCGCTGCATGCGGAAGACATGTCAGGGGCTATGGCAGCTAACGTGCTTAACGGGGTCGATGCCAATTGTTCGAGGTGGATTAAGAAATTCCGTGAACCCGCTGTAGTGGATGCCGGGGCTGAGGGTGGTGGTCGCGAAGGCCGCCGTCGCCGCCGGGCGAGATAACCCATGAATAACTCCGGCAATTCCAATGAAGCTCTGGTGGTTTTTACTCCATCGGGCAAGCGTGGCCACTTTGCTATTGGTACTTCAATTTTGGCAGCTGCGCGTAGTCTCGGTGTTGATCTTGATTCCGTGTGTGGCGGTCGCGGTATTTGCGGGCGTTGCCAGATCAAGCATACGGTGGGTGAGTTTGCCAAACACAAAATTTCCAGCGCGGCTGAAAACCTCTCCGGTTTGAGTGCAACTGAGCTGCGTTATGATGAAAAACGCGGGCTGAGAAAAAATTGCCGGTTGGGGTGTTCTTCCACGGTTCAGGGGAACTTGGTTATTGATGTGCCTGAGGAAAGCCAGGTGCATAAACAGGTTGTGCGCAAACGTGCAGAATTGCGCGACATAGAACTCAACCCGGTCACCAGGCTTTATTACCTCTCGGTTAAAGAGCCGGACATGCATAATCCGGCGGGCGATCTCGAACGCGTCTATGATGCGCTTGAGCAGCAATGGCAATTGAGTGGGCTCACCTGTGATTTTCGCATTATGTCGGGCCTGCAAAAGGCTTTGCGCCAGGGCAAGTGGAAGATAACTGTTGCCGTCCATCATCGCATTCCGCCTGATAATACGCTCGAAATTACCTCTGTCTGGCCGGGGTTCCATGATCGCGTCTATGGTCTGGCGGTGGATGTGGGTTCAACCACGATTGCAGCGCACCTGTGCAATCTGTCAACCGGTGAACTTATGGCTTCGGCCGGTCTGATGAACCCGCAAATCCGGTTTGGCGAAGACCTGATGAGCCGGGTGTCTTACGTCATGATGAACCCGGGCGGGGACGTGGAGATGACCGACGCCGTGCGCGACGCCATAAATGTGCTGGCCGGACAAGTGGCTGCTGAAGCGCGCATTGATCTTAATGATATTCTTGAAGCTGTTTTTGTCGGTAATCCGGTCATGCACCATTTGCTGCTGGGAATTGATCCGGTTGAATTGGGGGGCGCACCCTTTGCGCTTGCCACAGGGTCAGCTATTACCCGCCCGGCACTGGAAATGGGGCTCAATTTGCAAGGTGGTGCGCGGTTTTATACGTTGCCGTGTATTGCCGGGCATGTAGGTGCAGATACAGCAGCTGTTATTCTGGCCGAAAACCCGCATTTGACGGAAGACATGCGTCTGATCATCGATGTGGGGACCAATGCGGAAATTGTGCTGGGTAACAAGCACCGGTTGTTGGCGGCGAGTTCGCCAACGGGACCGGCGTTTGAAGGCGCGCAGATTTCATGTGGACAACGCGCTGCACCGGGTGCAATTGAACGCGTGCGAATCGACCGCGAAACACTGGAGCCGGATTTTCAGGTTATCGGATGCAGCTTGTGGTTTTCAGAACCCGGATTTAACGAAACAACTGATGATATTGGCATTACCGGCATTTGCGGTTCGGGAATTATCGAAGTCATCGCGGAGATGTTTTTGAGTGGTATTATTTCAGCCGACGGTATCATCCAGGGTGCTTTAAAGACAAAAACACCGCGCATTATCGCCGATGGCCGGACATTTTCCTATGTGGTGCATGATGGTGCCCAGCAGATTGTGATTACGCAAAATGATATTCGCGCCATTCAACTGGCCAAGGCGGCACTTTATGCCGGTGCGCGGTTGTTGATGGATCACATGGGCATTGATACGGTTGACCGCATAACTTTGGCGGGAGCTTTTGGCAGTCACATAGATGTTAAATATGCCATGGTTCTGGGGCTCATTCCAGATTGTGATCTGTCCCAGGTTGTATCTGCCGGTAACGCTGCGGGAACGGGAGCACGCATAGCCCTGTTGAATGGAGCAGCACGTGATGAAATTGAAGATCTGGTCAGGAAAATCGAGAAAATCGAAACTGCTCTGGAGCCAAGCTTTCAGGAACACTTTGTCGACGCTATGGCATTTCCCCATGCCAAAGCGAACTACCCCAATCTTGCCGCAGCAGTTACATTACCTGAGCGCGGCGAGATTGGAGGCGTTGATACACGCCCACCACGGCGACGGCGGCGGCGGCGCTGAAATATAGATTTAAGCTTGTATATCAAAAATCCGAGCGGTTCCCGGTGGTGGAGAGGCTTTCACGCTTGAACGGCCTTCGGCTGATTCTTGAGCGGATGTTTCTCCGGCTTCTGATGCTTTTGACTCCGAGGCTTCATTAGAAGCGCCTGAAGATTGTGGTTTGGAAAATTGGATTGGCTGACTGCCAACTGCACTGATACTCACTTTACTACCCTCTATTCTGGTGGGATTCGGACAGGATCAAACTGCGATAGTGTCGAATTATATTTTGAAATGTATCCATGAAATATGGACGGGACAAACATATGTTGAAAAAATAAAAAAAAGTTAAAACCCGCCTATCGACCCATGATCTGGCCTATCATCACTTTGAACGTGCACGGGTTGCACCTTTTTGTTGATTTTGGTGGCAACAGTGGTGTTCAATGGGGTGAAATTCGATTAGAACAAACGGAAGTAAAATGAATACACTCAGGGAGACGTATAATGGCGGATAACAGCTCGAACCAGCTTAAACAGGAAATTCTGGAAGAGGTGGGTCGTAAACAGAAAACCAGTGCCGTATGGATTATCCTGATCCTGGGTGTGCTTGGTGTTGGTGGATTTTTGATGATCAAGAATTCGCTCGAAAGCTATATTCAGGAACGAATTACCGCCAGTGCCGCTAGTTTCAAGGGAGAAAAAGGCGATGCCGGACCCCAGGGTACTGCCGGTGAAAAAGGTGATACTGGAGCCCAGGGTGCCCAAGGTGCCACTGGTGAGCAAGGCGCCACCGGGCCACAAGGTGCTCAGGGTGAAGCCGGACCTCAGGGCCCAAAGGGCGATGCCGGACCGCAGGGCCGCCGGGGCGCCACCGGACCTCAGGGTCCCCAGGGTGAGCCAGGACTGCAAGGACCTCAAGGTCCTCAAGGCCAAAAAGGTGACCCTGGAAACCCCGGATAAGTTTTTCTCTCGGGAAATTTAAAAAAATGGCTGGAATCTTAACGGGTTGCAGCCATTTTTTGTGGAAATGATTCTACTGTGATCGAGAGGTGCTCTCGGGCCTGACTCGCCGTGAGTTCCAATTGTGACTATGACGATACGCATTGGCGTGTCCTCGAGCTTCAGTTGCGTTTGTTAAACAACTCCAGCCATTGCGCAACGCGTGCTTCGGGGGTGGGGTTGAAAACCACATCCGTGACCACGGCGATGACATCTGCGCCAGCGTCAAGCACCAGGGGCGCGCGTTCAAGGGTGATGCCACCAATGCCAATTAGAGGACAGGCGATTTTGGCTTTCCATTTGGCAACGCGCGCGAGCCCTTGTGGTTGATAGCGCATGATCTTGAGTGTGGTTTCATAGACTGGACCTAAAGCGATATGGTCCGGGTTCCAGGTGAGGGCGCGGGTCAACTCATCTCCTGTGTGGGTGCTGATACCCAGCTTTACCCCGGATTTTTGAATTATGCTTTTGTCAGCCTTATCAATATCTTCCTGGCCCAAGTGAATGAATTCGGCGTCGTGTTCAAGGGCTACCTGCCAGTAATCATTGATGACCATCTGGCAGTCATAACGTTTGGCAAGCGCTATTGCATCGCGGATGGGGCCGGTTACTTCGGCAACGGATTTGTCTTTGATGCGCAGTTGGATGGTTTTAACACCCAGAGGCAAAAGCCTTGCCACCCACTCATAGCTGTCAACGATGGGATAAAACCCATAAACGCCTTTGGTTTTCATGTGTTTTGCTCAGCCTTCCAAAAAGGTGTACCAATTTCGGGTGTGCTGGGTTGGGCAAAATCACGGACCGGCATGATACCGGCGTTGGCGGCGAGAAAGCCCGCTTCAACAGCGCGGGCAAATCCTTGTGCCATGGCAACAGGATTGCCGGCTTCGGCGATTGCTGTGTTGAGCAAGACGCCGTCAAAGCCCAATTCCATCGCCTGGGCTGCATGGGACGGTGCGCCAAGGCCGGCATCAACCAGAAGTTTTACTTCGGGAAAACGTGCTCGCAGGGTTTTGAGGGCGGGGATATTATTGAGGCCCTGGCCTGAACCAATAGGTGCCCCCCACGGCATGAGAATATCGCAGCCGGTGGCGACAAGTTCTCGCGCCAGCACCAGATCATCGGTTGTATAGGGGAAAACCGTGAAGCCCTTTTCGTTTAAAATGGCAGAAGCTTCGACAAGTTTAAAAATATCCGGTTGCAGGGTGTAATCATCGCCAATGACTTCGAGCTTTATCCAGTCAGTGTCAAAAACCTCACGCGCCATTTCAGCCGTTGTCACAGCCTCGTCCACGGTGTGGCAGCCCGCTGTATTGGGTAAAACATGGATGCCGAGATCGCGGATCAATTGCCAGAAGTGCTGTCCGGCTTTGCTGGTGGCGGATTCGCGCCGCAGCGAGACGGTGATGACTTCTGCCTTGGAAGCGTTTACTGCTTTTGCCAGAATATCGGGTGATGAATAACGCGCCGAGCCGATAAACAGACGTGATTGCAGCGTTTTTCCGCCAATTGTCCAGGTTGAGTCCATGGTCTATCCTCCCTGCATTGGAGATACGATTTCGATTGCGTCACCGTCTTTGACAACCTGCCTGCCATAGGTGGTGCGCGGAATAAAGGCGCCGTTGAGGGCAACCGCGATATTCTTGCCAAAGCCTTTGCTGATCAATAACTGATCAATTGTCTGGGGTTGGGGCAGGGATTGTTGTTCCCCGTTAATGGTAATGGTCATGCGGCAACCTCAAAGATTTGTGCATAACGATTTGATGGATTTCCGGTTGCCATAAACTGGCTCAGTTCCAGGGCAATTTTGGGAGCCAGCAAGTAGCCGTGGCGATAAAGACCGTTGGCGCTGAGCAGGTTATCATTGACCTCAATATGCGGCAGATTGTCAGGATAAGCTGGTCGCAGGTTTGAATTGAGTTCGACAATAAGTGCTTCACCGAAGGCTGGATGAAGCGAATAAGCTGCTGACAGCAATTCGAGCCCTGAGCGCACGGTGACACCATTATTATCCTCATTTTCAATCGAGGTCGCACCGATTAAAAACAGGTTATCGGTGCGCGGGATAATATAAATGGGATAGCGCGGGTGCAGCAGCCGCACCGGGCGGTTGAAACTGACTTCCGGCGTTTCAATTATGATGATCTCGCCCTTGACGCCGCGCAGCGTAGGCTTGTCGCAGCGCGCGCCCAATCCACGGCAGTCTATTATCCATCGGAACGCCTGAGTCTCGCCGTTGACGCTGAGATGACTGCTGTCAACAATTGAGGTTTCGGTGTTAAAGTGAAATGTAACGCCTTGTTTTATCAGGTGTTGTTGTAATATCGGCATCAAAGAGCGCGGGTCTACCTGACCTTCGCGCTCGACAAAAAACCCCTGCCTGAAACGACCTGAAAGGGCAGGTTCAAGCGCGTCGATTTCCTCGCCCGTGACTTTCCTCAATCCATCACCGCCACCGGCGATCTTTACCTTGTGGGCGAAGCGGTCGAGTTCGTTTTTGTCTGAGCTGTGGGCTAAAACGAGGCTGCCGTTTTCCTGATAATCGAGAGAGGGTCCAAGTTCTGCGGCAATGTCGCGCCACAACTCCAGCGCATCCAGTCCCAGATCGCCAATCAGCTTTTCGGTACCATCCAACTCGCAAAAAGGCGCCAGCATGCCGCCGGCCACATAAGACGTTGCATGTTCCAGTGAGACATTGCCGCGCTCGTAGATGGCGCAAGTATGACCGCTTTTCTGCAGGAAGTAAGCAGCCATCAGTCCCATGACGCCAGCGCCTATTATGGCAGTGTGGTTATTGTGAAGCTTGTGGTCGATGCTACACTCTCCCTCCGCTGGTGCGAACCAGATCAGGTTGTTAGGGTATCTCTCAGCCGGCGGCCTGGACATGAGGTTTAAAATCCTCGAATCTCTGACCGGCACCCCTGGTGAACAGTTGCTAAGGAACTTATTGTGCTAAAGCCCTCGCGTCAATAAAACCTTCAAATCCATCCACATTCGTATACGACTATCGAACCTGGAGTTTTCTGCCGACGGCTACCACAGCGACAACAAAACTGGCGAAGCCAACGGTCATCCAGGTCAATGGTTCATTCAATATAATCGCCGCCGCCGCCAATGTGATGAAGGGTTGCAAAAGCTGAAGTTGTCCAACGCGGGCAATGCCGCTTAGTACCATGCCCTTGTTCCAGGCGAAAAATCCTAAAAACTGGCTGAAAACGGAGACATATATAAAAGACATCCAGACATTGAATGACACGGATTGGGGCAGATCCGGTGCGACATACAGAACCGGTGGAATGAGAACAGGCAAAGATATAACAAGCGCCCAGGAGATGACGTTTGAGCCGCCAAGCGTTTTGCTTAACCGGCCACCAATGGCATAGCCGGTGGCCGCACTCAGCACTGAGGCGACCAGCAGGATATCAGCAAGCTGCAGTTTAAACCCGCCTTCGAGGATGGCAAACAGGACGACGGCGGCAGCGCCAATCGTGCTGCACGCCCAAAAGGCTAAAGAGGGGCGTTCACCGGCAAAAATGGCGCTGGCAGCAACTGTGGCGAGAGGGAGGATACCAAGCATGACACCACCGTGCGAGGCGGGGGTATATTGCATGGCTATGGCTGAGAGCAGGGGGAAGCCAAAGATGATACCGGCAGCGGTTATTGCCAACTTTTTGAACTCGGCTGCGTCCGGCCGCCGGGCTTTGGTGATGAACAGATAAAGTGCAGCGAGCATAGCGGCAATGATGGCGCGGCCAAGACCAACTGTGATGGCATCAAGCTCGCTCACCGCAATCCGGGTTGCAGGCAAGGTAAGCCCGAAAATGATCACACCTGTCAGGCCAAACATCAGCCCTTTGAAGTCTTGCGACATGATTGGATTTCGCTACGTCATGGATGGGTGAAACTGACGAATAGTGCGCGAGAAAATGCCTTCAGATCAAACAGTTTTATTACTGTATCAATAAATTGGTTCAATCGGAAAACCGGGGGTTCTTGGTTATCTGGCAGCGTTGCGGGTTTTTGCCGAGTTCAGGTAGAAACCATAGAGGGCTACCAGGCCGACGGCGGCAAAAGATATGCGCAAGGCATATTTGAATTCAAGCCAGATTAACACGGCAGAAAAGGCCAGTGCCAATATGGCGATAGTGGTTTTTGGCGAAGGGCCAATCTGGCCGCTACGCACATACAATGCGTAAGCCACGACGCCTAGAGAGGCAAACAACATCGGGAACAGGAAATAGTCGAGCCCGCCGATGAGACCGGAAAGTCCGACGCCGACAAACGCAATAACCAACAGAGGGGTAAAGCAGCAAACTGCTGCAATCATACTGCCGATAATCCCGCGTTTTAGCAGCTTATTGTCCTGTGGTTGCGTGACATCATTCATGAAAAAAATCCCGGATTGTTGAAATCGCCAGTAGTGTAAACCCTGTAGCAACTACAGGGTAAAGAGAAAAATATTGTGACTTTTTGATGCCGGAGAGCGACCACGAGATTGATCAATACTTTTATTCAAGACTCATCTAAACTGGTGCCCATGTCTATTTACGGAAAATTAGCCGGTGCTGCTGCTGGGCTTTACATGGGCGGGCCTTTGGGCGCGTTGCTGGGCAGTATTGCCGGGCATTATTTTATCGATAAAGAACTGCCATATGACCCGGAAAAAAATCCGGAAGACCAGGTGGCTTTTTCTATCGGTATCATTGCTCTTTCGGCGAAAATGGCCAAGGCGGACGGGGTGGTTACGCACGATGAGATTGCCGCGTTTAAACAGATTTTCAAGGTTCCAACTGAAGATTCAAAAAATGTCGGTCGCCTGTTTGACCGGGCCAAACAATCAGTTGCAGGTTTTGAGGCCTATGCCGGGCAACTGGCCGGATTATTCGATGGCCGGCTAGAGGTTCTGGAAGATGTGGTGGACGGGTTATTTCACATTGCCAAGGCTGACGGTGTTCTGCATCCAGCCGAATTGAGTTATCTTGAAAGCGTTGCGACAATTTTCGGGTTCTCAGCTGAAGATTTTCTCCGCATTAAGTCCCGGCATATGGAGATGGATAAGCGTGATCCTTATGTGACACTCGGGGTTTCACGCGAAGAATCGTCCAAATATATCAAACTCACCTATCGCAAGCTGGTTGCAGAAAACCACCCGGACAAGCTGATTGCCCGTGGCGTGCCCGAAGAGGCCATCGTCATTGCCAATGAAAAGCTGGCGGCTATCAATGCCGCCTACGATGAGATTGTTAAGGAACGGAGGCTTTAGCAATGGCCATCTTCGAAATTGACAGATGCATGTCGTCAAGTTTTGATGAGCGTGCAGGGGGGCAAAAGCCAGACCTTTTATTGTTGCATTACACCAATATGGCAACGGCTGCTAATGCCATCAAACGGCTGTGTGATCCAGTAACCCGGGTCAGTTGCCATTACCTCATTGCTGAAGACGGCGAGATAACCCAAATGGTGGAGGAAGAACATCGCGCCTGGCATGCGGGCAAATCATTGTGGGCAGGGTGCAAAGATATTAACAGCTGCTCGATCGGCATTGAGATTGCCAATGTCGGGCCCGATCAGGGGTATCCGCCTTTCCCCGATATCCAGATGGAGGCGGTGGAGGCTTTATGCCATGACATTTTCAGCCGCTACAGGATTGTTCCTGAGCGCGTGCTGGCACACTCTGATGTGGCACCGGCACGCAAACAGGATCCGGGTGAAAAATTTGACTGGCAACGCCTGTTTAGTGCCGGGATTGGCCTGTGGGTTGAGCCCGAGCCGATTGATGGCGTTGAGGGTTTTAAGCTAGGCGATACCAGCAAACATATCCTCAACCTGCAAAGCGCTCTTTCCACCTATGGCTATCAGGTCAATATTACCGGCAGGTTCGACGCGCAAACCAAACATGTGGTGACGGCTTTTCAGCGTCATTTCCGCCAGGAGCGTGTGGATGGTGTTGCTGACTTTTCTACGTTGAAGACTTTGTCTGATCTTTTACAGGTCTATGAAGAAAGTAATTTAGCGCAAATAGCTGATATTTGATCTTCTTGATAGAACACTTCTCGACCAATCAGGACTTGACGTTGGTATTGCCGAAGTTCTATTGGTTTTCAGTCAGTTGGCTGGATGGCCGCTGCGGGATTGTCTTGATAATCCCGGAGAGGAAAGTCCGGGCTCCATGGGAACACGGTGCCGGGTAACGCCCGGCGGGGGCGACCCCAGGGAAAGTGCCACAGAAAGTAAACCGCCTGATGATTGATCTTCGGATCATGCCCGTCAGGTAAGGGTGAAAGGGTGCGGTAAGAGCGCACCGCGGCTGCAGTAATGCAGCTGGCATGGTAAACCCCACCAGGAGCAAAACCAAATAGGGATGGCACGAGCGTTTTACGCTCAGGCCGGTTTCCAGGCCGCTATCCGGGTTGGTTGCTTGAGGCGCTCAGCAATGGGCGCCCTAGATGAATGGTCATACACCTGCAATGCAGTGGACAGAACCCGGCTTACAGGCCAACTGACGCTTAAAAAACAGACTTAACAATCGGTTTTGTTTTCGGCCGGTATTTGCAGGGATGGACGAAAAAACCACAATAACCCCACAAAATCACTCAAGGCGCGGGTAAAAGTAAAGGCTCTGTTAACGGGTGATCCGCTATAAAACCAGCTGGTAATAATTGCTTAAATACAAACTCCAGCTGAGGTTGGAATATTTAACCATAGAATTGCCGTTGTATTTGGTTGAGTTTTGTGGAGAAAGACGTGCACCAGCGGGTCTTGAAACAGATGCGAACAATGTGGTGGAAATGGTGACGGTAGCCGGTAGCCATGTTCCGGTGATGTTGTCGCAGGTGCTGGACGTGTTGCAGCCACATGACAACGGGATATACGTTGACGCAACTTTTGGTGGCGGCGGCTATGCTCGCGCTTTGCTTGAGGCTGCAAATTGCACAGTTGTTGCTATTGACCGCGACCCCCAGGCGATAGAGCGCGGCAAGTCTTTGCTGGCGGATTACCCGGACCGGCTGGTTTTGGTCGAGGGACGTTTTTCACAGATGAAATCCCTGCTTGAGCCGCTTGGCATTGCCCAGGTTGATGGTGTGACTTTTGATGTTGGTGTGTCTTCGTTTCAGATTGATGATGCTGCGCGCGGGTTTTCGTTTCAGATGGATGGTCCGCTTGATATGCGTATGGAAGGGGTAACTTCCGAGGGTTTAAGTGCAGCAGACGTGGTAAATGGCCTCGATCAGAAGGATCTGGCAGCGTTAATTTATATTTTTGGTGAGGAGCGGCAATCACGCGCGATAGCGAGAGCAATTGTAGAGGCGCGGCTTGAAAAACCCTTAAAGCGCACCGACGAACTGGCGAAAATTATCTCCGGCGTGGTGCATCAAAAACCGGGCAGGAAAAATCTGCATCCCGCAACCCGGACCTTTCAGGCCTTGCGCATTTATGTCAATGGCGAGCTGGATGAACTGGCCCGTGGCCTGTCTGCAGCCGAAGCTATTCTTGGGTGTGGCGGGCATATTGCTGTTGTATCGTTTCATTCTCTTGAAGACCGTATTGTCAAGCGGTTCTTGCGCCAGCGTTGTGGCAAAACCCCACAAGGTTCACGCCATATGCCCGAGAATGCCGGCAATCAAAACGCGCCATCGTTTGTGGAAATCAAGCATAAGGCACTGCGTCCCGGCGATGATGAGGTTGATATTAATCCACGGGCGCGGTCGGCGCGCCTGCGTGCAGCCCGACGCACCAGTGCTGCGCCGTGGCCGGATGATGCCGGGGCTATGGTTTTTCCGAGGTATTCAGTTGAGGGGAGGGCTTTGTCATGATCCGTATCCTCAATATCGTCTCATTTATGATGAGTGTTGTGCTTGCAGTGGTGCTTTACACCGTCAAGTACGATGCACAGGTTGAGATCAGGCGCATCAAGGTTCTCAAGGTTGATATTCGCAAGGAAGTTGAGACAATCAACATTTTACGGGCTGAATGGAGCTATCTCAATCAACCGGCCCGGTTGAAGCGACTGGCGGAGCGCTATACCAAATTAATGCCGCTGAGCGCCAGTCAGATTGTAACGGTCAACAATTTGCCGGAACGTCGCCGCGATAGTGAAGATTTTGAAGAGGACAAACGGCTGGGAGGGTTTGCCGGAAATGCCACGGGATCAATTGAGGTTCAATGAGTGAGCGAAATTAAGTAGAACGGGCAGGTTTGAAGTGAAACAAGAAAATAGCAGGAAAAAGAAATTTTCCATGGATAACATGCCTGGTGATGCCGCCTCTGCGCGGGAAAACGACATGTTATCGCGCCTTGTGCTGGTGCTTGGAATTTTTGCCTTTGCATTTACCATTCTAGCTGTTCGGCTGGTCAATCTGTCCATGCTCGGTGACGATGACAGTCGCCTCAATGTTGCCGCCACGGTCAATGCGGTTCCGCCCAGACCAGATATTTTTGATCGTAATGGTGAAATGATGGCGACAGACATAACGGTCGCTTCCCTTTACGCTGATGCGCGCAAAATAATTGATATTGATGAAGCGTCCGACGCTATCAATGCAATTTTACCTGATATTGATGCGCCTGCATTGCGCAAAAAACTCAAGACCAAACGGGCGTTTGTGTGGATCAGGCGCGAGGTGACGCCAAAACAAAAGGCCAGCATCTACAATCTGGGGCTACCGGGGCTGTATTTTGTCGACGAAACGCGCCGGGTCTATCCCAATGGCCGGGCTGCAGCCCACGTTCTGGGCTACGTCGATATTGATAATAATGGCATTGCCGGGATTGAGAAATATATCGACGGGGCTCGAAAAAACAAATCCAAAACCAAAAAAATTGCCAAAGTTGAGCCGGTTTACCTGTCGGTTGACTTGCGAGTGCAATACGCCTTGTCGGATGAACTGGCGCGCGCCAAAGAAGAATTCAGCGCAAAAGCCATTGCCGGTATTGTGATTGACGTTCAAAGTGGGGAAGTGGTGGCGATGGCTTCATTGCCGGATTTTGACCCTAATAATCCCACCCAGACGGTTAACAAGGAAACGCTTAACCGTAATACCGCCGGGGTTTATGAGTTGGGCTCAACTTTCAAAACTTTTACAGCGGCCATGGTTCTTGATAGCGGTGTTGCTAATATGGAAACCCGTTATGATGCGTCAAAACCAATTAAGGTTGGCGGCTTCAAAATCGATGATTTCAAGGGTAAGAAGCGTAAGTTGTCGGTTCCTGAGGTTTTTATATTTTCGTCCAACATCGGTGCTGCTAAAATGGCACTGGAAATGGGTGTTGAGCGCCATCAGGAGTTTTTGCGGCGGCTTGGCCTGTTTGACCGCATGGTCACCGAACTGCCGGAAAACCGTAAACCCCTGTTGCCCCGGGATTGGAAGCCTGTCAATTCCATGACAATTTCTTTTGGTCACGGAATTTCAATTGCGCCAATTCAAATGGCTTCTGCCGCCGCTGCCCTGATGAATGGTGGTCGATTGATTACACCAACATTCCTGCGCCGGTCTTCGGTTGCTGCCTTCCAGATATCCAAACAGGTGATTAAGCCCAAAACCAGTCGACAGATGCGCGAACTCATGCGTTTGAATGTTGTGCGGGGAACGGGGAAAAAGGCTAATGTGCCCGGTTATATGGTTGGCGGGAAAACCGGCACCGGCGAAAAGGTGATAAATGGCAGATATAAGGATGGTTTTCTGCTTAATACATTCCTCAGTGCTTTTCCCACTGATGCGCCGCAATATGTGATGCTGGTTATGATTGATGAACCTAAACCGACAAAGGACACTTTCGGCTATGCAACCGCTGGGTGGAATGCAGCGCCGACAACGGGTAAAATCATCAGGCGGATTGCTCCTATGCTGGGTGTGCTGCCGCGCGGTGAGCAACTCAATCCTTTTGGTGATCCGGTTATGGTATCTTATTAAGGCCGATAGTATTATGGAGCTTGCCGCACTCGCTGGTCCCGACTTGAAGGTGTCAGATGACCGGGCAACTCTCGATATTTCAGGCCTGACGGCTGACAGTCGCGAGGTCCAGCCCGGATTTTTGTTTGCAGCCTTGCCAGGCGTGCAGTTTGATGGCGCCAAATTTATACCAGATGCCATAAGTCGCGGAGCCGTCGCCGTCTTAATGTCTATGGAAACAGATGTTGCCGCGGACTGGAATGTGCCTGTCTTGCAGGTTAACAATCCGCGCTCGGAGCTGGCGAAGATGGCAGCGCGGTTTTATGATCGCCAACCTGAAACAATAGTCGCTGTCACCGGCACCAACGGCAAAACATCGGTGGCCACATTTGTGCGTGAAATCTGGGTACAGCTTGGGTTGAAATCCGCCAGCCTCGGTACTGTTGGTATGGTGACGCCCGATCACACAATTCCTCTGCAGCACACAACTCCTGAACCGGTTGGTCTGCACAGAATGCTTAAACAGGTGGCAGAAGAGGGCATCGACCATCTGGCTTTTGAAGCCTCAAGTCACGGGCTGGCGCAAAACCGGGTTGACGGTGTGCGGATCAAGGCAGCCGCCTTTACCAACCTCAGTCGCGACCATCTTGATTATCATGCGAATTTTGAGGAATACCTCGGCGAAAAACTTAAACTGTTTTCAGACATCCTCCCGGCTGATGGCTGTGTAATTGTTAATGCTGACAGTAAGGATGGCGCGCGCGTTATCGACGTTGCCAGACAGCGTGACCTCAAACTTATGACCTTCGGTGAGTCGGGGACTGATTTAAAACTGCTGGCGCACCAGCGCGATGGCTATGGCCAGAAAATTGTTGTTGGTGCTGAAGGTCAGGAATTTGCACTTGATTTTCCGCTTGTGGGCGATTTTCAGGTGTCGAACGCCCTGTGTGCGGCAGCTCTTGTGATGGCAACAGGCTATGTGGCAAAGGAGGTTTTGCCCTTGCTTGAACGTCTGCAAGGAGCAAAGGGCCGTCTTGATCTTGTTGGTCACCACGAAAGCGGTGCTGCGATTTTTGTCGATTATTCACACACTCCCACGGCCCTCAAAGTTGCCCTTGAAACCTTGCGGCCTTACGTTCAATCAAAGCTTGTGGTTGTGTTTGGTGCGGGAGGAGACCGCGACAAGGGTAAGCGTCCGCAAATGGGAAAAATTGCCGTAGAATATGCAGATCTTGCAATTGTTACAGATGACAATCCGAGAAACGAAGATCCGGCGCAAATCCGGCGTGAAATCCTTGAAACTGCTCCAGGGGCCATGGAAATTGGTGACAGAGGTGCAGCGATAGCCTATGGCATTGGGCAATTGAAGCAAGGCGATATTCTGCTGGTGGCCGGCAAGGGCCATGAGTCCGGGCAAATTGTCGGAAATCAAGTGTTGCCGTTTAGTGATCATGATGTCATCGAGAGATGTTTGATTGAGGAAAAACAATCGTGAAACCGGATATTCTCTGGCAAGTTTCAGAGGCCATTTTGGCTATGGAAGCGCAAAGTGCCTGCGGGTCTGAGGGGGCAATCCGCGGCATTTCCATTGATAGCCGAACTGTGCAGGAAGATGATCTGTTTTTTGCTATTCTTGGTGATCAGCTCGATGGTCATGATTATGTTGAAAATGCGCTTGCTCAAGGTGCGTGCGCAGCCGTGGTTTCCAGACCGGTTGAGGGTGTTGATCCTGAAAAACTGCTAAGCGTTGCTGACACTTTGGTAGCGCTCAACAGGTTGGGAATAGCGGCGCGAGCAAGAAATGCCGCCAAGGTAATCGCTGTTACCGGCAGTGTCGGCAAAACCGGCACCAAGGAGGGCTTGCGACTGGCGCTGGAAAAGAGTGGCTTGGTTCATGCCGCTGTTGCCTCGTTCAACAATCATTGGGGAGTGCCACTGACGTTGGCGCGGTGGCCGCAAAAATGCGATTTCGGTATCTTTGAAATCGGCATGAACCATGCAAATGAAATCACACCGCTGGTTAAAATGGTGCGCCCGCATATTGCCATCATCACCAATGTCGCACCCGTTCATCTGATGTATTTTTCTTCTGTCGATGAGATTGCCAAAGCCAAGGCGGAAATTTTTTGCGGACTTGAACCCGGTGGTACGGCTATTTTAAACCGCGAAAATCCTTATTTTGACTACCTGGTTGACGCAGCGCGCCAGGCTGGTGTTGCGGAAATAATCAGCGTTGGTGAACATAAAGACGCAATGGTGCGGTTGGTCAATTGTGATCTTTATGGGGATAAATCCCACGTTTCAGTGGATTTAATGGGGCAATCGATAACATATGACGTCGGTGCGCCGGGTAAACATCTGGTTGTTAATTCCCTTGGTGTGCTGGCCGCGGTTAAAGCCGCTGGCGGTAATGTAAAGCTGGCTGCTGCTGCTTTGCAGGACTGGAAGGCACCGGTGGGGCGTGGCGCACAACATCGTTTGAAGGTTGGGGAAGATTCAGCTGTTTTGATAGATGAAACATTTAATGCAAATCCCACGTCCATGCGTGCAGCCCTTGCCACGCTAGCCAGTGCAAACCCTCACGGCAATGGCCGCAGAATAGCCGTTATTGGCGATATGCTTGAGCTGGGTGAAATTTCAAAAGATGCGCACCGTGAACTGCTGCAACCGCTTCTCGATGCCAAAGTTGATAAGGTTTTTGCCGCAGGTAGCCATATGAGGTTTTTGTGGGATGATATTCCAGCAGATATCAAGGGTGCATATGCGCCCGATGCCATCAGTCTGGAGCAAAATCTGATTGAAGCTGTTCAGCCGGGTGACGTCGTTATGATCAAAGGGTCCAAGGGATCTAGACTGGGACCGCTTGTAGACGCTTTGTTGACGTATTTCAGGTAGTTATATTTTTGTTAAGGTTAAGAAAGTGAGACCTCAGGAGAGCTATGCTTTATTATTTAATGCTTGAATTGTCCGACCAGGTGCCGGCGCTGAATGTTTTCAGGTATATTACCTTTCGCACCGGTGGGGCTACGATTACGGCACTGCTGATGGTGTTTTTATTCGGCCCATGGATTATCAAGGCCCTGAAAGTACGCCAGGGCAAGGGCCAGCCTATCCGTGAAGACGGACCAAAACGTCACCTGATCGAAAAACAGGGAACGCCGACAATGGGCGGTCTGATGATCCTGTTTGGTATTGCCACCGCCACATTGCTGTGGGGCAACCTTTCCAATATCTATGTCTGGGTCGTGCTTGGTGTGACGCTTGCCTTTGGTACTATCGGGCTTTATGACGATTATCTCAAAGTTACCCGTTCAACATCCAACGGATTTTCAGGCCGGGTAAAATTTTTATTCGAAGCCATCGTGGCGATGGTCGCGGTCTATCTGATTATGCAGGCGGGTGACCAGCCTTTCTCTTCTTCTTTGACGTTTCCTTTCTTTAAAAACGTCATCGTTGACCTCGGCTGGTTTTTCATTCTGTTTGGTGCCTTTGTGATTGTCGGGTCAGGTAATTCGGTCAATTTGACCGATGGTCTTGATGGACTGGCCATTGTGCCGGTAATGATTGCATCAGCCAGTTTTGGCGTAATTGCCTATCTTACCGGTAACGCAATTTTCGCTGATTACCTGCAAATCCATTATGTCGCCGGAACCGGTGAACTGGCGGTTTTCTGCGGTGCTGTGCTTGGTGCGGGCCTGGGTTTTTTGTGGTTCAATGCGCCACCGGCGATGATTTTCATGGGCGATACCGGGTCTTTGGCACTTGGTGGTGCGCTTGGTGCCATTGCCGTTGCCTCCAAACATGAAATTGTTCTGGCCATTATCGGTGGATTGTTCGTGCTGGAAACAATTTCTGTCATTGTTCAGGTCGTGTCTTACAAGCTTACGGGAAAAAGGGTTTTCCGCATGGCACCCCTGCACCATCATTTTGAACAAAAAGGCTGGGCGGAAGCCACTATTGTTATCCGTTTCTGGATTATTTCCGTGGTTCTGGCGCTTGCCGGTCTTGCCACTTTAAAATTAAGGTAGAGGCCAATGATTGCGGCAACGACTTTTGCCGGTAAAAACGTTGCTGTTTTTGGTCTCGGATTAACCGGTCTTGCCACCATCGCTTCGCTACAGGCGGCTCAAGCCAATGTATTGGCCTTTGATGATAATGCTGCTTCGCGTGACGCTGCGCATGAAAATGGCATCAACATTGTGGACCTTGCCCAAGCCGACTGGGCTAAGATCGATGCGCTTGTTTTAAGCCCCGGCGTTCCCCTTACTCATCCCAAACCACACTGGACTGTTGAGCTGGCCCACGAACACGGTGTGGAGATCATTGGTGATACTGAAATACTGGTGCGTGAACTCAGCTACCATGCACCTGAGGCAAACCTTGTTGCCATTACCGGAACCAACGGTAAATCCACCACCACTGCCCTGCTCGGTCATGTGCTGCAACACGGCGGCATGGTCGTGCAGGTTGGCGGCAATATCGGCAAACCGGTGCTGGAATTTGACCTGCCGGGACCAAATCAGGCTCTGGTGGTTGAATTTTCTTCCTATCAACTCGATTTAACGCCAACTCTTTGTCCGCGTGTTTCCATCCTGTTAAACCTTTCTTACGATCATATAGACCGGCATGGCTCAATGAAGGGCTATGCAGACGTCAAAGCGCGTATTTTCGCCGGGCAGGGGCCGGGTGATGTGGCCATTATTGGCGTTGATGATCAGTTCTCGCGGGATATTTCAACGATGCTTGGTTCGGAAATAGAAATGGTGCTGATTTCCTGCGTGGAAGAGCTGGACGCAGGGTTCTATGCAAAAGATGCAAAGCTTTACGATGCAACAACCAATCCACCGGTTGTGGTGGCAGATCTCAGTTCGGCACATGGCTTAAGAGGGGTGCACAACTGGCAGAATGCCGCAGCCGCGTTTGCTGCGGCACGCGCTTTGGGGCTGGAGCGCGAGGTGATTGTTGAAGGATTTAACACCTTCCCCGGCCTTGCACACCGCATGGAACGCGTGGGAGCTAAGGGTGGTGTTGTTTTTATCAATGACACCAAGGCCACCAACGCAGATGCGGCGGCGCGCGCGCTGGCGACATTTGATAATATTTACTGGATTGCCGGTGGCCTGGCCAAAGAGGGCGGCATTGAGGGTTTGCGACCGTTTTTTGACAAGATCACCAAAGCCTATCTGATTGGTGATGCTGCTGAACAGTTTGCCAGCACACTGGGAAAAGACGTTGAATTTGAGATTTGCGGCACCGTGGAAAATGCCGTTAAGGCGGCCGCTCGCGATGTTGCGGAAATTTTTAATAAACCGGACGATACAGCAACCGTACTGTTGGCACCGGCGTGCGCCTCTTTTGATCAATATCGCAGATTTGAATTGCGCGGGGATGCTTTTCGCCGCGCGGTGGCGGGTATTGAAGGGGTGAAGATGACCGAAGTAGGGAATACATAATGTTTAACCGAAATGAAAAAAGCCACATATCGTCGTGGTGGTGGACCGTTGACAGATGGATGTTCGGCGCTCTCATTGTTTTGCTGATTACCGGTATCCTGCTGGCGATGGCGGCAAGTCCGCCGGTGGCGCAACGTCTTGGTTTAAGCAACTTTCATTTCGTCTACAGGCAAATCCTTTTTGCTGTTCCGGCACTGGTTTTGATGTTTTTCTGCTCCATGCTGAGCCCTAAAATATTACGCCGGCTATCACTGGTCATAGTGGTGGTGGGATTTGCTGCCATGGCGCTGACCCTGGTTATAGGTGAGGAGATAAAAGGGGCATCACGATGGATATCCATCGCCGGATTTGCCTTGCAACCATCAGAATTCGTCAAGCCCGGATTTGTTGTGCTGAGTGCCTGGTTGTTTGCCGAAAATATCCGCCAGCCTGAGGTTCCCGGCCGTTTGCTGGCGACACTCATTTTCGCTGTGTTTGCCGGTCTGTTGTTGTTGCAGCCGGATTTTGGTCAAACCCTTCTGGCCACCACTGTCTGGATCTTGATGTTTTTCATGACCGGCATATCGTGGATGTGGATACCGGTTCTGGGCGGGCTCGGTGTTGCCGGGATTTTTACAGCTTACTATATGCTGCCCCATGTAACCCGGCGAATTGACCAGTTTCTTGACCCCACCACCGGTGATAATTATCAGGTCGGTCTGGCGCTGGAATCATTTATCCGCGGCGGATGGTTTGGCTTGGGGCCCGGAGAAGGCCAGATAAAACGAAATTTGCCTGATGCCCATAGTGATTTTATCTTTTCGGTCGCAGCCGAAGAATTTGGTACAATTGCCAGCCTGCTGCTGGTGTTGATCTTTGCCTTTATCGTGTTTCGCGGACTGTCGCGCTGTTTTGGCGAAAGAGATCCTTTTATCCGACTGGCAACCCTGGGGCTGATTTCAATGTTTGGTTTGCAGGCTTTGATAAATATGGCGGTTAATCTGTCGCTGTTGCCAGCCAAAGGCATGACTTTGCCATTCATTTCTTATGGTGGATCTTCGCTTATATCGATAGCTATCGCCATGGGCTTTGTTTTGGCACTGACCCGCAGGCGCCCGGGACAAAGATATGGCATGTCGTACGAGAGCGCAGGAGGCTTGGCACTGGAAGGAACACAACGCTAATGTCGGGCGAAAAAAAAATTGCCTCTCAATTTGCCATCTGTGCCGGTGGTACCGGCGGTCATCTTTTCCCGGCCCAGGCTTTGAGTGCGGAACTCAAACGCCGGGGGCATCGTGTTGTTTTGCTGACAGATGAACGGGGCTTAAGGTTTGGTGATAGGTTTCCTTGCGATGAGATCGTGCAAATTCCTTCGTCCACCTTATCTCTTCGTGCGCCTCTGAAAGCATTTGCCGGGGTGAGAGAGATTGTATCGGGTGTGTCCAAAGCGCTGAAAATCTTTAAAAGCTCATCTTTTGGTGCGGTTGCCGGGTTTGGCGGCTACCCCTCCTTACCACCGATGGTGGCGGCTCGACTTGTGGGTCTGCCAACGTGTCTGCATGAACAAAATGCGGTAATGGGGCGGGCAAACAGGTTTCTCTCCCGGTTTGCAACTGTTTTGGCAACAAGTTTTGAGGTGACGCAAAAAGCGCCGGTTAATGGAAAGCTGCGCATCACCACCACAGGCAATCCGGTGCGCCAACAGGTGATTGAGTTGCGCAATTCACCTTACACGCCAACGTTTGGCGATGATGAATTCAGATTGCTGATTTTTGGCGGCAGTCAGGGCGCGAGCATCTTTGGTGATGTTATGCCGGCGGCGTTAGAGCTGCTGCCGGAAATGACAAAAAAGCGCCTTAAAGTTACCCAACAGTGCCGGCAAGAAGATATTGATAAAGTCAAAACCGTCTATAATAATGCAGGCATTGAAGCTGAAGTCGCTGCTTTTTTCTCCAACCTTCCTGAACGTATGGCAACCTCACATCTTGTGGTTGCGCGCTCAGGAGCTTCGACGTTGAGTGAGTTAACCGTTATCGGATGTCCCGCTGTTCTGGTTCCCCTGCCTGGCGCGCTGGACAATGATCAACGAGAAAATGCTCGCTCACTTGAAGCCCACGGTGGTGCTTGGGTGGTGGAACAATCAGAGTTCAAGCCGGATCAGGTGGTGAAATTGCTGGATAAATTTATGAATGAACCAGATTTGCTGGTAGCGGCAGCACACGCAGCACATAAAATTGGCAAGCCGGATGCGACTATGCTACTGGCTGATGCAGTTGAAGAAATCGCACATATTCAAGAGGGTAAGCAATGAGGCTTTCGCAGGAAGTCGGGCCGATACATTTCATTGGCATTGGCGGAATTGGCATGAGTGGTATTGCCGAAGTCATGCACAATCTCGGGTTCACCGTTCAGGGCTCGGATTTGAGCCAGAATGCCAATGTTGATCGACTGCGTGGCCTGGGGCTGACAATTTCGATTGGTCATGCGGCAGAAAACATCGAAAATGCCAGTGTCATTGTCACGTCATCGGCAGTCAAAAGCGATAACCCGGAAGTTGTAGCAGCCCGGGCGAGGTTTTTGCCGGTGGTGCGGCGCGCCGAGATGCTGGCCGAATTGATGCGCCTTAAATCCTGTGTGGCTGTGGGGGGCACACACGGCAAAACCACCACCACCAGCATGGTTGCGGCAATGTTTGATACGGCCAATCTTGATCCTACGGTGATTAACGGTGGCATCATCAATGCTTATGGCACCAATGCCCGGTTGGGCGAGGGTGACTGGATGGTGGTGGAGGCGGATGAATCAGATGGTACTTTCGTCAAATTGCCAGCCGAAGTTGCCATTGTCACCAACATAGATTCCGAACATCTTGATCACTATGGTGATTTTGATACTTTGCGGGCAGCCTTCTATAATTTTGTCGTCAATGTGCCATTTTATGGCTTTGCGGTGATGTGTATTGACCATCCGGAAGTCCAGGCTTTAATCGGCCGGATTGAAGATCGCCGCATTGTTACGTATGGCGAAAGCCCACAGGCTGAAGTGCGCATGGTGGACCTCAGGTTTGAAAATGGGGATTGCCTCTATGATGTGGTGATTACTGACCGGATGAGCGATACGACGCGTGAAATCACCGGATTAGGATTGCCCATGCCGGGTCGCCACAATGCGCTTAACTCACTGGCTGCTGTGGCTGTGGCCGGTCAGTTGAAGTTTTCCGATGATGTTATTCGTGCAGCTCTTGCCAACTTTAGTGGCGTCAAACGACGCTTTACCAAGACCGGTGTGTGGAACGATGTTGTTATCTTTGATGACTATGGACATCACCCGGTGGAAATTGCCGCTGTTTTGTCAGCCACCCGGGATGTGGCCAAAAACCGGGTAATTGCAGTTATGCAACCGCATCGCTACACAAGGCTGGAAAGCCTGTTTGATGATTTTTGCAGCTGTTTTAATGATGCTGATGTGGTGATTATCGCTCCCGTGTACGAGGCCGGTGAACAGCCGATTGAAGGGTATGACCGCGACAGTCTGGTGGAGGGATTAACCGCACGCGGCCACCGTCAGGCGTTAGCGTTGCCGGAACCTGCTGCACTGGCGAAAATGATTGCTGAAATTGCTGAACCCGGTGATGTGGTGGTGTGTCTGGGGGCAGGTACCATTACGTATTGGGCGCATGCGCTGCCACAGGAACTGGCCGCGCTTGAACAGGAGTAATGAGGTGCAAATTTCCGGCGAAGAACTGGTCAAACGGCTGCCGCAGGTGCGCGGACGATTAAGCACAGATGTAATGTTGAGCGATCTTACCTGGTTTCGTGTGGGCGGTCCGGCTGAAGTGATGTTTTCTCCCGCTGATGAGGATGATCTAGCTGTTTTTTTGCGCGATTTACCTGATGATATTCCGGTGATGACTGTTGGTATTGGCTCCAATCTTCTGGTGCGCGATGGTGGCATTCCCGGTGTTGTCATTCGTCTGGGGCGTGGGTTTTCCAGCATAGAGATTGAAGATGATAACCGCATAAGAGCCGGTGCAGCGGTGCCTGATATAAAATTGGCGATGAGTGCGGCCAGAGCCGGCATTGCCGGGCTGGCTTTTTACCGCGGCATTCCCGGCTCCGTTGGCGGTGCCTTGCGCATGAACGGCGGCTCTTATGGAACCGAAACCAAAGATGTGGTTGTCGAGATCAACGCGATCACTGCCACCGGTAAAAAAATCACTCTGAACGTTGCGGACATGGGATATTCCTACCGTCATTGCGGTGTGGGCGAGGATGTTATTTTTACCCGGGCGTTATTTCAGGGCACCGCCGGTGACCCGGATCAAATAGCCGAAGATATGAACGCCATCACCACTGCACGAGAAGCCACCCAGCCGATTAAAAGCCGCACCGGCGGCAGTACCTTCAAAAACCCGGATGGTCACAAGTCGTGGCAGTTGATAGATGCGGCGGGCTGTCGCGGGTTACGCGTTGGTGGGGCGCATGTTTCTGAAAAACATTGCAACTTTCTTATTAATGATGGCGATGCAACCGCGGCTGATCTCGAAACCCTCGGTGAGACAGTGCGGGCGCGTGTGTTGGCTCATAGTGGTGTTCAACTGGAGTGGGAAATCAAACGAATTGGTGTTGAATGAGGGGAAATGTTTTTAGTGGCGCTCATTTTAAGAGGCGCTCAAGCGGCGCGCAGCCTGCGGACCCCTTGGGTCCTAGTCCAACGCTGCGCTCGTCCCGGCGCGCCACTGATAATCTGTCGTTGTGGCACCCGGACGAGCGAAGCGTTGGACTAGCGA
>JAJFHS010000028.1 GCA_021775475.1 Hyphomicrobiales bacterium
CCGGCAACGGTGATGACACCCGAACTGGCATCAATGCTAAACAAGCCACCGGCATCATCAGACAATGAATAAGTGACGCTATCACTACCATCCGCATCGCTTGCCAGCGCCGTAATACCAACAACCGTACCGGCAGACGCACCTTCATTTACTGCATTGGCCTCCGCATTGGTGTCCGAGACCGCACCGATGGCAGCTTCATTGACGTTATCGACATTCAGTGTGATGGTTTCGGAATAGGTGTTGCCACCGCTATCGGTAACCTGGACGGTAATGTCATGGGTGAGTGCAGTTTCAAAATCGATATCAGCCCCGGCTACCACACGAATTTCATTACCGACAATCTCGAAAAACCCGGAAGGGTCGTTGGTGATTGCGTATGAAGCTGTATCGCCAGTGTCTTCATCAATTGTTGCCAATGTGGCAATAACGGTTCCCGCAGCAGCATTTTCATCTACCCGGTCTCCATCAGCAATAATATCGGTGGGCGCTTCATTGACGTCATTGACGTTGATAGTGAAGGTTTCGCTGGAGATGGAGCCATCTCTTGACGTGGCAATGATTTCAATTGCATGTTCTTGTTGGGTTTCGAAATCAAGCGGGCCATTGACGGTAACTTCACCGGTGGTGGCATTGATGGAAAACAAATTTCCGGGGTTGGAGGACAGCGAATAAGTTACGTTGTCGCCACTGTCAGGATCAGAAGCCAGCGCTGTAATGCCAACTGTTGTGCCGACAGCGGAGTTTTCATCAACGGCATTGTCAGTAAGATCATCGTCTTCGATGGCAGAGATATCACTGTCTTCAGCACCAGTGGATTTTTCTTCACCTGTATCAACAGGACCATCCGCAAACTGAATTTGATTTATGTTTTGTACAATACTCAGCCCATCGGGTGAATTGGGGCGATTATCAATAATCTCAAACTGACCACCCCCTAAATCGGTGAGTGTATAATCGGACCGGTTGCCAGAAAGGGCCGGTTGTTGCAACTCTGACAGGAAATCATCTACAACATCTGTTTTAAAATCGGAAACCGGGAGAGCATCTAAAGACTGGCTTTCTTCATCGCTTGCCTTTAAATTTGATGGTTGAGCAACAAATGACGTATCGCCCGTCAACCCGGAACTTTTTTCAATGACGTCTACAAAGTCCTGGCCTTGTGGTGTTGAGCCAAAATGCAGATTTGGGTTGGTGGTGTCGTTATTCTCGCTGACAATATCGCCCTGAACATAATCGCTGGCTTCGCGGACAAGTTTGTCTTCTCTTGTACCCTGGATACTGGAAGCTGTTTGCGGCGATGACGTGCTCTGTGACGGAGCGCTATTTTTTGGGGAAGAAGTCGGATTGCCTGAATTTCCGGTATTATCGTCAGCCATAATAAGTTGCGCTCAGGTTGGAATTAACATTCAACAAACAAAATGTTCATCAATTTTGGGCGCTTTGAATTAACGAAACCGCGAAACAATGATTCCGACAGAACAAAAATGAACGCCAACCGCGCTATTTAAGCAAAATCTGGTTAATAATGAGTATGCGTTCCAGCGCCCGTTGCCTGCTTCTTTAACAGGATGGCACATGCTTCAGGTTGGTCCAGTGAGCCACAATGACCACGCTATTTGGCCCTGGCAACGCGGGCGCGAGCCCAGGCTGAAATGACTTCGGAAATCAGAACCAGCACGATTATTGACAGTAAAATGGCCGCAACCCGCTCGGTTTCAATTTGCAGCACATTGCGCTTGAGATACCAGCCCATGCCGCCTGCGCCGAAAAATCCGACCACGGTTGCAGCCCTGAAAGCCACATCCCAGGTATAAATACCAATGCCGGTGAAAGCCACACGCACTTGGGGAAAGACGCCAAAGACCATTACTGCCAAATCATTGGCGCCAGTGGATCTGATAGCTTCAACCGGCCCCATGTCAATGGCTTCAATTTCTTCGGCCAGCAGCTTGCCGGCAAAGCCGATGCAAAACAAGGTCAGGGCAATAACACCGGCCATCATGCCAAAGCCCAGGATGGTCACAAACAGAATTGCCCAGATGGTTTCATGCACAGCGCGCGTGCTCATGGTTATAAACCTGGCCACAGGGTATATGAACCGTTTGCTCGGGCTCATGTTGCTGGAGCCAAACCACCCCAATGGCAGTGCCAGCATCATACCGAACAAAGCACCGAGATAGGCCATTTGAATGGTATCAAAAACCGATGACAGGTAATCGCGATCCAGCACATATTCAATATCCGGGGGATAATATCGCTCTGAGACCACCGACCCGATGCGTCCGAACATATTGAAAAAACGATCCAATGGAATATCGAGATAGACGATTGAGTAGGTTAAAAAGAATAGAGCCAGAAGCATGCCGATATAACGATACAATGAGTCTGGATATTTAAACCGTTGCCAGGTAAGCGGGCGGGCGGGAGCGGTAGGTTTTTGTGTAAGAGTTTTACTCATCAGATAATCGCTTTTCTGACAAAGTAAGAGACGATTTCGCCAAATAGGATCAGCAACAGGATGGCCACGATGACAGCCGTTACGCCGGGATAATTAAAAGTATTGAGTTGCCTGAAAAACACCAGGCCCAAACCACCGGCACCGACCAGCCCCAGCACCGATGATCGGCGAATGTTGATTTCCCATTCAAAGATAATCACACTGATCATGGTGGGGAGAACCTGGGGCAGGATGGCATAAATGAACACATGGAATTCATTTCCGCCGACAGCACGAATGGCCTCCACGGGGCGAGGGTCTAGGTCTTCAATTGCTTCGGCCGACATTTTGGCAATAAAACCGATAGAACGAACGGCAATGGCCAAAACGCCGGCAAGGGCCCCCAGCCCGACAGCAGCAACAAAAAACAAAGCCCAGACAATTTCGTGAATGGACCGGCTCAAGGTCATCATAAGACGAGCAATTGGGTAGGTGATTGGCGGGTAAGGCGATATGTTCAAGGCGCCGAACCAGATGGCCGGAATGCAGGTGATTACCCCGAGAAATGTTCCCAAAGTCGCGACCATGACAGTGTTCAATGCCGGCTCCCACAATTGCGCGAACAAAGACCAGTCCACGGACAGAAATTCGCCGACATTAGCCATGATTTCACTGAAGGAGCCAAGGCGCTCCCAGTCTGTGTCGACAATAATTGTGGTATTGAGACTGGCCACTGCCAACACAAAGATAATCGCAAAAACCAGCGCGCCATTAAGACGGCTTTTAAAACGTCTGGCAACAACGTCAGCAACGCGAGCTTGAGTGTTGTCAACTGCACTCACTACAGCACCTCCATCGCGTAGATTTCGCTGAGCCTGTCTTCATTCATTTCAGCCGTTGGGCCATCAAACATCTTGATGCCATCCTGCAGGCCAATAATTTTGTTGCAGAACTCCACGGCCAGATGCACATCGTGAATATTGCACAACACCGGCACCTTGTATTCTTTGGCAATCTCCATGATCAGCGCCATCACTTCGCGCGAGATTTTGGGATCGAGACTGGAGGTGGGTTCATCGAGCAAGAGCAGCTTTGGGTCCTGCATCAAAGCGCGCGCGATACCAACGCGCTGGCGCTGGCCGCCGGAAAGCTGGTCAGCGCGTTTGTCAATTTGATCCGACAATCCTACCCGGTCGAGAACCGCCAGAGCACGGGCAATATCCTGCTTGGAAAACAATTTGAACAGGGCGCTGAAATTTCCCATATAGCCCAGTCTGCCTGACAGTACATTGTCCATTACCGACATGCGATTAACCAGATTAAATTCCTGAAAAATCATGCCGATACTGCGACGGGTCCGGCGCAATTGCCGTGCGCTTAATTTCAAAACATCCTCGCCATAGAGATTGATTGAGCCCGATTGAGGCTCAACCAGACGATTGATGCAGCGGATAAGTGTCGATTTGCCAGCGCCACTGGGACCGATAATGGCAAAGAAATCATCGGCTTCAACGTCAAAGCTTATACCTTTGAGAATTTCCGGGCCCGAGGTGCTATAGCGAACCTTAAGATCTCTGATGGACAGAATGGACATAGGGTTTTCCAGCTCGTAGCGCTTCAGCGTGAAGATAATATCGGGGCGGGTTTGATCCCACCCCTTTCTTGTTTAGCAGACGTTGATCCATCAGATCAGTTTGACTTCTTCTTTTTACGGGCGTCTTTGGCTTTTTTCAGCTCCCGGATAACATCATAGTCGGCAGAAGACATCGCGACAAATTTGTTTGATTTGACGTTGTCGAGAAAGTTCTTTTCGCCGGGAACATCTTTTGACAACCCGAGAAAAGTTTCCTTGATCTGGTCTTTCAGCTCCTGGCAAAGCGGGCTGCGATAGACAAAAGGATCCTGGGGAATTGGTGGTGATGACCACAAAACATTAAAATCCTCGAGCTTGACTTCACCTTTATTGACCACATTATCGAACCGGTGAGTGGCAACGAAGGCTGCATCAACTTTCCCCCTGGCGACAGCTACGGTGGAAAGCTCGTGACTGCCGGTGTAGACAACTTTTTTGAAATACTTGTCGAGATCGCCACCGATTTCCTTTGAAAACACTATTCGCGGGAACAGATTTCCCGATGTGCTGCCGGGATCAACCAGACCCAGCAACGAGCCTTTCAAAGAGGCAATTGTGGTGAATTTTGAACCTTTTTTGGTCACAAGTGCTGCCTTGTAACCGGGGCCTTCTTCCTGCAGAAATCCGGCACGCTTGGCGTAAGTCGCAAACACTTCAATTTCCTTGTCTTTGCCATTGGCAATAACGTAGCTGTAAGGGCCGAGCACGGCCACATCAATGAATTTGCTCAGCAGACCTTCAACCACCGAAGCATAAGAAGTTGGCATGAAAAACTGAATTTTTTTGCCGGTAAGTTTTTTCATGCGCTCGGTAATCGGCTGATAGAGTTGCAACTCAGCCACGGTTTCCTCGGTGGGAATAATCGCAAAAGTAAGTTCCTTTGGATCTTCACACTTCGCCGCCGTGGTTTGAGCCTGGGCACTTGAAAGTGTAACTGCGCTGAATGCCGTCATTGCTCCTATGGTTGCAAACACAACATATTTTGGAAAAGTTTTTTTAGACATCTGTAGATCCTCCCTAAGGTTTCAGTTCTCTGCTAAGCTCTTTCACTGCGCCCTTTGTCTTAAATTGCTGCGGCTCCAAGGGCTTCGGCCGCTTTGAGAAAATTACTTTTTTCTCCGATGAAGTTCCTGCCACGCTCACCGTCGAATGCACCGTCAACCAGAGCCTGCCAGGTGGCCACTTCTATTCCGTGATCGGCAGGTTTGGTGGATACGCCAAGCGCGTGTAACATTTGTGACACTTTTGCCGGAGCGCCGGCAACATCACCGTCAAAAATCGCGTTCAGCGAGGCCTCGCACAGGCCACCAATGCCAATAACACTTTCAATCACGATGGGTAATGAAAACGAGCACGCGATGCCATGCTGCACATTGTATTTCAAGGTAATCGGATAGGAGAGGGAATGAGCGATGGCGGTTTTGGTGTTGGAAAAAGCCAGCCCCGCACATAAAGAAGCGCGCGCCATAGCACTGCGCAGCTCGATATTTTCAAGATCATTGGCGAGCTTTGGCAATACCTCCATCACCTCCCTGGCAGCCGACACTGCATGGGCGCCTGAAATTGGGTTGGCGTTGACATTCCACAGGCTTTCAAGCGCATGAGAGAGCGCATCAAGTCCGGTGCTTATTGTCAACGCCCGTGGTTTGCCGCACATTAAAATGGGGTCAATAAGAGCAACTTCAGGATAAAGGTTTTGGCGGGCCAGAGAATATTTAATACCTGAAACTTCATCCCAGACCGTAGCCCAACACGTTACTTCAGATCCCGTACCCGCCGTTGTCGGCACTGCAATGATTGGCGTTGCGGATAGTCGATTGGCACCATTACCGGTTTCCAGGTAATTTCTGACATTGTTAAAATCACCATTGGCTGCGGCAAAAACTTTCACCGAATCTATCACCGAGCCGCCGCCAAGCGAGACCCATACTTCCGGCGCCTCACCTTCAGTGATGCGCCCGATCTGCTTGGCCAGCAGACGGTAATCAGGATTGGCCTGCACGTCATTAATTAAAACAACAGGTGCCCCGGCCCTTGTTTGTAACTGATCACAAAGTGTTGCAAAGAACGGCTCAGGATAGGTGACAAGGCCGTAACGGCGCTTGTTGATGAGCCTATCGAGATCATCAAAGACACCGATACCAAACTCAACACGCACCGGATTATGATATTGCCACACATGCCTCTCCATAAAATTTCTCTGGCAAGTCTATGGAGAATTAATATATAGAACAAATATATTATTTAGATTTGTTCTATACTATTTTCCTATGAAACATTCGCAACTGAGATCTTTCCATGCCGCCGCAGAACTGGGCGGGTTTACGGCGGCATCAAAAGCATTGCGCATCTCTCAGCCCACAATAACAACGCAAGTGAGAGAACTGGAAGCGCAATATGGTGTTGAGCTGTTTGTGCGCCGGGGACGAAACGTTTTTCTAACGCCTGTGGGACGCGAATTGCATGAGATCACCAAGCGCCTTATTCATCTGGAGCTGGAAGCAAAAGAATTTCTTGAAGCCCACGGCAGTCATCAGGCCGGCCAGCTCAGACTGGCCGCAGTTGGACCATTTCATGCAACCGACGTGCTGGTCGCACTGAAAAAACAATATCCCAAGATACAAGTGTCAGTTCAACTGGGCAATTCACGCCGTATGTTGGAAAGACTGTTCGAGTTCACCGCAGATGTAGCAATGATTGCGCACTTTGAAGATGATCCCAAAGTGGAAATGGTGCCTTTCAGCCGTCATCGTGTGGTGGTTTTCGTTCATCAGGATCACCGCTGGTTTAAACGCCAATCGATTTCTCTGACAGAACTTGAGGGAGAAGATTTCGTTTTACGCGAAAAAGGCTCAACCACCCGACTGGCCTTTGAGACTGCCCTGGAAAAAGCCGGGATCACCATAAATTCAGTCATGGAAATCGGCTCGCGTGAAGCTGTGTGGAAGGCGGTTGAAAAAGGGATCGGCATTGGTGCGATTGCCGATTTTGAGTTTGTACCGCACCCGCGATTAAAGACAGTGGAAATTTCTGATGTGGAGATTACCACCAACTATCATATCGCCTTCCTTAAAGAAAGACGCCAGTCCCGGCTGATCCAAACCCTCATTCGAATTGCCAAGACCGTTGGAAATTCCCCATCGGGATAAGACTTATCTTCATTTTTCCCGCCTGAATTCGTTGAATTTTAATCGGATCAAAAAAATAAAGTAATAACTCTTCCATTTTGATGTAACATTTCTTACACTAAGTGATGCCATAGGATGTTGAGGTCGGGTATTTTTCTATTTTGCTCAACACCAGACCGGTTGGTAACAGGGATAAAACGGCGAAAAACAGCCGAAAAAGAGAATTTATGGACGATAGTAGCCCATTAGGGCCTGACGTAAATGGTAAGCCGCGCGCGCAAACTCGCCGTGGAAGCATTGATGCACGACAGGAAAAGCTGGTGGATCTTGTGCGTCAGCGCGGGTTTATTTCGATCGAAGCCATGGCTGAGCATTTTAATGTGTCGAACCAGACTATCCGGCGCGACATAGATGAGCTGTGCCAGTTAAAAAAGCTGGCGCGCTATCATGGCGGGGCGGGATTATTGCCGGGTTCGGAGCAACTGGCCTATGCCAACCGCAAGGCACGCAATCTCGAGCAGAAAAATATCATAGCCTCTTTGGTGGCAGCACAAATCCCTGATGGCTCCTCCCTGTTTATTGACATCGGCACCACTATGGAGGCCGTGGCCAAAGCGCTTGTTCATCACAAGAACCTGCGCATCATTACCAATCACATTCGCGTTGTTTCCATATTAAGCGAAGGCACGGATTTTGAGATAATTCTTGCAGGCGGGCTGGTCCGCAACCGTGATCAGGCAATTACCGGTGAAGCAACAAGCGAGTTCCTGCGTAAATTCAAAGTCGGTTACGCCATATTTGGCATTGGCTCGATTGAAAATGATGGTGCCATGCTTGATTATGATTACCGTGATGTTCACGTTTCAAAAACCGCCATCGGCATATCGAAAAAGCGATTTGCCGCTGCTGATCACAGTAAATTCAATGCCGATGCCATGGTTCATCTCGGGCATGTATCTGAAATTGACGCATTTTTTACCAACGCAATACCTCCGCAGGAAATCAGCGATGTTTTGACAAGCAATAATGTCGATCTGTTCACGCCTGTGACCGGTCAGGGAAACTAACGCCATGTCTGCGATTGAACTTAAAAATATAACCAAAAAATGGGGCGATGTTACCGCTGTCGATAATATCTCGCTGAGTGTCGATGAGGGCTCTTTTGTGGTTTTACTGGGGCCGTCAGGGTGCGGCAAATCAACAACTTTGCGGATGATTGCCGGTCTTGATACGGCTTCTTCAGGCACAATTTCGATTGCGGGCAAAGATGTAACCTCTTTGCCGCCAGCAGCCAGAAAAATCTCAATGGTATTTCAGTCCTATGCTTTGTTCCCGCATTTGAGTGTTGCCGAGAATATTATTTTTGGTCTCAAGGTAAGAAAAGTCCCCGCACCCATACGCCAGAAACGGCTGGAAAAAGTGGTTGATATTGTCGGGTTGGCTGGATTGACGGACAGAAAGCCATCGCAGCTTTCCGGTGGTCAGCGCCAGCGTGTGGCTCTGGCGCGGGCAATCATTGCTGAAAACGGCATCTGCCTGATGGACGAGCCGCTGTCCAACCTTGATGCTAAATTGCGTCATGACATGCGTGTTGAAATACGCGCCTTGCAACAACGCCTTGGTATGACGGTGATCTATGTTACCCACGATCAGGCCGAGGCCATGAGCATGGCTGATAAAGTCATTCTTCTGCGCGATGGCCACATTGAACAGGTCGGGACACCGGAAGGCCTTTATGGCAAGCCGGAAACACTTTTTACCGCGAGTTTTATCGGCACACCACCCATGAACCTGGTGGAGCTGGCAAATGGCCCTGAGGGCGCTGTTGTTTTGGGTGGCAGTGATCATGTTGTCTTTAAGGGGCCGGGCGAGGGACGCGTATTGGGCGTGCGCCCGGAAGATATTTCACTGAGCGATGATAGCGGCCTTTTGGTCGAGTTGACGGCAGCGGATTACCTCGGTGCTGATACAATTTTAAACGCGCCGGTTGGCAACCAGATAATTCAGATCAGGGTGCCGGGCCGGTATCGGCTGGGAGAGAAAAATCGTGTCCATCTGACCTGGCCACAAGAGGCTGTGCATATCTTTGAAAAAGCCTCCGGTAAAAAAATTGAAAACTCAAATATCACCACCGGCAAAGTGGGAAATGCTGCTTAGCCGCAATAAAACCAAAGTGTCATCAAACCGGCACGAATTCATCGGTAAAACCCAAATGGGTTTTGCTACACATAAGAAAAAGGGAGCGAAACACATGTTAAAACATCTATCAAAAACATTTAAGCGCACAGTGCTGGCCACCGCCATGGTGCTGGGGCCGGTGACACTGGCAAGTGCTCAGCAAGTTGAGCTGACCATGTATTATCCAGTCGCCGTCGGTGGTGCCTTGACCAAGATTGTCGATGGGCTGGTTGATGGTTTTTCAAAAGAAAACCCAGGTATCAAAGTCAACGCGATTTATGCCGGCAACTACAATGATGCGCGCATCAAAGCTCTGGCTGCATTAAAAAGCGGAAAACCGGCGCAATTATCGGTCATGTTCTCGATTGATATCTATGAGTTGATTGAACAGGGCGCTATCGTTGCCTTTGATGATATTGTCGAAACCGATGATGAAAAAGCCTGGCTGAAAAAGTTTTATCCAGCCTTGATGGAAAACGGCATCACTCAAAACAAAACCTGGGGCATTCCGTTCCAGCGCTCAACCATTGTCATGTATTACAATAAGGATGCCTTTCGTGCCGCCGGCCTGGATGCGGAAAAACCACCGGCAACCTGGGACGAACTCGTTTCTGCGGGTAAAAAACTTACCAAGGCCGATGGCTCGCAATGGGGCATGATGATCCCGTCGACCGGCTATCCCTACTGGATGTTCGGTGCCTTGACCAAACAGAACGGTCAAACGTTGATGAACGGCTCAGGTAACAAAACCTTCTTTGACAAACCTGCCACTATTGAAGCTTTGCAGTTCTGGAAAGATCTCGGCAGCAAAGAAGGTGTCATGCCCAAGGGAACCATTGAATGGGGCACATTGCGGCAGAATTTCCTTGATCAGAAAACAGCGATCATGTGGCATTCAACCGGCAATCTGACCAAGGTTAAATCGTCGGCCAAATTTGATTTTGGTGTTGCCATGCTGCCGGCCAAAAAATCTCGCGGCACACCCACAGGTGGCGGTAACTTCTATATCTTCGACAAGACCACCCCGGCTGAGCGTAAAGCGGCATTGAAGCTGATCCGCTATATGACCTCACCGGAACGCACAGCTGAATGGAGCATTAAAACCGGTTATATCGGAACCCGGCCTGATGCTTATGAAACTGATGCGTTGAAGAAATATGTTGTCGAGTTTCCACCGGCAGCCGTTGCGCGTGATCAACTTGAGTTTGCCACAGCCGAACTCAGCACCTACCAGACCGGCCGGGTGCGCAAGTTGTTAGATGATGCCATTCAGGCAGCTTTGACCGGCAGCAAGTCGCCCGAAGAAGCTTTAACATCAGCTCAAAAGCAGGCCGATCGTCTGCTCAAGAAGTATCGCTAGTTACTCCTGACAATGCTCCCGGATCGTTTTTAAAAAAAGCGGTCCGGGTTTTTGGGCCCTATTATTATGAGTGAACACAAAGGTTCAATGAACCGCGTTTATGGCTGGTTGCTGCTGTTGCCAGCGATGGTCTTTTTGACGGCGTTCACTTATTATCCCATGGTGTCGACGTTTTTTGTCAGTCTCTTTTCTGACGGCACCGCCACACGGCCATCGGTCTTTGTTGGACTGGAAAATTATCAGTTCCTGCTTGAAGACGATATTTTCTGGAAGGTTCTTGTCAACAATCTCTGGTATGCTGCGGGAACCATTCCCACCAGTATTGCCATTGCTTTGATGATGGCCATATGGGTCAACAATCGCCTGCCGGCGCGTGGCCTCGTGCGCATGGCTTATTTTACCCCGACAGTGTTGCCGATGATCGCGGTTGCCAATATATGGCTGTTTTTCTATACGCCCGAGATCGGCCTGTTTGACCAGATTGGCAGTGTATTTGGTTTTCCCAGCCAGAACTGGCTCGGCGATCCTGAGCTTGTGCTCGGCAGTATCATCGTCATGACGGTGTGGAAAGAAGCTGGGTTTTTTATGATTTTTTATCTGGCAGCTTTGCAGTCCCTGTCACCGGAACTGGAAGAAGCAGCGCATCTTGAAGGGGCCAGCCGCTGGTATATTTTCCGCCGCATCACCTTTCCGCTGTTAATGCCGACAACCCTGTTTGTCACCATCAATGCTGTCATTAACTCTGTCAAAATGGTCGATCATCTGTTTATCCTGACCAAAGGCGGGCCCGACAATGCCAGCTCGTTGTTGCTCTATTACATTTTTGAAGTGGCATTTTCCTTCCTTGATGAAGCTTATGCCTCGGCGCTTACCGTGGTTCTGCTTGTTGTTTTGGCAATCGTTGCGGTGGGACAATTTACCCTGATGGACAAGCGGATACATTACCGATGAGCATGGCACGGCAGACAACACTCTTTAATCGCATCGAAATTGCCGCTGCCTGGGCGCTGGCCTTCCTTTGGGTTATGCCGCTGCTCTATGCGTTGTGGGCAGGGTTCCATGCGCCGGAATACGCAACGCGTTTTGATCTGTTTGCACCTCTTACTCTGGAAAATTTTGCCACCGTCTGGGAACAGGCACCTTTCGGGCGCTATTTCTTCAATACGTTCATTCTGGTGACATCGATACTGGTGATGCAGTTTATCTTATGCACGCTGGCCGCATACGCGTTTGCCCGCTACGAATTTCGCGGGCGTGAAGTAGCCTTTGCGCTGGTGTTGTTGCAATTGATGATCATGCCCGAAGTTCTGATTGTCGAAAACTATTCGACCATGAGCAAGCTCGGTCTGGTCGATACCATTGCCGCTATCGGCCTGCCCTATATGGCCAGCGCTTTTGGCATTTTCCTGTTGCGGCAAACCTTTAAAACCATCCCGAAAGAACTTGAAGAAGCCGCCCGCCTTGAAGGCTGCGGGCCGATGATGATCCTGTGGAAAGTCTATGTGCCGCTGGCGCGACCGACCTATCTTGCCTACGGGCTGGTCTCGATCAGCTATCACTGGAATAACTTCCTGTGGCCACTAATCATAACCAACTCGGTTGAAACCCGGCCGCTCACCGTTGGTCTGGCCATTTTTGGTGCACCGGAATCAGGTGTCGACTGGTCCATTATTTCTGCCGCGACCCTTCTCGCTGTTGCCCCCTTACTGGTTGCCTTTATCCTGTTCCAGCGCCAGTTCGTTCAATCTTTTATGCATGCCGGTATCAAATGACAAAAATCCTTACCTGGAATATACAGTGTGGCCTTGGCTGTGATGGCGTTCATGATCTCAAAAGAATTTCAGACCACATCAAAGCCACGGGCGATCCTGATGTTATCTGTTTGCAGGAGATTTCCCGCTTCATGGCTGAGCTTGATGGAGGCAAGGGTGAAGATCAGGTGGAAATCCTGGCGGCTTTATTTCCCGGCTACGAATGTTTTTTTGGTGCAGCACTCAATCAATCAGATGAACAGACACCAGATCGCCGTCAATTTGGTAACCTCATCCTGTCACGTCTGCCGGTTTTACAGGTGTTTTTTCATCCCTTGCCCCAACCCCATGATGCCGGTATCAAACATATGGCGCGGCAATTAAGTGAAGTGGTGGTGAAATCTCGATCGGGTCCATTGCGCGTCCTCACCACCCACCTTGAATATCATTCATCGCGGCAACGTTCTGCACAGGCAAAGGCTATTTGCGATCTGCATCAACAGATCTGTGAAAATATTCTCTGGCCCGGGCTCAATCCCGGTAGTGGCCCCTACAATCATATTGCCCGGCCGGAAACATCCGTCCTATGTGGAGATTTCAATTTTACGCCTGACAGTGCGGAATATAAGTTGCTGTTTTCCGAATTCCCTCACGAGATATTGCCATTGAAAGATGTCTGGCGCGTAATCAACGGCGATAAGGCGCACGCGCCAACCTGCGGTATTTTTGACAAACGTCAATGGCCCGAAGGGCCACATGCGCGTGATTTTTTCTTCATCTCAGGCGACCTCAACTCCAGGATCACAGATATGCTCGTCGATGAAATCACCAATGCATCGGACCACCAGCCGATGCTGCTCGATCTTAATTTTTAAGACTGCGTTCCCAAACGGGTTCAGGCGCGAATTCTTCAACCAGGAAATCAACAAAAGCCCGCACTTTTGCAGCCAGATGACGGTTGTGGGGGTAGAGCGCATAGATGCCCGGATCAAGCACCTCGAATTCTTCCAGCACTATCACCGCATTTTGCTTTTTGATGTCTTCGGCAATGGCATAGGTTGGTACCATGCCAATCCCTGCTCCGGCAAGAACCATGGCGCGCGACGACTGGGCGCTGTTGACCGAAAACCGGCCTGAAACTTTAACCGAGATGCGTTTTTTCCCGACTTTGAAAGGCCACTTGTTAGCGCCTTGAAAGTTGGTATCAATAATACAGTCATGGTTGACAAGATCATGCGGGTGGTCCGGCAGCCCGTGTTGTTCAAGGTAAGACGGGGCAGCGCAGGCAACAATTCGTGCAGGTGCCAGACGGCGGGAAATCAGGTTCGAATCAGTCAATTCGGAAATCCTGATAGCCAGATCGACACCTTCATCAACGAGACCAACGAACCTGTCGGTCAGGCGCAAATCGACGCTGATATCGGGGTAGCGCACCAGAAAACGCGCAACCACCGCTGTCAGATGCATCTCGCCAAAGCTAACCGGAGCGGAAACAATCAGATTTCCGCCGGGGCTGGAACGCTTGTTGTGAATGGCGGCTTCGAGTTCATCGAAATTATCAATCACCTGGCTGCATCGCTCAAGGTAGGACGCGCCGATTTCAGTCAACACTAAAGACCGGGTTGTGCGGTTGAGGAGCCGGGCACCGAGGCGTTCTTCAAGTTGGCCGATATATTTGCTGACGAGTGCTGTGGACATGTTGGAGCGTTGAGCGGCTGCGGTGAACGAGCCCGCAGCAACGACATTGACGAAGGTTCTCATACCGACAATCGTATCCATCTATTACCAATATTTCATTGACAGTTATTCGTCAACACTGCCCTTTATCAATGTTTGTGCAATCCCCATACTTGGATCAGAAACAATGATTATGACATATCCGATTATGGAGACCTATTGATGACTAACCTTAAATATGCTGCCTATGCCGCACTTGTTCTGCGCCTTTCGCTTGGCGTGCTTTTCCTCGCCCATGCCGGGCTCAAGATTTTCGTTTTCACGCCAGCGGGTACCGCTGGTTATTTTGCATCGCTCGGGTTACCGGGATTTTTGGCCTATGTGACAATTTTAACCGAACTTGGCGGTGGCATCTTTCTGATTGCCGGCTTCGTGACCAGATGGATATCATTGGCACTTATCCCGATACTCGCAGCAACGATCATTTTCGTTCATGCCAGCAAAGGATGGCTATTTTCAAGCGAAGGTGGCGGTTGGGAATTTCCAGCGTTCTGGATTGTTGCCCTTGTAGTCCAGTCACTTCTCGGCGACGGTGCCTATGCAGTCCCATGGAAAAGACTTTTTAAAGGGCAGCAGACAACCGGCTGATTTCCAGAGTTTATAACCTTTAGTTTGATTGGAAAAAATAATGCTTGTGAATGGAAAATGGACCAGTGACTGGCACCCGGTTCAGGCAAAAGACGATGACGGCCGGTTCATCCGGCAGACATCCAGCTTTCGTCACTGGGTAACGCCAACGGGCGATGCCGGGCCGACAGGCGAACAAGGGTTTAAGGCGGAAGCCGGGCGCTACCACCTTTATGTTGCTCTAATCTGTCCGTGGGCGTCGCGAACCTTAATGGTGCGCAAGTTGAAAAAGCTCGAACACATTATCGATATCACCGTGCTTGAACCCACTTTAAGCGATCAGGGTTGGCAATTTGGTGATTATCCCGGTGCCCAATTCAACCCATTGTTCGGTGCAACCTACATGCATGAAATTTATACCAGAGCTGATCCAGCGTTTAGCGGTCGCGCCACGGTTCCGGTGTTGTGGGACAAAATGCGCGGGACCATCGTCAACAATGAATCCGCAGATATCATCATAATGTTGAATTCAGCGTTTGATGAATTTGGTGACACTTCAGTCGATCTCTACCCCCCTGATTTGCGCAGTGAGATCGACGCTGTGAATGCGCAGCTTTACGACCGCCTCAACAACGGCGTCTATAAAGCGGGCTTTGCTTGTTCTCAAGATGCCTACAATGAAGCCGTCACCGGCGTCTTCGAAACCCTGGATGCCATGACGGAACGCCTGAGCGATGGCCGGACTTATCTTTTCGGTGAGCGATTAACGATGAGTGACATCCGTCTGTTTGTAACCCTGATCCGTTTTGATGCAGCTTATCACGGGATTTTCAAATGCAACCTCAGGCGCATCGCAGATTATCCAGTACTTTGCGCCTATATGGCGCACATTTACGCTCTGCCCGGGATCGCCCAGACCGTCAATCTCGATCACATCAAAGCCGGTTATTACTCTATCAAGGCGCTGAACCCGACCGGTATCATCCCCGCTGGTCCTGCATTGATCCTGGCAACTTGAACTGGAAAATTTTTAATGACGTCACTTCCCAGCCTTTTTCTCGCTCACGGCGCTCCCGATTTGCCACTGAACGACCACCCGGCAAAACGTTTCCTGGTTAATATGCGCACCCAACTGCCGCAACCAAAATCGATCCTGATCATATCAGCCCATTGGCAGGCCGAAGTGCCAACGCTGGCCACAGCGGCCAGACCTGAAACCATCTACGATTTTTCCGGCTTTCCCCAACCATTGTATACTCTAGAATATCCCGCAATGAGCGATGTTGAATTGATTGAGAAAGTCAAAGCGCTGCTTGAAAAATCCGGTTCTCCGATTGGCGAAGATGCAACTCGTGGTTACGACCATGGTACCTGGGTGCCACTGCTTTTGGCCTATCCCGATGCAGATATTCCTGTGGTGCAGCTTTCTTTGCAGCATTCCGGCAACGCCCGCCAACACTTCAAGATCGGTCAAGCCCTGTCGCCATTGCGCAAACAAGGCGTGCTGATCATCGGCTCGGGCGCTGCCGTTCACAATCTGGGCACTATGGCGCCGGAAGGAACACCCGCACCCAACTGGGCTAAAACCTTTGATCACTGGTTCAACAACAATATCCAGGCCCATAATCTTCAACCTCTGCTGGAGTTTCCAGGTTCGCCGGAAGAAGCGCGTCAGGCCCACCCAACCCCTGAACACCTGATGCCAATCTTTGTGGCCATGGGGGCGGGCTGGTCAGGTGGCCATGCCTTGCGCTTGCATCATTCATACAGTTATGGTTCGCTTTCCATGGCGTGTTTTGCCTTTGGCAGCCAGGCTGAGACGGAAATTTATCCAGTCACAAAATGTTGACACAACAAATTAGCAATTTCTGACACAACAGGATGAATGCGAGACACATTTTTGAAAAGGAAACACCCCTATGCCCGGCTTTAGACTGATCAGTTTCAAACGCTGCCCTTATGTGCAGCGATGCGTGATGATTTTACGCGAGAAAAATGTTGAATATGACATTGAATATATTGACCTGAGTGACCGCCCTGACTGGTTCAATGAGCTGAGCCCTTTGGGCAAGGTACCGGTGCTCGAAGTTACCCGTGATGATGGCACAAAAGTTGTGTTGTTTGAATCCGCCGTGATCAACGAATATCTCGACGAAGTAACACCCGGCAGCCTGCTTCCCGACGATCCTTTGGAACGCGCGCATTCTCGCGCCTGGTGCGTATTTGGCACAGCGTTGCTAAGTGATGCGGGAGACATTACCATGGCCAGAGATGAAGAAACATTAGCCGGGGACCTCGAAAGACTGGGCAAGAAGCTTGATCGTCTGGAAAGAGAAATTGATACGGGGCCTTTCTTTTTGGGCGCGGAAGTTTCTCTTGTCGATGCAGCTTTCGTACCGGCATTGCAGCGTCTGGCCTGGGCCAACGAATTCCATCCGGCGATGGCAATCTTCGAGGGGCATCCGAAAGTTGCGCGCTGGTGGGCTGCTCTGGCCGACCGGGAAAGCGTTGTCAATTCCGCCGTCCCCGATCTTCGCCAGCGTTATGAGGCATATGTCGGTCGTGATCGCGGCGGCTATCGCAGCCTCGTAGGGGCCCGGATCGCGGCTTAGGAATTTCCTTTCTACAGGTGTAGAAAACTGTCAATTACGCTGGTATCAGTCAGCAATTCATCATTGCTGCCGTGCCAGACGATTGTGCCTTTTTCCAGCACAAAATGGTGATCGGCAATGCGGGTCAGTTCCTCGATATTTTTGTCGATCACCAATATGGCTTCGCCGGATTTTTTTAAACCCGCAAGACACTGCCAGATTTCTTCCCTGACCAGAGGGGCGAGCCCTTCGGTGGCTTCATCAAGGATCAACAGGCGCGGATTTGTCATTAACGCACGGGCAATGGCGAGCATTTGCTGTTCACCGCCAGACAGTTGAGCACCGAGATTATTAGCCCGGGCGGCCAGTGTCGGGAATAACTCGTAGACGGTTTCAAGGCTCCATCTGGCTGAACCTGAATGATTGGCTGCTGTTGCCACCAGGTTTTCACGCACATTCAAAGTAGGAAAGATCATCCGCCCCTCCGGCACCAGGCCAATACCGGCCTGGGCCAGTTTGAAGGGGGGGTGTGCGGTGAGGTTTTTGCCAAGAAAATGCACATTGCCGCCGGTTGGTTTTATCAGCCCCATGACGGATTTTACAACTGTGGTTTTACCCATGCCATTGCGGCCAATAAGCGTTACAACCTGACCGGCTGCGACACTGAAATCGACACCAAACAGCACTTGTGCCGCCCCGTACCCGGCTTCAAGCCCCGTTACCTTCAACATTTTTTCGCCAGTCATTACATTGCACTCTCGCCCAGATAAGCGGCTTTCACTTCTGCGTTCTGCCGCACTTCGTCAGGTGTTCCCGTGGCAATTATCTTGCCATAAACCAGAACCGCCACCCGGTCAGCGAGAGCAAATACCGCCTCCATGTCATGTTCAACCAGCAACAGCGGATAACGCGATTTGAGCGATTTGAGGATTTCAATGAGACGCAGGCTTTCATGCTTGCCAATCCCAGCCATCGGCTCATCCAGCAACAAGGCTTTGGGCTTCATGGCTATGGCGATTGCCAGTTCCAGTATACGTTTTTCACCATGCGACAGATTATCGGCAATTGTCGTAATCTGCTTGTCAAATCCAACCATCTGAAGAGCTTCAAAGGCCTGATCATTGAGGGTTTTTTCATCTGCCGCAATGCCAAACAACCGCAAAGAGCCGTTGGTGCGCGCCTGTACCGCCAGAGCAACATTTTCAAGCGCACTCAAGGACGGTATAATCGAGGTAATCTGAAACGAACGCGCAAGGCCGAGACGGGCGCGGGCATGTACCGGCAAATGAGTGATGTCGCGACCGTCAAAGATGACCGTGCCGCTATCGGGTGTAAAAAAGCCGGACAGCTGATGAATAAGGGTAGTTTTACCGGCACCATTGGGACCAATCAGGGCAAGGCACTCACCTGAAAACAGATCAAAGTTGACATCGGCATTAACTCGCAAGCCGCCAAAGTTTTTACACAGATCTACCACCTTCAATAATGCCTCAGGCACGATTACGGCCTCCTTTGACATAAGCGAAAAACCTCCCAATACCACCATTTTTGGACAGGACAGCGAGAACCATTAACGGTCCAAAAATCAGTTTCCAGTCTTGGGTGAAATCAGACAGAGCCTGTATCAGCAACACATAGGCAAAGGCACCAATCAGGGTACCGTTGCGTGTGCCCATGCCACCCAGGGCCACCATAATGATCAATTCGCCCGAATGCTGCCACCGCATGGTTGCCGGCGAGACAAACTCGGCCTGACTGGTGTGTAAAAATCCGGCAATTCCGGCGATCACTCCAGCGATCACATAAGCTGTCAGGCGCACGCGCAAAACATTGTAGCCAAGGGCTGAGATCCGTGTTTCGTTTTCTTTTGCGGCACGTAATACGCGGCCAAAGCGCGAGCCCACAAGGGTTTGAACCAAAAACAGTCCGGCAATCAAAAAGCCCAGTGAGATGTAAAATATACCGACGTCATCAGCAAAAATATCTGAGCCCAGGATTGTCACATTACCCCAGATGGTCAGGCCGTCATCGCCACCGTAAGTAGAAAGCGAACTGGCGGCAAAAAACAGCATTTGCCCAAATGCCAGCGTTATCATGATGAAATAAACACCGGAGGTGCGCAAACATATGATGCCAGTTATCAGTGCAAACAGCGTACTTACCACAACAACTATCGGGAAAATTATCAAAGCTTCGCCAAAGCCTTCGGTTACCATAATCGCGGTGATATATGCGCCGATACCGATAAAGGCGGCGTGACCGAAACTGACCATGCCGCCAAAGCCCAAAATCAAATCAAGTGCGATTGCCGCCAATGCCAGGATTATCGCCCGATTTACAAGATCAAGAATAAATCCTTCGGCACCATAACGCGCAAATACCGGCACCAGTGCCAGTATCAAAAATATCAGGATCGATAATCGATAACTGTCAGACAGGTTTGAAATTACCGTACCGGGTTTTTTGTCAGGGGCGACGTTCATGCCGTTTTACCCGGCGCAAACAACCCGGTTGGCTTGAAAAACAAGATTGCTGCCATCAGCACATAAATCAACATAGAAGCGAGGGCGGGGCCAATTTGGTTGGCAGCGGATGCATCCATGAACAATTTGAGGATATCGGTCATCATCGAGCGGCCCAGGGTGTCAACCAGACCGATAACAAGGGCGGCAATAAAAGCACCGCGAATGGAGCCGATGCCGCCAACAATGATGACGACAAAAGCCACAATCAGGATATCATCGCCCATGCCGGGTTCGACCGAGAATATCGGTGCTGACAGGACACCGGCAAAGCCCGCAAGCATGGCACCAAACCCGAATACCAGCATAAACAGGCGGCGAATATTAACACCAAGCGCTGATACCATCTCCAGATTTGTTGCCCCGGCGCGTACCAGCATGCCGAGTTTTGTTCGCGTCACCATGAACCACAACAGGCCGGCCACCGCCAGCCCAACAGCGATAATTGCCAAACGATAGACCGGGTATAACAGGCCCTCGACCAATGGGATTGATCCTGAAAGGAAGTCAGGCTCGGGAATGACCAGTGGTTCTGGACCCCACAAAACCGTTGTTGCCTGATTGAGGAACAGGATAATGCCAAAGGTTGCCAGCACATGATCGAGATGATCGCGGTCATAGAGATGCCGGAAAATCAGGACTTCAAACAACAATCCCAACAACAGCGCCGAAGCTGACGCCAGTATCACCGTTAGCAGAAAATTTTGCGTAAGGGCGTAAAAGGCAACGGCAAAATAAGCCCCCACCATATACTGCACACCGTGGGCTAGGTTGATAAATCCCATGACGCCAAACACAAGCGTCAATCCCGCCGCAATCAAAAACAGCAACACACCCAGTTGCAACCCATTGAGAACCTGTACGAGGAAAAGTGTCGTAGACATAGTTTTTGATTTACGAAAATGCAGGAGTAAAGGGCCGGAACAACGTCAGTTCCGGCCCCTGAAGATATTACCAGCTCATCTTGCAATCTTTGGCATAGAAGTCACCGGCAGCACTGAAGATTTTCCTATCAATTTCAGTCTGGAATTTGCCATCGGCGCGTTTGGCAACTTTCATCAGATAATAATCCTGAACAGGAAACTGATTGGTGTTGAATTTGAAGTTACCGCGTAAAGATTTAAAATCAGCGGCGCGAAGGGCATTGCGAACAGCCTTTTTATCACTCAGGTTATCGCCAACTTTGCGAATGACTGAATCGAGCAACATAGCGGTATCATACCCCTGCATGGCATAGACTGAGGGCACATATCCGTATTTACCTTCAAAAGCTGCGACAAACTCGGCATTGCCGGGGGTTTTCATATTTGGTGCCCATGATGCACCACCGAAAAAGCCTAAAGCTGCGTCTTTTTGTGCCGGTAATGTGGCTTCATCCACTGTAAAGGCCGACAGGAATGTCATTTTGTCAGCAAGACCAGCGGCCCTGAACTGTTTGACAAAACGCACACCCATGCCGCCGGGCATGAAGGTAAACAGGGCGTCAGGTTTGGCAGCAGCCAGTTTAGCGATTTCAGCAGAATAATCTTTCTGGCCAAGCTTGGTGAAAACCGTATCAACAATCTTGCCCGAGAATTGGCGTTTAAACCCGTTCACGGCATCTTTGCCGGCCTGATAATTAGGTGCCAAAAGGAAAACGCTTTTGAACCCTTGTTGTTCGGCATGTTTGCCGAGAACTTCAAAGTTCTGATCATTCTGGAATGAAGTGACAAACAGCAGCGGATTGCAGTTTTTGCCCGCGAAAACCGAAGGACCGGCATTGGGGCTTATCAAAAATGTATTCGACTTGATAATCGGTTTGAAGACGGCAGCCAGCATGTTTGAAAAAACGGTACCGACGACGAAATCAACCTTGTCTCTTCCCACCAGACTTTTGGCTTTAGAAATAGCCACATCAGGTTTTAGTTCATCATCTTCAATAATCAGCTCTGTGGTTTTGTCCCCCAACTTGCCACCGAGCTTTTCCATGGCCAGTTGAAAACCATCGCGCAATTGCTTGCCCAATACGGCTGGTGGCCCGGATAAAGTGATCAGCATGCCGATTTTAACCGGTTTTGCCAATGCCACCGAACCACTCATTACCCCCACTGCGGTTGCAGCGGCCAAGAAATATCTTTTCATAAAACTCCCCATAACAAAAATTTACAGCCTGAAACGTGTGTAATTATCCACAGACTCAAGCGGAACCTACGACATTTTTCTATTTGGTTCAAACGATTGCACCAGCATCGTGTGATTTTTTCCTGACCCGGATTGTCACTTCCAACTGGCCATCAAATCCGTTGTGATAGCCTCAAACACTTCTTCATTTTGACAAAACCGCGTCAATAAAGACAGATGGTTGGCATCATTGACGATGAAAATGTTTTCTTCATTGCCGCCGCTGAGCATTTGCGCACCGAGAAAAGTCTGACGTTTGAAGTCATCAGTCTCATCATTGCCAACCACAAATGCTGTGGGTTGATTGTTGATGCTCACGCCGGAATATACCGACCATTGTGCCACTTCTGCTTGAGACATTGCAAGTTCATCACCGATGTCGGTTTTTGCAACCGGGTAAATGTCATAGACACCGCTGAACAATAAAAGTGCGTCATTGGGCAGGACCAACCCCTGTTCATGCGCCTGGGCTGTACCGTAGACTACCAGATGCGCACCGGCGGAATGACCGGCAATAATGCGATTGGCGGAAAGTCTGGCACGATCAGAAATTTTGGCGATGTGACGCAATGCGCCGACCGTATCCGCCACCAGGTCGCTCAGGCGGAATTCCGGCATCAAGCGATATTCCAGAATGATGCAGTCAATCCCGCGTTTGAGGAAGGGCAAGGCCATAAAGCGTGATTGTTCGCGCTCCATCGCCCGCCAAAATCCGCCGTGAATAAATATCGCCAACCCGCGACCGGTTTTACTGGTGTCAGCTTTAAATATCTCCATGGTCTGGCGGGGATGGTCGCCATAATTTTCAACGAAAAACCCATGATCCGCAAAACAGATGTCACTGGAATATTTTTCCCACTCAGCAACATCATCGGCAAAACTCGTCAATGTTTTACGCAAGACGTATTGTTGGTTAAAATAACGACGCGCGGATGTTTTCGTGAACATAAAATGATCCTGCTGGTGGACAAATGCGTAAACCCAGTAACCCATGATTTGCACATAATTGGAAGTGGTTTATAGTTCTCGCAAATCAACCCAGACAGGAAAAACAATAATGACCTATACGCTTGAAAACCTGGCGGGCGACATTCGCCAAACACTCAAAGACAGCCCTGGTAATGCGGGTTCCAGCGACATCTGTCAGTTTGTCGAAAAAGCTCTCGGTGACGAGAATTTCATCTCAACCAACTTTGGCACCGACAAAACCGGGCCGCGTCATATTATCTATGAAGACCCGGATTTTGGTTTTTGCATTTGTGTTCATATGTATCATGATGCACAAAATGGAAAACCTCATGACCACGGTCCCAGCTGGGCAGTATATGGTCAGGCCGAAGGGGTGACGGAAATGACCCACTGGCGCATCGTTAAACCCGCTGAAGGTGATAGTCCTGCTTTGGTGGAGCAGGAGGAAACGCTGGTGATGGACCCCGGCATGGCGCATTTTTACAAGGTCGGTGACATTCATGCCCCTAACCGCGCCGGCAAAGTTGCGCTGTTGCGCATAGAAGGTGCCAATCTCGACAATATAACACGTTCGAAAATACAGCCCGTGCAGGCTGCCTGAAAGACCCACATGACATATGTAGATGCAGAGATTCTCAAGCCGCAGCTTACGAATGGTAGCGAAATCGCCTTTATTGATGTGCGTGAACACGGGCAGTATGGCGCGGGCCATCCCTTCTTTATTGCCTCAATTCCTTATAGTCAGCTTGAAGTGATGGCGGGAACCTTGCTGCCGAACAAGTCGATAGATATTGTGCTGATGGACAATGGTGACGGGATATCCGAAAAAGCAAAAGTGAGACTGAGTGACATCGGATACACCTCCATTGCTATCCTGAAGGGCGGTGCCAAGGCCTGGAAAGAGGCGGGCTTTACGCTTTATGAGGGAGTTAATCTGCCGTCAAAAACATTAGGGGAGCTGATCGAACACGTGGCTGACACGCCACGGATCAGCGCGCAGCAACTAATGGCTATGATGGCAGAGGATGATGATTTTATTCTGGTGGATGGACGCACACCAGAAGAATTCCGCACCATGATGATTGGCAACGGCATATGCTGCCCCAATGCCGAACTGGGCCATCGCCTGCCGCAGTTGTTATCATCTGATAGCACAAAAATAATTGTCAATTGTGCCGGGCGCACGCGCAGTATCATCGGCGCACAGGGGTTGATAAATCAAAGGTTTGACAATCCTGTCTTTGCGCTTGAAAATGGAACTCAGGGCTGGGAGCTGGCAGGCTATGAAGTCACCCGAGGCGCTGAAGATAATCTGCCCCATGATCTTGATGAAACAACTTTGGACGCTTCGCGAAAGCGTGCAGCGGATTTGCGCCAAAAATTCAATATCAAACAGATCGACTTATCCACGCTTCAGGCCTGGCAACTCGATGACACCAGGACAACTTACGTCTTTGATATTCGCACAAAAGAAGAATTCATCGCCGGTCATCTGCTCAATAGCAGACATGCCCCCGGCGGCCAGCTGGTACAATCAACCGACAAGCGTGTAGGTGCCAGGGCTGCGCGCATTGTGCTGGTGGATGATACCGGATTAAGAGCGGCAAACACCGCAGTCTGGCTACAACAGATGAGCCATGAGGTCTATGTTCTTGAACAGAATGTCGCCACACTGGATGGACCTGAACGTGGGCTAACGCCAGAAACTTCCATTGTTGAAAAACTGCCACAATGCCGTATTTCCGAGGTGGCAGACAGGCTCGAAAATGGTGCCATATTGCTTGATCTCAACAAGGCGATGGATTACCGCAAAGGTCATATTTCTGGTGCCCGGTGGACCATCAGACCTCGCCTTGGCAAGCTTGATGCGGGAACGGATTGTGAATTTATACTGGTTGCCAGTGACAGACGTGTGGCAGAACTTGCGGCAATCGACTTGAAAGAGTTGGGCCTAAAAGACCTGAGCTATCTGGCCGGTGATGTAAAAACCTGGGCCGAGGCGGGACTGGAGATTGTCGCAACCCCTGATTTTCCCGCCGACAAAGATTGCATCGATTATCTGTTTTTTACCCACGACCGTCATGTCGGAAATCTTGAGGCAGCACGTGGATATCTCGCCTGGGAACTTGCCCTCATCGATCAACTGGACGAGCAGGAAAGATCGTTTTACCAACTGGATTTTTATTCATCACCCTCAGCGTAAATCCAGCGTGAGCTTTGTTTGGCTAACTCCAGTTTGGCAACAGTTACCCGGTGCACTTCGTCCGGTCCATCGGCCAGGCGCAAGCTACGGGTCTTAGCCCAGGCATGGGCCAAACCGAAATCTTCGCCGACACCACCACCACCATGCACCTGAATGGCGCGATCAATCACATCAAGCGCCATTTGGGGGGCGATAACTTTTATCATGGCAATTTCCGAGCGTGCCACTTTATTGCCGACCGTATCCATCATATAGGCCGCTTTGAGCGTTAACAGGCGGGCCTGTTCGATGTCCATGCGCGAACGCGCGATGGCGTCAATCACAACACCTTGTTCGGCCAGCGTTTTGCCAAATGCCACCCGGGAATTAGCGCGAGCACACATGGCCTCGAGCGATCGCTCGGCAACACCAATGAGGCGCATACAATGGTGAATACGACCCGGCCCCAGTCTGCCTTGCGCAATTTCAAAGCCGCGACCTTCGCCAAGAATGAGGTTTTCTACCGGGACGCGCACATTGTCAAAATTGATCTCGAAATGACCATGCGGGGCGTGGTCATAACCAAAAACCGTCAAGGGTCTGATCAGCGTTACGCCGGGTGTGTCACGCGGTATCAGGATCATCGATTGCTGGCGGTATTTTTTCGCCTCAGTGTCAGTTTTTCCCATGAAAATGAAAATCTCACAACGGTAATCACCGGCTCCCGATATCCACCATTTGCGGCCATTGATGATATAATCATCACCATCGCGCTCAATCGTCGATTGAATGTTGGTGGCGTCTGACGAGGCAACGTCGGGTTCGGTCATGGCGAAGGCCGAGCGGATTTGACCGGCGAGCAGAGGTTTGAGCCATTGGTCTTTTTGCGCGTCAGTGCCGTTTTGTACCAGCACTTCCATATTGCCGGTGTCGGGCGCTGAACAATTGAACACTTCGGGACCAATGGGTGAGCGCCCCATGATCTCGCACAAGGGTGCATATTCCAGATTGCTGAGGCCTGCACCATATTTAGCATCGGGCAAAAACAGGTTCCACAATCCTGCCTCGCGCGCCAAGGCTTTCAGGGTCTCCATTATCACTGGTGTGTGCCAGCGCTCACCTGCATCAAGCTGCTGCACATAGGTTTTTTCGCCGGGATAAACATGGGCATCCATGAAGGTGAGCAGTTTGGAACGTAAACCTTCAACTTTGGTGGAATAACTAAAATCCATAATTGTTTTTCCCGGTTTAAAGTGTCAGATTGGCGGAAACTTGAATGACCAGCTTGCCGAAATTTCGGCCCTCAAGCAATCCGATGAAAGCATCGGGGGCATTTTCCAGACCTTCGACAAAATCCTCGCGGTATTTCACTTTGCCGTCTTTGATCCAGTTGCTCATCGTTGTTTCAAACTCTGTCTGCTGGCTGGCATAATCCCAGACAATAAAGCCCTGAATATGCAACCTGTTGGTGAGAACAGAACGCATCAAAAGTGGCGTCTTGTTGGGGCCATCGGGCAAAGAGGTTGCATTATAATGGGCAATCAGGCCGCACACAGGCATGCGGGCAAAGAAATTAAACAACGGCAACACCGCTTCAAAAACCGCACCGCCGACATTTTCCCAATAGATATCAATGCCATCGCGACAGGCGTATTCAAGATTTTGTGCAAACTCTTCGTCATGGTGATTGATACAGGCATCAAACCCCAATTCACGCACAACAAAGTCGCATTTTTCAGCTCCACCAGCGATACCAATCACGCGGCAGCCTTTGATTTTGCCTATTTGACCAACGGCAGAACCTACCGCACCTGAAGCTGCGGCAACTACCAGGGTCTCGCCCTCTTTTGGCTTGCCGATGTTTGACAAGCCGGTGTAGGCCGTCATCCCGGGCATGCCCAAAATTCCCAGAGCTGTGGAAATGGGGACCTGGGATGCATCCAGTTTTCGCAGGCCCTTGCCATTACTTGAGGCATATTCCTGCCAGCCCAGATAGCCAAAGACAATATCACCCTCATTGAATTTGGGGTTTTTGCTGGCAATGACCTCACCGACAACGCCACCTTCCATGACCTCGCCAATCCCAACCGGTGCGGCATAAGATTTTGCCTCATTCATGCGTCCGCGCATGTACGGGTCGAGAGAAAGATATATGGATCGTACTATCACCTCGCCCTCGCCTGGCGTCGGGACAGGTGTTTCAACAAGCTTGAAGTCGCTCTTTTTCGGCACACCATGGGGGCGGGCGAAAAGAGTAATCTGGCGATTTACATCTGGGGTCATAAGAGCCTCCTGAGAACTCACATCTAGACATCTGAGAGGGTTGTGATTATTATGAAGTTTCGCCAAGCAAAATCAAGTTTCAATAATGGAAACACCTGAATGAGTAATCTGGTCGCGTATGAAATCCATGGTGCCATCGCCCTGATTGCACTAAACAGTCCACCGGTCAACGCCATGGGAGTTGAGGTCAGGCAGGGAATTGTTGATGCGCTGGCACAGGCGCAAAATGATGATAGTATATCCGCCATTGTTTTGATCGGGCGCGGGCGCTGTTTTTGTGGCGGAGCTGATATTCGCGAATTTGGCAAGCCGCGGCTGCAACCTTATTTACGCGATATTATTGACCAGCTCGAGGCCTGCCAAAAACCAGTGATTGCCGCCATCCACAAAACCGCTATTGGCGGCGGCTGTGAATTGGCGCTGGGGTGCCACTACCGGGTTGGCGATATGTCTGCCAGTTTCGGCTTGCCGGAAATTAAACTGGGTCTGTTGCCCGGTGCGGGCGGCACGCAGAGATTGCCCAGATTGATCGGCATTGAAGCTGCCCTCGATGTGATTTTGAGCGGTGATTTTGTTGCCACAGAAAAAGCCAAAGAGCTTGGCTTTCTCGATCAAATCATTTTCGGTGATCTCGCTCAGGGTGCGATTGATTTTGCCAGGAACCTGCTTGCGGCAGGCAAAGGGGTGCGCCCGGTGGGGCAGATGAAAATTGATGCGGCCGGAGCGACAGAGATTTTTGCTGCCGCTCATAAAAAAACTTCCCGGCGCGCCCGTGGTCTTATAGCGCCTGAACGCTGTATTGCCGCAGTTGAAAGTGCTGTTACAGGCACGATTCAAGACGGTCTTGATCTTGAGCGCACATATTTTGACGAACTGGTGCAATCAGATCAGTCCAAGGCCCAGCGCCATTTATTTTTCGCCCAGCGCCAGGCCCACAAGGTTCCCGGTGTGCCCGCAGATACTCAGCCGCGCGAGATAAAAACAACCGCTGTTATCGGCTGCGGCACCATGGGGCGCGGTATCGCCATGGCGCTTGCCAATGGCGGCTTGCCGGTAATTGTGCTGGAAGCTAACAGCGAAGCTTTGGACAAGGGTTTAGGGTTGGTGCGTGACACTTATGCGGGCAGTGTTAAACGCGGCAGCCTGTCTGCATCAGACATGGAGGCGCGTCTTGAGTTGATCAGTGGCACAACTGATTACACAGATCTGGCTGACGTCGATATCATTATCGAGGCGGTGTTTGAGGATATGGATCTGAAAAAACAGATTTTTGCCAAGCTTGATCAGGCCTGCAAAGCAGACGCAATTCTTGCCACCAACACATCTTCGCTCGATATCAATGAAATTGCCGCTGCCACCAAACGGCCCGAAAATGTTATTGGCACGCATTTTTTCAGCCCGGCAAACATCATGAAGTTAATGGAAAATGTGCGTGGGGCTAAGACTTCAGCCGATGTCATCGTAACGGTAATGAAACTTTCCAAAACCATCAACAAGGTTGGAGCCATGGTTGGTGTGTGCGATGGGTTCGTCGGCAATCGTATGTTGTATGCCTATCGCACCCAGGCCGAATTTCTACTTGAGGAGGGCGCCCTTCCCCATGAGATTGACAAGGTGATCTATGATTTCGGTTTTCCCATGGGACCGTTTGCCATGGGGGATCTTGCCGGGCTCGATGTCGGCTATCAGGTGCGCCAGCACCGGCGCAAGATGCGACCATCCAATGATCGTTACTCATTTATCGCTGATCGTATTGTCGAAATGGATCGCTTTGGCCAGAAGAATAACAAAGGCTGGTATCTGTATGAACAAGGCAGTCGCACCCCCCAACCCGACCCGGTAATTGAAACACTGATTTCCGGTATTTCGTCAGAGCTGGGCATCACCCGGCGTGACATCAGCGACGCGGAAATTCTTGAGCGCTGCATGTATACTTTAATCAATGAAGGCGCAAAACTTCTGGGTGAGAACATTGCCAGCAGACCAAGTGACATCGATCTCATCTGGGTCTATGGCTACGGCTTTCCTATCGGCAAGGGTGGTCCGATGTTTTATGCTGATCATATCGGTATCGAAACAATTCATAATGCTATGAACAAACTCTACCAACAGCATGGTGAAATGCTCAAGCCCGCCCCCCTGCTGGAGGAGTTGGCGAGAAGCGGAAAATCATTTGCGGATTTGCAAGGTTAGGATTACGAAAATGAACGAAGCGGTAATTGTCTCCACGGCCCGCACCCCCATCGGCAAGGCATTTCGTGGCGCATTCAACAAGACCCATGGTGCGACGCTTACCGGCCATGTCATTAAACACGCAGTGGAGCGCGCCGGGCTGGCGCCCGATGAAATTGAAGATGTCATCATCGGTTGCGGCTATCCTGAAGGCGCAACGGGTAAAAACGTTGCCCGGTTGGGCGCTTTTCGCGCTAAACTTCCCGTAACTACCTCGGGTACCACGGTAAATCGGTTTTGTTCCTCCGGCCTGCAGGCCATCGCTATGGCAGCGCAGCGGGTGGTGATGGACAAGGTTCCAGCCATAGTTGCCGGGGGGGTTGAAAGCGTCAGCATGGTTCAACCTCATTTGAACCGTACCTATTTTGAAGAAGACTGGCTGATGCAGCACAAGCCTGAATTGTGGATGACGATGATAGACACCGCCGACATTGTGGCAAAGCGCTATAATATCTCGCGCGATGCCCAGGATGAATACGCCCTGCAGAGCCAGCAACGCACAGCCGCTGCCCAGGAGAATAATCATTTCGATACCGAAATAATTCCGTTGACAAGCGTTAAAGACATCAAAGATAAAGAAACCGGTGAAATTTCCCAGCAGGAAGTGACGCTGGAAAAAGATGAGGGAAATCGACCCGGTACAAATCTCGAAGGCCTGTCGGGGCTCGAACCGGTCATGGGTGAGAACGGGTTTATTACTGCCGGCAATGCCAGCCAGTTATCCGATGGCGCATCGGCCTGTGTGGTGATGGATGCAAAGCTGGCTGAACAGCGCGGGCTTGAACCGCTTGGCATCTTCAAGGGCTTGGCTGTCGCGGGCTGTGAGCCCGACGAAATGGGAATTGGTCCGGTGTTTGCGGTGCCGCGATTGTTGCAGCGTTTTGGTCTTAAAACCGACGACATAGATTTGTGGGAGCTCAATGAGGCTTTTGCCGTCCAGGTGCTTTATTGCCGCGACAAACTGGGAATTTCCAACGACCAACTCAATGTCAATGGCGGATCAATTTCAATTGGCCACCCGTTTGGCATGACCGGCGCACGCCTTGCCGGTCACATACTGATTGAAGGAAAACGGCGCAAGGCCAAACATGTTGTCGTCACCATGTGTGTTGGTGGCGGCATGGGGGCTGCGGGCCTGTTTGAAGTGGTTTGAACAAGTTTGACTATGAATAACTGCCGATGGTGGTGCCGCCATCGATGACGAGGGTTTGGCCGGTAATGAAATTTCCGGCAGGAGCGGCAAGAAACACCGCTGCACCGGCGATATCTTCGGGCTCTCCCAATCGCCCGATGGGGTATGAGGCTATCGCCTTCGCCATGGCTTCAGGATCCTCCCACAAGGCACGGGCAAAATCAGTGCGCACCAGCCCTGGCGCAATGCAGTTGCAGCGAATATTTGCCGGTCCCCATTCCACTGCCAGATTGCGCACCAGTTGCATGTCAGCAGCTTTCGACAGACCATAAGCCCCCAGCTTGTCATTGCCTTTTAGTCCGGCAATGCTGGATACGATTATGACAACGCCGTCTTTGCGCTTTGCCATCTGTGGCAACACCATATTGCACAGCCATAGATTGGATTTGACATTACTGCTCATGATTTTATCGTAAGCCTCATCGGGAATTTCAGACAATGGGCCATAGTAAGGGTTCACGGCAGCATTACAGACAAGAATGTCGATCTGCTGCCACTTGTCCAGAGTTGCATTAACGAGAGACTGAAGCTGGTCTTTGTGCGAGATATTGCAAGCATGTGCCAGCACCTCACCACCGCCCTCATTGATCTCAGCGGCGACGGCTTTGCACACATCCTCTTTGCGGCTGGATATAACCACTTTGGCGCCCGCTTGAGCAAAGACCTGTGCAATCGCCTTGCCAATGCCTTTGGTTGAACCGGTAATGACAGCTACCTTGCCGCTTAGATCAAAAAGTCTATGAAGTTGCATCATCTGCACTCAACCGCCATTGCTGAAACATTATTGGCGTAAGACATAACACCAGCAAAATACCGGCAGCGATGGTTTTATCAAAATTGCTCCATGGGATAATCCCGCCGCCCGGTGTCGCCAGTAACAATCCTGCGGCAAGAATGCCCAGACGCAACGGCCATTGCCATAATGCCCGTGTGCAAAGATCGCCAATGAATATCAAATAGCCCTGTAATGCACTGGACACCAGAGTGATGCCGACAATGGCAAACACGAATGTCATGGCAATATGACTCACCGAACCCTTGAGGATGAAGGCTGGATCAAGGACGAAGAAAAACGGCACAAAATAGATGATGCTGCCCAGCCGCATGGCTTCAAAGCCGGTTCTTATGGGATTGGCGTTGGCGATTGTCGCAGCGGTATAAGCACCCAGTGCTACCGGCGGCGTGATGTAGGAGACCATGCCCCAATAAAAGATGAAGAGGTGCGAGGCCAGCGGATCAAGGCCACCCTGAATAAGGGCGGGGGCGAGAACAATGGCGAGAAAAATGTAGGCGGCGGTCACCGTCATGCCGATGCCCATGATGAAGCTGGTAAGTGCACCCATGAACAATAAAACAATGGTATTTCCACCGGCCAGAAACACCAGATCATTGACGAAGGTTCCAGCCATGCCGGTAACCGAAAGTGCGCCAACGATGAGGCCGACGCCGGCCAGCAGAGCGGTGATTTCAGCGAGCAGTGTGCCGGTGGCGAGGATGAAACCCTTGAGTTCTGCCCACCCCCATTTTTGCGACGAGGTTACCTGATTTATGATGATCAATAACAAGGTGGCATAAAACGGTGCCAAAACCTCACGCTTGAGATAAATCAGCATGACGATGAGCAGGACAAACACCGCGATGAAATGCCAGCCTTCGCGCATGGTCTCACCAATTCGCGGCAGCTCCGAACGCGGCATTCCCGGCATTTTTTTGCGCGCTGCATAAGAATCAATCTGCACAAATAAAGCAAAGAAATAGAGGATGGAAGGAATGATGGCGGCGACTGCAATGGTGGCGTAGGGGATTTCCAGAAACACCGCCATGATAAAGGCGGTGGCCCCCATAATCGGTGGCATCAATACCCCGCCGGTTGATGCGCAAGCCTCGACACCCGCTGCATAAGAAGGGCGAAACCCGGATCGTTTCATGGCCGGAATGGTCATGGCGCCGGTAGTTAAAACGTTAGAGATAACACTGCCACTCATGGAACCCATCAGACCACTGGCAAATATTGCCACTTTGGCCGGGCCGCCGCGCACATGGCCAAGCAGGGCAAAGGCAAGATTAATAAAAAACGTGCCGCCGCCGGTTTTTTGCAAGGCGACACCAAAGATCAAAAAGCCGATGACCAGATTGGCCAGGGCGCGCATGGGGATACCGAGAACGCTCTCGTTGCTCAAAATGTGATAGACGGCAGTATCGGCAAGAGTGCTGGAGAGGCCTGAAATGGGACCGGGCATCTTGTCGGCGATCAACGGGTAAAAAGATACAATCGCCACAACAATAAACAGCGATGTCCCCCCTGCCCGTCTTGTGACCTCAAGCATCAACAACCAGAATACATAAGAGGCATAGACCATGTAATCGGGTGCGCCAAACTCCCAGCCCTTATCAAGTATCTCTTTGCTCTTGGACATGACAAAAACCGTGACAACCAATGTCAGGATAAACAGCGCCCAGTCATACAGCGGCACTGTGGTACGCGATGCTTTGGCTGTAGCCGGAAACATGATGAACACGATGGGTACAAACAGGCTGATCAACGCATATTGATAGTTATTATCAAGGATGGTGAGGCCGATAAAAAAGCCCAGGTTGAAGAACTGATTGACGGCCAGCCCGACGCCCAGAATTGTAAAGACCAACAGACACAATTGCCAGTTGGCGGAAAGCTGGCGGTAGCGGCTTGGGGCCGCTTCCGCCGTATCGTCGATCTGATCGTGCCCGTGGGTCACGGGTTCATGCCAGCATCCATGAGTGCTGCTTTGCGGACCTTGAGCCATTCTGCTTTATAGGCGTCATCATCGGCAATGTTTTTGTCTTTCATCGTTGCCCAGGCAGTGCCAAGCACATCCTGACGCTTGATCAAAGCATCGTTGTTTTTTTGCATATCATCGGTCCAGACGCCGATTTCTTTCCAGTATTTTATAGCGGCAGGAGCATGAGGCACCGCCCATTTAAAGGATTGTCTTTCGGTTGACCAGCCAGACAGGGCCGCCATGGCGTCCTTATAATCGGGAAACGTCACATTTATCGCCTTGGTCATGGAATAGACCAACTCGGCATCCTGATCGGCCATGGTAATCAGTATCGGATAAGGGTAGCCCGCACCTTCCAGTGGCGTTTCCTTGGAAATATTGCCGGAGCCAATTGTTGCTGTGTGTGGCAGAATATAGGGTGCGACTTTTTTCAGGCGCGCCCAGCCCGCAGCGTCATTGGCTGGCATTGCCGGCCAGTAGATCCCGCGTGGAGATGCTTCCAGTTTACGGGTTGGACCTGATACAGTGGATGCAAATGCTGCATCAACCTGACCGGAAACCATACCCTTCCACGAAGCGCCATAGCCGGGAAACTCAACTTTTTTGACGTCATCCCAGGTCAGGTTGGCGAAGGCCAGAATAGCTTCCATGCCGATATTGAGAGCGTCCGATCCAATCACGTAAGCAACGCGCTTGCCTTTAAGGTCGGCATAGGTTTTGACATTTGCATCTTTGGCGGTGCCGACTTGCAGATTGGCATCAGAAGTTGCTGAAACCAATAATCTGAGTTTCATCGGGCCCCATTCACGCGCGGCAAACAGGGAGATACCTTCAGAGGCAAAATAAGTTGCACCCCCATTGGCGACAAACTGAACCTTGCCTTTTTTCAAAGGCGTGAGCCGTGAAATATCATTCTTGCCGGGAATAACCCGTAAGCTGACACCGTATTTGTCCTTTAAAGCCTTGCCGATGGCGACTGCCTGATTATACCCGGTTGTACCGGTGTTATAAGCCGACCAGGCTATTGTCGCAGGCAGCTTGACCTCAGCCGCCAGCACCTGGCCCAAAGTTGCGCCGGTCAGGATTACCGCTGTTGCAACAATTTTCAGTTTTTCGTATTTCATCTCAAACCTCCGTGTCAATCGCCCTGATTTTGACCGTTTTTCGGCCTTGGTAAACATTATCATTCTGCATAGCAGAATTAAGTTTTGCATTTTTAGATGCACCGTGTAAAGAAAATCAGGGAATAACAGCCGACTTTTCAAGTGTCTCTGGTGGGAGCGTTTTAGATGCAGGATAAAAATGACGGTTTGCGGGCGATGCTGGAACCGGCATCGGTAGCGATTATTGGCGCTTCCGACGATCCGGCACGCATTGGCGGACGGCCGTTGCGCTATATGCGCGATGGTGGTTTTGGCGGTGCACTTTACCCAGTTAACCCCAACCGTAGCGAGGTCCAGGGGCTACCGGCCTTCGCGTCAATTCTGGATGTACCTGAAACGGTTGACTGCGCCATTATTGCGGTGCCGGCAAAAATCGTTGCCCGGACAATTGAAGATTGCGCTGGCATGGGTGTTAAATCCGTTATTGTCTTCAGCGCCGGATTTGCTGAAACGGCCACTCACGAAGGCGAAGAGATGCAGGCGCAACTGGCAGAAATTGCCGCGCGCACCGGCATACGCATTCTGGGCCCAAACTGTTTAGGAATTTTAAGCTTCAAATCACGGTTTTTTGCGACGTTCTCAAGCACCGGTGATGGTGGCTATACCGAACCTGGCCCGCTTGCCATTATCTCGCAAAGCGGTGCTTACGGCACTCATCTTTATGCAGTTGCGCGTAGCTGGGGCCTCGGCGTGGCACAGGTTATCACCACGGGAAACGAGTGTGACATCACGGTAGCCGAGTGCATTGGCTGGGCCGCCCTTGACGATGATGTCAGGATAATTGCAGCCTACGCCGAAGGCATCAAGGATGGACCTGCTCTTGTTCAAAGCCTTGAGTTGGCTCGTGCCAACAACAAACCGGTGATTTTCATGAAAGTGGGCAGAAGTGAAGAAGGTGCCGCGGCTGCGGCCTCACACACTGCATCGCTGGCCGGTGCTGACGAGATTTACGAAGCTGTGTTTAAGCAACATGGTGTGTTCAGAGCCGATACGACCGAGGAAATGCTTGATATCACTTATGCCTGCACCGCTGGCATTTACCCGGCTGGAAAAAAAATCGGACTGGTAACGCTTTCCGGTGGCGTCGGTGTTCAAATGGCAGATCATGCCAACAAGGTGGGGCTGGATGTATCGCCTATGCCGGAAGCTGCCCAGGCCAGATTGAAATCAGCTTTGCCGTTTGCAGCACCACGCAACCCGGTCGATACCACGGCGCAAATCTTCAATGATCTGTCTTTGGTGGGAAAAAATTTCACCATTATGCTTGATGAGGGCGGCTATGATGTGTCGGTGGCATTCTTCACAGTTGCTGCGGCCTCCCCCTATATTGTCGAGCCTTTGTTGCAGGAACTCGATGAACTGCGGCAACGGTTTCCCGACAAGCTGATTATACTGTCAATCATGGGGCCGGACAACATTATGGCGCGCTATCGTCAGGCCGGATATCTGATTTTCGAAGATCCGTGCCGGGCCATTTCAGCGGCAGCAGCGCTGGTACATTTTGGCATGAGCTTTAATGAAAAGCTTGAAACGGCTCCGGAACAATATCCTTTTAACATGGTGCGGCAGGATCTAGGCACGCAGGCATTAAGCGAATGGGCTTCGCGAGAGTTTCTTGAAAATGCCGGTATACCGGTGGCAGAAGGCAGGCTTGCTACCAGCGCTGAAGAAGCTGCTGCGATTGCCCGAAAGTTTGCTGTGCCGCTGGCGATGAAAATCAATAGCGATGACATTTCTCATAAAACCGAAATCGGTGGAGTTGAACTCAACGTTGCCGTGGACACTGCATCACAGGTTTTTGCCCAACTGCAAGCGCGGGTTACAAAACATGCGCCCGACGTAGAAACCTCCGGCATCATCCTTTCACCAATGGTCGCTGGCGGCATTGAAACAATTCTTGGGGTTAAGGTCGATCCGGTTTTCGGGCCTGCGGTGATGTTTGGTTTAGGCGGAATATTTGTGGAAGTCTTGCAAGACGTGGTTTTCCGCATGGCACCTTTTGATCACTTGGAAGCCATGAAAATGATTGCTGAAATCAAAGGTATCAAATTGTTGCAAGGCGCGCGCGGGGCCCCACCATCAGACATTGAGGCCCTGGCAGATGCGCTGGTGGCCCTGTCACAATTTGCAGCCATGCACGGCGATCAACTGCACAGTATTGACCTTAATCCCTTTATCGTCATGCCGCAGGGGCAAGGTGTGATGGCGCTGGATTGTCTGGTGGTGCCAAAAACCAATTAGGCGCTTACGGTTATTTTTTTGGCAAGTTCTACCAGCCGCGGCCCGCACTTTTTTTTCAACATATCGGCTGAAACCCTGAAGGCTGGACCGCCACAAATCAGACCATAGACATTTTGATCGTGAGCCACGAGAGGTACACCCACCGCATTTACATCGGGGCGCCAATTGCCCACGGACAAACAAAAACCATGATCGGCGACATCACGGACGGATTTTTCAACACCGGTTTCAAGGGCTAAATATTCTTCCGGGCTTTCTGTGCGCTTCTTGATGTGCTGCATCAGAAATTCGCGCTCGCCCGGAGGCAGGGCGGCCAGCAATGCACGACCCATGGCAGTTGAGGCCAGAGGAATGCGGGTGCCCACATCAATGGTGAGGGTTACGGCAGCAGGCCCGCGGCAAACTTCCAGATAAACCATCTCCATGCGATCACGCCCGCCGAGCGCAACAGTAACATCAAGCTCGTTCGATAGTTCCTGCAAATAAGGCCGGGCGCGTTCGCGAATGCTGAGGCCCGATAACATCGCATATCCCAAGGAAAGCACACCGGAGCCCAGTTGGTAGGTGCCATGTTTTGCTGAGTATGTAAGATATCCAAGCTGGGTTAAAGTGTACGTCAACCGCGAGATCGTTGGCTTCGGCAGGCCTGTGCGTTTGGCGATTTCCAGATTTCCCAGTGAAATATCACCCGATTTAAAACAGCGAAGCACATCAAGACCACGCGCCAGAGCCGTTACAAAACGTCGATCTTTAATCGCCTCTTCCAGCTCCAGAATATCGTGGTCAGAAATTTTTTGCATAAGTCTATTAATCTGCCTGCGGGTGAAAAACCTGCAACGGAATATGATGCAAGCCTATACCAGGATTTCATTTTATGGTAACTAATTCTGCATAGCGAAACAATTCGACAGACTTCGCCGTCCTTCATTCTGGAGAGATTATACCCATGGCATTGGACCAGGAAACATTTTCACAACTTATCGACACCCTCCGCCGCTTTGTTGAAAACCGGCTGGTTCCGCTGGAAGCTGAAGTGAGCGAGACCGATAAAATACCGGATGATGTTGTGGATGACATGCGTGCACTGGGGCTTTTTGGGCTGGCCACACCTGAGGAATATGGCGGTCTTGGTCTTAATCTCGAAGAAGAAGTTCGGATCATCATTGAGCTTGGCCACACCACGCCCGCTTTTCGATCGGTGTTTGGCACCAACAATGGCATCGGATCGCAAGGTATCGTCATGGATGGTACACCTGAACAGAAACAGAAATACCTGCCCAAAATGGCCTCGGGCGAAATCATCGGCTCGTTTGCTTTGACCGAGCCGGAAGCGGGGTCGGATGCAGCGTCCCTGCAGACGACAGCAATTTTGGATGGCAGCGAGTATGTTCTCAATGGCACCAAACGTTTTATCACCAACGCGCCACAGGCCAACCTTTTCACCGTCATGGCGCGCACGGGTAAATCGATAAAGGGCGCATCAGGAATTTCGGCATTTTTGGTGGAGGCGGGGATACCTGGTCTGTCACTGGGGCCGCGCGTGAGAAAAATGGGTCAACAAGGTGCGCATGTGTGTGATGTCATTTTTGAAGATTGCCGCATACCGGCTGACGCTTTAATCGGTGGCGTTGAAGGCCGTGGATTCAGGACTGCCATGAAAGTTCTTGATCGTGGTCGTATTACCATATCGGGCATGTGCATCGGCAATGCCCAACGGTTAATCCGTGACAGTCTAACCTACGCCATGGAACGCAAACAGTTTGGCAAGCCGATCGCCGATTTCCAGCTGGTGCAGGCAATACTGGCCGATTGTGAAACGGAGACCTATGCGGCAAAATCCATGGTGCTGGATACAGCACGGCGCAAGGATACCGGTGAAGATGTCACCAAGCTGGCGGCAATTTGTAAATATTACGCATCCGAAATGGTTGGGCGAGTGGCCGACCGGGCGGTGCAGATTCACGGTGGTGCTGGCTATGTTGCCGATTATGGTATCGAGAGGTTCTATCGCGATGTGCGGCTATATCGACTTTATGAAGGAACATCACAAATTCAGCAACTGATTATCGCCCGCGAGATGATGAAAGAGGCTAAGGGGTAGGCTAAGGGGTAGGCGAAGGATGAACTCCAATCCCCATTCGGACCGCTGCCGCATCATACTGATTGATGAGTTCATTGATTCGTTCTGAAACCGGTACGATTTTTTGAACCACTCCGATACCCTGACCGCTGCCCAGTATATCCTTCCACGCCTTGGATTTGGAACCACTGCTGGAGCCGAACTTCATGGTTGAAAGATCGCCCTCAGCCAGATTGTCGGGATCAAGTCCCTGGGCTGCAACCGAGGGTTTAAGGTAATTACCGTGCACCCCCGTGAACAGGTTGGAATAGATAATATCATCGGCACTGCAATCGACAATCATCTGTTTATAGGTGTCTGAGGCATTGGCTTCTTCGGTGGCAATGAAGGGGGAGCCGACATAGGAGAGATCGGCACCCATGGCCTGGGCCGCGAGAACGGAACCGCCGGTAGCTATAGAGCCCGCCAGCAATAGCGGACCATCGAACCATTGACGAATTTCCTGCACCAGCGCGAAAGGCGAAATTGTGCCAGCGTGCCCACCGGCACCCGCAGCTACCGCAATCAGGCCATCGGCACCTTTTTCAATTGCCTTTCTGGCAAAACGATTATTGATAACATCGTGCAGAACGATGCCACCATAGTCATGAATGGCGTCATTGAGTTCCGGTCTTGCACCCAGCGACGTTATGATAATCGGCACCTTGTGTTTGACACAGACCTCGACATCTTCCCACAGGCGCTCGTTGGTTTTATGGACGATCTGATTTACCGCAAAGGGCGCTGCGGGTTGATCGGGATTGGCGTGAGAGTAGCGTTCCAGCTCCCCGGTGATACGCATCAGCCACAGATCAAGCAGCTCGACTGGTCGGGCGTTGAGGGACGGAAAACTGCCGACGATACCGGCTTTACATTGGGCAATGACCAGATCCGGGTTTGAAATCAAAAACAGGGGCGCAGCCACAATCGGTGCGCGCAGATTATCGAATATTGGCGGCAGGCTCATGGCTTGACATCTCGCCCCATGGTGTAAAACTCATCATTAGCCCGCATCGAGGTTACATTGGCCATGCGATTGGACAGGCCGAAAAACGATGTAATGCCGGCGATGTCCCAGATATCTTCGTCACTGAAACCGTGACCATGCAGAATTTCAAAATCATTATCGTCAATTTCCTGAACGTGATTGCAGACCTTGAGAGCGAAATCCAGCATGGCCATCTGGCGCGCTGAAATATCAGCCTTGCGATAATTGACGGCAACCTGATCGGCGACAAGCGCATTTTTCGCCCGAATGCGTAAAATCGCCCCGTGGGCAATAACGCAATAGTGGCAACTGTTGGCGTTGGACGTGGCAACAATGATCATTTCCATATCGGCCTTGCTGAGACCGCTGTCCTTTTCCATCAGGGCATCGTGATAAGCGAAAAATGCCCGGAATTCATCGGGGCGGTGCGCCAGTACCAGAAAAACATTGGGAACAAATCCCGCCTTTTCCTGCACCGCCAGAATTTTCGTGCTTATATCTTCTGGAAGACTGTTGATATCAGGAACCGGGAAACGCGAAATCGGTGGTGTCGTCATGGTAATCACTCTTTTTGTTTAATAGCCGATGGCACAGCCGTCTTTTCGCGGGTCCGACCCCGCCGTCAACACGCCCTGCTCCCAATCTATCCAGATCGCCTGGGAGCCACCAATAGGGCGTTTGGCAGCAGATATTCTGTGACCACGGCGGCGCAGTTTTTCAGTAATTTCTTCCGGCACACCGGCTTCAACCTCTACATCACCAGTGAACGGATCAACCATGGTGCGCGGATAATCCATGGCCTGTTGAATATCGAGACCGTAGTCCAGCAGCCGGGTTAAAAACTGCATGTGCCCAAAAGCCTGATATTCGCCGCCCATAACACCAAACGGCATGACCACGCGATTTTCCTTGGTTACCATGCCGGGAATAATCGTATGCAGCGGGCGCTTGTTGCCGGCGATGCAATTACGGCTATTGGGATCAAGCGAAAACCCCATGCCGCGGCTTTGCAGCACAACGCCGGATTTAGGCGCTACCAGACCAGAGCCAAAGCCAGTGAAAACCGTATTGATAAAACTACAGCAGTTTCTGTCCTTATCCACCACAGTGATATAAACCGTGTCTTCATGGCGCGGCAAATCCACATCAACAGGAGGCTCAACCGCGCGTTCAGGGTCAATAGCTTCTCGAATGCGGGCAGCGAATTCGGCTGACAGAATTTCTTCCACCGGCACCTCACTATGGTCAGGATCGGCGAGATAAATACTGCGTGCGGCATAGGCAAGGCGACAGGCTTCCAGTTCCTGATGCAGACGATCTACTGTTATCGGATCTGCCGAATCCAGTTCAATCCCACTGATGATATTCAACAATAAAAGTGCAATCACGCCCTGACCGTTGGGCGGGCATTCATGCACCTGATAGCCGCGAAATTCAGTGGATATGGGGGTGACATAGTCGCCTTTTGCGGCCGCGAAATCTGCCAATGTGTGTAAGCCGCCTTTCGATTGCAGATAATCGACAATGTCGTGGGCAACCTCTCCGGTATAGAAAACCTCGCGACCGTGATCGGCGATTTTTTGTAAAGTGGCTGCCAGCAGGGGCTGAAAATGCATTTGGCCAACAGCGGGAACGCGTCCTTTTGGCAAAAAAATTTCTGCGCCATTCTCACTTGCCCGCAATAAGGCCTCACTGTTTACGAAATCCGTATGTACGCGCGAGGATATTGGATAGCCATCGCGCGCATAGGCGATGGCCGGGCCTAAAAGCTCGCCGAGGGATTTTTTACCGTGATCGCCAACAAGCTGGCTCCAGGCGTCAATGGATCCCGGAACCGTTACGGCATGGGGTGTATCGACTTCAATTTTTGAAATGCCATGCTCCTGATACCAGTCGATTGAGGCAGCAGCAGGGGCGCGGCCTGAGCCGTTAAAGGCTATAATTTCGTCTGACCCGCCCTTTGAATAAAGACAAAAGCAATCCCCGCCGATACCGGTTGAGCCAGGCTCGACCACGCATTGAACCGCACAGGCAGCAACGGCTGCATCCATGGCGTTGCCGCCTGATTTCAACACATCAACAGCTGCCTGAGTTGACAGGGGATGTGAGGAGCTGGCCATAGCAGTGGGGGTGTGAACAGGCGAGCGCCCGGGTAATTGAAGGTTACGCATAAATAAAATACCTCATTGTTTTTTTTAGCCTTTTTGTGCTGCCCATTGCTCTGAGTAGAGCATTTTAAACAATTTTCTTCAACAGGCCTAAGCAAAAATTAATACTATTATTCCATATTTTGACAATTCAAATTGGGAGATAAGCTGTGTGGAAATTGTTTGAAAACATGTCGATAAAAGTTAAGCTGATCCTCAGCGCTTTGGGAGCAGGATTATTGACACTTATCGTTGCCTCAATAGGTTTCAGTAATATATCTTCCCAAGGCAATACTGTTAGATCATCTCAAGATCTGGCAACAGCACTTTCCGGAATGAACGACATTTCCCGGAATATGGCCATATACTTAAATAGCCCTGGCTCCAAAGTTGCCGAAGACATCGCAACAGCTACCACGGTTGTGAGATCAGAACTGGAAGGCCAGGCGACTGCCCATTTCGAGATTTCCGACATTCTAGCAGAGGTTGATAAGTTCTCGGTCTCTTTTTCCGCTCTGGAAACTGCCACTGAAAATATAATCCAGCAGTCTAGCAAAATGAACAGCGCAGTGAAGACCTTGCGTGATACCGGCAATAAAATTCGTGCGAAAGCCAAGGTTGAAGCCAACAAAATCATGGCTAAACGCAATGGTCAGCGTAAAATTGTCGCGCGTGCATTAGGTCTTGCTGTTATAGTAAGTGAAGCTGCACTGTCGGCAGAAAAAGCATCCAAAATTCTGGGGCCGGTTTTATTGTCAGGAATAACATCAAAGACACCGGATGAAGATAAGTTAGTATTTGCAGAGCTGGAATCTCGCACTAAAAAACTATCCGAATCTTCCGTATCTCCAGAAACTGATGAAATGGCGCGGGCGTTGAATAGCCGTGTTGCCCTTGTTTTCAAATTATTGGAAGAATTCAAAAACGATTCTGATGCAATGTCACGCTCAAGTGTGCAATTGCAGGCGTGGGGTGCCTTAAGCAAGATTGCAGATGATACGGTCAATTTAAGCAATGCTTTCATCAATTTTAACAAGCAGGCGCGCAAAAGTAACGAAAAACTTTCGCGCGAACTTCGCGCCGCCCTCACCCGGGCGACAATTGGTGATGCGTATGCCAATGCCGCTGTTGATGTGGCCATGCAGGTAGCCGATTATCGTTTGAAACCCGGCAAGGATCAGCAAAAAGCGGTTGAAGATAAAATCAATCAGCTGTCAGGACTGTCAGGAGCGTTGAAGGCTATGACCAAGACGGACACAATGCCTTTGATTAATGATTTCAAAAAGACCTTTGTCAATCTGGCTCAGGCCAATGCCGGTTTGTTGGCGGCATTAGCCCGTGCACAAAATGCTGAAAAATCAATCGCCGAAAGGGTCACAGAGCTGGTTGAAGAACAATCAAGTCTGGCAACCAGCACCGCGACCCAGGCCTTTACGTTGATTTCTGCCGCAACAATTATTGCAGTGGTGTTTGCAATATTGATAACTTTGGGCTTGTGGATGCTTATCTCCAAACCACTGTCCAATCTTACGAAGATTACGCAGCGTGTTTCTTCCGGTGATCTTGACATCGAGCTTGAGGCCAATGGCCGCAAGGATGAAGTCGGGCAGTTGATGCTGGAAATTTCAGGATTTAGAGATAATTCACTACGACAAAGAGAACTGGAATCCGAGGCCGAAGATTCAAGAACAACTGAACGCGAACGTCAGGGGCGAATTAAAGACCTGATCGACGATTTCAGAACCGACGTTCAAAAAGGATTGTCCGGGGTTGGCGACAATGCCACTCAGATGCAGAACTCCGCGCAGGATATGACAGGCATAGCAGATCAAACCGCTGAGCAGGCAGCGGGTGCTGAAAACGCGTTTAAAGAAGCCTCAGGAAACGTCCAGACTGTTGCCTCCGCCGCCGAAGAGCTAAGCTCATCAATTGAAGGGATCCGGCGCCAGGTAGCCACGACCAGTGGCATAGTTGACCAGGCGACCAACAACGCCTCCGACACCAGTCGAAAGATCGGCGAACTTGCCCTGGCGGCAGATAAAATCGGTGCCGTGGTCAATCTGATACAGGATATTGCCGAGCAAACAAATCTTTTGGCACTCAATGCTACAATTGAGGCAGCACGTGCCGGTGACGCGGGCAAGGGTTTTGCCGTTGTTGCCAGCGAAGTAAAAAGTCTGGCAACGCAAACAGCCAACGCCACCCAGGAAATTGCCACCCAGGTTTCAGGTATTCAGGGTTCGACCACAGAGGCTGTTGATGCCATTGGTGAGATCACCAAAATTATGGACGAGGTTAACGAATACACCTCAACCATTGCCGTTGCCGTCGAGCAGCAGGGTGATGCTACATCTGAGATTTCTCTTTCCGTTCAAAAAGCTGCCACCGGCACGCATGCGGCGGCTGAAAAGATGGCCGGTGTAATGAACGGTGTCTCAAAGACGACCAATTCCTCAAGCCAGGTGCTGACAGCTTCTTCCGAGGTCAGTGATCAGGCAGCGCATTTGCGAAATTTGATTGACAGCTTCCTCAAAGAAGCTTTGGCAGCATAGGGCACTTCTCGATTATCCTAGTTAGGTACATCTGGTAAAAATCGACCATCCTCGGCGACAATAAACTCATGGAATTTTTCGGCAACCGGGCTAAGTTCAATATCGCGTCGATGTATCAAGAACCAGTGGCGGGTAATTGGCACCCCGTCCGCCCTGATTTGCACCAACCGTCCGTCAGTCAATTCACTGGCCACCGTGTGGGCTGAAATAAAGGCGATGCCAAGATTGGCAATAACGGCTTGCTTAATGGTTTCGTTGGTGCCCATTTCAACCGTATGATAGGGGCGCCCCTCACCTATCCGGTCCATATGCCGTTCCATCAAAATGCGCGTTCCCGACCCCCTTTCGCGTGTCAGGAAGGTTTGATTGAGCAAATCTTCGGGCAAAACGTCGCACCCTGTGGCTAAAGGGTGCCCATAGGGCGCAATTATAATGTGGGGGTGGACCCCCAGAATTTCCGCGACAACTTCCGATATGCGCGGCGGTCTGCCGGTGATTGCAAGATCGACGGTGCCTTCAGAAATCAGTGAAATAATTTCCCCGCGATTGCCTATTTTCAAGCCGACTTCAATATCTGGAAAGAGGCTTTGAAAGGTCGAAACCAACTGCGGTGCAAAATATTTTCCAGTGCTGGTAACGCCAAGCGCGAGGTAGCCGGTTTTTCCTGATGACAGTGATTTTATTCTGTCAAAACAGATGTTTAAATTAGCGTTTATGGTATATGCCGTGCGCAGAACTTCCTCGCCTGAAGCGGTTAGAGCGGTTTTACCGTCATTACCGCGCTCGACCAGCTTTACGCCCAGATTTTGTTCCAGCAGCCGCAATTGTATCGATATGGCCGGTGGCGTCAGGTTTAACACAATTGCAGCCGCCGCAAGGGTTCCGTTTTCATTGATGGCGACCAGAGCCCGCAGCTGTTTCAGACTTATGGCATTATGCTTGGTCATAAATTTTATTTAACACAGACATGATTTTTTTCAATTTATTTTTCTAATGTTATTGCCCAAAACTTATCTGGTAGAAACCTTAAAACCAGAGATTGTGTGATGAACAGGGCGTTGGAATTTTCTAAATACATGGCAACCAATGGTGACATCCCCACGGATGTGGCCGAAGTTGTTGTGGCGCTGTCAACGGTGGCCAAGACCCTGTCTAAGAAAATTTCCAGAGGCGCTCTTGAAGGTGCCATGGGGGCATCTGTCGGCGAGAACAGCGATGGGGACACTCAAAAAGCCCTCGACATTATTGCTGACGAAATGTTTTTCGAACAGATATGCAAAACCAGCGTGCGTTGGTTTGCTTCAGAAGAACGCGACGAGGTTATTACAGCAAATGCTTCGGGCAGACTGGCGCTGGCCATCGATCCACTCGACGGCTCCTCCAACATCGATGTCAACATGTCGATCGGCACAATCTTTTCGATTTACGAAGCTAAAGACGATGGCGATGAAAGCTTCCTGCGGCCGGGTATTGATCAGATTGCCGGTGGCTACATCATCTACGGGCCACAGACGGCGATGATGATAACGTTTGGTGCCGGCACACTGTCGTTGATCCTCGATCCTGATAGCGACCAGTTTGTGATGCTCGATCAGGCGGTTAAAATACCTGACCAGACCGTTGAGTTTGCCATCAATGCCTCCAACTACCGCCATTGGCCCACCCCTGTCCGGGCTTATATTGACGATTGTTATTCCGGTGAAACCGGCCCGCGTGGCAAAAATTTCAACATGCGCTGGGTAGCCTCTCTGGTGGCGGAAACCCATCGTATTCTCACTCGTGGCGGTATATTTCTTTATCCCGGTGACAGTCGCAAAGGTTATGAGCACGGTCGTCTGCGCATGGTTTACGAATGTGCCCCCATTGCCTTTTTACTCGAGCAGGCTGGTGGTCTGGCCACCGATGGCTGCGACCGGCTGCTGGAGCAACGGGCGAAAACACTGCACGCCCGCACGCCGTTCGTTTTTGGCACCGCTGAAAAAGTTAGCCGTCTTAGCGCATATTATGATTTACCCGAATTTGAGGCACCGGCATTGTTCCGCAACCGCGGCCTGTTCAGGGATTGAGGAGAGGTCTTATGAGTACGAAGCATCCGATCATTACAGTCACAGGATCTTCTGGAGCCGGCACGACCACTGTCAAGCACACGTTTGACCAGATTTTTCGCCGCGAAGGCATTAGATCGGTGTCGATTGAAGGTGACGCTTTTCACCGCTACAATCGCGCCGAGATGGCAGCGGAAAATGAAAAACGGCAGGCGGAAGGCGATCATTCATTCAGTCATTTTTCATTTGATGCAAATAAACTGAAAGAGCTGGAAAGCGTGCTTTGCACCTACGGTGAAACCGGTAAAGGGCGCACGCGCACATACATTCATGACGATGTGGAGGCAAATCGCCTTAATACGCCATCGGGAGAGTTTACCAAGTGGAAGCCTTTTGACGATGGCACCGATATTCTGTTCTATGAAGGTTTGCACGGCGCGGTTTCAAACAGTGTTATCAAGATTGCCGATTACGCGGATTTGAAAATCGGTGTTGTGCCGGTTATCAATCTTGAGTGGATCCAGAAAATTCACCGGGATAAATCCTCGCGCGGCTATTCAACCGAAGCCGTCACCGATGTTATTTTGCGCCGCATGGATGCCTATGTGAAATGTATTGTACCGCAATTTTCAAACACCGATATCAACTTCCAGCGCGTGCCGGTTGTCGACACCTCAAACCCCTTCATTGCCCGAACCATCCCGAGCGCGGATGAGAGCCTGGTGGTCATTCGCTTTGCCAATCCAAGCGGCATCGATTTTCCCTATCTGACATCGATGATCAAGGACAGTTGGATGAGCCGGGCCAATTCAATCGTCATTCCCGGTGGCAAAATGGATATTGCCATGCAGCTGATCCTGACACCGCTAATTTTCCGCCTTATCGATAATGCACGGCGGGCCTGAGAAAAAATTATGAAAGTTACAACCGCCAGCACAGCGAACAATAAAAAGGAAACCCGATCATGTCCCTGATAACTTTGCGGCAGCTTTTGGATCATGCCGCCGAAAACGACTACGGAGTACCGGCCTTCAACATCAATAATATGGAGCAGGGATTGGCCATAATGAAGGCGGCAAAAAAATGTGACGCCCCCGTTATAATGCAGGCAAGTCGGGGCGCTCGGTCATATTCAGGTGATATCATGCTGCGCCACATGGTCCAGGCGCTGGCCGAAATGTATCCCGAAATTCCGATCTGCATGCATCAGGATCACGGCAATAATGAAGCCACCTGTTCGTCCGCCATTCGACATGGTTTTACCTCCGTGATGATGGACGGCAGTCTTGAAGCTGACATGAAAACCCCGGCATCATATGAGTATAACATCGCCATTACCGAACGCGTGGCGCGTATGGCCCATTGGGTCGGAGCCTCCGTTGAAGGTGAGCTTGGTGTTCTCGGTTCTCTGGAGACCGGGGAAGCCGAAGAAGAAGACGGTTCTGGTGCTTCGGGAAAATTGTCTATGGAACAATTGCTGACAGACCCGGATCAGGCGGTTGATTTCGTCGAAAAAACCAAAGTGGATGCTCTGGCAATCGCCTGTGGCACCAGCCATGGTGCCTACAAATTCAGCCGCAAGCCTGATGGTGACATTCTGGCGATGAATGTGATTGAAGCCATTCACAAAAAACTTCCCGGCACGCACCTGGTGATGCACGGCTCATCTTCAGTGCCGCAGGAGTTGCAGGACATCATCAATACCTGTGGCGGTGACATGCCCCAGACCTACGGGGTACCGGTGGAAGAAATCGAACGCGGCATAAAAAACGGTGTGCGCAAGGTCAACATCGATACCGACTGTCGCATGGCGATGACCGGGCAATTTCGCAAAATCGCTACACAAGACGCAACCCAATTTGACCCGCGCAAATTCCTCATCCCCGCCATGGAGGCGATGGAAGCCCTGTGTCTGGACCGGTTTGAACGCTTTGGTACGGCTGGAAACGCGGCAAGCATCAAAGTCATCCCCATGGACAATATGGCCAGACGTTACGCTGAGGGATCACTTGATCCCGTTGCTGCATAAACTTTCAAAAAGGAGAAAATATCATGGATCAATCTGATCGCTACGCCGATTTATCCCTCACCGAAGAAGGCCTGATTGCAGGTGGTGGCCACGTGCTGGTCGCTTACATCATGAAACCGAAAGCAGGTTTCGGTGGCTATCTTGAAACGGCTGCGCATTTTGCCGCTGAAAGCTCCACCGGCACCAATGTGGATGTATCCACTACCGATGATTTCACCCGTGGCGTTGATGCCTTGGTTTATGAAATTGACGAAGCCACAGACTTGATGAAGATTGCATATCCCGTTGAGTTGTTTGACCGCAACATCACCGATGGCCGGGCGATGATATGTTCTTTTCTCACCCTGTGCATTGGCAACAATCAGGGTATGGGCGACGTGGAGCATGCTAAAATTCATGACTTTTATGTGCCGCCTGAATTCTTACGCTTGTTCGATGGTCCTTCGACCTCGATTTCGGACCTGTGGCGAGTGTTGCGCCGCCCGGTTGTCGATGGCGGATTTATTGTCGGCACCATCATCAAGCCCAAATTGGGATTGCGGCCACAACCGTTTGCTTCCGCCTGCTATGACTTCTGGCTCGGTGGTGATTTTATCAAGAACGATGAACCCCAAGGCAATCAGCTGTTTGCTCCATTGAAAGAGACCATTCCCCTGGTGGCGGATGCGATGAAACGCGCTCAGGATAAAACGGGGGAAGCCAAACTGTTCTCGGCCAATATCACCGCTGATGATCATTATGAAATGGTCGCGCGCGGCGAGTTTATTCTGGAAACTTTTGCAGAAAATGCCGATCATGTGGCCTTCCTTGTGGATGGATATGTCACCGGGCCTGCCGCCATCACCACGGCGCGGCGCACCTTTCCCAAGCAATATCTGCATTACCACCGTGCCGGTCACGGAGCGGTAACCTCACCAAGTGCCATGCGCGGCTATACGGCCTTCGTTCTGTCAAAAATGGCGCGGATGCAAGGGGCGTCAGGCATTCACACCGGCACCATGGGGTTTGGCAAAATGGAAGGTGAGGCAGCAGACAAGTTGATGGCCTATATGATATGTGATGACAGTGCCGACGGGCCATATTATCATCAGGAATGGGAAGGCATGAAGCCAACCACACCGATCATTTCCGGCGGCATGAACGCGCTCAGAATGCCGGGATTTTTCAAAAACCTCGGACACTCCAACCTGATCCTGACGGCCGGTGGTGGTGCCTTTGGCCACATTGATGGTGCAGCTGACGGGGCAACCTCTCTGCGTCAGGCCGAACAATGCTGGAAACAGGGTGCGGACCCGATTGAATTTGCCAAAGATCATCGCGAATTTGCCCGCGCATTTGAAAGTTTTCCCAGTGATGCCGACAGTATCTTCCCAGGCTGGCGCAGAGCCTTGGGCGTTAATTGACACGAAACAGCAAAGCAAGTAGAAAATCCAACTCTTAAACCCAAGAGGATATTATGGACCGTTCCATCAAAATCGCCCCGTCAATACTGGCATCGGATTTTGCCAATTTCGGCCTCGAGTGCGAAGCCATCGAGGCTGAGGGTTGCGACTGGGTGCATGTGGATGTGATGGACGGGCACTTCGTTCCCAACATCACCTTTGGCCCGGCTACCTGTGCTGCCATTCGACCGCACATCAAAACAGTAATGGATGTGCACCTGATGATAGCTCCGGTGGATGGGTTTTTAAAAGATTTTGCCGATGCCGGTGCTGATGTCTTGACTATCCACGCCGAAGCGGGTCCGCATTTGCATCGCTCCTTACAATATATCCGTGACCTTGGTTGCAAGGCCGGTGTTGCCCTTAACCCGTCAACACCGGCGAGTGCTATTGAATATGTGATCGACCTCATAGATCTGGTGTGCGTCATGACCGTTAACCCCGGGTTTGGCGGGCAGAAATTTATCCACTCGCAAGTGGCCAAAGTCGAACAGCTGCGCGCAATGATAGGCGAGCGGCCCATTCATATTGAAATTGATGGCGGGATTACGCCGCAAACAGCACCCTTGATGGCAGCTGCCGGTGCCGATGTACTGGTGGCGGGCTCCGCTGTGTTCAAAGGCGGGTCAGTTACAAACCCCGCACCGTATGGTGAAAATATTCGCGCCATTCGCAGTGCTGCGCAAGCTGCTTGCAAATGAGCGTCAAGGCGCTGATTTTTGATGTCGACGGCACCTTATGCGAAACCGAAGAAGCCCACCGGCACGCCTTTAATGAGACTTTTGCTGAATTTGAATTGCCCTGGGTGTGGTCGCCTGAACTCTATGGTGAATTGCTGAACACAACCGGTGGCAAGGAACGCATGGCAGCTTACGTGCGTAATTATCTCGGCGAGGTTCCCAACTTGTCGCAAATCGCAGAACTACATCGATACAAAACCGATCTCTATGGTGAATTGATTACCAGTGGTGCCGCGTGTTTGCGTGCGGGAATTGCCGATTTGATTGCGGATGCCAAAGCCTGCAATGTAACCGTGGCGGTGGCTACAACCACCAACCGGCCCAATGTCGACCGGCTGACGGAGGCGTGTTTTGGATTACCTGCATCAGAGGTTTTTGCTGTGATTGCGGCGGGCGATGAGGTAAAAAATAAAAAACCTGCACCTGACGTGTTTAATCTGGCGGTGCGGGATCTGGGTTGGCGGCCGGACGAATGTGTCGGGCTGGAAGATTCGCGCAATGGCCTGTTGTCTTGCACTCGCGCGGGCGTGCCTTGCGTGGTTTGCCCGTGCATGTATACGATCGGATCTGATTTCAGCGAGGCAAGTGCTATTGTCAATTGCTTCAGTGAGATCAATACTGTGGCAAAATTGAATGCGGTTTTGGGAAATTAAAAATGGCGGTAGAAACACCTATATGTGATTTTGGCTGGCAGGCGCCGGATTTCACCTTGAAAAACGTTGATGGCACTACAGTATCATTGAGTGATGTGTCCGGGCCCAAAGGCACTTTGGTAATGTTCATCTGCAACCATTGCCCCTATGTCAAATCGGTACTTGATCGCATCATCAGAGATGCTCGAGACCTGACAGAGTTGGGGGTTGGCGTGGTAGCGATCAATGGCAATGATGCTGATGATTACCCTGAAGACAGCTTTGAAGGCATGCAGGCGGTGGCGACGGCCAATGATTTTCCTTTTCCTTATCTGCATGATGAAAGTCAAGCTGTTGCCAAAACCTATGATGCTGTTTGTACGCCCGATTTTTTTGGCTTCAATGCCAATGGTGAATTACAGTATCGCGGACGCCTCGATGCCTCGCGCAAACAGGCCGGACCTGAAGATTTGCGCCGCGACTTATTTGAAGCGATGAGACAGGTGGCCCAGTACGGCCACGGACCCAAAGCGCAAATCCCCTCCATGGGATGTTCCATAAAATGGAAGAGTGATTAGAGTAATTCTGTCAACCGCCGGGAATGTATGGTGATAGATCCCTTATTGTGACAATATCATATTCGTAAACCAAGAATAATCTGGTGGTGAATATGGTATGTATTGTGGGGTGGGCGCATTCTCCTTTTGGAAAATTGCCTGAAGAAAATGCGGAAAGTCTGTTGCGTGATGTAGCGATACAATCGCTGTCGCATTCAGGCATTGCGGCGGGTGATGTTGATGGATGCTTCGTTGGTGTGATGAACAACGGGCTTAGTGCTCAGGATTTTCATGCCGGATTGTTTTCTCTTGCCGATGACAGCTTTAGACATACGCCAGCGGTGCGGGTGGAAAACGCCTGTGCCACCGGAAGTGCCGCCATTCATGCAGCTCGGGATTTCATTCTGTCGGGACGCGGGCGCATAGCGCTTGTTGTCGGTGTTGAAAAAATGACGGCAACGCCGGTTGGTGAAATAGGAAAAATCCTTCTCGGTGCAAGTTACCACAGCCAGGAAGCTGATGTTGCCGGTGGCTTCGCCGGGGTGTTTGCGAAGATTACCGAAGCCTATTTCCAGCGCCACGGAGATAAATCCGAAACGCTGGCCCGAATTGCTGCCAAAAACCATCACAATGCGATGTCCAATCCGTATGCCCATATTCGCAAAGACCTTGGGTTTGAGTTCTGTAATACAGTGTCGGAAAAAAACCCCTATGTTGCCCAACCGTTGCGGCGGACGGATTGTTCGCTTATTTCGGATGGTGCTGCGGCCATCGTGTTGGCTGATACTGAAACCGCGCTCACCATGAAACGCGCCATAGCTTTTCGGGCAACTGTGCAGGTGAATGAATTTCTGCCGCTGTCAAAGCGCGATATTGCCCGTTTTGACGGGGCCGCTCTGGCGTGGAAATCAGCACTGGAAACAGCAAAGCTCTCTATCCACGATCTCGATCTGGTGGAAACCCATGATTGTTTCACCATCGCCGAATTGCTCGAATATGAAGCCATGGGGCTGGCTGAAGAGGGTCAGGGAAGTCGCATCATTGATGAGGGTATTTCGCAAAAAGATGGTGCGCTGCCGATAAATCCTTCCGGTGGCCTCAAGGCCAAGGGCCATCCAATTGGTGCCACAGGCGTTTCCATGCATGTGCTGGCCGCGATGCAGCTTATGGATGAAGCAGACGAGATGCAGATACCTGATGCTGAACTGGCAGGTATTTTCAACATGGGTGGAGCAGCCGTTGCCAATTACGTCAGTATTCTGGAGCGTATCAAGTGAGTGCAGCAAAGGGTTTTGATGGCCTCCCTCAAAGCCGCCGGGTGATGAACCTTGGCGACATGCTAACCCAGACGGCCCGGCGCCTGCCCGATTATCCGGCCCTTATTTGGGGTGTAAAAACATGGACCTGGCGTGAGCTCAATGCCCGCGTTGATAATGTTGCGCACGGCCTTGCTGCCAGAGGTGTCGTTAAGGGTGACCGGGTTCTGGTGCAATCGCGAAATTGCAATCAGATGTTTGAGGCCATGTTTGCCTGTTTCAAGCTTGGCGCAATACTGGTGCCGGTAAATTTTCGCCTGATGCCCGATGAAGTTGCCGGGATTGCTAAAAGTGCCGGTGCTGTGGCGGTAATTTCGCAAATCGAGTTTTTGGATCATGTGGCAGCAGTTAAAAAAACCATGCCCGAACTGAAGGTCCTGATTTCGATTGGCGCAGAATTCGACTGTGCTACCTACTTTGATAGTCTGGCTGAAAATGGCAGCGAATTGCCATTTCAATCGGTAGCAGTTGAGTATGATGATCCCCTGTGGTTTTTCTTTACGTCAGGCACAACTGGCAACCCCAAAGCCGCTGTGCTAACCCATGGGCAAATGGCCTTTGTGGTGACCAATCACCTCGCCGATCTTTTGCCCGGCACTACTGAGGCCGACCGCTCATTGGTGGTAGCACCCCTGTCCCATGGTGCTGGAATTCACCAGCTGACACAGGTCGCACGAGGGGCTGCAACGGTTCTGCTCGAAGCCAAAAGATTGATGCCGGAAGAAGTCTGGCAACTGGTTGAGGAACATCGCATCAGCAATATGTTCACAGTGCCCAGCATCGTCAAACTTCTGGTCGAACATGAGGCCGTAGATACATTTGATCACTCCAGTTTGCGCCACGTAATCTATGCCGGTGCGCCAATGTATGGCGAAGATCAAAAAAAGGCACTGGCAAAACTCGGTCCGGTTTTAGTGCAGTATTTCGGACTGGGCGAGGTCACCGGTAACATAACGGTGCTGCCGGCAAATTTGCATACAATAGAAAACGGCGCTCTGGTTAAAGCAGGAACCTGCGGCTTTGCCCGCACCGGCATGCAGGTGGCGATCATGGATGAGGGTGGCATTATGCTGAAAGCCAATGAGACCGGTGAAATCTGCGTTATCGGTCCGGGAGTTTTTGCCGGATATTTCAACAATGAAAAAGCCAACGGCGAAGCCTTTCGTGACGGCTGGTTTCGAACCGGCGATCTGGGACATCTGGACGACAATGGCTATGTGTTCATCACCGGGCGGGCGTCCGACATGTATATTTCCGGCGGCTCAAATATTTATCCGCGTGAAATTGAAGAAAAAATTCTGTGCCATCCCGATGTCAGTGAAGTGGCCGTGGTTGGAATGCCGCATGACAAATGGGGTGAAGTGGGGGTAGCAATAATTGTCTGTGCTTACGATTGCGCTTTAACAGAAGCAGAATTAATCGGCTGGATGGGCAGTAAAATTTCCCGCTACAAGGTGCCGCAACTGGTTTTGTTTTGGGATGAAATGCCAAAATCAGCCTATGGCAAAGTTGCCAAGAAAACTATTAAAGAAATTTTGAACAAGGGCGGTTGGCCGAGAGGACAAGGGCAATGATACAGTGGCCGGAGTTTCATCAACATCCCGGCGAGGTCGATAAAGAACGTGTGCTGACAAAAATCTCACACCGTAACATTGCCTTTAGTCAGCTTCTGTTGCCGGGTGAGTTTTTGAGTGATGAGTTGATAAAAGCCTGCCGGTTGCATGGTTTGAAGTCAGCGGGCGTTAATCTTGTCGGCGGGTTTCTTGAAGATTTTGAATTTTGCTTAGGCCAAAAAGATCCGACTGTGCACAATAAAATCAACTACAGGCCGCCACAAAAAGAAAGCGCTGCCGTGATGCTGATTTGCGCCAATGCAAATATTGGTATTGGCGAAGATGGCGAACTTTTGGTCCACTGCCATGGTCTTGTTTCTTCACATAAAGGTGTGCCAATTGGTGGGCATTTTGTGGCGGATAAGATCAGAATTTACAAACAGCCGGTGACGGCTTTTTTTACCGGGCTTGTGGGTGCGGGGTTCAGGCAAATGTATGATGGCGAAGTCACACATTCGATTTTCAAGCCAGCAACGCTTTGAAGCGATAGGATAATATTATGGCGGTGGAAGTGAATAAATTGAACAGTCGGGCCATCTGTGTGCGTATTGCTCCTAATCAAGACCTTGTAACCAGCATTGAAAAAACCTGCCTGAAGGAGAACATTCTCAATGCTTTTATCAGGGGAAGTCTGGGAAGCCTTACCAGTGCCAACCTGGAAATTGCCGAGGGGAAATCACAGGCCGTAGAAGGCCCCGTGGTTGAAATATTGTGTTTAAACGGCGAGATAAAATGCGACGATGGAGATGTTCCCCAAGCCAGCCTGTATGGTGTGGTGGTTGATCAACACGGTGACATCCGGGCGGGCCGGTTTATCCCCAGTGCCAACAATGTCTGTGTCACCATGGAACTGATAATTGAAGAATGGGGCGATTAAAATACAGGTGTTTCGCGATATACGCCCCAGACAGTTTTAAGTTTTTCAACAATGTCACCCATGGTGGCACCGGCTTTTACCAGCTTAATGGTAACGGGCATAATGTTCTGACTGTCGTCTTGGGCGGTTTGAACCAGATCGTCGAGCAGAGCTTGCACTTTGCTTTCATCGCGCTGGGCGCGGACGCGCCTGGTTCTTGAAATCTGTTTTTTTGCGGTTTCAAGATCATAGGGGTGAGTTTCTATTTTTACGTCACTCTCATCCATTTTGTGGCAGTTGACACCAATGACCGGCTTTTCGCCCGATTGTTTTCGCAACGCTGTTTCATAGGCAAAATCTGCGATGTGTTTTTGAAACCAGCCTTCTTCGATCAGTTTGATGGTGCCGCCGCGTTCATCAATTTCGCCCAGCACTTCGAAGATTTTGTTTTCATATTCATTGGTCAGCGCTTCGACATAGTATGAGCCGCCGAGTGGATCGACCACCTGGGTTACATTGGTTTCGTCCGATATGATTTGCTGGGTGCGCAAAGCCAGTCGCATGGCATCTTCGGTGGGAATGGCGAAGGCCTCATCATAGCCGTTGGTGTGCAGGGATTGTGCGCCGCCGAGTACGGCTGAAAGCGCCTGAAAGCCGGTGCGCACCGTGTTGATCATGAATTGCGGTTTTGTCAGTGATGCGGCCGCCGTCTGGCAATGAAAACGCAGGCGCATGGATTCAGGCTTTTTAGCATCAAAGCGCTCTTTCATAATCTTGGCATAACACCGCCGCAAGGCGCGAAACTTGGCAATTTCCTCAAAGAAATCGGCCTGGGAGACAAAGAAAAAAGACAGGCGCGGGGCAAAATCATCCACATCCATCCCGGTTTTTACAACCTCCTCCACATAGACAATCAGATTGGCAAGGGTGAAGGCTGCCTCATGCAGGGGCGATGCACCGGCTTCTGAAATGTGGTAGCCGGAGATGTTGACCGGGTTGTAGCGTTTCATGGTTTTGGCTGAATAGGCAATCATGTCACGCACAATTCGCACCGATGGCGCTATTGGAAAAATGAACTCTTTTTGCGCCATATATTCTTTGAGAATGTCGGCCTGAACCGTGCCGGATATCTTGTTGAGATCGCAACCACGCTTTTCAGCCAGAGCGATATACATGGCCAGTAAAATCCAGGCAGACGGATTTATGGTCAAGGACACAGAGATTGCTTCAAGATCAATGTCGGCAAACAGCGCTTCCATATCGGCGAGCGTGTCTACGGCTACACCTTCGCGTCCGACTTCGCCATCTGACATTTCATGATCACTGTCATAGCCCATCAGGGTTGGCATATCAAAATCGGTGGAGAGGCCGGTCTGGCCTTGTGAGATCAGGAATTTAAAGCGCTCATTGGTATCTTCGGCAATGCCAAAACCGGCAATCTGGCGCATGGTCCAGTTGCGACTGCGATACATGGTGGGATATGGCCCGCGGGTGAACGGATATTTGCCGGGAAGACCAATGTCTTGCGCCGGGGTATCAGCAATATCCGCAGCTGTGTATGTACGTTCAACCGGAATATCACCAGCGGTGTAAAACTGTTCGCGGGCTTCTGGCGCCCGCGCCAGAAAACCGGCGACTTCACCCGCCTGCCATTTTTCGGCTTCGGTGGCTGTGTCTTGCGTGGAAATTTGCGAGATGGTTTTAGGTGTTTTCATTTTTAAAATCCTCAATCAACGACAAGGCAAGCGAATAAGGATCACCTTTGCGGGCAGCCAGCTTTTGTGCGCTTGCGGTGATATCCAAAAAGTTGCGAAATTCTTCCAACAACAAGGTTTCAGCCGCCTTGGACAATCTGAACCTGGCAATATCTTCCCGGCGCTGTGAATTTACCGAACTATCTTTGTGAGCAGCCAATGCCTCAATCAGCGCTTCAAAACCTTCATCCGCATAGGAACTAATGCCAATAACAGGTGGGTGCCAATGGTCAATGCCGGAAGAACCAAGGCCGTCTTTCAGCATCATTTTCAGGTCTGTCAGACAGCGGTTAGCGTCACCGCGGTCGCATTTTGACACGACATGAATGTCGGCGATTTCCAAAATACCGGCTTTGATCGCCTGAATTTCATCACCCAGCCCCGGCGCTGAAACCACCACCGTTGTGTGCGCTGCATGAGCAATTTCCACTTCATCCTGACCAACACCAACGGTTTCAATAATAATCGTATCAAAGCCCGCCACATCAAGAATATCCACAACATCAAGAGCACAATGGGCCATACCACCAACAGCACCGCGGGTGGCCATGGAACGGATAAAAACGCCGGGGTCGAGCACCAAGTCGGCCATGCGAATGCGATCGCCCAGAATGGAGCCGCCGGAATAAGGACTGGAGGGATCGATGGCAACGATGGCAATGGTGCGACCGTTCTGACGCAGCTTTTCCGCCAACTTGTTAACCAACGTGGATTTGCCGCTGCCCGGAACACCGGTAATACCGATAATGTGGGCGCGACCGGCTTTGCGGTAGATTTCTCCAATGGCTTCACGTGCCTCAGTCGCCCCGGCTTCGGCCCGGGTGATCATTCGGGCAATGGCCCAGGTCTGCCCGCTTTCGATATGTTCGATCAGTTCATGTGAAGGGACATAGGCTGCCATCAGGAATTATGCTCCTCAAGTCTTGCGCGCATTTCGCGCAGCACATCGCGATCATCAATTACCCGGCGCGCCTTGAAATCGGTTCTTTCAATCGAATTAGGTGCGACGATCTCGACCACAGCGCGCAGGCCGAGAATTTTGTGCAGATGGGTGGCAGCAACACCCTGAAAAGCCGCTATGCTTTGTGGCCCGGATTGCCAGACACTTGTATCGGCTTCCAGCGTGACGGCGATTTCATCCATACTGCCTTCGCGGGTGATCAAAATACGGTGCTCACCACCATAGGAGGGCAGTTGGTTGAGGGCGGCATCAATTTCGCTTGGATAGACGTTTTCGCCGCGGATGGTGAACATGTCATCAATGCGGCCGATGATGCCCAACGGTAGACGTGGGTAGGTGCGGCCACAGGGGTTGGGCCCGTCCTGCCACAAGGTGAGATCGCCTGATTCCATTCGGATCATCGGTTGTGAGGTGCGCTCAAGATGGGTGTAAACCGGCGTGCCGCGCGATCCATACGGCACACGCACATGAGTTTTGGGATCGCACACTTCGGTATAGACAATATCCTGCCAGCACAGCATACCTGAGGTTTCAAACGATCCGCCCACATGCATCCACGGGGTCATTTCTGCCATTGATCCGCTGTCGAAAACTTTGGCACCATAAAGCTCCTGTATTTTGTCGCGCACGCTGGGAATGGAGGCTCCGGGTTCGCCAGAAAAGAACATATAGCGCAAGCCGAAATCACGCGGGTTAAGGCCATTGTCAATGGCTGTTTGGGCCAGATGCAGGGCATAGGTGGGGGTGCCGTAAAAACCAGCCGGTTTGAGAGTGTTGAGCCACTGGGCGCAACGTGCCGACATGCCGGTGGCACCGGCACCGAACGGAAAAGCCTTGGCACCAAGACGCTCGGCCCCGGCCAGCGCCCCCCAACTGCCCATATACAGACTGAAAATGGCAGCGACACAGATAATGTCGCCGGGCCGCATGCCCATCGCCCACATAATACGGGCATGGGCATTGGCGATAGATCGCCAGTCATCGCGACCGATGGCGAAAGCCGTTGGCGTGCCGGTGGTGCCGCTGGTGCCGTGAATATGATAGATTTCATCTTGAGGGATACACAGGTAATCACCAAAGGGGGTGTGATTTTCCTGTGATGCGCGTATTTCAGCTTTTCTGATAACCGGAACGCGGGCTTCAAAATCCTCCAGTGATTTCAACTGCGAGGGATGAAACCCGGCCTCGTCCCATCTGGTGCGGTAGAAGCCCGCGTTTTCATAAGCGTAAGCGCAAATCTCCTGTAGCCGCTTTAAAATATGCCCCTCGCGTTCGCCTGCGGGCATTGTTTCGCGCGCCGTAAACCAGTAGCGGCTGTCAGGCGGCGGCATATAGCTGTCATCGTACTTTGGCGGGAACGACCATTGTTCCATAATCTTTATCCTTACCTGGGGCCGCGTTCGGCAACCAGCTGTTGCAGCGAGGCGATGATCTCCTTAGGCGGAGTATCTTGCAGCATCACCAAAGCCACACCCATTTTTTTGATGGCAACAACATCTTCATCGGGCATGACACCGCCAGCAACAACGATCAGGTCATTGACATTTTTTTCTTTCAACAGCGCAAATATTTTTGGAAAAACCGTTAACTGTACACCAGACAAAAGACTAACGCCGAGGATGTCGACATCCTCCTGAACAGCGGCGATGACCACTTCTTCCGGGGTGCGGTGAAGACCGGAATAGACCACATCCATGCCGGCATCGCGCAAAGTTCGGGCTACGACCTTGATGCCACGGTCATGGCCATCAAGGCCAACTTTTGCCAGCAAAACTCTGATTGCCGTTGACGCCATAACCCATCCCCCTGTCATTTCGCATACCAAATTTCGTATACAGAATGCTGTTTTGACGCTATAGTGTCAAGCAGACATATGGTTACAACCGTCAGGGGAAAAGTTTTCAATGGAAACACTGACACCGGCAAAATCGCTGGTACAAATGACCTATGAAGCAATCCTGGACGAAATTTGCACTGGGTCTTTGACGCCGGGCACGCGGTTATCGCAAGACCACCTGGCAGCCCAACTCAATGTTTCGCGCCAACCGGTGAACAGTGCAATTACCATGCTGAAAGCACAAAACTTTGTTGAAGATACCGGTCGGCGTGGCGTCGTTGTGGCTGCGGTTGACAGGAAACTGTTTGATGCAATTTACCAGTTTCGCGCGGCCATAGATCCGCTGGCCGTCGAACTGTCTATTAAACGTATGGCTGAAAAAGACATTGCAGAGGCACGTGAAATCATTGCCCGCGGCAAGGCTTGCGTTGAGGCTGCTCAAAGCCAGGCGGTTTTGCAGGCGGACATAGATTTTCATTCCCTGATTTATCAACTCAGTGGCAATGCCATCATTATTGATACGATGCATTTGAACTGGCGGCATCTGCAAAGGTCAATGAGAAAAGTCTTGCAACACCCCGGCATGACGGCCCAAGTGTGGAGTGAACACGAACAGATTTTTGATGCGATGGTGGCAGGCAAAACCGCGCAGGCAACCGCACTCATGCGCGCCCATGTTCGCGATGCCCCAAACAGGATTTCCAACCCAAAAGGGTAGTCCAGCTTTAACGAACACGTCTCGACCAATCGTTTCCTGTTTGGTTCACAGGCAAAAATTGCGGCAATATACCATTGCCTACAGATCACCAGAAGGACACAAAATCATGAATATATTTCAGGTCGCAATGCTTGGGGCCATCAGCTGTCTGGTCTTGACCATTCCGGCAAACGCCTGGATTGTGGGCGAGCGCGGCGAAGCCAACAGTGTTTTTTTATATGATGAACCAATCGAAGGCGTCTATCAGAACAACTGGTGGGGCACCGCTGTCAGTTCCGGTGAAACCGGGCAGATCAACGTTTATATCCAAGGCGAAGGTAAGACAGTCGACTTCGATGGCATATTGAGTTTGAACTGCGAAAACCCATCCGGATATTTCTGGAAAACCGCTTCCAACTTTGAAACGCCCGTCAAAAAGAAGAAGATAATGGAAATTTTGCCGCATACTGTCTTACAGAATGCACGCACATTATTCTGCCGGCAAAACTGATCTGGCTGCAATCAGTTATTTGTCTTTGGCAACGCCAAAATCGACGAAGTTCGGGCCACCATAGAAAGGTTTGCCCAGGACATCGCCCAAAAGCAGCCAGCCTGACGCACCATTGGCGCAGGTCAACTTCATCCACTCGTCGACAAGCCGTACCTTTGTTGAGGCCTTGGTGTCTTTTTCCAGTGAAGCTTCCATCAAATCCTGATCGGCTGTATAGGTCGTGCCCTTGAAGGTTATCTTGAACATGCCCTCAGCATAATAGGTCAGATAGGTCCATTCATCGCCCACACCAAACGTGATCTTCTCGTCACTGTCGGTTTGTTCGTTGCGCAGCGTCAATGTGGCCGGTTTCTTGATCACAAAAATCTCTATGGGAATATAGCTGAGAAATTCCAGCTTTGAGGATGTAACACGTTCGCTGTTCCAGGGATGGTAGGTGGCACCTTTTTTCATCGTACAGTTGATGGTCATGGACGCTTGCGGATCGGGCGTAGTTCGGATCAGTGTCATTACGTTTTGTTCCAGCGTAAACCCGTGGGGGTATTCGCCAGCCCAGAAGTCGGTCTTGTACCATGTTGCATCATACGCCAATGCGGTGACGGTCAATAACGGGTAGATTGACAGCAATCCCAAGCTGCAAATAGCGAGTTTTCCAGATTTCATTTTGACCTCTTCCAGTATCAGGTGGCCTGATCATCCGTAAGTTCCCATAGGCTCAACTACCTGCAAGGTAGTTCCAGAGCAGCAACGCGTCAACTCGGTTGACTTTTAGACCAACCTCTCATTTGTCAGCTGACACAGTTAAAACAACGATTTTTTTGACCTTGATCAAAGAAAAAGTGAGCCGGAACACCAATACTGCCGACATTGAATTATTCTTCCATAAAAGGAGGCTGCAATGCAAAATTTCACCACCGCGCGGCATGGGTGTGAGGCTGCGGGCTCTTTTACCTGTATGGCGTCTGCAGATGATAATGGCGATCCCCTTGCACGGCTACCTTATCAGTTGACCGATATAGAAAGCGCTTTGAAACATGTCCGGCGTGCACCTTATCCAATTATCATTATTTCCAGCGGTGCGGCTGGCTTGCAACATTTTCTCAAAGATGGCCGACGAACCATTTCTACGATATTCCTGACCGGTGAAGTCCTGGATTTTAGTCAGATACGAGGAAGCGGGGGCTCGTTATGTTGCCTCCTTCCCGGCCAGGTACAAATGTTCAATGCGGTAGATCTGGAAAAACTGCGACAGGAAAACCCACAAGCCTGGTCGAGCCTGATGGTTGATAAATTCAGGTGTTGTAGTCAAATCGCCAATCATTCCGTCGACCTTGCCCGCAAGTCTGCGGTTGAAAAGCTCGCTTCATTTATTTTTGAATGCCGCAACCGTCAGGCTGCCGAGCGTGGCAAACTCATAAACCTGATTTTAAACCGAATTGATATTGCAGATTATATGGGGTTGAGACCGGAAACACTTTCACGTGCTTTCACAAAACTGAAACAGCTTAAAATGATAGCCTGCGAGTGTGGAGATTGTATTCATATTCTCAATGAGCCGGCCTTGCGACAAATTGCAAATGGTGCGGCCGACGAATTTGCCTGCGCGGTATGAACACTTATGCTCTGGCAGAAATTCCCGCTCTGGCATTCGCGGGCGCTACCTGTGCGACATCGGGCAGGTAGCAGTTAATTTTGCTCGCTGTTGCCCGTGCTTGTTCTATGCAACTTCCGACAGACACACCGCCGAGATAATTTCCAGTGACATATAATCCGGGCTGACGCAGGTGCAAAGCCTCTATGGTTGAAACTTTAACGCTGTGCCCGATCTCATATTGCGGGATGCTGCGCGCCCATTGACGGCAGCGGGAAAAAATCGGCTCGCCACTGATTTCCAACAGATCTGATAGTTCGCGGTGTACCAGATGGCTGAGGTCATTGCTGTTCAGGCAGGCTGCGTCATGGTTGCCGCTGCCGCCCACATAAGCAGAAATCGAGACAAATCCATCGGGAGCCCTATTGGCAAACATGGTCGAAGGGAATTGCGCACCGTTGATAATTCCTCCTGACCCTGCCACACTCAAAAACCCCAGACTATCAAGGCGGTGGCTAACCTGCTGGCGGGCATAGGCCAGAAAAATGACGCTAAGAGGGGGGGCATCAATCGCGGCTGCGGCTGTTGCAGCTGGCTCATCCAATGGCTCAAGCAGGCTGGCGGCAACGTGTGGCTGAACGGCAAAGACAATTGTTCTGGCTATCAGGTCACCTGATCTGTGAGTCTCTAACCTGTAGCCTTGCGGGTGTTTTGAAACGGATTTGACTGCGGTGCCGGTTTTAATGCAACCGGCCATCGCGTTAGCCAAAGTCTTCGGCAATGTTGCGATACCATCGCGAAACGAAAACAGTCTTTTACCGGGTTCACCACTGTGTCCGGCGTTAAACACACCTCGCGTGACAGAACCGAATTGCTGCTCCATTTTCATTAGTTTAGGAAAGGCTGATTGCAAAGATAGCTTGTGAGCGTCCCCCGCAAAAATTCCAGCCACCAGCGGTGCCATGATTTTTTCGGCAAACTCGATGCCAAAGCGACGGCATATAAAGGCGTGAATGCTTTCATCTTCGTTATTTGTTTTGCGCGGGCGTAGTATCTCGGTCATGAGACGAAGCCGCCCACGAACAGACAGATAGGGCGACATCAGGAAACCCGTGCGCTTAATTCCGATGCCGTGCAAGGTACCGCCGTCACGCAGATAGCGTTTGCGCACACCGAGGCCCAAATCAAGTAGCTGGTTTTCAATATCGAGATTTTTAGTCAATTCCAGCGCTTGCGGCACCAGGGTATTGAGGGTGGTGGGACCATGTTCCATCAAGAAACCATTGATGCGCTGGGATATGGCATTGCCGCCAACGGTTTGCTGGCGTTCGAGGACAATAACCCGGCGGCCACTTCGCTGCAGATCATACGCTGTGGTCAGGCCGGAAATGCCCCCACCTATTATAGCAACATCGTAGGTCATGACACCTCAGGCCTTTTGATGCCCGGTGGCATGCCATTTTTGAACCGCTCTTTGGCCAGACGCGAAAGGTCATCTGCTGTGACCGTTGATCCGCCCTTTGAGCGCACATCTGCCTCAACGCGATTTTTGACCATACGGCGAACGAAACCGGGTATGCGGGCAACGCGTTGTTGGGCATCGTCTGTCCAGTTGAGGTTAGTCTCACCGGTTTTCAAAACTTCGATGATTGCCCCGTTTTGCGGCTGGTATGAACATAGAAAGTCTTCACCCATGAGATCGTTTGAGCGCGCCAGCGGCCGGGCGCGACAACCGCCACACAGTTTTTGAAATTCACAAACCCCGCAACGCCCTTCCAGTTGTGGCTGGCGCAGGGCGGTAAAAATCTCACCATCCTGCCAGATGTCGGAAAAACTGTTGTGGCGCAAAGACCCGCCGGAGGTTTCGATGAACGGACAAGGGGTTACCTCACCTTCGGGTGTGACGCGGGCATATCGTGTGCCGGCAATACAGCCACCGGCTTCATAACCATGAGCCATGGTGATCGGCCATTCCGGGTCGAGATCAAGCGCCAGTCGTTTGAAATGCGGCGCACATTTAGCGCGCACCATCAATTGCTTTTCATCGTGGGCAGCCTCGACAACGCGCTTGAGCACCTTGTCGTAATTTTCAATCGAAATATCGGTGTATTTCTCACCACGCCCGGTGCACACCAGAAAAAACACATTGAGCACCAAAGCCTGTGCCTGCCGGGCAAAGCTGATCATGTCGTCAATTTCATCTGCGGTATGATCGGTAACCGAAAAATGTATCTGGAAGGCTAGACCTTCTTTGCGGCAGGCATCTATGGCGGCCATGGTTTTCAACCAGGCACCTCTGCGGCCGCGAAAATCATCATGCTTTTGCGGATCAAGGGAATCGATACTCAGACCAATACCGGCAACCCCGGATTTTTTGAGACGCTTTACCCGTTCAGCTGTCAAAGTGATACCGTTGGATCCAATGACGACCATCAGCCCGAGTTTGCTGGCGTGGGCTGCCAATTCTTCGATGTCTGGGCGCAGCAACGGTTCACCACCGGTCAATACGATCATACACTCCGGCCCAACGCTGGCGATGTCACTGATGGCCCTTTTTACCTCGTCGGTAGACAATTCATCGGTGCTGCCGTTTTTCAGAATTTCAGCATCAAGATAACAATGCGTGCACGACAGGTTGCACCGTTTTGTCAAATTGAAGGCGACAAGAAAAGGTGCCTCTACCGGATTAGAATCTGGTCTAGTCATGATCGCGCTCGGTTGCATCAGGCTTCGGGCACATGGCTTTTCGCGCTTTGGCAAAACCCCCTTCGGCAACCTCACCATCAACGCGAACTTCACCGTTTGCGCGCACATAATCTTCAATGGTTTGCCTGGCTTTGGACCGAAAAATTTCCGGCACTCTTTGCAGTCGTGCCAGATAGGCTGCTGCCCACTCGAGATCATTGTGGTAAGTCTCGGCAACAAAAGGTTGCACGTGTTGTGGTAATACTTCGGTGGCAGCATCACGGCGGGCGGATTTTTCTGCTCTCAGGCGAATATTTTCCTGCAACACCTTGTCATCCAGCGTTGCCAGCAGGGCCGTTGCTGCGGCATTCCAGGCGAGCGGGTCAAAACCTGAACTGACGGGTGTTTCATCACCGTCAGAATTTCCGCCCGGCATCATTTTTTTCATCACATCTTCAACAAAGCGGCTGGTGATGAATGTATGTCCCTCTGCATGGGCCTGGCGAATAACCGAGGTGCGGGCGATGCCACGGACAAAATCAGGCGCGCGCGACATCATTGCATCAGCCTCGTCAGACCACATTATGGTTTCTTCAGCGATAACATCAAGCGAAGGAAAATGGGTCTTTTGGCCAATCCAGATGTGGCACGGTGCCATCCGTAACAGATTTTCCGTGGTGCCGCCGATGTCGAGTTCTTCATCACCATGAACGCCAACCTTTCCTACCATCAACAAGCTTGCGTCAACTTTTTCGAGATATTTGCGGATGGCCTGAAACGGTTTTCCTGAAACCAGCTTGCAGATGATGTTGACACCTTCTTCTTCGGCCACAGTTTTGGCAATGGCAAGATGGGATTGGTAGATCTTGGCAATACCATCATCAATCAGTTCTTCGTGCAGCTGTTCCTGCTCTTTAAACCGAAACACTTTTCCCGCCTCATCAGATAAAACACCGGCAATCTTGTTAAAGGCAACGTAGTGATAATAGGGATCATAAGCTGCAACTGCGTGCACGTCGGCACCGATCTGGCGGGCGATCATCAGTGCGGATTTGAGAACTCCGAAAGACTGGGGTGAGCCGTCAATTCCGACAACGATTGGTCCATCACCAATGCTGGTTTTGCGGTCTTTGATTACCAGCACATCAATTGGCGCGCGCCGTACAACACGTTCGCAAACGCTGCCAATAATACTGCCTGCAACCGCACCAAGCCCGCGGGAGCCCAGGGCGAGCACGTCAAATTCTCCGGTTTTAGCCGCATCAATGATGCAGGTGTAGTTTTTACCTTCCGGGCTCAACCTTTTGAATTTTACTTGGGATTTTTCGCATTTGGCTTGAGCCGTATCATGGTAACTGTCGGAAATAATGCCAAGTCCCTTGCCAATCAGGTCTTCATGTACGTCGCGCTGGTGTTCCATTTCGGTTTCATAACGATAACGTTCCGGCAATCCGCCTTCCATCTGCTTGAAACGCCGGTCATGCATTTTGGCAGCATAGGCATGAATGCCTATTATATTGCCATTGATTGGCTTAACCAATTTGATGGCTTCGACAACTGCCTGGTTGGCGAGGTCTGATTGATCAAGGGCGACAAGAATATTGTTCAGGCGAACCGGTGCTGTACCGACTTGCTCATCGGCAATTTTTTCAGTGTGCGCCCTTGCTGTAGACATTTTCTGCTCCCGCTAACTATCCGTACAGCAGCCAATAGCCAAAAATCAAAGCTATAACCGCAACATTTACAGCCGCACCAGCCAGTACAAAACCGTCAAAGGCATTGAGCTTTTTTTTAGGTGTCATGGCCTCGACCTCAGGTTTGCCGGATGATCAGAATGACAGGTCGATTTTGGTGTCGGCGCCAGAGGCAACCTTTACCTTGCCACTCTTGATTTCACCTAAAAACCCCTGCCACAGCCTGATTTTGTATTCGCCAGGCGGTATGTCACCGATGGTGAACTCACCGTTTTCATTAACAACGGAAAAATAAGGGCTTTGGGCAACGAACATATAGGCATGCATAAAATCATGCGCGTCGCACTCGATTTTCATGCCGGCACCTTTACGCATTTTGATTTTCTTGGTTACCTTGTCCCCGGCGTTGGGCTGCGACACGTTTATTGCTGTGCGTCTTGCTTTGCCGATAAGTTCGTAGGTGTGGATGTTATGCAGGGTTTTATCTGAATTAACAGCGGTGAGTTTTCCGCCATTCGCCATCACGGAAAATCCGGGAGCAAACGCGCATTTTTCCTGATTGATGGTTACATTCATCAGCTCTTTTGGAAATGCTTTACCCTGCTTGACTTTGTACAGAAAGACTATCGCATTTTTTACAGTGCCGTTTTTGTTAATTTCAACAAGGGGCACAATGCGTTTGCCTTCACCACAGATTTGTGGATCCTTGGAAATAGTGAATGTTTTTGTTTTCTCGACAACACCGCCTGCCATAACTTTTCCCGAAATACTGCCACCATCGGAGACATCGATTTCCTTGTACTTTGCGGCGTGAGCCAATCCGGTAAAACTTACCAATGCAACTGTGCAGAGTATTCCTTTAAACAATCTATTCATCGACGTTTCCTCTTCGTTAAATGTTGAAAATAGGGCTCAGGCGGCGGCTTGGATATCACCATTTTCTGAATAGCTGAAGAGATCTCCAAGCGCTTCGATGGCGACCAGCCATGCCCGCTTGTTGTCATCATCATCAAGAATATTGAGATATTTTTCCGCCGCTTCATTGGCGTTCCAGTCCTTGAGCATGGCGACAATATCGCGACGGTGCATACCATCATGCGCCAGGCTTAATTCAACCAGAACATCCATTTGAGAGCGCCGGTTGGCAAGGACTTGAGCCGCAGCAATTCGAACCCCGGAATAATTATCATCAAGTGCACGCAACAGGCTTTCCACATGACCTTTCTTGCGACCAAGGGCTGTGATGGCTTCACGGCGAGCATGCACATCGCCATCACTGCATAACTCGACCAGGACATCTTCAACCTCTTTGCCCTTGATGTAACCGAGGCAACGGGCGCCAAGCATGCGAACAACACGATCTTTATGCTGAGTTTCTTTTAGGATTGCCGGGTACAGGCGTTTTTTCAATTTCCCCCGCCGATTGGCAATGAGAGCCAGACTTTCCAGACAGGATTGTTTGAGCTCAACATCATCATCTCCTAAGGCCTGGCCCAGAGCTCTAGTCACTCCCGGAAAATCAAAGTCACCCAGAAGACAGGCAGTAAACCGGCGAACATCACGATGGGGAGCTACTTTGGCATCCAGCGATACCTTGCCTTTTTTCATCGCGCGCAATTTCGATATTTCGAGGAATTTTTTATCGTCTTCGGAAAGTTTTATTTCCTCCGGTTCCGGTTCATTTTTGAGGGCCGGTTCGGTGCCAACTCCATCGCGTAAAATTTTATCCAATGTGGATGTGGCAGGAGATTGTTCTTCGGGCACAACATCGTCAACGTCTCTGGCTGTTTCTTGTTCTGTGTCGTCTACGTCCTCAACCGCCTCGACAAGTTCGCCTCGAAGCGCCGCGAGGAGACTGTCCCCGGCCGTGTTGGGCCATTTACCTGAGGTAGCAATTTCTGCCAGCGCCGACATGGTCGAGATGCGGATCTGTCTGTTGCTGTTGCCAATGGTATCCAGCAGATAGGGCAGACCGGCATCATCGAGCAAGGTTAGTGCTTCAATCAAGCCAAGCCGAAAAATCAGTGGTTGTTCAGGGTTTTGCAGTGCTCGCCCCAAGCTTTTTGCTGATTCTTTTCCAATCATGCCTGCCCAGGCGACAGCTGCGGCACCGGCAACTTCCGGTATGCCGATTATGGCCTTTTTGACAATCTCGGAAAAACCTTCTTTTTCAAACGCTCCGGGTTCAACGGCAATTGACCTGAAGATTGTTTCCCGGACTTTCGCAGACTTGTCAGACAATCTCTCCATCGCCAAACCAGGTTCGTTTGAGCTTATTGTTTTGGCAATCAGAATGCGCACATCAACATCATTGTCACTGAAGTATGCGGCAAGACGGGCGTCTTCAGGGTCATTATCAATTATTTTTTCCAGAGCAACATAGCGAACTTCACCTGCGTTATCGGCCAGACACTTTTCCAAAAGTCCATCCATTTCGACAGATTGCCCTGGCTGTAAAACCGAACAGACCCGGCGGCGCGTGCGTGCGTCACCTTCGGTGTACAATGTGGTCAGTGCGGCAACACCTTCGGTTTTAAGTTGAGCCAGAGCCGGGATGGCAACCTGGGTCAGGTCTTGACCCTCGTCATTTTTCAATTCGTTCATAATGACAGTGACGGATTTAGCTGTACCAACTTTACCCAGCGCCTTGATTGCCGCCAGTTGAATGTCGAGCCAGTCATCCCAGCCTGAGGCATAACAATCGTCATCTCCCCAGTTTATTTCTTCTTCCCGGCCCGCAACTATTGTATGCAGCCAGGGGACAACCGGGCGATGGTTGACGCTGGCAAGCAATTCAATTGCTGACAGTTTGACTTCTGGGCAGGGGTCACCGAGAAGATTTTCCATGATGGCACCGGCAGCTTGCGTTTCGTCAAGTTCAAGCAAGGCGGCGGCGGCATCGGTCCTTACATCTTCATCTTCATCCAGCAGTGCCTGTTGCAGCACGGGTCCAGCTCCGGGATGAGCAATCTTGCCCACCGCCTTTGCTGCGGCACAACGATGAATATCCAGCCCCTCCAAAACGAGAGTACTCAGTTGGGTAAATGCTCTTTCTTTTGCAGATTTTGCTCTTGTTACCATGATCAATGTCCCAGAACGTCCTGTTTTGTGGGTTCAATTGAGCACAATCGGCGGCGGCCTCCCTTGACATATGTCAAGTCTGTTCTTTCTAGATTTTCCGCCCAAAGTGATTGTTCGCATCGATTTCAAAAATCAAAACCGGAAGAGGCCTATTCTCTTCCGGTTTTTTTTGTTTTTCAACTTCACTCAATCGTAGTTATGATCAGACCGGGATATCGCGCGGTGCAAAAGACATCGACCGGAACGTGTTTTTGTAAGGGGATATACCAATTTTTTTGATCCTGGCAACGCCCATTTTGTAGTTGTAGTTACCACTCATCCAGTCAACAACACGCCCTTCCAATGCGTTTGCCGGCTGCGATGTGTGCAGGAAGTCCATATAAAGAACCCCTTTCTTCACCGCCCGCGTAACCATGGCTACAGCGGTAACCGCTGCTTCGCTGAGTTCGACGTTGCCGTTCTTCATCTGGCCAGAGAACTTGTAGTCATCACCTTCCACCCCAAGGATCGTCTCCTTGAGTGAGGGCACGCGATCGGAATAGATCATCACCATATCGCCGCTTTCAATACCACGGGCCTTGGCGTCTTCCGGGTTGATTTCAACCCAGTTTTCAGGCCAGCGCTGCACGATATAGGGGCGACGGCGATCATCAAAGCCTGACTGCCAACGCTCATTTGAGCGACCCGATGTACACCACAACTCGTCATCCTTGGGACGCATCCATTCCCAATAATCTGAAAACCACGACCATTGCCCCTTTTCAAGATTGCAACGTCCGGTCTGGGAATTGAAGTGTGTGGTCTTCTTGTTGACCATGTTGGCTCCAGCTGGGCCGGTTGGCGACAATTTCATTTGCGTATCGTGCAGTCGCTTTGTGCCGACCAGAGTACCATCATCCAGCATCGACACCGGACCCTGAATACCATTGGTGCCAAATTCCCTGAGTTTTTGATGCAGGGTTTTGCCTTCACGTTTGGCGGCAACTTTGACCATATTGTAGTCTTTACGGCTGCCACGTGAAAAGCGTGCGGATTCTTCAGCAACTTCGTTGGAGTTTTTCCAGTCAAAGCCTTTATAGCCCATGCGAGTAGCCAGTTGGGCGATGATCCACCAATCCGGCTTTGCGTCCCCCGGCGGATCGTAGAACTTCTGGTACAGGCGCAGACGGCGCTCGCCGTTGGCACGCATAAAGTCTTCTTCCCCCCATGTAGCTGCCGGGAAGATGATATCGGCAAACTGGTTGCCAATCGGATCGACCAGATAAATGTCCTGGTTAATGATCACCATGCCACCTGAATCAGCCCGTTTTTTCAAGGTTTCAATGATTTTCTCTTTATTGAGAGAACGCACCTGATGCGGATTGCCATTGGTGAGTTCATGGAACTTGGCAGCCAATTCGAATGACCCGCACATGGATTGAATCCAGGTAGTTCCGATGACATGGGCCATGCGGGTGTGACCGGCCATGGTCCAGGTATCGGTGTCAAGTGCGCGGCGACGACGACCGGGCAGTTTCATCGGTGATTTGTTGCGTGGATATTTGCCACCGCCAACACCGCCGCGTTGATGGCCGCCAGCACGACCGATCATCTGACCAGGTCTGCCGCCGGCACCGACTATGATGCCCAGTGCCGAGATGGCAACGGTATTACCAGTATTGTTTGACCAGTAAAATCCCTTCTCGATCATGACCGATGTTTTCGGGCGTTTGCCTTTGACAGGTTTTGCCATCATCTCAGCGGCAAGCTGAATTTTTTCTGCATCAATGCCGGACATTTTTGAGGCATTTTCTAACGTGTAATCATCTTGCGACAACAGCCATTTCTTCCAGTCCTCAAAGCCCTTGGTCTGGAACTGGCCCCAGGTGGTACGCCATTGCCACGGCGTGTTGCGGGTGCCCTGGCCAAATCCTGATGAGGAGCCCCACTTGTCGTTGACCCAGTTTTTAATCCACTCTTTGTCCTGCCAGCCGTTTTCTACAATGATGCGGGCAATGGCATTGACCACAAGAAGGTCTGTGCCAGGAGTTACATCAAGCCACAGGCCACCATTTTGCTCGGCATAAGCGACACCGGCAGTGCGACGTGGCACCATCATAATGGTTTTCTGGCCGTTTTGAATACCCTTCATAATCCACTGTGTGAACAGGATTGTTTTGGTTTCATAAGGGTCGGTTCCGCAGATAAGCAGTGTTTCGGCGTCGCGCCAATCTTCATAAGAAGGCGCAAAGTTATCAAATCCAGCGTTGCGAAAACCCGGCGTTGAAGAGACGTTCGACGGGGTGTCATGGAAAGTGAAGTTCGCCGTGTTAACGGAACCGAGTGCGAATTTTGTGATCGCGTAGGTGTTTTCAATATATTGATAGGAGAATGTTTTGACACCGTAAGCCAAAGGCCCATGCTTTTCGATCACATATTTTGCAACAGCAGCAGCGACATCAAGTGCCAGATCCCAGGTAACCGGTTGAAGAATGCCGTGAATACGCATCAACGGCGTGGTCAGGCGGTCGCGCGTGGGTTTTTGGGGATTGTAGCATTTTTGTGCGATACAGCCACCGCGAAGCGATGAATCGCCGTCGGTATTAACGGCTTTGGTTTCCTTGTCAGGCAGGATGACCACATGATGGGGTTCGTCCTCGTGAAGCACGATGTTGTGCTGGTTGGGGGCTACCCAGGGGCCGAGCACTTCCACGGGGAAGTCGACGCCGAAGGCATTTTCTCCCGCCTTGGCACCGCCGCGCTTGCCGCCTTTTACCGGCCAGCGATAAACTTTGTAGCCGCAGGCAACGATGCAATAATCGCACGCCGTAGATATAACATCCGCATCCTTGGGAGGCAGGGGTACATCTGTATCTGGAATATAATATGGTGTTGACATAACTCACTTCTCCCGAATTAGCTGTGCAGATTGTTTTCGCGACCAAAAATCAGCCCAAAAATGCCAGTGGCATAGACACTGTCACCTTCGATTTCGAGCAAAATTTGCGGCAGGCTCTGATAAGCCTGACCTGAGATCAAAATGCCGTGGCGGGTGAGGTCATAAGTTGAAAGATGTAGCGGACAGGCACCAAGTGATTTGGTTTCAGCTTTGTAACTGCCAGACAATGAGTTGCCCTGGTGGGTGCAGGCGTAATTGTAAGCGACAATATCCTGGTCCTTACCCAAACCACCGCCAGCTTTAACGCCGAGCTTGACCACCATGTTATCAGAATATTCGCCCTCATCAGGGTAGTTGAAGTCAAGCGGTTCATCCTGCTTCAGTTCGGACAGTTTGCAGATAAATTTGCGCGGATAATTGGTGATCTGCGCCGGCACAGCCTTAGCATCAGCAGTCCCCGGGTTCAGGGTCACCATTACAGTGACAGTTGTCGCCCCGGTGCCAATAAGAAAGTTGCGACGTGAAACCAGACATTTGTGGCCGACTTCTTTCGCCAGCTGCTTTCTCGACCGGGTGTTTTTATAGACAGTTGTTTTGGCCATTTTTGATCCCCTTTAATTTTTTGCCGGATTGGGTAGTGGTGCATATGGCGGAAGCGTTGGTGGCTCAACCACCAGTTCTTCCCCGCTAAAGGCGTCAAGGAAAGCCACAAGATCTTCGACTTCTTTTTCAGACAATCCCAGTGGCTTGATTAAAGGCGATTTGCTTTTTGCCATGGTGCCATCGGTAAAGTCATTTTCGCCGCCACCCTGGTTATAAAATTCAACAACCTCTGTCAGGTCCCAGAACGAACCATTGTGCATATAAGGAGCTGTGTACTTGAGATAGCGCAGAGGAGGAGTTCTGAACTTGCCCATGTCGACCTTCTGCTTGGTGCGATAATAAAGACCTGCATCGTCTTTTATTTTACGATACATTTTTTGCGTTACACCTTTGGCAAACTGTTCGTAACGGAAGGTGATTTGAGCCAGACCGTCTTCTCCCCAGCGTTCGGAAGGAGGCACGCCCAGATTGTAATATTTCTGGTCGGTGGCAAGTGCGCCATTATGGCAGGCAATACAACCAGCCTTGCCGTTGAACAGTTCCAGCCCGCGTTTTTGCTGGGCGCTGAGGGCTTTTTTGTCACCGCGCAGATACTTGTCCAGCGGTGTGTTGTTGTGGATCAACGTGCGTTCGAACGAGGCAATTGCCTTCCAGGCATCCGAAATTAGTGGCCAATCGGTGCCAAAGGATTGTTTGAAAAGTTTGCGATATTCCGGAATGAAAGCCAGCCTTGCCTCCATCACATCATTTTCACCATTGCCGGCAACACCACCTTTGGCAGCACTCGGAGCCTGCTTTTCCAAAGACGAGGCGGCACCGACCCAGAACAACTTCATCAGGTAAGCAGAATTCACCACCGTTTGACTGTTACGCCAGTGAACCGTACCGGGATAGCCGCGTGACAATGCATCACCAAAGCCCCAACCCTGATCGGGTTCATGGCAGGTCACGCAACCGGTGGAGGCATCGCCGCCAAGCCGAGGGTCCCAAAACAACATCTTGCCAAGCTTGACTTTAACATCTGACAGCTTGTTGTCAGCTGGAATTGGCGGATCTCCCAGAGGTGCCAATGGCGGCACGTCTGATCCAGCGTGTACGATGCCAACGGTGGCGACGGTGATGAGTGCTCCGGCGAGGAGACCCGATATTTTCTTTGCAAATTTCATCGAATAATCTCCCTTGATCTAATTTTTAACGGCGCGCCAGTTTTCGATGGCGGTATAATTGGTGGGGATTTTTTCCTTCCAGACGAATTCCTTGGTGTTCAATGGATCGCCTGACAGAGCCTCCAGGAAGGCAACAAGATCTTTTTGTTGACCAAACGTCAGCTCAAGCGGTTTTAAATTCTTATCTTTGTTTTTATCTTCACCACCACCGTGGTTATAAAAAGCCACCACTTCAAACAGCGAATTAAACATGCCGTTGTGCATATAAGGTGCAGTGTATTTCAACTCGCGCAAAGTTGGCGTGGCGAACTTCGCAATATTGGAACCATCGGCTTTGGGGTTGAGGATGTTGGCACCGACATCACGACGAACATTCATGATATTTCCAATGCCCATAAATGTGCCAAAAGCCACATAGGTCATATGACGCATTGGATCAGACCAGATTTCCGGGTTTTCCGGAACGCCAAGATTATAGACCTTGTCGTTGGTAAAATTTGCCCCACTATGGCAGCTGGCACATTGCGCTTTGCCTTTGAACAATTCATATCCACGTTTGGCTGCGGGTGTCATGGACCCTTTGTCAAAGGGGGAGTTGCGCGACGTCAGTGTTTTCAAATACTCAGGTATGGCTTTTCGAACCGAACCGTTGGAAGGTTCACCATAGCCCGCATCTTTGAACATCTTTACGTATACAGGATCCTGCTTGAGACGCTCCTGCATCAGGCGCATGTCCATGTTCATGATGTAATCTTCAGTGATCATCTCACGCGTAACATCATTCAGATTGGTGCCAATGCGACTGTCGTGGAACCAGTTTTTCCGGGTCGCGGTATTTATCAAAGTAGGTGTATTGCGAAATCCTTTTGAGCCCGGATAGGCTTTGGACAAAGCCAGACCGTCGCTGAAACCTTTGTCAGGCTGGTGACAGGTGGCACAACTGATTGCTGCATCACCGGACAGCCTTTGGTCAAAAAACAAACGTTTGCCGAGTTCCGCTTTTTTGGCATCAACTTTGATCGGCTTGATTGGCCCCTGATTGTTTTGGCCAGCAATTACAGTGCCTAAAAAAACAATAGAACCAATCAGTCCCGTTGACAGCGCCAGCATAAATCTTGTTTTGCTACCGAACGTCTTCATGGAGTTACTCCCTTTTGTTCCCGGGTGAGTCGACGAGACATCGTCCACAAATGCTGCGTTACTGTCGCTGGCAATGCCATGTGGGGTCATTGACGAATGTCAAGAATGCGCGTGTAAAAATATAAAAACCCGGGAGATTTTATTTTTTTTCAAAATTTTCGAGTGACAGTAAAACTAAACGGAGAATTTGCGGCGCTGCTGCCGCACCAAACCCAGGAACAACAGACCGGCAAAAAGGCCCGTGCCGGCGGGAACAGCGATTAGTGTCACCCGGTCTTCGCGCGCTTCCAGCTTCAGCCAGTACCATGAGGCAAATGAATGGCGGCCGCCTTTTTCACCGGCAAGACCATCCCAGTTGGCAAAAGAAATTGGTATATATTTTTCTTCTTCAAATTGCAGGTCGAGCGCATTGTCGGTGACCAGGCTACGATTGAATACAACGCGCCAGCGGCCATCTTTCCAGACACCTTTGGCGGCAAGCCCGCTTGTGTCCTTACGTGGAGCGGGAGCAGCATTGGGCCCGTTTGCATCCAGCACTAAGGTGCGGGCATTATCTTTAGGCTCAACACTTGGTGCCTGCCAGTACCACATGTTAACGGCACGGTTTTTGTCGCCGTGACGAAATGCGGGCTTTTCACTTGTAAGAGGAATTAATCGTGGCAATTGAACGGCAATGGCATCGCGGGTTGGTTCGACATCGGCCAGTCTGTATTGTTTTTCCAGCTTATCGCCGGGTACCGAATAGGTGCGATCATCCACATCAACACGTATGGCCAGATTTTTGTCATTAAACAGAACGCGGATTGTCGCCCGGTCGTTCAGGGAAAAGAACAATCGAGGTTCTTTGATAATGTTCGGCGCCATGGCAAATGTCATGGGCAATGCTTTACCCCATTCAGGATCGCCCGGATCTGTTGGAAGCTCACCATCCACACGCCGGGCTTTGATAACTGTCTCACCTTTGGATAACTGTACGGAAGTGTTTCTTAACGACATTACATAATTGGCAATGTTCCAGCGATCATCGGTTGACATAGTGGTTGTGTGTTCGGGCATTGGTGTCGAGCGAATACCGGTTGAGATGCGTTCAAACACATCTTTTGCGGTTTTGGTAAAACGCCAGGTTTCCGGCCGGGTCAGATTGCGTGGCCAAATGCGATCCTGCCAATCATCTTTCAGTTTTTTACCTGAGGTAATATTACCGCGCCCCGATAGCCCGTGACATTGAGCGCAGGCTTTTACAAATGATTTCCAGCCCTTGGCGATTGATTCAGGTGAGGTTTTGACCTGTTGACCGGGATCAATGGGTTTGTTTTCAATATCTTCTTCATCCCAGTCACCAAATTTCTTGATCTTCAATATCAGACCGTCCACTTCGCGTGGCGTAAGAATGGATTTCCACGCCGGCATGGCGGTACCCGGCAGACCTTGCAGAATGGTCTTGCGCAAATCATCATCATACGGAAATTCATTATCTGCACTGGTGGTCTTGTATTTGAATGACGCTATGGTGAAATCGCGCGGCTTGGGGTAGAGAAATTCAGCTGCCGGGCCGGTGCCATCACCTTCGACGCCGTGACACTGAGCACAGCGTTTGGCGTAAACAGTGTCAATTGAGACTTCCTTGGTTTTTTTGTCTTCAGGCGCAGCGGCAGTCGCTACCGATTTGTCCGGCGCATCTTCAAGTTCCCATGATCGCGGGGCATAACCGGTGTAGTCATACAGGAATGTGATGAGTTTCCAGACTTCCTCTTCTTTCAGCATTCCACGCCACACCGGCATGGCTGAGGCCCACGGGGTTCCTTCGCGTGGCAGGCCGGGACCACCTGTGGTTATGCGCCAGAAAAGAAAAGATTCCTGCAGTTGCGCAATGGTTCTGACATCTTGAAAATTAATCGGCCGGGGATTGAATGCGGGCGCAAAAACTCCGGCACCATCAAGCATGTCACCATGGCAAAACACACAGTTTTTATAATAAAGCTGTCTGCCTTCTGCGACCGCTGATTGATATCCTTGCGATCCTTTTGGATTGGCATCACGAATAGGATTGGTCAATTTGAGCAGGTTGAAGGTTTTGCCATAGACCTTAAGCGATGAAGGTGGTGCAGGATGTACTGTGCGCAATTCTACCGGCGAGGCCGTTGTTGGCTTTATCTTGTTGTAAGTAAAACCAGCGACGCCGCCAACAATTACAATCAGAGCAACTCCGCGAGCCATGGCCATTTTCGGACTGCCCAGAAGGGTTATAATTGGTGCAACAAACCGGCTGGCGGAAGTGTCCTCGAAAGTCGCAACCAAAACAACGGAGACGGCTATGATGATCATATACTGAATGACGATTGATTGCGGCAACGGTGGCGAAATGATTTGTGTGAACACCACGTAGGCGGCAACGAGTGTCAGAATAGACAGAAACAGGGGATGTGAAAAAAAACGTTTCATGGGTTTTCCGGCAGGTTTTTCAGGTAATCGATAATCAGGTTCAATTCGCTCACCCGCATCTGCTCACCAAAGTCGTCAGGCATGGTATCGGCTTCAAAGCCTTCGGCAATTTCCGCATTGGGTTTGATAATTGCTTCAGTGATTTTGGCATCATCAAGTTTTTTGGAAATACCGTTTAGTTTTGGTCCGATATCAGCCTCCGATCCCTCCAGATCATGACAGGAGCTGCAACCGAATTTTTCCAATGCCGCAACGGCAGTGGTTGACGGACCTTCTTCTTCCTCACCGGCGTCGTTGCTGGGCGCAGGTGCTTCACTGGCACTTGGCAGGGCTATTGTGGGGGTGAGACCGGCCCGGTCCTGTAAAAATGCCGTAATCGCATTTATTTCAACCGGTGACAGAGAGATCGGGGGCAAATTAATTTTTGGCATTTGGCTGATGGTGTCACCAGAACCTTTTTTACCAAATCCGGCAACCACATATTTTGAAGGATCGAGCATCGATTCATGAATATACTCACCAATAGCCTGCGCACCTTCTTTGGACTTGGCGATGCCTGTGTAGCGCGGATCAGCCAGGCGTTGGGGAAACGATTTGGCAAGATCGAGTGCCAGAAGGTCAGGGGCGCGAAGCCGTTTGTTGTGGCACAGGGTGCAGGTGCCTTTACCGGAAAACAGTTGTTGGCCAAGCGATACCATGCCAGCCATATCGAGGCTGCCCGCATCAATTTCCTCTTCCTTGGGAGGGTCCCCCTGGACTTGTGGCAATATATTGGCGAACCCGGTGTAGACGAGCAGGATAAGAAGCGAAAAACCCATAACGCGCACGAAGGTCATGTCGGCTTCTCCTGCCTGGTTTCACCCAGCCTCGAAAGCCAGAAGACAAAAACCATAATGGCCATAAAGCTCAACGTGATGATCGTGATGGTATTGCCGGCTTCTCCGATTGTGGGGATATAGGCTTCGGGCGATTTGTCTTTCATGATGGTGTAAACATGCCAGCTGGTCCGCAGACTTGAGCGGATATACCCCATCAAACCCATCAGCCAGGTGAAAGCCACCGGCAGAACGAACAAGGCGTATTGCGAACGCTCGGGCATGCGGCCCCAATGAACCTTGGTGGTCTTGGCGCCGCGTAACATGAAGACATCAATGGTGACGGAAATAATGATGATCGACAGCGTGGTTACCACCTGGGGAACCGACGCACCTACTTTGTAGACTGTCGGCGTAAGATAGCCGTAGATACCCGCTGCAACAATATTGGCACAGCCAATCACGTAAAGGGCGATGATCACCATGTTCCCCTGCCGGGCCCAGGATACGGTGGGTATGCGGCTGGAGCGGTAAAACATCTGGAACGACAAAAAGGTAAAAACCAGCATCAAATTCACAGCCGTATTTTTGGCCGGCATAATTCCAAGCGGTCCGAGAAACTTGTGACCGGTTCCGCCCAACTGACGGATTTCCTCAGTTGTCAAAATAAGGGAGTTCGGTGTTACCCAAACCAAAAACCCGCCAACAATGACAACGGCAATATATTTGACATACTTGGCATATTCAGCGCCACGGTCCGTGCGCATCAAACCGCACCACAGGTAATAGTTGGCAGCCAGCACAATGGTGCCGATAAGCACCGCCTGAATGATGAAAAGCCAGGCCAGAATACCACCCATGGCGGTAATGCCCATCTGCTGCGAATAGGAATATATCTCGGCCATCAGCCAATATCCGGCAAAGGGCAGGGGCAAGAAACCGGCAATGGCGATAAAATTCGACGTGTAACCCATCCAGTCATAATGGGCTTTAAGTTCCTTGTCTTTTTCGGCCAGGAACATGTAGGCAGCATAGCCTCCGACAATAGCTCCGCCATAAGCGATGTTGGCCAAAAACCGATGCAGATTGACCGGATTCCACAAGGGGTTACGGGTGGCATCCCACACACTGCCGATTACAGCGCCGGTTGTAGGATCGACACCGGTAGGCGACATCATGAATGTTGCCCAGGCGTTGGCCACAAACATCAATGTCAGCCCGACGGTATTGAGCACAAGACCGATGGACATATGACACCACTTGGCGTTGCCGTAACGCAGGGCTTTCCAGGAATAATAATAGAGATAAAGCGTCACTGATTCCAATAAAAACAGCAAGGCATAGACCAGCACCTGCCCCCGGAAAACCTTCATCAGATAACCCATCAGTTGGGGATAAAGTACAAACAATCCCAGCGCCAGAGAGCCGCCAAACAAGGCAGTCAGCGAATAGGCCGACATGGTGATTTTCATGAATTCATACGCCATGTTGTCATAACGCTCATCACCGCTCAGATGACCTAAAAACTCCATTGATATGGCAAACAGCGGCACGGCCAGAACAAAAGCCGCCAGAAACAAATGCATTTGCGCCAGCCCCCAAACAAGAGTGCGCGAGTTAATGTCTGCTATTTTTGGATAATCCAGACGGCTGGGTCTGGGAGCGCCTGCAACGATATCGCCACTATCGGTTGCAGCAAGCAACAATTCGGGAAACAGTAACAACAAGGCCGCAGAAAAAATGAGGAAGAGACCTAAATAATTTCTAACTTTCATAGCGGCTACCGCGGCATCAGGTTGAATTTAACCGGCAACCCTTGCGCTTCCATGATCATCCAGTCCATGGTGTGGAAATAGGCCGTCCACACAATCAGGGCTGCGATCAACACCACCCATTTATTTGAAAACACGTTGGTTTTCCCTCTTTATGTTACCGCCACGTTCAAGCGGCAGTTACAACCCCATGATCATAGATCAACAGCCACCAGAAGAAGACCAACATGGCACCGGCTGTGAGTGCAAAGACCATTTTGCCAATTACCTCGCTGGTTTTTTTTGACGCCATAGCACTGCCAATTCCCAAAACTGATTTTTCTGATAATGGGAAGTATGCAATTCGAAAGCGTTTTGTAATTGACCAAGATCAATAAGGGAAAATTGGTTTTCAACCGCCGCGACAAGTTTGAAAAAGATGAAGCCGCAAACGTTCCAGATAAGCAGCGACATCTTCATCGTCACGTTGAGGGATGAGAAAAATCAGTTTTGCAGCGACTATAAAAGGTCGTTTGCTGGCTTGTCCAACCGGCTCACCCGTTGTCAAAATGATGCCAACACGTTCAATCACTCCGGTTTTGTCCGCGCAATAACGTGGTATGGCTGAGCGTTCAGCATATTGTTCTGCCGCTGAGAACACAAGCAGCAACACTGCAGTTGTCGCGGCAAATACCAGCAAAATTCTCTTCATTTCGATCTTCTTTGTGTTTCGATTTATAAGAACGGCTGATCTTTACATATGAATTAAATTCATAAAAGTACACGGCCCTCAAATAGCTATGGTGACGAATAAGCGCTGCCGGCAATTATCAAACGAGCATGTCGCCAAAGCGCGGGTATCAGCCTTGTTGGGGCGCATAAGTACCGGGTGAATTTGACGTGGATCAAGATATAAAATCTGAAAATTGCTAACCTGCCCTATGCTCACCAACATGACGTTACCTGCGTTGATGTCTTGTTGAAAATTTTGACCCTGCAGCCTGTCATGCAAACCAATAGAAAACAGGAGTGTATTAGCATGAGTATGAAAAAAATATCACTGGAACTGGCCCGCGATAAGGACTTTCCAAATGGCAGTCGTGATCACGGATATATTTTTGTAGCCCCGCTTGACGTTGATGACCGGATTGTTGCGGAAGAATGGAAAACCAATCGCCAGGAATGTCTGGTAACAAGATTTTGGGGTGATGATGAACATGAAACCGGACATCTGGTGCGAAAACCCGGTGGTGCCTGGGCTTTCCATTACGATATCAATGGTGATGAGGAGGATGATGAGACCGGGTATCGCTTTGGCGATGAACGGTTTCGGCCCGGAGAATATGTTTCAATCAGGGAACATGATGGTGTTACCCGCACGTTCAAAGTCATATCGGCGAACAAATTGAGCTAAAGCCCCAGCCCCGGTTTCGATTCTGGATATTTCCCTCACCTCCAGGCTCAGCACCCAGAGGTGTTGTTTTACGATTGCAAAACCATTGATGATGGCGCACCCTTAGGTAGTCTTGCGGTGATCCGCCTGACAAGGTCGTGGCTGAGGGTCGTGCAATCAAAGAGACAAGGGTGGTGTTAATTTTCTATGTTGCAGGAAATAAGAGAAAAAACCGACGGACTATCAACCGCACACATGCTGCATTATCTGCTGGAGGAGCGCTTTGCCGGCGAAGTGGCGGTGACCGCCTCGCTTAAATCACCCAGCATTGTGGTCTTGAAACTGATTTCAGATATCGCACCTTCAACGCCGGTGTTTTTTTGCCACCCGCAACCAACATTTCCTGAAAGTGATGTGTATCGCGCGCAGATTGCCGATTTGCTCGGGCTCACCAATATAAAAGTCGTAACCTACAGCGATGCACTGGCACAACCCCGCTCGTTCGAGCGTTGCGAACGACTGTGGAATGAAGCGGCAGTACGCGGCAAAACCCGTGAAGTCCTCCACCTCAATGACACATTGTCACCTTACAAATGCTGGATCAAGGCAGCCTACCACGAACGCTCAGCCGAGCCGCAAGGCCATCGGATCGATGTCTATGCCGGTATGGTGATTGTGGATGTTCTGCACGGCCGCACCACTGAGACAATTGACCGCTTCATGCATGCCCACAAGGTGCCCTATCATCCCAAGGTCACCCGCATTAAAAAACAGATCACTGTTTCAGAAGGCCCGGTAATCGGCTATCATTTTTAAGCAGCTCAAAGACTGGCGTAATATTCCTTGAGGATTGCCACCACTTCCGGCCGACTGAATTCTGGCGGTATGTCGGCATCGTTCATGAGCATTTCGCGCTGTTGTGTTCCTGAAATCGAAACATGATACTGCGGGTCATGCGGGCAGGTTTTAGCCGTCGCCATGCCGTAGCATTTCTTACAATAGAAAGTGATATCAATCTTGAGCGCACGGGTAACAAGTGCACCCTCCCATAATTCATCAAAGATATGATGGGCATCAAAGGGACCATAATAATCCCCAACACCGGCATGATCACGCCCGACGATCAGGTGTGAGCAGCCGAAATTCTGGCGAATAAGCGCATGCAGCAATGCCTCGCGCGGCCCCGCATAGCGCATCTCGATGGGATAGCCCGCCTGGATCACTGTTTCTTTGCGAAAATAATTGTCAATCATCGCCTGGATCGCCCGGGTGCGGACGTCAGCTGGAATGTCGCCCGGCTTCAAAGCGCCGAGAACCTGATGAATGAAAACGCCATCGGTTACTTCAACGGCAATTTTGGCCAGATATTCATGACTGCGGTGCATGGGGTTTCTGGTTTGAAAAGCAGCCACACGCGACCAGCCCTTTTCAATAAACAGCGCGCGCGATTGTTCGGGTCGCAAATAAAGATCGGCGTATTTTTCAGGATATTCACCTTCAGACAACACACTCACAGGCCCGCCAAGATTGACAACACCCTGTTCCAGCACCTTTTGTACACCGGGATGGGCGGCATCAGTTGTGCGATAGACGTTTGAGCATTCAAACTCCTTGTCTATCGTATATTTTTCCCCCACCGACATAATGGCCAAAACCTCGCCACTTTGATCGTCACACAGCGCAATTTCCTCACCAATCGAGATTTGATCAGCAAGGTCTTGTGTTGTGGATAGCGTAATCGGAATTGGCCAAAAGATACCATTGGCCAGTTTCATATCGGCGCAGACCCCGTGCCAGGCATCTTTTCCCATAAAACCGGCCAATGGTGTATAGGCCCCCATGCCCAACATAAAAATGTCCGAGACTTCGCGGCTGGTTAAGGGGACTTTCGCAAGCGTTTTTGCACGTTCGATACCTTCGGTGCGTGCAGCTTCAGAGACCAGCAAAGGTTTGATCGCTTCTGAACCGTGCGGCGGTACAAGTTTTGGCATTGTTACTCTCCTACTTATTTTAAATCATAGTGTACGTGTTCAACTCACCTTGTCCTTGTAACCCTCCAAGACATACCCACGAATTGGTCTTGAGTCTTTGCAACCATAGTCCAAACGTGTATGATCAGATTTGAAAAATCCTAATAGGTATTGCTTGGGAATTCCACACTTTTTGGCAGTCACAGGTTTGATATCGGTTTTAACATACGAGGTAATCCATGAGCGATAAAAAACCCGACACAAAAGTTCCAGAAGGCCAGGCACGTTTCTTCAAAACGCGTCAGATGGAACCTAGTGAAAAAGGTCACATCGGATATGAAACGATATGGGAACCTTTTCAAAAAGAAGTCGAATACGAAACACCCAAACGCCCGTAGATCTATTGAACATCATTGTGGGCTCGCGACGAAGCCCCAGCGCAATTCGCTTGAACATCCCAGGCATGAAACCAACCTGGCGGCCAAGATGTTTGGTAGCATTAATGCGGTGAACAACGGCTGAGCCTTCGCATTGTAGTTAGAAAATTGTCTGGTTAGGTCGCGGATCATCTTCTGTCAAAGTTGCTTGTCAGTTAATACGGCGCGCTTTAACGCCAGGCATCATTGCCTCGTCTATTTTGACGATGTCATTATCTTTCCCACCAGCCTCGATTTCCTCGTCTGTGGCGTCCCGCACCATCAGGATTTCAAGCGTAAAGACAACTTCCCGACCGCATAACGGATTGTTGCCATCAACGGTTAGGGTCTTATCATCCATCCGTGTAACGATGAAGTTCTGGGTACCGCCCTTTTCGTTCTCCATAGTAATAATGGTACCGATCTCCCGGTACTCTTCAGGAACGTTTTCGATACGATCGGTGAAGACAAGTGATTCATCCCTCGGGCCATAAATCCCGTTGCAATCAATCGGCACGTCGATGACATCGCCCGCAGCCTTGCCCTCCAACTCTTCGAGCACTTGAGGAGCCAGCACGTCATTGTGGCCGTGAACATAACCTATGGGGAATTCAACCGTGCTGAGCACTTGGCCGGACTTTGCATCGACTACCCTATAGGTAAGTTCAACCAGCTTGTCATTTTCGATTACATCACTCATTTCACTCACTTTCAGCGGATCAAAGTGTTTAGAATATTGAGGCGCCAAATATTCTGACCTCGTCGTCTTCATATCCAAGAACCAGCCGACCCAGCCATTCACCCTCCCGCTTGGTGCTGCGTTGCCGGTAAAGTACCGACACATGTTCGCCTCTGCGGATTATTCCAAGTTCGTCGAACTCTTCCGACAAGCTCCGGGTCAGTTCACTGGTAGAAAATTGCCGGCCAACCTCAATCTCATTCAAACCCAATGTCAGCTCCGGCGAAAAATGTTTTACGAAGTCACCGTAATTGCCATCATTTGAACTTTTGATCAGATCACGCCACATCGAATTCGCCAGCACCATAATTTCTTCATCGTTTTTGTCCACGATGTTCATCGTTGAACCTTTCCTGTCGCGTTAAAGATAAACAAAATCGGCGCTGGACGAAAATCCGCGCCGAAATCGATGTCTTTACAAGCTGTGGTTAATCTCTGGGTTGGTTTTAACCCCGCACCAGATATTATTATGCAGCCCTAATGGCTGTTTTCGGTAAATGTTTCTTTTTTCCAGGCTATGCCGATGCCTTACCTGCAGGTTCTTTTTCATCCTCATCAACCAGATGATAGCAGGGTGCCTTTTCCATTGTATATTCTCCGGTTACCGGATCGCGGCGAGAGACGGTGAGAACGTGCCAATTCTCGTCATCCAGTTTCATTGCATCGCCTCGATAATAATAACCAGGCCAACGGGTTTCTTTACGGAAAAGCGTGTGTTGTGTTACGCATTCGGCAGTGCGGTGGCGGTGTCTCAATTCCCACGCACGCAGCAATTCATGAAGATCCTTAGCGCCTAAAGAGTCCAGGTCTTCCTCCATTATCTTTAGCTTTTTCAAACCGATTTGGAGAAGTTTTTCGTTCGTCATGTAACTTACGGTCACTCCGCCGCAATACTCATCCATTAGCTTCTGCAACCGATCAAGGCCCTGTTTAGGGTTGATGTAGCTGGGGCTTACGGTACCGGCTACAATTTCGTTGCGATAGATTTTGTAGTGCTCCATCGGCTTGAAAATTTCATTTTCTCTGCCGTCTATCTGCTTGTCGTTGATGACGATGCCTTCCGCTTTACCGTCATCAATATATTTGCAAGCTGCCTTTGCAGCCAGTCGCCCTTCTGTAAATGACCCTGAAGAAAATGCGTGAGGGGTGCCACCGACAGCATCGCCAGCACCGAACAGGCCTTCGATCGTCATCATGCGGTTATAGCCCCAGAAATACTCTGGCGGCGAAATGTCCTCAGGGCCGCTTGCCCAGCCACCCGCGCCGGTTGCGTGTGATCCCATAACATAGGGCTCGGAAGTAGTCAGTTCGGGGTTCTCATTTTTCGGATCTACATCTGTAGCCGCCCAAAGCACCGCTTGCCCCACGGTCATGCCAAGGAAGTTCTCCCAGCCCACCTCCTCCAGGTGCGGATCCTGGAAAGCCTTCATAGTGACCATGTGAATCGGGCCACGGCCTGCATTCACTTCACTGATGATTGCATGATTTCTCAAACAGGTCGGGATAGGACGGTGTGTCCTATGGGACAATTCGGGGTCCAAATATTCCTTACCGACCATTTTCTGGAGAGAAGGGAACCATTTAGACTCATATTCCTCCCCCAAACAGTTTTGAGTGTAAGTTTTTAGGTGGAGGAAATATGCCCCCACAGGACCATATCCATCTTTAAACCGCGCCAGAACGATACGATTTTCCATCTGAGTCATTTTGGCGCCGGCATCGATCATCAGCCCATAGGCCGAACCCGACGACCAGGGCGCATACCAAACGCGACCAGCACCTTCACCCACCGAACGCGGTTTGAAGATATTGGAAGCCCCACCAGCGGCAACAATGACCGTTTTGGACTTGAAGACGTGATAATCTCCAGTACGCACATTGAAGCCAACGGCACCAGAAACCCTGTTATCTTTCGCATCATCCATCAGCAGGTGAGTCACGCAAATCCGGTTGTATATTTTGTCAGCGGATTTTTTGGCAGCTTCAGCCACGATGGGTTTGTAAGACTCACCGTGAATCATGATCTGCCAGCGCCCTTCACGCAGATAGGTTCCGGTTTTCGAGTTCTTCATTATGGGCAAACCCCAGTCCTCGAACTGATGTACTGTCGAGTCAACGTGGCGGGCCATATCGAAAAGCAGGTCTTCACGCACCATACCCATCAGGTCGATGCGCGCATAGCGTACGTGATCTTCAGGGTTATTTTCACCCCAACGGGTACCCATGTAGCAGTTAATCGCATAAAGGCCCTGCGCAACGGCGCCGGATCGATCAATGTTTGCCTTTTCAGCGACGATGATCTTTTTATCCTGCCCCCAAAAACGTGCTTCCCATGCAGCGCCGCTCCCGCCCAGTCCACCGCCAACGACCAAAACATCGATGTTGTCTTCAATAACAGTTTTACGAGCCATTAATAATACACTCCCAGTTTCATTTTAAGTTTGTTTGATTGCAGGGTATGCACGTCGCCATCGTCCATGCGGATATATTTCGGCTCACTAAAGAGGTGCTGACTTTCCCGCATTTCCTCGCTGGGACCGGAGACGTCCTTCAACTTGGGAATGTATTCGCCCCATGGTTTGGTGGTGATGGGTGAAAGAAAGTTCTTTTCGGTTCCATTCCGAAATTTTACTTTCCAGGATATGGTGCCTTTTTCTTCATCGCGGAGCACCCGGACGCTATGTCCTAGCGGTGCAAAGTCAGCATACCCCCTTACGTCGATTGCATTTTGAGGACATGCCTTTACGCAAGAATAGCACTCCCAGCACATATCCGGTTCGATATTATATGCGCGGCGATAGGTCGGGTCGATATGCATGATGTCGGACGGGCAAATGTCCACGCAATGTCCACAGCCGTCGCAGCTTGTCATATAAACAAATGTAGGCATCGTAGATTCCTTACAATTTAGAGAAATTAAGTGTAAATCCGGATATTCGATCAGTAGTGACGAGGATTTTCACGTTTGATGCCCAGCCCCATATTGAGGGGAGCATCTTTCAAAAGCTCCATTGAGTGTCTGTCCCTATCGGTCGAGTTCGTTCTGTCTGCCGGCACTGGCAATCCTTTCCGTGAACCGTTGGCCTGTTCCACCCGTTTCTGGAAGGCTGCCGCGGGCTTGAAGAACATATGCGAAAATTTGGACCAGGGGATGGATCCAAACAATACCGTGGTGGCGAGAAGATAGAGGCCGAGGAATATATTTGCCCAGGTGCCACTGCCACTGACGGCCCAGATCAGGCCAAGCGTCACGCTGACCAGGAGTGATACGATAAACAGGTCAGCCCGTACCAGGCGAAACGGCGAATTGCCCTCTGAAGCAACATCAACCCGGATGAAAAACCAGAACCAGTAACCGCCGACACAGACCATTAGCGCCCCGAGGTACCACAGTAACGGCAGAATCGCCGGCGCAGGCGTGGCAGGCGTTGGATAGGCAAAAACCATGATAATAGTCGTGACAACATAGGCGACAAAGCCATACATGGTCAGAAGATGGGCAATCCGGCGATGCGGATTGCAGAATTCACCAGACGTCAATCCTTCCACCACTGCGGTCTGGATAGCGAGAGAAACCTTCTCCCCGCCGCCGATTTGGCGTGTTGCTCTTTCCTTGGATTTTTGCCCGGCGCGGAAGAAATACGCCGCACTCTTTTTGTGAATAACATCGAAAATCGTACCGCCTGCAACCAGCAATATCATAACGATAATATAGGTCTGCATAATGGCAGGTGATATGAACGCTGAAAGTTCAGCGAACGGATTGCTGGTAAGCATTAGTCGACACCCCCTTGTAAAGCTCTGATCCAGTCCTCAGACTAGCCCAATGAATGCCAGACGTCCATACCGTCATTCCCTGATTATTTCCACATTTCAGGAGAAAGAAAGATTTTTACAGAAAATTTTGATCATGCTAAGAAAACGTTTTCAGAAACCTCTTGAGTCGTTCTGGATTTCAAGTTTAATTCAAAGGTAACGGTTTTGAAAATTCTAGCCTTTAGTGATCTTCACCGCAATGTGGAAGCAGCTGATAAAATTGTTGCCGCCAGTGCAGATGCCGATATTCTGGTGGGTGCTGGTGATTTTGCCACACGTGGCCACGGCGCCGCCGAGATCATTCAAATCTTGCGCGCGGCCAACACGCCGACGGTTCTGGTTTCGGGGAACCACGACAACTCCAAAGAACTGCGCAAGCTGTGTTCGGATTGGTCCGACGGTTATCTCCTCAGCGCCCAACCGGTCACACTTGCCAACATCACATTCTTTGGCCTTGGTGGCGAAATTCCACAACGCAACTTCGCTGAATGGAACGAGGCCGTGAGCGAGGAAGATGCATCAAAGGCTCTGGCCAACTGCCCGGACAACGCCGTTCTCATCACTCATATGCCACCGTTTGGCTATGCTGACTTACAAAGGGACGGCAGCCACGACGGCAGCAAATCGATTACCGCAGCAATTGAAAAAAAGCAACCTATCCTTCATTTTTGTGGCCACATTCACAGTGCCTGGGGCATGTCCGGAAAAATCGGCACAACCTCAATTCACAACCTAGGCCCAACAGTAAACTGGTTCGAGCTGTGAATTTCCCAGCACCGCAGAAACTCCCCTTGCACCCTCCCCCGACTAATCGTAAGTTGCGCCAACAAAAAAGCACCCGTAGCTCAGCTGGATAGAGCGCTGCCCTCCGAAGGCAGAGGTCACAGGTTCGAATCCTGTCGGGTGCGCCATTATTTCCATAATGAAATCAGCGCCTTACTCCTCCGCAAGGTTTGTGCGAGGAATGTTTTCTCTGCCCCGTGGCACACTTTTGGCACAGTTGAGAAATCCAAAGGTGCTAACTCATGGCAACCATTCGAGAAAAATCGCGCGCTCAGTGGCACGTCCAGATCAGACGAAGAGGATGGCCCTTTCAAAATGCTACCTTCCGAACAAGGAAAGAGGCACAAGCCTGGGCGCGGAAAACCGAATCCGAAATGGATCGTGGCCTGTTTATCGATCAAACGGCTGCGCGCGAGACAACACTCGCTGACCTGATCCGGGCCTATATTGAAGGTGTGACAAATAACCGGCACAGCGAAAATGCCCGTGTTTCGGAGCGGCTTCGCCTTGAGCGCTTCATGAGAACCGAAGCCGAGCTTTGCTCCTATTACATTATCAATCTAAGACCAGAGCATTTCGAGGCCTATCGCGACAAGCGTTTGAAGCAGACGGTCAACAGAGGAAAAAATTCTTCGGTAATAAGCAAAACCATTGCCCCTTCGACAGTGAAGAGAGAACTCAATCTCCTTAAACGGGTGATTGACTATCGGCGGCGCTGGCTCGGAATTCAGATCAATCCAGTGAATGCTCAGGACGTCAAGCGTCCAACGGTCCAGGATGAACGAGACGTGCGGCTTACGACAGAGCAACGTGAGTTGCTCATGCGCGCGTGTCTTGAAGCCAGAAACGCCTTGCTTGCCCCTTTCGTAGAGCTGGCTTTTGAAACGGGAGCGCGACGCGGTAACTTACTCCGTCTTGAATGGACAGATATGAATTTGGTTCAGCGTACTGCTTTGCTTCGCGGCATGAAGAACAGCCGCAATCCAGACAAGATCATAAATCACACGATTGGGCTTACGCCGCGAGCAGTTGAAATATTGGAGGCCTTGCCCCGAACTGATAAGCGCATTTTTCCCATGACAGGCAACGCCATGAGAAAAGCATTCAATCGCGCTCGTGAGAAAGCTGGACTAACGCACTTCCGTTTTCATGACACGCGGCATGAGAGGATTTCGAGCCTGTTTGAATCGGGGTGGGCGATGCCACAGGTCATGGCTCAGTCCGGCCACCGTGATCCTAAATCTGTTATGCGTTATACGAATTTGTCGGGAAATTATCTGGCGAAGGAACTTGCGAAGTTATGACGGATAAATCGATTTACAGCAAAGAATGCCAGATATGTCCCAATACGGCTCGCTGGTGTCTTCAAATTTCCAAAAAAATCTCAAAAAATATTGATTTAATGTAAAATAACACTTACACTAAAGCTTGCAGTGTAAAAGATAAGATGCATTACGAGGAAATATGAGAACGACACCAACATTACCGATTCCTGTAAAAAAAGCACTAAAAAAGCTTGGGAACGACCTTTGTGATGCCAGACGACGAAGGCGTATATCAACGACATTGATGGCCGAAAGGGTCGGCATTAGCAGGCCCACTTTGTCAAAAATTGAAAAAGGTGACCCTTCCGTTTCACTGGGAAGCTATGCCTCTGCATTATTTGTGTTGGGAATGACGGAGCGTCTTTCCGATCTGGCTGATATCAAATTTGACGAAACGGGACTGATGCTCGATGAAGAAAATCTGCCCGAGCGCATTCATTTACCATCGAAAAAGAAGAAGCGGACCAAGTGATGGCAGACCGGATGGCATTTGTATATGTGGAGCTCGAAGGCGAGACGCACCTTGTGGGGCGCTTGTGGGCTCATTCAAGGCGCGGACGAGACAGCGCCTCTTTTGAATATGACCCGAGCTGGTTATCGAACCCCAATCGCTTCGCATTAGAACCGTTGTTAAGCCTGACCGAAGGTGCTCACCACACCGGCGCAAACAAGGCCTTGTTTGGTGCGATGGGCGATAGCGCGCCTGATCGTTGGGGGCGCATCCTCATGCGCCGTGCCGCCAGACGAAAGGCTGATGCAGAAGGAACCCAAGCCCATACGCTTGCAGAAATGGATTACCTTCTTGCTGTTAATGATGAAGCCCGTCAGGGAGCATTGCGATTTGCAACGGAAGAAGGCGGGGCGTTTCTGGCGGGCGCTGGTGCCGCGCCTGTGCCACCACTTGTTGATTTAACAAGGTTATTGTCGGCATCCGAAAAGGTCATAAATGATGATGAGAGTGACGAAGATTTACGTTTGCTTTTAGCTCCGGGATCATCATTGGGCGGAGCGCGGCCAAAAGCATCCGTTCGTGATACGGATGGAGCTTTAGCCATTGCCAAATTCCCGCGCGCCGATGACGAGTATGACACTGTGTTATGGGAGGCCGTCGCCTTGTCATTGGCCAGTTCTGCGGGTGTGGCCGTGCCTGAATGGCGCGTGGAAAGGCTGGCGGGCAAGCCCGTTCTATTATTGAAACGCTTTGATAGAGAAGAAGGGGAGCGCATACCCTTCCTGTCCGCCATGAGTATGATCGGCGCGCAAGACGGCGAAGATCACAGCTATTTGGAAATTGTCGATGCGATTGCCCAATATGGCGCATCACCAAAAGAGGACAAAGCCGCTCTCTGGAGACGGGTGGTGTTTAGCATCCTGATTTCAAATACAGATGACCACCTGCGAAACCATGCGTTTTTGTATGAAGGGCAACAGGGCTGGCGGTTATCACCAGCCTATGACATGAACCCTACGCCCATTGAAATAAAACCCCGTGTCTTATCAACCGCGATTGACCTGGACGACGGAACGGCCTCACTGGACTTGGCAATGTCCGTCCATAAGGAGTTCGGTTTGAAAAAAAATGAGGCCGAGAGGATTATAAGAGAAGTTGGTTTAGCCGTTTCCCGTTGGAGAACCGTAGCCAGTGAATTGGGAATTGGGAACGCAGAAATAGGCAGAATGGCGTCCGCATTTGAGCACGATGATCTCGCCCGTGCCATTTCATGATTTTCAGACTTGCCGCTGCTGCTCAATGAAGGCTTCCAGGTCTTTATAAGCAAAGAAAGTGCGCCTGCCGATCCTGACCGTGACCGGTCCCCGGCCCTTATACACCAGATCACGGAGCGCAGCCGGACTCAGGGAGAGCAAAGCAGCCGCGCCCTTGTAATCATATTGTAGCTTGTGAGTGTTCTCGTTCATGCAGGTATTATGGACGATGGCGCTCAAGCCTATCCTCGCGAAAACCTCGTAACACCTACGAGATGGTTTCTGGCGATATCTTGGAGATGCTACCGCTAAACAAGAGGTGCTTTGGGATTTACTTGGCACCAAAGTCAGAATACGCGAACCCATAGATAATGTCCGTAATTATGCAAATGTCCGGCTCCATGTTGCCACTGCTGTTGGGTTAGGCAAAACGCAGATGACTAAATTTGCCAAGAGCCGGATCACAAGATTGCTGGATCACATGCTTGAACCACTAAAGGATAAGGAGGTGTTTCTGTGTGTTCACAAACAGGTGGAGCCAATCGTACTGTCGTTCGAAACTGAATATTCTGTAGAACACTGGGGAAACATTGATGGTCGCAATGATTGGCAAGATTGCGATACAGCTGTCCTTCTTGGTTTGCCTTATTTACCTCATTCATGGGCCAAGAATACTGTGTTGGCAACAGTAAGTGTTCTGCAAAACAACGATGAACTCGGAATTGCCAGAGCAAAGAGAAGGAAATATCAAAACTCTAATCTTGTGATGCGACAGGCGACAGCTTCAATCATTCAGGCAATAAATCGAATACGATGCAGAAAGGTCATTGATAAACATGGCAACTGCCAGGAGTGTGATGTCTACTTAATCTATCCAGACAATTTATCCGGACTTGGTTTTCTGGCCAGGATCGTTGCTGAGATGCCTGGAATAAGGGTCGAGCCATGGGACTTTACACTCGATGGTAAGAAGAAGAGCGTCAGAAAGGCTAAATACACAGAACCTGTAATCAGCCTTGTGGAAGGTCAACCAATTGGGCAAACATCAATCAAAGACATTTGTTCAAAGCTCGGATACTCGAGGATAACCAGGAAAGATCTACAGGCGGACCTGAGAAATTCAAAGCACCCATTAACCCGAGAACTTGCAAGCCGTGGGATCACCTACCATTCAGAAGGAAAAGGCAGCGCCACGCGAGGCGCAGGCGTTGCAGAAAGCGTGCCCTGGGTACACGCAGGCCCATTCTGGTACCTGATGAAGCAAATTGCCGATGGAGCCTGGACTTCGTATCCGATGCCTTCAGTGATGGCCGCAGGTTCCGTATTCTGTGTATTGT
>JAJFHS010000029.1 GCA_021775475.1 Hyphomicrobiales bacterium
GCAGTGAATCACAGAAATACCCGTTACGCAAATTGCAAGAAAACTACCTGAAGGAACCTAAAAACTTGCAATAACGAATACTGGATCAAGCTCGTTATTTAAACAAAATCAACGCCTTGAGAATTCTTCACAGTCGACTACAAAGCTGGCAGGTGAAACAAAAAGCTCAAAACACCGGAAAGCCGAGAAATTGGCATTGACGACTGGGCTTCGAATTTTAAGAGAAACGGATTTTCAAGAGCTTGTTCAACTTAATTCACAATAGGCAATTACGAATTACGGCGAATTAAGGTGACGGCATTATGGTGGAATTACGGTAATTGGAATCTTCGTTAAATCCGATTGAATCACAAAGGACTTATATCATTCATTCAGAGCATTTCCGCTTAATCTGAATCGCGTGAATGCTCTAACATTTTGTTTTCACTAATTCTTTATCCGAAAACTGGCCCTCACTTTTCGCGAAGTACTCCAGTTTCAGGTTGGACACTCAGGCAACAGACTTCAACCGCTCCAGCGCTTCCATAAGTTTGGCTCTGGTTTCTTCGGCTGCCACTTTGCGGGCGCGTTGTTCTGCCACAACATGTTCAGGTGCGCGGGAGGTAAATTTTTCGTTGGCGAGTTTGGCCGCAATGCCGGAAATGTCTTTTTCAACTTTTTCGATTTCCTTGGTCAGGCGTTCGTTTTCAGCATCCACATCAATGGCTCCAGCCAGCGGTAGCGCCAACAGTGCATCGTCCATGACGATCTGAACCGAGCCTTTGGGAGGCTCATCGGCAAAATTTATGTTCTCCAGCCGCGCCATGCGCTTGAGCAATGAGCGGTGAAGGTGGGCGCGGGCACGGGGCTTTTCTTCAGCATTGACCAAAATCAGCGGTACCTTGGCACCAGCGGGTACGTTCATTTCGGCACGCGCCGAACGAATTTCGCTAATTACTGCGATGATCCATTCAATTTCTTCGCGGGCTTCCTCATCAACCATGTCAGGATAATTGGGCCACGCGGCCATTATCAGCATGTCCTTGTCGGCAACTTCACCTTGTGAAGCCCGCTGCCATAGCTCTTCAGTAATAAACGGCATGAAGGGATGCAGCATGATCAGGATCTGATCCATAGTCCAAGCAGCTGTTGCCCGGGTCTCGGCCTTGGCCTCGTCGTCATCACCGGCCAGCAAAGGCTTCATCAATTCCACATACCAGTCGCAGAACACATTCCAGATGAAACGGTACAATGCTGATGCAGCATCATTGTATCGGTGCGCTTCAATGGCTTGTGTTACTGCTTTGCCCGTGCGCATAGCCTCACCGGCGATCCAGCGGTTTAATGTCTGGCGCGCACCGGCGGGATCAAATCCTTCGCAGCGCGCACATTCATTCATGTCGCAGAAGCGTGCGGCATTCCATAATTTGGTGGCGAAGTTGCGATAGCCCTCGATGCGCTGTTCCGACAATTTGATATCGCGGCCTTGCGCTGCCATGGCAGCCAGCGTGAAGCGCAGGGCGTCGGCACCATATTTTTCAACCAGTTCCAGAGGGTCAATGACATTGCCCTTGGACTTGGACATTTTGGCACCGTGTTCATCACGCACCAATGCGTGAATATAGACCGTGTGAAACGGCACTTCTGGTTTGCCCTGTTTGTCTTTCATGAAATGCAACGACAGCATCATCATGCGCGCTACCCAGAAAAAGATAATGTCAAAGCCGGTGACCAGAACATCAGTCTTGTAATAGCGGTCAAGCTCGGCGGTTTTTTCAGGCCAACCGAGGGTTGAAAATGCCCATAGGCCGGATGAAAACCAGGTATCAAGTACGTCGGGATCGCGACGTAGTATAACGGTGCGCGTTTCGCCGTCATCAATACGTTTTCGAATCTTTTCACTTTGAGCAATTTTTGTTTGCGCAAAAAATTCGGTTTGATCAATTAGCTTTTTCCCAACAGAAGACAGACTTGGCAAGTCTGTTTTGTGCGCAAAAGCCAAAAGACCACGGCTAATTTCATCTGAAAACCAGTCAGTATCGAGATCATCATCGCCAATTTCCAATTTGTACTCAGAAGGATAGTATTTCCGAGCCTTCTCCAAAGCTTCTTTAGCGCTTTTTGCACAAAATATTTGTTGTTCACCTAGGCGCCCTTCGCCATCCTCTATTTTCTGCCCATACCAAACTGGTATCTGATGACCCCACCACAATTGCCGGGAAATGCACCATGGCTGGATGTTGCGCATCCACTCATAGTAGGTTTTTTCCCAGTTTTTGGGGACAAACTTTGTCTCGCCCTGCTCCACCGCTGCAATCGCCGGTTTGGCCAAAGTCTCGGCATCCACATACCACTGATCGGTCAACATGGGTTCAATTACCACGCCGGAGCGATCACCAAAGGGTTGGGCGATGACTTTGTCTTCGACGCCGCGATAAAACCCGAGTTCCTTGATTTCTTCCAAAATCAATTCACGGGCAACAAAGCGGTCGAGACCTTTATAATGTTCCGGTACATTGTTTTCCGGCGTAACGATCATCCGCGCTTGCGTATCCATCAGCGGGATCAGGGGAATATTGTTACGGCGGGCGACTTCAAAGTCATTGAAGTCATGGGCACCGGTGATTTTCACCGCACCTGAGCCAAATTCAGGATCGGGGTATTCATCGGCAATAATTGGAATATGGCGCTCGGCAATCGGCAGGCGCACCATTTTACCAATGAGGTTTTTATAGCGTTCATCTGAAGGATGCACTGCGACAGCACCATCACCCAGCATGGTTTCAGGCCGCGTGGTGGCGATGATGATTTCCTCTATGCCATCGACCGGTCCGTCCACAAGTGGATAGGCGAATTGCCACATGTGACCGTCCACATCCTTTTGCTCGACTTCGAGATCGGAAATGGCGGTCTGGAATACCGGGTCCCAGTTGACCAGACGTTTGTCCTTGTAAATCAGGCCTTCATTGTACAATTCAACAAACACCTTCAACACTGCCTGGCTCAGGCCTTCATCCATGGTGAACCGCTCACGCGACCAGTCACATGACGCGCCCAAGCGCTTCAACTGATTGATGATGGTGCCGCCGGATTCTTCTTTCCATTTCCAGATGCGCTCAATAAAAGCCTCGCGCCCCATGGCGTGACGGTCAGGCTCACCATTTTCGGCCAATTGCCGCTCAACCACCATTTGCGTCGCAATACCGGCGTGATCCATCCCCGGTTGCCACAAAACATCTTTGCCGCGCATGCGCTCAAACCGGCACAATATATCCTGCAATGTGTTGTTGAGCGCATGGCCCATATGCAGGGAACCGGTGACATTTGGTGGTGGAATTACAATACAAAAACTTTCCGCGCCCTCAGCCAATCTGTCAGGCTGACCGGCCTTGAAGGCTCCGCTGTCCTCCCAGGCCTTATACAATCGTGGTTCAATTTCGGCGGGCTGGTAAGTCTTTTCCATAATCGGGATACTTCAATTGACGTTAAGGTCAGGTCTCATTTTGTCACCATCATGAGAACCGGATTTGCGTTATAAAAGGGGTTTTGCTTGCTGGTTTTTCAGGTTGGATGGATGTAAAGCCCAACGTTTGTGACCTGTCAAGATGCAGAATGACAACCGGTCTTAGCGACCACGACGAGCGATGCGCTCGATTTCTTCGCTCACAAGCTTCTCCACCAGATTTGGCAAATTGGCATCGAGCCAGTTTTTCAACAGTGGCCGCAACATTTCCTGAACCAGCTCTTCCACCGTGGTGGCATTATTGCCGCGCGACAACAGCGTATTGGCAAGATCGCCAAATGAGGCTGCAGCAGCAACACCAACACCATCAGACACAAGCCTGTCGGCAACTTTGGTTTCTATGGGTGTTTCAATGATCGGCTCTGGCTCTGGCTCTGGCTCTGGTTCCGGCACAGGTAATTCCAGAACTTCCGGCTCATCAGTCTCGACGCTTACGAACTCGATATCGTCAGCAACGTCAGCACCGCTGTCGGCTACCTCAACACCGAAATCTGCCATATCCGGCTCATCCAGCACAGGGGTATCTTCAGGTGACGGATCATCAATTTCAACAACATTGGTGAGCTCAAAGATGTCATCATCATCTTCTTCAACGACCGGGGACGCGTCTTCAACAACCTCACCCATTGTTTCGGCTTCTAGCGTTTCGGCTTCCGGCTCCGCTGCGGCTTCCACGGCTGGAATTTCGGCCTCAGGCGCGACAGCTTTCACTTCTTCATCAGAAGAAGCCTCGTCATTATCATCGGAAATTATACGTCTGATGGAAGACAGTATTTCTTCCATTGAAGGTTCAGGCGCCTGGTCCGTATTGCTCATTTGCGCAATTCCATCGCACACCAAAAACCAGGACTAATTCCGCCGGTGGATTTGGCATATATTATACTTTGGTTATGTAAACAGACTCTGTGTATTCATAACCGCTCTCACTCTACTTTGTATGTTTATAAGGTGATTCGCCGATATTTGTACCAAACAGCTTGTTTCGTACACGGTTATAATTGCTTTCAGGATTGTAGGTTTTCACCGCCAAATTAAGATTACGTGCCGTCAGTTGACCAATTGACACTAACAATTGATAGCTGGCCACCACCTCATTGCGGCGAGAAACCACCAGGGTTACATTTGAATTCAGCAATTCCTGTTCAGCATCAAGAACGTCCAGAGTGGTTCTTGAGCCCACCAGCGCTTCCTGGCGAACCCCTTGCAGTGCCAGTTTGTTGGCCTTAACCTGGGCGCGATCAGAGACAATTTGTGCACGCAATGCCTGCAATTGCTCCCAACTGGAAATAATCGATGAAACCACAGTGCGCTCGGCATCAAGAACAAGCAAACGCTGCTGACTGGCTGATTGTTTGGCCTGGCGGACGCGCGAATAAACTCTTCCCGATTGATAAAGCGGTATGTTCAAGCGACCAATGAGAGAGGCGGTTTCAGTGCGTCTGGTAGTGGTCGAGGGGTTTCTGCGGTAGCTGTACGTGGCTTCGAGTGACACATCGGGATACAACTCTCCCTGAATCACCTCAACGGCACGACGTGCTGAAATTTCCGAAAAACTTGCTGCCAGCAATTGCGGGTTTTGGGATTTGCCGATATTTAAGGCGCGATCAAGTGTTCTTGGCAGGGTTTTTCTGATTGACCGGGGATATTTCAATGATGTTGCACGCGTTCCGATCACGCGACCGTAAACAGCGCGACTTGAGGCCAGATTGGCCTTGGCCTGGGCAAGGGTTGAAATTGATCCGGCACGTCTGGCCTGAGACTGGGCAACGTCGGTGCGGGTCACTTCACCTACGCGAAACCGGGCCTTTTCCGCCTTTAATTGCTGGGTTAAAACTTGTACATTTTTTGCCTGTAATCTTACAACTGATTGATCACGCAAAACATCCATATATGCTGTGACAGCATCAAACAGTGTGGTTTGTTCAACCGACAGCAATGTTTGACGACCGGCCTGAACAGTGGCCTCGGCCTGTTTGGTGCCATTTACGGTTCTAAACCCTCTGAACAACGGTTGTACCAAAGAGATGGAGGATCCATAGGGATCATTGTTCTTGCCGCCAATTGAGGGATTGGAAGTGGTTCTGGTGACACCGGCATCGTTGGCGATCACCACATTGGGTCGCCACCCGGACAACGCCTGGGATACACCTTCATCAGTGGCCCTTTGCCGTGCTCTTTCCGCACGCAAACCGGGATTGTTAAAATACGCAGTCTTTAATGCCTGACGAAGCGTCTCAGCCATGGCCTCCTGCGGCAAAACGCCCAAAACCGATGCCAGCAGAAGAACCCCGGAAGCTATGGTTAGAGCGGTTTTTTTTGCCCGCAATGGCCGTCTGTCAATTTTGGTGTTTAACAACATTTCACCTGTCACAGGTAATTTTCTCCCCACTCCCAATACAATATACAGATTAAACTGTATGGTCGACCCTATTAAAGAGTTGTTAACGTTAACGGTTGGTGAAGACGGGAATTCAGCTTGAGAACACAAAATATTGCTGATTTCCACGGCCTCCCGACAATTGGGAAAATAAAGGTAGTGGATACTACAATCAAGGGAAACGATTAAAAACTGAATTTTTCGGTTTTTTGGAAACCAGGCAGAGCGGGGGCACTGGCGTCAAAATCGATTCGGTTTGAGGCTACACCACCCTTTTTTATCACCACATGTGCCTTACCAGGACCATGTGCCGAAATTATGGCCACCAACCTGCCACCTTCATCGAGTTGGGCAACAAGAGCGTCATCTATGTGATCAATCGCCCCATCGATAAAAATGACATCATAAGGAGCTTCGTTTTTATAACCTTCATTCAAAGGTCCACTGACAATTGCCGCATTGTCTATGTTTAAGCTCATCAGGATATCATTGGCCTGGGTTGCCATGTCCTCATTGGCCTCAAGACCAACAACACTGTCGGCCAGCCGGGCGATTACAGCTGCCGAATATCCGGTGGAGCACCCTATAACCAGAACCAGGTCGGTAGATTTGATTTGGGCCAAAGCAACAAGCTGGGCGAAGGCCACCGGCATCATCATGGCGCGCTGGTGACCGTCAGGTGCAGAAATATCCAAAGATATTTCTTTATCCATGTAGGCTATGTCGCGTTTGGTTGCGGGGACAAAGCGTTCGCGCGGAATTTCCCCCAACGCATCAAGCAAAGCTTTGTCGGTTACACTTTGGGGGTTTATCTGGGAAACCACCATGTTCTGCCGCGCCTGGGCAAAATCCATTTTCAGACCTCAAGAGTTTTCGAAACCATGCGACTCATGTAGTTAAAAAGTCATATAAGACCTTGGTAAAAACGCCAACCTGTTTTTGAATTTTATGGCTCCTGCCCTATCCCCATACTTGCAATCAAACGTTTTGTTCTTTATATAGAACCTTACCGGTTAAAACGAACGCACCGGTTTAACTCTCTTATGAGGTTGGTATGTCTGAGCAGCAAAAAGTCTATGTGATCCATGAAAACGCCGAATGGTTGCCGCCTTTGCGGGCGGCATTTGAGAAAAATGGAACGCCTTATGAGGAATGGTTGCTCGATCAGGCCACCTGTGATTTACGCGCCACGCCGCCCATGGGTGTTTTTTACAGCCGTATGAGTGCTTCGAATTATACCCGTGGTCACGCGCATTCAAATTACAGCACCGACATCATATTGCGCTGGCTTGAAGCTCACGGTCGCCGGGTTATCAATGGTTCGTCAGTCCTGCAGCTGGAATTATCCAAGACTACCCAACAGATTTTACTTGATCAATCCGGCTTCACCACCCCACGCACAGTGGTCGCAGTGGGACGCGATAAATGCGTTGATGCCGCCCTCGAACTTGCCATCACTCCTTTTATTCTCAAACCAGCCCAGGGCGGCAAAGGTCTTGGCGTCACACTGTATGACACGGTGGAAGCCTTAACTGAAGCAGTCGAGGCCGGTGCCCTGCCCGCTACGGTGGATGATGTATGGCTGGTTCAGGAGAAAATTGAGACAAATGACGACTTCATCACCCGCATGGAATTTGTCGGCGGCAAACTGCTGTATGCTTTGCGGATTTATTCCGGTGGCAGTTTTGAGCTGTGCCCGGCTGATGTGTGTGAAACGGATTTGCAAGGTTTTTGTCCAGCCAACTCCAATACGCCTGATCCTGAAGATAGCCAAAAAGCACCACGCTTCGAAGTACAAAGAGACCATGACCAGGTGCTGGCGCACAGGCTTGAGGGTTTTCTGGCACACCAGGGCATAGAAATTGCCGGGGTGGAATTCATTCGCAGGCCCGATGGCACACCGGTAATTTACGATATTAACACCAACACCAACTATAATTCCGCCGCTGAAAGTGCAGCTGAAACACCTGTGGGTGGCATGGCCCGCATCGCTGAGTTTCTTTCCGCTGAACTGGATGCATCGCTGCAACACCCCCCTGCCCGGGCAACGGCATAGATACCGGCAACATCTTTGTTGACCTGTTAACTCTCCTTCTGTAACTAAACGGCGAAGGCCACGTGGCGGAATGGTTACGCAGCGGATTGCAAATCCGTCTATCCCAGTTCGATTCTGGGCGTGGCCTCCAAATCTCCACGCCGGTTTTACCGACACGTGCGACATTGGAGGGAATTTGATCGTGACATCTAAAAGAAATTTCGAACCCGTTTCCGGCAATGATCTTCCGCGCTTTGCCGGTATTCCAAGTTTTATGCGCCTTCCGGTCATGAGCCTGGATGACAGTGATATTGACCAGGTGCAGATTGGCCTCATTGGTGTTCCCTGGGACGGAGGTACAACCAACCGCCCCGGTGCACGCCATGGCCCACGACAGTTACGCGATCTGTCGACAATGATTCGCCTTAAACATCCCATCAGTCACATCGAACCCTTTTCTCTGGTCAATTGCGCCGATCTTGGTGATGTTTCAGTCAATCCGGCTGACGTTCAGGACACGCTTAGCCGCGTTACAGCCTTTTATGAAAAGCTGAAGACCTGCAACATAATCCCCATGACAGCTGGCGGCGATCATCTGATCTCACTGCCGGTTTTGCGCGGGATAGTGAAAAACGGCCCGGTCGGCATGATCCATTTTGATGCCCACACAGATCTCTACAAGGGTTATTTTGGCGGATTTGAATATACCCATGGCACGCCGTTCAGACGCGCCATTATTGAAGGCATTCTCGATCCCAAGCGCGTTGTCCAGATTGGTATTCGCGGCACGATGTATGATGGCGAGGATATTGAGTGGGGTCTGGAACAGGGCGTGCGCATTATCCGCATCGAGGAATTGTATGATCGTGGGCTCGATGACGTGATGACAGAAGCCAGAGCGATAGTTAGCAATCAACCCACCTACGTCAGTTTTGATATTGATGGCATTGACCCCAGTCAGGCACCAGGAACCGGAACTCCCGAAATCGGAGGATTTACCACACTTGAAGCCCAAAGAATGGTGCGGCAACTAAAAGGGTTAAACATTATTGGCGCTGATTTGGTGGAAGTATCCCCCCCTCTTGACCAAAGTGGCAATACGGCCTGGGTAGGTGTCAGTATCATATTCGAACTTCTGTGCATCCTGGCAGATGTTATTCAGGGGCAAAAACAGCCTTAAACATCGTTTCCAAAGTGAAATGCCGGGAATTTTTATCTGACTTTGTTCTGTTTTCCGGCATACATCACCTTATCTGGCCTCATACATTTTAACTAACTGGCACTACTGGTTAGGGGCGATTTGCCAAAACTCCATATTTTGGATCACTTAAATATTATTTCTATTTGTTGACCAAAGGCCATCGATTACGCATAATTATATTCCACGACAGCTAAGCTTGAGGGAGGAGCGGCACAAAGGCATGGCAGGGTTATCTTGCCTGTATTTATGTGTCACCTGTGTGGATTGGAGGAGTTAACAATTCCAGTTATCTAATTACAAAATCTAGTAACCATGGAGAGAACTAGTATTATGGCAAATGAAACCATGAAAAATAAATCAACAAGAAAACTGCTCTTGGCAGCTTCGGCACTCAATCGTCGTAGCTTTGTCAAAGGCACTGCTGCAGCTGGTGCTATTGCCGCTGCTGGACCAGCATACATTAATAATGCCCTGGCATCGTCAGGCGAAGTTAATGTGCTGATGTGGTCGGATTATCTACCCGCTGATTACATTAAAAACTTCGAAGCAAAAACCGGTATTAAAATCAACTTCACCGGCATTGGTTCAAACGAAGAAATTATCAATAAGCTGAAAGCCAACAAAGGCCAGGGCTTTGATATTATTTCACCAACCAACAACCGCAATCTGCAATGGGCTCCTCTGGAGTTGCTGCAGCCGTTTGATATGGGCAAAGTTGCTATTGATAAAGTTAATCCTGCCATGTCCAAAATTGGTACTGATGGCTGGAACTTCAAAGGCAAAGGCGTTCACTGGCTACCACACATCTGGGGCACAGAAGGCATTGCCTGGCGCACGGATTTGTGGGCACCTGAAGGTGGTGTTCCAAGTTATGGCGACGTTTGGGCTGATGCCAATGCTGGCAAAACAATGGGCCGTCCGCATTCAATGATGCTTGGTGCTGGCCTGTATATGGAAACCATTGGCGAGCTTGAAAAAGGCGACGTCTGGAAAGCCTATACATCAGAAGCTGCCATGCGTCCGATCTGGCAGAAAATCACTGATTGGTGCATTGCTCGCAAGAAAAACATCAAAATCCTTTGGAATGACGCTGATTCTCAGAAAAATGCGCTTCTCAAAGAAGGTGTTATTGTTGGTCAGGCCTGGGATGGCCCGCCATTGTCGCTTAAAGGCGCTGGTGAACCTGTTCAGTATCAGGCCCCTAAAGAAGGCTCAATGGCTTGGGTTGACGGAATGGCCATGCCAATTGGCGCGGTCAATAAAGAAGAAATCTATGCCTTTATTGATTATGCCTATGGTGCCGAACCTGCTGGTAAAGCCATCGACAAACATGGCTATAATTCACCTGTATTGGGTGCGGATAAATTCGCTGGTTCTGTTTACAAAAAGAACTTTGCCGAAGCTTATCCTGGAGATGCGCTTGCCAATCTCAATCCTTGGCCAGCTGAAGCACCTTGGTATGCAGCAGTGCGCACCGAGTATCGCAACAAGTTTGTGAGCGCTTAAGCTTATAAGAAACGAAAGATACCCCCCAACCTGGCCATCAGCGTTGGGGGAGATTTAAATGCGGTTGCAGTTTTTTGGGAATTCAGGGCAACGGGGCAATCTTTAAAGCCCTCGTTAGGGGAGATCTATGAGCGAAGGTGTTGGTGTTGATCTAGAAAATGTATGGATCAGATTTGGTGATTTTGTCGCCGTTCGCGAAGCTAATGTACAAATAAACGGGGGTGAGTTTTTCTCGTTTCTTGGGCCATCAGGTTGCGGCAAAACAACAATATTACGCGCTGTTTCCGGCTTTCTGGAACCCAGTGACGGCAATGTCCTTATCGGTGGAAACAATATGGCGGGCTTTGGACCCAATGAGCGTCCAACTGCCTTGATATTTCAAAATCTTGCGCTCTTTCCTCTGATGAAAGTTTGGGAAAATATTGCTTTTTCCATGGAGGTGAGAGGCGCATCTGCTGGCGAGCGCCGCAAACGTGCCGATGAACTGCTCGATATGATTGCCCTTTCGGGTCAAGGAGACAAACTTCCTTCAGAATTGTCAGGCGGACAAAAACAACGCGTTGCCATTGCGCGCGCGCTGTGTGCAGAACCTGATGTCTTACTACTGGATGAGCCACTTTCTGCGCTCGATCTAAAATTGCGTCAGCACATGCGCTCAGAATTGCGCGAAATACAAAAACGTGTGGGCATTACCTTTATCTACATTACCCATGACCAGGGCGAAGCGCTCACCATGTCTGACAGTGTTGCCGTGATGAAAGCTGGTATCATTGACCAGATTGCCGATGGCAAATCTATTTATGATGATCCTGCCACAGCGTTTGTTGCTTCATTTGTTGGTGAAAACAACGTTTTCCGAGGTAAGGTAAAATCCGTATCAAAAGACAGTGCAATAATTGAAACCAACCGCACCGGTAATTTGCGCGCCAGAATATCAAGCGACAATCAGGGCAAATTAAAAGTCGGCGATGATGCCATGATGTTCATTCGCCCTGAAGCGCTGGATATATCAACCAATGATACCAGTTCCGATACCCGCATCAAGGCCCGCGTCACCCATTCGGAGTTTGAGGGTCAGAGTTACCACGTCTTCCTGGAAGGTACGGAGGGCAAAGAAATGAAAATGTCCCTGATCAACCGCGGTGAAGACCGAATGTATGAACGCGGCAAGGAACTCTATCTCGATTTTGATGCAAACCAGGCGGTAGCTTTGCCGGCTGGTGAACTGGCCAGCGAGTAGCTGTCATGGATGCAGGATTTATAAAAGAATTTTTCAAGCGCAATGGTGTCGGCATGGGCTGGTTCCTGATTATCGCTGTGGGTTTCTGGGTTGTGGTTTTGATTATTCTGCCACAAATCTCGATGTTCGATTTTTCATTTCGCAACGATCTCCCGCCACCTGAGATAGGGGGACCGAAAGATGTTTACACCCTTAAAAACTATCAATACCTGATATTCGGGGCCGATGGTAACCCGGATGGATACAACAAAACCGATCTGGCGGTGTTTGGCAAAACTTTGCTGGCGGCTGCATTTGTGACCATTCTTGACCTGGTCTTATGCTATCCGATCGCCTATTACCTCGGCCAGTCCACTGGCGGTGGAATGGCTCGCCTGTTCGTTTTGCTTCTCATTATCCCTTACTGGATCAATGAAATTCTCAGAGCTTTTGCTTTCCGTATCATTTTTGGCGATAGCGGGGTCATCAATGAGATGTTGATGGTCATCGGCATAATTGATAATCCCATAGACTTTGTACGTGAGAACATCGCTTTGTATGCAGGTCTGGGTTACGCCTATATCCTGCTGATGATTTTCCCCATGTACAATGTTATTGAGAGCCTGGACAGAAACCAGATTGAAGCTGCCCGCGACATGGGAGCTTCCTGGATAAAAATACATCGAAGAATTGTCATTCCTTACGCCAAACCCGGCATATCATCGGGTTGCACAATGGTGTTCATGTTGTCCGCTGGTGCGCTGGCTGCCCCACAAATCCTGGGCGGTCCCTCGAGTCTGTGGTTCACCCAGATTATCTATCAATGGTTTAATCAAAGCGTCAACTGGCCCCAGGGCTCAGCTTTCGCCGCAGTCCTTTTGGTCACCTGTATCATCATCGTATTGGGTGTGATGCGCCTGTTTAATGTTAACATGGGGGATATAGGCAAATGAAAACCGATAGTCTCCTTATCCGCATCGGTCTCGGCTTTTATCTGGTATTGTTTTTCACCTACCTGTTGGGTCCGCTCGTCCTGATGAGCATAACGGCATTCAATTCACCCAGCTTCCCGCAAGCAACGCCTTGGGAAGTCCTGACCTTTGAATGGTTCAACGTTTTGTACAATGATGCGCGCATCGTCAACGGTATCAAAAACAGCTTTATCATCGGGTTTTTCACCGTCATTCTGTCTGTGATCATGGGGTTGGCGGGCGCTTTGGTACTCACTCAAATCTGGCCCAAGATACGCGCAACTTTTTACACCATCATCATTGCTCCTATCCTCATTCCCGGTGTGGTTCTTGGTATTTCCACACTTGTTTTCTGGGATCGGGTCAATGTCATGCTGGGGCTACCCAATGACAGCTTCCTTCATAATGGAATTCTGTTGACCGTTCTGGGACAGTCCACCTTTATTGCCTCATATTGCATGTTGGTGTTTGTCGCCCGTCTGCAGCGATATGATCTTGGGTTGACTGAAGCTGCACTTGATCTTGGTGCCACGCATACGCAGGCATTTCGTAAAATCCAATTGCCTTTTCTGGCACCCGCCATTGGTTCGGCTTCGGTTTTGGCTTTTCTCGCCTCGTTTGAAAACTATAACACCACCACGTTCACCTTTGGCAAATATCCAACTTTGACAATTGAACTGGCGCAGAAGGTTCGCTATGGCATTAATCCGTCCATATCCGCTCTTGCCTTTATCATCGTTTGCCTCACCGTGTTGTTTGCCCTTGTGCATGAGGTCAGAAATCGTCGCGTTCAACTGGCGATAGCCAATGGTGCACCTGTGGGTGCGGTTACCTCCGGGTTCAAGTTGCCCAAGATATTTGCCGGCAACCCAGTCGCTGTTGTGCTGGCGCTTTTTGTGGCAGTAGCTGTGGCGGTAATCAGTTACGCGCAATTCTATGACCCCGAACCGGCCAAAGCGATTATCTTGCAGGAAAAACGTGCCGCTCAGCAATTACGCATTGAGGAGCTGCAACGTAAACTGAAAGACAAACGTCTGCAAAAGAACCTGAAAGGCCCGGATATTTTCAATGAAGGAAAATCAAAGATTCCTAAACTTGAGGAGAAGAAGCAGAAAACTCCATTTGGCAGTGGTATATTCTCACCCAACAACCTGAACAAGGTTGCTCCGGGTGCTGAAACACCCGCACCCGCACCAAAACCGGCAAGCCCCTTTGGCAGTGTTTTTGATCCCACTAACCTCAACAAAGTCGCACCGAAAGAATGAGTATGAGATTTTTTCAGCCGGTGCGACCCGGTTTAGGCGGCAATGTGTAATGGCGCTAAAGACCACATGCATCGGTGCTTATCCAAAACCGGACTATGTGCCGGTAGCTGACTGGTTTAATCTTGACGGTGGCCTGACGGACGCTTCATCTGAGGTTACGCGTCAATACACAGCGAACATGGACAACACTGATGCAGCTTTTGAAGAGCTGTTTCAGCGTGCAACAAAGCAGGCCATCGACGAGCAGGTTTCAGCGGGCATTGATATCCCGACAGATGGCGAGATGCGCCGGGAAAATTATGTTCATTATCAATGCCGCCACCTTGAGGGCTTCGACTTTGAAAACCTGACCAAGCGCGTTGTGCGTGATGGCGCTTATACGGCAGAATTTCCTACAATCTGCGGAAAAATATCGGCCACCGGGCAGCATTTTCTTGATCGCGATTTCAAGACTGCCCAAAGCTTCACCGATAGTCCGGTTAAAATAACCGTCCCCGGCCCGATTACCATAATGGATACCACAGCCAACAGCTTTTATAGCGACGAGCGCGCGCTTGCCTTTGATCTCGCTGACGGTCTCAACAATGAAATTCGTGCACTTGCAGCAGCAGGCTGCAAATACATTCAGGTCGATGAGCCGTTATTTGCCCGCAATGTGGAGGCGGCACTGGATTATGGCATTGAGTGTCTCGACAGATGTTTTGACGGTATCCCTGATGATGTTACCCGGGTCATGCACATGTGCTGCGGCTATCCCGGCCATCTTGATGATGTGGATTATCACAAGGCTGACCCCAACTCGTATTTTCGTCTTGCCAAAGCCATTGATATGTCGAGCATTGATCAAGTGTCGATTGAAGATGCCCATCGCCACAATGGTCTTGAGTTGTTGGAACAGTTCTCCAGGACAACTGTCATTCTCGGTGTTGTGGCCATTGCCAAATCACAGGTTGAAACCGTCGAGGAAATTGTTGCCCGCCTAAAAATTGTTCTTGAACACATCGACGCCGATAGACTGATCGCTGCACCGGATTGTGGATTGGGTATTCTGGGACACGACCTTGCGGTTGAGAAACTGAAAGTCCTGTGCAAAGCAGCAAATATGGTTTGAAGCATTGATTGGAGAATTCCTGCATGAACATCCCCACCGTTGATTTACCCCCGGGCGTGGTGTTGATGGATGGCGGCATGGGTCAGGAATTACGTCGCCGCGGAATTAAGGGTGCCAATATCCTGTGGTCTGCCTATGCACTTGTAACGGCACCCGAAGTCGTCAGCAACATTCACCGCGATTACATCAAGGCCGGTGCCAAAATTATCACCACCAACACGTACTCAACCATACGGCGCAGACTGGAAGATGCGGCAATCGGGGACAGTTTCGAAAGGCTCAATGTTGCGGCGGGCAAGCTGGCGATGGCTGCACGCGATGAATACAGTCCTGAAACGTTGATAGCCGGATCACTACCACCGCTGCAGGGCAGTTACCGCCCTGATCTGGTGGAAGAATTCGACATCATCGAGCCATTTTATCGCGAGCAGGCGGAAATTCTCGCACCTTACGTCGATTTTTTTCTGTGCGAAACAATGTCGAGCAGCACCGAGGCGACAGCGGCGGCCACTGGTGCTGCCAGCACCGGAAAACCCGTGTGGGTATCGTGGACTTTGCACGATGGCGGCTCAAATCTGTTGCGCAGCGGTGAAACCATAACCCAGGCGCATTCCGCATTGAAAGACGTGCCGGTCAGTTGTTTTCTTGCCAATTGTTCATCACCAGAAAGCATTACCGCAGCCATAAGCGAACTCAGTCATCTGGGAGATTTTCCGTCCGGCGGTTATGCCAATGCCTTTGCCGGTATCCCCAAAAACTGGGCCCTAACCTCAGATGCTGCCATGCCCGGTGTGCGCGAAGACCTGACCCCTGAAGTCTATGCCGAACACGCCCAAAAATGGATCGCCTCAGGCGCGCGTATCATTGGCGGCTGTTGCGAAGTAGGCCCAGAACACATCGCCTACCTACACCGGAATATTCATAAAAACAAGAAGGTCACTAATTTGTATAAGAAATAATGATTTGACTTTTTAAAACCGATCACAGGATAATGAATGTGTATAAAATTGTTACTATATTTTATTGGAAGTTTTTTCATGGCAGAACTTCGCACTTCAATTAGCATTCTTCTCGGCTTTACACTGCTTTTCAGCAGCAATGCTTTTGCCGGTGAACTCGAAATAGGTCTTTACGGCGGCGCCAACGTTGCCGGGAACAGTAACATTACCGCCAAACGAAATGGTGCCACGGACAAGGCTTCTATCGCCTGGAACGGCAGAAGCGACGAAATGCCACCATATTGGGGCGCACGCGCGACCTACTGGTTTGACTCCGCCCCCGGTTGGGGCATATCTCTCGATTACTCCCATTCCAAAGTTTACTCTGATCTCAATGATGCTGAATTGGTCGGCAAGTTCACCACCTTGGAATTCACCGACGGGATCAATACCCTTGCTGCCAATGCGATGTACCGCCACAATTTTAAAAACAGCAATTTCAGTCTTTATGCCGGGCTCGGCGCGGGCATTATTGTGCCGTCTGTGGAAATCACAACCACGGCAGCTGCCAATATAGGCGCATCGGCAATCAAAGAGTATCAAATTGCCGGAACCACAGTTCAATCTCTTGCCGGTGTCAGTTACAGATTTTCTGAGAACTGGAAAGCCTTTGCCGAAGGCAAGTTTAATTATGTGATGATCAACGCCGATATCAATGGTGGTGGCAGTTTTAAAACGTCAATCCCGATTACACAGTTTATCTTCGGGGTAAGTTATTCTTTTGCAGGCCTCGGTGGCTATTAAAGAACTTCTCGATCATATTGAACAGCGCTTGGAAATGCGGAAATTTTATAGCTCACCGACATACGCCTTCCTCGCCAGATCAGCATATTCCGCAATTGAAAATGCAATTGGATTGCCGCCATGGGTGGGGTCTTCAACGGCAATGGCTCCTATGCGGTTATAATCGGGATTCTCAATACCCAAACCCTGAAGCGTGTTGGGAATACCGATTTCTGATCTTAGATTTAGGATCCAATCATAAAACCCGTCAAATCCTTTAACGCCAATCACAGTGGCAAGGTAATCTACTTTTGTCTCAATGACCGATCTGTTGGCAAGCAAAACATATGGCATGATCACACCGTTGAGCGCTCCGTGATGGGCACCATAAATGCCACCGAAAGGATGGGAAAGCGCGTGGATGGAGCCCAGCCCCTTTTGGAAGGCAGTCGCCCCCATGGAAGAAGCTACAAGCATGTCGCCGCGCGCTTCAATATCTGTGGGGACAGCAACAACACGCGGCAGGGCTTTATGGACCATGCGGATGCCTTCAACGGCGATACCGTCGGCCATCGGGTGATAGCCCGGTGCACAAAAAGCCTCCAGACAATGCGCAAGCGCATCCATGCCAGTGGCAGCTGTCAGCATTTTTGGCAGACCAACAGTCAATGCAGGATCGGCGATGACAATAGAGGGCATCATTTTAGGGTGAAAAATGACTTTCTTGATATGGGTTTCGGAATTGGTGATTACCGATGCGCGCCCTACTTCCGAACCTGTGCCTGATGTTGTCGGCACGGCAATTATTGGTGGAATGACTTCCGCGTTGGCGCGCGTCCACCTGTCACCAATATCTTCAAAATCCCAAATCGGCAGTTCCTGGTGGGCCATAAAGGCGATTGCCTTACCGGCATCAAGACCACTGCCGCCGCCAAAAGCAACCACGCCATCATAATTGCCATCGAGATAGGCTTCGACCCCGGCCATGACGTCGAGTTCATTGGGGTTGGCGGTGATATTGCTAAACAGGCCGATTTCCAGACCGTTGGCTTTGGCCGCGCTCAATACCTCATCCATCATCGGCAAGGCGGCAATTCCCGGGTCTGTCACCAACAGCGGGCGCTTCATACCAACCGATTGACACGCCTCAGCCAGTTCGGAAATCCGTCCGGCACCAAAACGTATGTTCGTGGGGTAACTCCAGTTTGCAGTGATCGTCATTGGCATCCTCTAAACTTATATTGTTGTTCTTAAATTATATGATTTGGGTCTGGTCAAAGCTTCATAACCCAGACTTGACAAGGTGCAACCACGGCCGGAATCATTGACCCCGGTCCAGGCTAACGCTGGATCAAGATAATCGCAGCGGTTCATAAAAAATGTGCCGGTGTTCACCTGTGCACCAATAGCTCGCACGGCTGCTTCGTCCGTTGACCATACCGAGGCTGTCAGCCCGAAATCACTGTCGTTCATCAAAGCAATGGCTTCATCGTCATTCTTCACCGCCATAATACCAACCACAGGACCAAAGGATTCTTCCGTCATCACGCTCATCTGGTGATTTACGTTGGTGAGCACTTGCGGTGCCATGTAGGCGGGACCACGCGAAGTTGCTGGGAACCTGCCAGCATCAATATGGGCTTTTGCCCCGGCTTTGACGGCGTCTTCAATCTGGCCGCGAACAAAATCGGCTGCATCAGGCTTGATCATCGGTCCGAGCGTTGTCGCTTCATCCAGCGGATCACCTAAAACATATTCATTGACCACTTCGACAAAGCGTTCAACGAAGGCATCAAAAATCTTCTCGTCCACATAAATACGCTCAATACCGCAACAGGACTGACCGGAATTGAAGAAGGCACCATCGACCAGATTTTCCGCAGCGTAATTAACATCACAATCACCGCGAACGTAGGCCGGATCCTTGCCGCCAAGTTCGAGACCGATGGGGATGAATTTTCCCACGGCGGCTTTTTCAATGGATGCACCACCGGGAACCGAGCCGGTAAAGCACACCATGTCGGCGAGATTTTCGGAAATAATGCGCGCGGTTTGTCCGTGCGACAACATCAGATGCTGGAATACGCCCTGGGGTAGTCCGGCTTTATCAAATGCCTGTTGAAAGCGCTCAGCCACCAGAAGCGTATTTTGCGCGTGTTTCAACACAACTGTGTTGCCTGCCATAAGGGCGGGGATGATTGAGTTGACGGCGGTGAGATAGGGGTAATTCCACGGCGCTATGGTGAAAACCACGCCCAAAGGATCGCGCTGTATATAGCGGTCAAATCCGGGTTGCTCGGCCGGGCGCACAGGGGCGAGGCTGGTTTCAGCAATCGAAATCATATGGCGGGCGCGTTCTTCAAAGCCATTGAGTTCACCTTGACCATAACGCACGGGCCTGCCCATCTGCCAACTCAGCTCGGGGAAAATTTCGTGCCCCATCGCCAACATGGCATCAACGGCCGCAGTACAATATTCGGCCCGTTTGGAAATTGGCACGGCAGCCCAGTCACCCTGGGCTTCATGCGCGGCCGCAAAGGTCTTATCGACAACACCGTCATCACTATATTCACGCTCGGCATAGACCTCGCCATTCACTGGCGACACGCATTTAACAGTCATAATTTTAAACTCACTTATATAATTTCGAAGTAGCGTTGCATTTCCCAATCGGTGATGGCTTTGCGGAATTCACGTTCTTCCCATTCACGCGTTGCGGCATAATGTTCAACGAATTCACTGCCAAACAATTCAACGGCAGCTGTGGAGGCCTTCAGGCGACCAGCGGCTTCAAACAACGTGCGCGGCAATTGGCGCTCGTCGCTGAATTTGTGGTCGTAGGCATTGCCGATTATTCCCTCATCGGGTTCGATTTTGTTTTCGATCCCCCACAGGCCTGAACCAAGGGCTGCGGCAAGTGCTATATAGGGGTTTATGTCGGCAGCAGCGATGCGGTATTCCACGCGTTGGGAGTTGGGGGAGCCGGGAATGGCGCGCAAGGCGCAGGTGCGGTTTTCAACACCCCAGCTGGCATCAGTCGGCGCCCAAAAACCCGGAATGAGCCGTGTGTACGAATTGACAGTGCAGGCAATCATCGACAGGAATTCCGGCATCAGCTTTTGTTGGCCACCAATAAAGTGACGCATCTGGTCCGACATATTTTGCGGTTTTGTGTCGTCATAAAATGCCGCATTGCCATCATCATCGCGCAATGACAGATGCAGATGGCCGCTTGACCCCGGCCACTTAGGAGACCATTTGGCCATGAAAGTAGCAATCCAGCCATTGCGCTGTGCCAGCACTTTGGTGAAGGTCTTGAACAAAGCGGCCTTGTCGGCGGCGGCCAGAACATCATCATGAACAAGGGCTGCTTCCAGCACGCCGGGGCCGGTTTCCGTATGCAATCCTTCAATCGGCATATCCATTTCGATACAAAGACTTAAGAGGTCTTCATAAAATTCTGAATGAACTGAATTGCGGATGACGGAGTAGCCGAAATTTCCTGGTGTGATATTCTCCAGATCGCGGTAGTTTTTTTCAGCGACGCTATCCGAAGTTTCGTCAAACAGGAAAAATTCGAATTCCGCCGCCGCTGTTGCCGCCAGCCCCATGGAAGCTGCTTTTTCAATTACGCGGCGCAAAACTCCACGTGGACACACAGTTTCTACGCGCCCGGCAAACTCACCCAGCACCAATATCGTACCCTCTTCCATCGGCAACTCACGCGTGGTTTGCGGCAGGATTCGCACGTCAGCATCGCCGTAGCCTGTATGCCAGCCGGTAATCTTAACATTGTCATAAAGCTGATCCTGACTGTCCCAGCCCACCACCACATCGCAAAAAGCAAAACCTTTTTCCAGCGAGGAGAGGAATTTGTCACGCGACATATATTTGCCACGCATGATTCCGTCTATATCGAACAGGCCGACTTTGATATAATCAAGATCACGCTCCTTGATCAAAGTTACCAGATCCGCATTGGTTTTTATGTTGATACCGCCCATTTTTTCCCTCTTTGAAAATCAAACTCAACCAGTCGAATAGCTATCAGAGCTCTTTTTTGAACATATATTTTCAGAACTGTATGGACTGTCAAGCAAATTTCAAACTATTCCCCCGATTGAAGATTACTTTTGTCACATATGCGGCATTTTTTTGCGATAAAAATGAAATGTCGGCAAACAGAAACCGGAATAACTAACACCTGCAATTGCTGGGAAAAATCACCTGCTTGTGATTAAATGTGCCTTGAACCAGAAAACAAACCCCCCTAGTGGTACTGAAACAAGGCCTGCGCCTTGATAAGCAAGAGAATTGAAATGGCCCTTAAAATAAAACTCAACGAATTATCCCGCACCCAACTAGAAGGTATGGCAGAAGCCGGTGAGGAAATTCAAAAATGCTATCGCTACCTGCATAAAGCCAATGCCAATATTGTCGGCCAGGTTATTGCCAATCAAGGTACGTTTTACGAAATGGATCATTATCCTGATGGTGATGTCTATGACGACGACAGCCATGGTCAGTATTATTATCATTCCCATCGCGATGGCGAACATGGCCACTTTCACACGTTTTTGCGCGCCAAAGGCATGCCCAAGGGGATCAAACCCCTGCCCTACAACGGTGAAGGTGCGCATCCACTCGGGAATGACGCCTTATGCCATCTTATCGCAATCTCCATGAGCAATCCGGGATTTCCCATTTCATTATTCACCACCAACAAGTGGGTGACCGGTGAAAGCTGGTATAGCGCTGAAGACACCAACGCGCTGCTTGAGCACTTCTCGATTGAGCACGTGTTTCCCTGTCTTGCGGTCAACATGTGGGTTGGGGCGATGGTAAGATTGTTCGCACCGCACATCAAACAACTGGTGTTAGAGCGCGACAAAAGCATTGCGGACTGGGTCGAAAAGCACCCGGGAGAAGACGTTTTTGAAGACCGCAATCTGGAGATCACCTCATCGACTTCCATTGATGTTACCAAGCAGATTGCCGCCGTTGGCCGTGCCTTAAAACAGCATCGTGCAAGTGTTTGAGTTTAGTATGATCAAAATTGCTGCAAAACTTGTCCTGTTCAACCTCGTTTTCCTTGGTTTTTTTCAACTTCCAGCCTCCGCTGCGAAAAACTCCGATACAGCTTTCAAAGCACCTGAAGTGGTTTTTGTTGCTGGCTGCACCTTTATCACCGGATCAGACCAGGCCGAAAGAGAGTTGGGATATCAACTTGATGAGCGCGCTTATGGCCATTCCATTACTCGCAAGAACCGCTGGTATGACTTTGAAGCAAAACGCCATGCGATAAAGTTACCGGCATACAGCATCACCAAAAACCTGATCACCAATGAACTATATGCCCGCTTTGTTACTGAGACCGGGCATCGCGCTCCTGATGTTGATCAAAAAACATGGGCCTCATACCGGTTAATCCATCCCTATGAACGCACCCGGCGCTTCGCTTTTAGTGGCAACAAACCTCCCCGCGGCCGCGCTCAACACCCCGTTGTTCTGGTTTCTCACAAAGATGCGCAAGCCTATGCCCGGTGGCTTTCGGAAAAAACCGGACAGAAATGGCAATTACCAACGGAAAAGCAATGGGAAAAAGCCGCACGCGGTGAAAAAGGTCTGATTTTTCCCTGGGGCAATACGTTCGACAAGACTAAACTAAACAGTAATGACGGCGGTGCATTTGACACGATGCCGGTAGGCAGTTTTCCTCAAGGGGCAAGCCCATATGGAATGCTTGATGGTGCCGGCCAGGTATTCGAATGGACGGCAACCGCAACAAAACCAAAATTACGCTATCTGGTTAAAGGTGGATCCTGGGACGACAAGGGATGTGGCGTTTGCAGAAGCGCTGCGCGCCATGCCAGACCTGTTGATCTGAAGCATATTTTAATCGGTTTTCGTCTGGTTTTGATTCCAGCGCCATAGCTTTGAAAAACTGTTTAAGCTATTTTATTTAATTATTTCAAAACCTTAAGTGAATAAATCCGTATGCAGTCGAATTGCCACACCTCACAATTACGTGAAATCTTTTGACCACAGCAGTTGTGTGATTGTGCTAGCTTCTTTGCATCAAACTTATTTGGAGAATCCGACTCACTTAATTTTTCAAACCCACTCAACTGATACAACTTCCGGGAGAAGAACTTATGAAAACATCTAGAACCAGACTGCTTTCAACCGTTGCAACAATACCTATGGCATTAGGTCTGATTGTTGGCGGCGTTGCAGTGGAAGGTGTGACCGGCAAAATCGACGCTGCCTACGCACATTCCAAAAAAGCATGTAACCCGTGCAATCCTTGTGCGGCTAAAAAGGCATGTAACCCTTGCAATCCTTGTGCGGCTAAAAAAGCATGTAACCCGTGTAATCCATGTGCGGCTAAACACCCTTGCAACCCCTGCAATCCATGTGCAGCTAAAAAGAAAAAATCTTCAGATGCCAGCAGTTCCTTTGACGTAAATCGTCGTCTGGTTTCCAGTGATGCCTGCAATCCTTGTGCGGCAAAAAAAGCTTGTAACCCATGTAATCCATGTGCGGCAAAAAAAGCATGCAATCCTTGCAACCCGTGTGCGGCTAAAAAGGCATGTAACCCATGCAATCCATGTGCGGCAGCAAATCCATGTAACCCGTGCAATCCATGTGCGGCAGCAAATCCATGTAACCCGTGCAATCCATGTGCGGCTAAAAAGAAGAAAAAATCTTCTGACGCTGGCAATTCCTTTGACGTGAATCGTCGTCTGGTTTCCAGCGATGCCTGCAACCCATGTGCGGCCAAAAAAGCTTGCAACCCATGCAACCCGTGTGCGGCTAAAAAAGCCTGTAACCCGTGCAATCCTTGTGCGGCTAAAAAGGCTTGTAACCCGTGCAACCCGTGTGCAGCAAAAAATCCGTGCAATCCATGCAACCCATGCGCTGCAAAGAAAAAGTCATAAAACCAATGAAATCTTTTCCGACAACAGAATTTGACCGATCGGTTCAAATACTTAAGGCGGAAAAGCTTTAGAATACTGTGGCAGTTCCCGAGTTTTGGGAGCTGCCACACGCATTTGTACCGTAAAAGTGTAAACCATCAATCGCCGGCAAAACAGCAGCGCTTGCGGTACAGAAAAAGTAAACTGTGCGCTGGTAAAAACAATTGATCCCTGGGAGGGAAACTATGCTCAACTCTAAAATGAAATTGCTGTCTACCGTAGCAGCTGTTCCTTTGGCAATCGGAGCCGCCGTTGCATTTAGCGCAATAGAAACCATTTCAGGCCAGTCCAATGTTGCTTATGCGAGTAGCGATGCTTGCAACCCGTGTGCGGCTAAAAAAGCCTGTAACCCGTGCAATCCATGTGCGGCCAAAAAAGCCTGTAACCCGTGCAATCCATGTGCGGCCAAAAAAGCCTGTAACCCGTGCAATCCATGTGCAGCTAAAAAAGCCAGCAACCCCTGCAATCCATGCGCGGCTGCAAACCCGTGTAATCCATGTGCAGCAGCAAACCCGTGTAATCCATGTAACCCATGTGCGGCCAGTGCCAGTAGCGGTAGCTTGAAATGCTATATTCCAAGGTTGCGAACTGCTGCAGCCTGCAATCCATGTGCGGCCAAAAAAGCCTGTAACCCGTGCAATCCTTGCGCGGCTAAAAAAGCCTGTAACCCGTGCAATCCATGTGCAGCTAAAAAAGCCAGCAACCCGTGCAACCCATGTGCAGCAGCAAACCCCTGCAACCCGTGTGGAGCTGCAGCGGCAGCACCTGAGTTGAGCGAAAAAGAACTCGTAGCCGCCTATAATTGCCTCTATCCTGAAATGCAGGCCGGGTATTCCAAAGCCGGAATTCCTGCTGCAAAGGGCTACAAAAAATGGGCGAAGCGTTTTTCGCGGGTGTCTTATCAATCCGACACTCATGGTGGCCGCATGGTCAACAACTACTCCAACTCAGTCGGCAAAAAGGCCTATGGCAAGTATGAAAAACTGAAAAAAGCGCCAGTAGGCTCTGTCTACATTAAAGACAGTTTTTCCGTTGGTAAAAACGGATCTCTATCTGCTGGCCCGATTTTCCTGATGGAAAAAAAGCCTGCCGGATTTGACACGGAAAATGGCGACTGGCGTTACTATTTGATCCTGCCAAACGGAAACCTTATGGGCACGACAAAGGGTAAAAATTCTGCTGGTGTGAAATTCTGCGCCGAATGTCACAGTGCTGTGGCGGAAAACGACTTTTTGTACTTCCTGCCTGAGGAAGTGCGGGTTTCAAGCAAATAACCCGAAAAAACGACACAAAAACAGGGCGGCACCGGCTAATAAGGTGCCGCCTTGATAATTTTCGACAAGCTTCTCTCTCAAGTATCAAAACAGAGATGGAAAAGACCATGGTTTTCAAAAGCTTTAGCCTGACCCTCGCCAGCGCCGCGATGTTTTTCTCTGCCACAGCCCATGCCCAGAAAATTATCTCGGACAATGACGTAGGCTTTATCGACGGTGGCACCCTGACCATTAAAGGCGCACCGTTGGCGCTTTACGCCATCAAAGCACCGGAGCTTGGATCGTACTGCAATCCCCGGCTAAAGAAATACGATTGCGGATTGATCTCCAAATCATCTTTGATGGACATGAGTGCTGGGGCAAAAATCACCTGTTTTCCGGCACCCGCACCTTATAGCCATAACAAGTATAAATGCCTGTCGAACGGCTATGATCTTTCCGAAGGAATGGTCTATACTGGTTGGGCAACACCGCTGGAAACAGCGCCAGATTTATTTAAAAAGCTTGCCCGCGAGGCAAAAGCAAAACGCCGCGGAATGTGGCGCATCTCGACCCAGTAAAAGGACACAATTAATGACGACCCCCACCCCTTTGATACCACGCCAACCGACACCGGACCTGAATATTGAACTGGTGGGTGGCGAAAACTGGAGCCTATCAGCCCAGAATCCGCAAAATTTTACAATGATTGTGGTCTATCGCGGGCTTCACTGCCCGATTTGCTCCCGGTATCTCGCCGATCTCAATGCGAAAGTTGATGACTTTGCCCAGCAGGGTGTCAACGTGGTCGTTGTCTCCAGCGATACACCGGAGCGCGCTGCGCAGGCCAAACAGGAATGGAAACTGGACAAGCTTGATGTAGGCTTTGGCCTTAGCCTCGAAGAGGGCCGCAAATGGGGTCTCTATATCTCAAAAGGCCGTGGCACCACCTCTACCGGTGTCATTGAACCTGATCTTTTTTTAGAGCCGGGACTGTTCCTCATCCGTCCCAATGGTGAGCTTTATTTTGTCACCGTGCAGTCGATGCCATTTGCACGACCCGCTTTTGGCGATGTTCTTGGTGCGGTTAAATTTGTGATTGCCAATGATTATCCCGGTCGCGGCGAAGTTGTCGATTGATTTGGCCGGTACCGTCTTTTGATTTTCACTTGATACAGATCAAAACACTGCAACTCAAGTCAGGCTAGTGTCGAGCCAACAAGGTTTGATATATGACTTCTGTTACGAACAATCACTACGACATAGTCATTGCGGGTGCTGGACCGGCGGGCTTGAGTTTCGCACGTGCCCTGGCCACATCCGGCCTCGACATTGCTGTAATAGAAAAATCACCGGAACACATATTAGCCAATCCACCGCAAGACGGTCGTGATATTGCCTTAACGCATTCTTCCGAGACAATTATGAAGGATCTGGATATTTGGGCACAGATACCAAAATCCAGTATTGGCATCATCAGACACGCGCAGGTGCTGAACGGTAATTCTCCATATAGCCTGCATTTTGACCATCAGGATACGGATAAGGATTACCTTGGCCACATCATTGCCAATGACGTCATCCGTAAAGCTGCTTATGATGCGTTGAGCGATTTTGACAATGTCGATATCATCTGTGAAACCGAAGTCACATCGGTTGATACCCGCGCAAGCGCTGCAAGTGTCACACTATCAGATGACCGGGTGCTGCACTGTTCGCTGGTGATTGCCGCCGACAGCCGGTTTTCCACCACGCGCAGAAAAATGGGAATTGCCGCATCCATGCTAGATTTTGGCCGGGTGGTCATCGTTTGCCAGATGCACCATGAACTCCCTCATAATGATACGGCTTATGAATGCTTTCACTACGACAAAACCCTGGCGGTTCTGCCGTTGCCCGGAAATAATTCGTCCATCGTTTTAACGCTTTCGGCAGAACACTCTCAAGATGTTTTGAAAATGGACGCGGAAACTTTCAACCAGGATATAGCCCACCGGTTTGACCATCGTTTGGGGGCCATGAAACTAACCTCCGAGCGCCATCCCTACCCGCTGGTTGCGGTTTACGCCAAACAGTTTGTAACCACGCGTTTTGCTCTGATTGGCGATGCAGCTGTTGGCATGCACCCGGTAACAGCGCACGGTTTTAACCTGGGACTGAGTGGGGCAAATACGCTGGCACAAGAGGTAAGATGTGCGCTCACCCATGGAGAAGATATTGCTTCTGCCAGCGTTCTGGAAACTTACCAGTCAAAACACCAGCGCCTCTCGCGGCCTTTGTATGTGGGAACCAATGCTCTCGTCCGCCTCTACACCAACGATCACCTGCCAGCGCGAATTTTACGTCAAGCCATGCTTCATCTGGGCAACGCCCTACCGCCGGTAAAACGCGTGATCATGGATCAATTGACCAAAATCGAAACCTCATCCACCTGACCATGAGCGATGCGAAAACGATGCATCATCCTCCTGAAATCAAATAATCGCAGGTAACATCACTAATTCCTGTGTTCATTGACGAGTTTGATATTTACCCCGGGTGTATGCATAGTGCATGATCGCCATGCGGCATCTATGGCCCTGTCGGCAACTTTCAAATCAACATTCAGGATTGGTTTTTCATGGACACAATTGGCTTATTGGCAACAGAACTTGGCGCAGGCCGGATAACGAGTACAGCGCTGGTTCAAAATTCATTTGAACGCATTAAAGACCCTGACGGTGAAGGCGCGCGAATTTTCATTAAACTGCATGAACAGACCGCCCTCAAACAGGCATCAAAGGTTGATACACAGCGCAAAAGCGGCAAAACCCTTTCTCCTCTTGCCGGCATTCCCTTTTCAGCCAAGGATCTGTTCGATATTGCCGGTGAGGTTACCACTGCGGGCTCGAAAGTTTTGGCTGATGCACCCGTTGCCAGTAAAACAGCATTGGTGATCAGTCGGCTTGAAGACGCCGGTATGATCAATGTTGGTCGCGCCAATATGACCGAGTTTGCCTATTCGGGCCTCGGGCTCAATCCGCATTATGGCACACCCAAATCAATCTATGACAGAGCCACAGGCCGCTGCCCGGGCGGATCATCATCCGGTAGTGCTGTTTCAGTTGCCGATGGTATTGTATCGGCAACGGTGGGCACGGATACCGGTGGCTCGTGCCGCACACCGGCGGCGTTCAACAGTATTGTAGGTTTCAAGCCCAGCTGTGGTCGCATGCCATCTGACGGTGTCTATCCGCTGTCGGTCAATTTCGATGCCCCGGGTCCTTTCGGCAACAGCGTTGCCTGCTGCCATATTCTTGATCAGATTATGGCGGGCATGAATGTTACAGCGGCCCTTCCCAACCTTGTTTGCGCGCAACCACAAGCAATCACGCTAACAGTGCCGCAATCAATTGTTCTTGAAGCCCTCGACCCTGAAGTTGCTTCAGCTTTTGCAACGTCACTTACGACCCTGTCAAATGCCGGGGTACGTATCATCGAAGCCCCTGCCCCGTTGTTTGACCGTATTATCGAGCGCAATGCCATCGCCGGGATTGCGCAATATGATGCTTATCAGCTGCATAAGGATTTACTGGCTGAGCGCGGCGATGAATATGATGAATTCGTGCGCTGGCGTATATCTTCCAGCCACAACATTACCGAAGAAATGGTGCAGGAAAGCTGGCGCTTACGCCGTGAGCTTATAGCAGAAGCATCCGCGATGATTTCGGGAACCCTGCACGCCTTTGCCTTTCCCACTGTTGCCATTATCCCGCCAAAAATTGCTGACGTGCAGGAAATGGAGGCATTCAAAGCCACCAACTTCCACGCCTTGCGCAATACCTCAACCCTCAACTTCCTCGACGGCTGTTCTATTTCCCTGCCCTCAACCGCGTCCGGTGAAGCCCCTGTTGGCTTTATGCTGTCAATGATGCATGGTCGCGACCCCGATCTGTTTTCGATCGCCGCCGGAGTTGAAACCATTTTGCAATCCCAGATGAAGTAATAGAAGAATGACCACACAACCAGATAAATTGCGCGCACTTTTGGCCAAAGACACCTGCTACACCATGCCGTGTTGTTATGATGGCTTGAGTGCCAAAATGATTGAACAGGCTGATTTTCCCTTAACGTTTATGAGCGGATTTGCTGTCTCTGCCGCCCGACTGGGCCTGCCCGATACCGGATTGATCTCCTATGGCGAAATGCTGGATCAGGCGCGCAACATTTGCGCTGCCGTTGCCATACCCGTCATTGGTGATGGCGATACCGGATACGGCAATGCGCTCAATATCAAGCGCACCATCTCAGGCTATGCGCGCGCTGGCATGGCGGCGATCATGATTGAAGATCAACTGGCACCCAAACGCTGCGGCCACACCAAGGGCAAGGCTGTGGTGGCTCGCGAAGAAGCCTATGACCGCATCAAGGCTGCTGTTGACGCGCGCAATGAAGGTGATGACATTTTGATCCTCGCCCGCACCGATGCCCGCGCCGCTCTGGGCTTAAACGAAGCCATAAGCCGTGCGCAAAAATTTTCGGAACTGGGCGCGGATATTTTGTTTGTGGAGGCCCCGGTTGATGAAGATGAAATGGCGACAATCTGCCGCGAGGTTCCCGGCATTCATATGGCCAACATGGTGGAAGGTGGCACAACTCCCCTGCTCAGTCCTGACAGATTACACCAGCTTGGTTTCAGAATTGCGGCCTACCCTCTAACGGTGATGAGCGCGGCGATGAACAACATGCGCCACGCCCTTGATGATCTGAAACGCGGTGTTCACCCGCAAGAACGCCTGATGTCATTTGATGATTTGCGCGACATTGTCGGCTTTAATGATTACTACGATGAAGAAAGCCGCTATGCCAATCCTAGATCCGATTGAGTTGAATTAAACCTGATTGAATTGATTTCTCATATAATTATCTTAACACGTTGATAATTCTCTGATTATCATTGCTTGAATACAAGGATAGAAAATGCGTCACGGCGGACAAATTCTGATTGATCAACTGGCTCTTAACGGTATCGACAAGGTTTTCTGTGTACCGGGCGAAAGTTATCTGGCAGCTCTTGACGGGCTTTATCAGTCCAATTCAATCGAGACCATTATCTGCCGTCAGGAAGGTGGGGCGGCGATGATGGCCGAAGCCTACGGCAAAATGACCAATTTGCCAGGCATATGTTTTTGCACCCGTGGTCCTGGGGCCACAAATGCTTCTGCCGGGGTTCATGTGGCAATGCAGGATTCAACGCCGATGATCCTGTTTATCGGACAAGTCGCTGGCTCGATGGCCGAGCGCGAAGCCTTTCAGGAAATTGATTTTCGCCGCATGTATGGCGATATGGCCAAATGGATTGGCCAGATTGACCGGATAGAACGCATTCCCGAATATGTCAGCCACGCTTTTCACACCGCCATGACCGGCAGACCCGGGCCGGTGGTTTTAGCTTTGCCGGAAGATATGTTGAGTTCTCACGCAAATGTGGAAGATGCCAGACCGGCACAACCGGCACAGGCAAAAATCAGCGATGAAGACTTATGCGCCCTGCAAAGCCACCTGCAACAGGCCAGCAACCCTTTGATGGTAGTCGGTGGTCCGGCCTGGACTAGTGATGCTCAGGCGCAATTGATGGCGTTTGCCGAGCGCATCAATATACCGGTAGCCGCAGCCTTCCGCTATCAGGATTATATGGATAATCGCCATCCCATTTATGTTGGCGACGTCGGTATTGGCATTGATCCCAAACTGGCCCGGCGGGTTCGCGAAACCGACCTGTTGATCGCCTTTGGCCCCCGGCTTGGAGAAATGACCACCAGCGGTTATTCCTTGGTTGATATTCCCAACCCGAAGCAAAAGCTCATTCATATCCACCCCGGCGCTGAAGAACTGGGCCGGGTCTATCGACCGGATATGGCCATCAATGCCAGTTTGCGCTCGGTTGCCGCCAGCCTGGAGAAAATTACCGGTCTGGATTGTGAAAAATGGGCGGGTTGGACTAAAGCTGCCCGTGCTGATTATGAAACCTACTGTCAACTACTGGAAACACCAGGTGAGGTAAAGTTCGAGCAGATTGTCAGTCATGTCTCAAATTCACTGCCTGATGACGCTATCATCACCAATGGCGCGGGCAATTATGCCGGATTTGTGCGCCGTTACCATCAATATCGCAATTACAGAACCCAATTGGCACCGACATCGGGCTCCATGGGGTATGGGATGCCGGCTGCCATCGCCGGAAAACTTGCCCGACCACAGGTTCCGGTAATCTGCTACACTGGTGATGGCGATTTTATGATGACGTGTCAGGAGCTCGCCACCGCGGTTCAGTATAATATTCCAATCATCATCATCCTTGCCAACAATGGCACCTATGGCACCATCCGCATGCATCAGGAGCGCGAATATCCTGATCGCATTAGCGGAACCAGTCTTAACAATCCTGATTTTGCCGCCATGGCAACAAGTTTCGGCGCCCACGGTGAAACGGTTCGAGCAACCGCTGACTTTGAAGATGCTTTGGCACGAGCGATGGCGTCAGGCAAACCCGCCCTGATCAATTGCCTTATCGAAGCTGACGCGATTACGCCGCAAACGACTTTGACGAAAATCACCGAGATTGCGAAAAAATCGACTTAAAACATTCAAGTTTAAGATTTTTGTCGATCTTTGTTCTGTTTTAAATCCAATTTTAACGCTCAACAGTTAGTATTACGTCAAAACATCTGGCGGAGTGATTTAGGTTGAGTGAAATGCCCTCGAAAGAACTGGTTCACGATGAAAATCTGGATGAGGCGATTGAGAAACTGAATTCTCTTGCACCTAACGATTTTTTGTCCCGAATAAAAACGTTGCCAACTGCGACGCTCAGCAGCCTTCACAAGCTAAAAAGCCTGTCTGTTTCTCAGGCAACGGCAATCGATAAGCTGATTAATTCATCTCCCAATAAACCCTCGCCATTGATAGCCGAAGAAGACGGATATATACCGTTAACATCGCGCCTTAACGCCTGGTGGCATGGTGATGATGTCAAAATCTCTACCGGTCAATCAGATAATCGCACTATCGAAGTTCAAAATGAATTGGATAAATGCCGCTGGTCTGCTGGCAGTATTTCATTGGTGCAGAAACTCTGGGGGAAAGGGTTTGCTGAACCCGGGGGTGCTGCTTTTGTAAAAAAAACCCTGTCTTTGATGAAGTTTGAATCGTCAAACACAATCCTGGATTTGTCCGCTGGCCTGGGTGGTACTGCTTGCATTCTTGCCAAAGAACATAATCTGTGGATGGATGCTCTTGAGGCTGATGAAGCACTTGCGGCCAGCGGAATTCAGTTCGCCAGCCGCCACGGCATGTCCAAAAAAGTGCCGATAAAACATGTGGATTTTGAAACCCTGGAATTGCCAAAAGCAAAATACGACCAGATATATTCACGCGAATCCTTGTTCATGATTAAAAATAAAAAGAATGTTATCAAGCAGATCAGCAAATCTTTGAAGCCTAAAGGGCAGGTGTTGATCGTAGACTACATGCTTGGTGAGAAATGCAACCGGTCCAACGTTGATAAATGGCTTAATTCCGAGCCGGAAAGACCACACCCGTGGACGGCTGAATTGTATCATACTGCTATGGACCACTATGGAATTTCAATCTGGACGACCAATGATCTTTCTGAAGAGTATTCCAGGCAGATCCATGAGGGCTGGTTATCAATGATCGACACTATCTCCAAGGGAGGCTTTGACCGCAAGACTATTGATAATCTGATGCGTGAAGGCGAAATCTGGCTCAATCGCTCGCGCGCGCTTGAAGCCGGAGACCTGACTGTTAAACGCATTCACGGTGTGGTTTAGAGCTACAACAAAAACACCAGCACACCGCCAACAATCGTAACAATGCCAACAAGTTCCATTAGACTTACCTTTTCACGGAAATAGATCGTGGCGATGGCGATGGTGAAGACTGTCTCTATCTGTCCCACAGCTTTGACGTAGGACGCGTTTACCAGGGTCATCGACGTGTACCAGGCAATTGACCCAAGCGCACTGGTGAGACCGATAAACAGACACAAGCGCCATTGGGGAAACATCTGTAGCAGACCCTTGGGCTCGCGCCATAAAAGCCACCCCCCCAAAATCACTACCTGCATCGAGGTTGCGACAACCACGGACCAACCGGCGCGATAAAGAAAATTGCCATATTCGAGTGACAGACTTGATTGGCGTACAAACAGATACGATAGCGCAAAGAAAAAGCCCGAGGCCAATCCAACACGCGTTGATTTTGAGTTTAAAGCAGCAGCAAGACCTCCGCTTTGCGTTCCAACCAGCCCCTGCACCCCTACCCGGGAAATTGTCAAAATGATGACACCGGTGAGCGTCAAAACTATAGCTATCCAGCCGTAAAGGCTGATTGATTCTGAAAAAAACAATGAACCGATAACGGCCGTCATCATCACATCGGTCTTGGTAAGCGTGGTGCCGACGGTGAAGTTTCTCAAACCAAACAGGTAGATCAAAAGCCAGGTTGCAACCAGTTGCGATAAGGCCAGGGCCAGAGTGTTGGCCAGAAAAACACCAGAAAACACCGGTATCGGCAAGGGCTCGGGCCCGCGCGTCATCACCCACAATAAAAACAATAGCAAAATCGGCAACCCGAACAGCGAGCGCACATAGGTCGTCACCATAATCGACAGCTTCTGATTAAGGTCTTTTTGCGCCGCGGTCCTGACAGCCTGCATCAAGGCGCCAGCAATGGCGATGGGTATCCAGATAATTTCCATTAAGGCTGAGACTTACGATTGATGACGGGTTGCTTTAGAGTTTTTGCATTCTGACTTGCAAGAGTATAGTTCTATGATCTGGTGATGGAAACAAAAAGGTCTGGTATTTATGAAAATTTCGATCCTTGATGACTACCACGATACGCTGTCGAGCCTGCCGTGCTTTGCCAAACTAAAAGGTCATGAGGTTTCCATCTGGACAGATCATGTGCAGGAAACCGAAGCGCTTGCCAAAAGGTTGGAGAACACGGAAGTTCTGGTACTTATTCGGGAGCGCACGCAAATTCTTAACCCCTTGCTGCAGCAATTACCCAAACTCAAAATGATCTCCCAGCGCAGTGTCTACCCCCATATTGATGTGGAGGCCTGTACCCGTAATGGGGTTCTTCTGTGTTCGGGTCAGCATGAAGGAACACCGTCTTATGCCGCAGCTGAGCTCACCTGGGGGCTGGTACTGGCGGCGGCGCGCCACATTCCCCAACAAATGGCCTCGCTAAAAAACGGCACCTGGCAGACCGGCGTCGGGCAATCGTTGCGTGGCAAAACGCTGGGTATTTACGGTTATGGCCGCATCGCCCGTGTTATTGTTGATTATGGCAAAGCCTTTGGCATGAATATCCTGGTGTGGGCGAGCGAAGCATCGCGCGCCCACGCCCGTGATGATGGCCTCAAGGTTGCCACAAGCAAGCAAAGCTTTTTTGCTGACTGCGACATTCTCAGCCTGCATATGCGCCTGAAAGATGCCACCCGCGGTATTGTCGGTGCCTGTGACCTTGCCGTCATGAAACCTTCGGCCATTTTGATTAATACGTCGCGCGCCGGGTTGATTGAAAAAGACGCCTTGTTAAACGCGCTTAAAGCCGGTCGGCCCGGCATGGCGGCAATCGATGTATTTGACGAAGAACCGGTAACAGTTGCAGATGACCCGCTGGTGTCGCTCGACAACCTCATCGCCACCCCGCACATCGGCTATGTGACGCATGAAGAATACGAAATACAATTCAGCGACATCTTCGATCAGATTGTAGCTTATGCCGCAGGATCACCAATAAATATCATAAATCCTCAAGTGCTGAAGAAGAGCTAAACTGCTTCCAGCGCCTGCTCCATATCGGCGATCAAATCTTCAACAGCTTCGATGCCAATCGACAGGCGCAGCAGGTTTTTGGGCACGATACTGTCGGGCCCCTCCACGGTTGCACGGTGCTCAATCAGGCTTTCAACACCGCCAAGCGAGGTTGCGGGTATAAACAGCCTGGTCGTGGTGGCAATTTTTTTGGCATGTTCTGCCCCGCCTTTGACCAAGAGTGACATCATGCCGCTAAAACCGTTTGTCATCTGGCGTTTGGCGACATCATGGCCGGGGTGACTTTCCAGTCCAGGGTACAAAACCGCATCTATTTTCGGGTGATGTTCAAAGTGCCGGGCAAACATCATTGCGGTGTTACTGGCGTGCTCATGGCGCACAAATAAGGTGCGCATGCCCCGAAGCAGGAGCCAGGCTTCGAATGAACCTAAAATACCACCACAGAGATGGCGAACCTCACCGATTTCCTCCCAGCGCCCATCACATTCGCGCGTTACCAGCGCGCCGGCGAGAACATCACTGTGGCCATTGAGATATTTGGTGGCAGAGTGAAAAACAATATCTGCGCCAAGCAGCAGGGGTTGCGTCGTCACTGGAGTTGCCACCGTGTTGTCAACGCACAGACACGCCCCCGCCGCATGGGCTATGTCGGCTGCGGCGGCAATATCGCAGATATCCCAGGTCGGATTGGCCGGGTTTTCAATCCAGACGATTTCGGTTTTGCCCGGTTGTATCGCATTTTTTATAGCGCTGAGATCAGATTGATCGACAAGACTTAAACCTATATTTCGCCGCTTTGCGATGCGGCGCAACCAGCTCTGCCCACCATGATACATGATTTTGGGGGCAACAATATGAGCACCGCTGTTGAGGGTTTCGAACACAGCGGCAAACGCTGCCATGCCGGAAGAAAACAATCTGGCACCGGCACCTTGTTCCAGTTGTTGCAACAGTTTTTCCGCCTGGACATAAGTTGGGTTTTGATCGCGTCCGTAACTGAAATCACCGGGAAGCTCGTAGGCCGCGTTGCGGGCAAAGGTGGTTGACGTTTGCACCGGCGGGACAATGGCACCAGTGAACGTATCCATATAGTGACCAGCAGAAGCTACAAACGATTTTGGTGATATTTCATCTTCGTTGGACATGACACACCTTTGTTTTTTTGCGAATGTACCATCAACATCATTATTCGACTTTTTTGACAATGGGAAATTTCCACCATGACATTAAAAACCAGACTTACAGAACTCCTGGATATAAAACACCCCATAATTCAGGCACCGATGGCATTTGTATCTGGTGGCGCTCTGGCCAGCGCCACCTCCAACGCCGGCGGACTGGGGCTAATTGGCGGTGGTTACGGTGATCAGGAGTGGCTGGAACAGGAGTTAAACCGCAGCCATAATGCTGATATCGGCTGCGGCTTTATCACCTGGAGCCTTGTTGAACAACCGCATCTACTCGATGTTGCTCTTGATGCCAAACCAAAGGCGGTGATGTTGTCATTTGGCGATGAAAAGCCTTTTATTGAGTCGATAAAAAGCGCAGGCGCCATTGTGATCTGTCAGGTGCAAACGCTTGTTCAGGCCTTGGCGGCACACGACAATGGTGCTGATGTTATCGTAGCCCAAGGTAGCGAAGCCGGTGGCCATGCAGCCATTCGGGGAACAATTTCCCTGGTGCGTGAAGTGGTTGACAGAATTGACACTGTTCCAGTGGTTGCCGCTGGTGGCATTGCCGACGGGCGCGGACTTGCTGCCGCCTTGATGCTCGGCGCTGCCGGCGTGTTAATGGGGACGCGGTTTTGTGCCACACAGGAAAGCCTGATGCCGGAACAGGCAAAAGAGCGCGCGCTTGAGGCAACCGGTGATACGACATTGCAGTCCAGCGTGGTTGACATGTTGCGCGACAAAAACTGGCCCGGTCCCTATAAGCTCAGGACGCTGCAAAATGACACGCTGGTGCAATGGCACGGGCGCGAGCAGCAACTGGCTCAGGATATCGATGAACAACGTGAAGCCTACGAGGCAGCCACTGTGGCGCGCGATTATGATCATGCTGCAGTTATCGTCGGCGAGGCGACGGGTATGCTCAAGGACATCCCCACAGCCGGTGAGGTGATTGAGGAAATCATCGTCGAGGCAGAATCCTGCCTGGCCAACCCACCGGGATGCCTGTGATACACCATGCCACACACGATGATGTTGTCCACATAAAGCGCTGTGCTGAACTGGCCTATGCACCTTATGTGGAGCGAATGGGTAAAAAACCGGGCCCCATGGTGGCAGACTTTGACGCGCTCGTGGACAAGCAATCTGTCTATATTCTCGAAGTCAGACGCAATCTGCGCGGCTTCATTGTCTGCTTTGCCAACAAAGATCATTTCCACATAGAAAACATCGCCGTTTTACCGGAATTTACCGGCATGGGTTACGGCAGGCAGCTAATGGACTTTGCCGAGGCCGAGGCGCGAACACTGGGGTATTTGCGGCTCGAACTCTATACAAATGAAAAAATGCGGGAAAACCTCACACTAATACCCCAAGTTGGGCTATGAAGAATTTGCGCGAAAAACCCAAGATGGTTTTTCGCGCGTGTTCTTTCGCAAACACCTCTAGGATCAACTGAAATATCGTGAATGCATACGGGCCAGGTAATCCACCAGATTGCTATGTTCGTTGACGGCGCTGATAAGCGGGGTGTCGAACCCTTTGGCTGATACACCGGCCAATATGGCAAATACAAAGGCATCGGCACCGCACGGGTTTGCCCCCATAATATAATTATTGTCGCCGAGAATTGCAGCCGCATGATCAATGGTGCGGATTGCCAGTTGATATTTTTCTTCTTCCGAATGAAGCCCGGTGCCCTGGCCGAAAAGTGAGCGGGCAATTCTTTTCTTTGTCGCCTCGGTTATTTCAGCGCGGGCGGGCTCGGGAATAGCTTCAAAGAACATGCTCGGGCCAAAATCAAAGTTGCCTTCGTGCATCCAGCGCTGGCTCAGCAACGTCCAGTAAAGATTGTCTTCCATCAATTTTTCAACCGCCCAGGCCAACCCACGCTGGCGATCATCAAGATCAGCATCAAAATCAAAGCTGTACTTATCCTCAATGTGCAGCCGGATGAAGGTACTGTCGGCGACAATTTCACCGTCATCTTTAAGATAAGGAAGCTTGCCCTTAGGCGCCTCGCCAAGCCCGTCAAAATCCGCCACATACGCCAGTTCGGCCATTTTCAGCAAAATTTCAGCTTTGGTAACGAAGGGGGATGCATCGGGAAGACCGAAGGCCTCACCAAATTTGTAAAGCGTGATCATGTGAGGGTTCTTTCTTCCTTGTTGGTTTCAATGCAGTGTCTATACTGACTCACTCCTGACAACCTTGTGTCAGGAGTGTTGTTATTGCTGAACTGCACTTGCCCTGGATGGAGTGAATTATGAGACGTGCCGAGCGCCTGATGCAGGTAATCCAGATTTTTCGTCGCCATGGCACCTGGCGCACAGCACCGCTGACAGCGGCGCAACTGGCCGATGAACTGGAAATAAATGTGCGCACGGTTTATCGCGATATCCAGGCCCTTATCGGCAATGGCGTACCGATACGCGGTGAAGCCGGTGTTGGTTATATGATGGAGGATGGCTTTGATCTGCCGCCGATGATGTTCAACACGGATGAATTGGAGGCCCTGATGCTGGGCGCACGTCTGGTTGCCACGCAAGGCGATGAGATGCTGGCAAGGTCTGCGCTTGATGCCGTTGCCAAAATTGCTGAAATAGTACCGCTGGAATTACGACCGGTATTGCTTGATGCACCACTTTATGCACCGGAACTTGGCCGCGACCCGATAGATACGATCGATGCAGGTGACATTCGTGTGGCTTTGCGCAAACGCAGAAAAATCCAAATTGAATATAGCGATGCCCAGGCCAACCCGTCACAACGCACCTTGTGGCCCATTGCCCTGGCTTACTTCAAAGGTGCGCGCCTTCTGGTTGCCTGGTGCGAATTGCGCGATGATTTCAGGCATTTTCGCGTAGACCGCATATCAAAGCTGGAATTGCTGGAGGACAACGTACCCGAACGCCACGATGTGCTCTTTCACCGCTGGTGGCGCATTGAGAAGCAAAAGCCATGAGGATTACCTGTCCGTGCGGAGCCAGAGCGTGTCACCGATAAGTGGGTACCGGTTATCGGATAAATAACACGCTTAAGCAAAGAGTTAGAGTGCAGTTTTGATTCTATCAAAACATGAAGCACTCTAAGGCTGTCATACGGCCTTGCTTACACCCTTTCGTTACCCCATATTGAGGGTGGATACATTTTCTGACGAGGGCGACATGAAGAACGTTAGTTTCCTGAATGGATTGATTGACTCAATTGTTGAGCGTGGCCGATCTTTGCTGGATGGTACATCCGAAAGCAAAATTGATCTCGATACGCTGTTGGAACTTTCGAATGCTCTGGTGGCGGGTCATGGCGAATTTTCCGGCTCATTGCTGGCACAGCAAATCATTACCGGATACAGAACCCTCGATGATGAGGAAAAACTGGCTTTTTTCCAATTTCTGGCTTCCGAGTTTGTACCCGACAAAACCAGACTTGAGGCCAGCGCTCAATTGTATCTGGATGATCCCTGCCCTGACCACCTGGCGCAATTGGCTGAAGATGTCGATGGGCCGCGACAAGAGTTTTTTCGCCGTTTGAACCTTACGCCCAATGGTGCGCGCGCCATGGTTGCCATGCGGCTTGATTTGTTGAAAATTCTAAAAAAACACCCGGAATTGAAAGTTGTCGATAAGGATCTTGTCCATATGTTCGGCTCGTGGTTCAACCGGGGGTTTTTGGTATTACGCCGTATCGATTGGTCTACGTCGGCGCAAACACTTGAGAAGATTATCGAGTATGAAGCCGTGCATGAAATTAGCGACTGGAGTGATCTAAAACGACGACTTGATCCGGTAGACCGTCGCTGTTTTGCCTTTTTTCACCCGGCCTTAATGGATGATCCTCTTATTTTTGTTGAAGTAGCATTGAGCCAGGACATCCCTGCATCCATTCAGGAATTGTTAGCGGAAGAAACGCCTGAGACACCGCAAACGCCTTCAACGGCAGTGTTTTATTCCATCTCCAATTGCCAGAAGGGTTTGCAGGGAATTTCGTTTGGCAACCTTCTTATCAAGCAGGTGGCTACTGATCTAGCGCGTGAAACCCCCTCTTTGAAAAACTTCGTTACCCTGTCACCAATCCCGCGTTTTGCCTCATGGTTGAAAGACATTCGCGATAACCAGAACTTCGGCGCTCTGAGCCCCGATGAAATTGAAAAACTTGAAGATCTCGATAATGTCGACTGGCATGATGGTGGCGACCAGCGTGCGCAACTGGAAGAGCCTCTGAGGCATTTGGCCGCCCGCTATCTGCTCAGCGCTAAATCAGCACGCAATCAGGTGCTTGACCCGGTAGCGCGTTTCCACCTCGGCAATGGTGCGCGCCTTGAGCGTATCAACTGGCTCGGTGATTTATCACCCGCCGGGATTGAGCGTTCGCATGGATTGATGGTCAATTACCTTTATGATCTGGCGACTGTTGAGGCCAATCATGAGGCGTATGTCAATGAAGGCGTAATTGCTACCCCAAATCGGGTGAGAAAACTGTTACGTGGCAAACCCGCAACCGAGGTGCAAGGCCCACCACCAGAACAATCAGCGGCAAGCTGACAGGCTTAACAGTCTGGCAATATTTTTGCTGCACATTAACTCAATTGATTCTTTATGTCAGAAAGTCCGCAAGAATTGCGGATTGACGCCTCGCAAGGATTGCAAAAATGGGTGATGTAGCGGCTCTGATCTCCTCTGGAGGTCCGCCTCCGAGTAAAGCCAAGGCCACGGACTTTTTTGGTGGCAGGACAGCAGATTCGGTTTTTTCAATCGGTGCTGGTGGTGGTGGTGCTACCGATAGCCAGCTTGCTGCCAAAGCCATCATCGCCTCAAACGAGCGCGAAATTAACCGCATCCGTGGCTACAAGGTTCAACTTACCCCGTCAGATAATCAGCGCCTCAGGGTTCTCAGAGAAAAGATCATCACCATTAATGAGCGGGCAACAAATGCCACAGCTTCGGGTAAGGATTTTGAAGACCGGATTAAATTTCTGGGCGAAGCGGACAAAATACTTGGCAAACCTTCTGCTGATATTGAAGCTGACGACATTCTCGCCACCTTGCGGGAAAAGATCGATGATCTGCTGGCACCAAACTTGAGCCCGGCCGTGGAAAAACGCGTCAAGACGCTGGAGACGCTGAAAGCCTCCTTTGAGGCCAAGGTTTCCAGAAACGTGGAAAACCGGACACCACAGCTGCAGTTACAAAATGTCACCCGCCAGATACTCAAGCTTACTCCCGCCCGTTCGGTCAGCCAATTATCGGTAGCGGAGAAGCGTGAATATGATGAGTTGGCAAGGCTCACCAACCTTCATGTGGGCGACAAGCTGGTATTGAACAGCCGCGAAGCCATCCGGGTGGCGGATTTACAGACGTCAATCAACTCGCTCAAAGGCTCCCTGCCCCCTGACACCAGCGGCCAACCGACGGCGGCAGCTGTGGCGCGTGCCTACACCCGCCTGTCGTAGCTACGTCCTTTTGTGCGGTCGTGAATAGTCGATATTGGGGCCCCTGGGCACGATTTGCGTGGGGTTGATGGATGTTTGGCTAACGTAATAGTGACGTTTGATCTGGTCAAAATCCACCGTCTCCGCGACACCTTCCACCTGATATAATTCGCGCAGGTATTCAGACAGGTTGGGATAATCTTCAATAGATTTGATGTTGGTTTTGAAGTGGCCGTGATAAACGCTGTCAAAGCGTATCAGCGTGGTGAACAGGCGCCAGTCAGCTTCGGTTATCACATCCCCGGCCAAGTATTTCTGAATGCCGAGAGTTTTCTCTATGTTGTCGAGCGTACCAAACAGGGCGAAGACGGCTTTTTCATAGGCTTCTTGGGTGGTGGCAAATCCGGCGCGGTAAACGCCATTATTGATGTTGGGATAGATGGTCGCGTTAATCGCGTCAATTTCATCATGCAGGTTTTCAGGAAAATAGTCCGGCGTTGTCCCGGTGAGTTGACTGAATGCACTATTGAACATCCTGATAATTTCAGAAGATTCATTGTTGACGATCGTCCCGGTTTTCCTGTCCCACAATATCGGAACGGTAACACGGCCGGAATATTGCGGATCAGCTTTGGTGTAAACCTGATGCACAAAATCGAACCCGTGAACATCATCACCCTGACTTTTTCCTTCCACTTTGAATTCCCAGCCGTTTTCAAGCATGTCGGGATGAACAATGGACAGGGAAATAATATCTTCAAGCTGTTTGAGTTTGCGAAAAATAAGCGTTCTGTGCGCCCACGGGCACGCCAGAGATATGTAAAGGTGATAGCGATCCGCTTCGGCCCTGAAACCTGCCTTACCGGTTGGGCCGGCAGAACCGTCGGCGGTTATCCAGTGGCGAAACTGGCTTTCGCCGCGTTTGAATTCACCTTTTGTGGCTTTGGTATCGTACCAAACGTCATGCCAGATGCCTTTTACAAGCTTGCCCATGAATTTTTCGCTTTCTGTTTACTGTATACAGAAGAAATAATCATCGGACGGTTGGTTTGCAATGCGCTCTTTGATCAACACATTAATTCCCAAATGGACTTAATGTGTTGACCTTATGGTAAGCCTCAAAGATTGCCCGAGTATTCTATTCCATCACAATCTTTGGTGCGGGCCTGGCATGTGTACCATCATCTTTTTCCACTTCGGCCCAGACGCGGGTGGCCAGATCACGATAAAGGCCGGCGTGATGGCTGTCGGGATCTGAAATGACGATGGGCTGGCCTTCATCGGAGCGGCGTCTGACTTCAATATCCAGAGGAATTTCGCCGAGGAAAGGCACGCCAAGTTTTTCTGCTTCGGCACGCGCACCACCATGGCCGAATATTTCAGCTTGATGGCCGCATTCAGGGCAACAGAAATAACTCATATTCTCCACGATCCCCAACACCGGCACATCAACACGACGGAACATGTTGAGGCCTTTGCGTGCATCTATCAGGGCAAGATCTTGCGGGGTCGATACAATAACAGCACCGGCAAGCGGTACCTGCTGGGCCATGGTTAATTGTGCATCGCCAGTGCCTGGTGGCATATCGACAACCAAAACATCAAGTTCGCCCCAGGCCACTTCACGCAACATCTGGGTAAGCGCCGAAATAACCATAGGCCCGCGCCAGATCATTGGCGTATCTTCCTCGACTAAAAAACCCATGGACATGACCTTGAGGCCAAATCCTTCCATCGGTTGCAGGACATTGCCCTGGGCCGGTTGCGGACGCCCGGTGATGGCTAGCAGACGCGGCAGCGAGGGGCCGTAAATATCAGCATCAAGCACACCAACCTTGAGGCCGTTGATCAACAGGCCAAGGGCAAGGTTCACGGCTGTGGTTGATTTTCCTACGCCACCCTTGCCTGAAGCCACGGCAATGATGTGTTTGACACCGGGCACACCGGCAATCTGTGGGGCTGCACCTGCACCGGGACCACCCATAGGCGGTGGCGGGGCAGCATTATTGGAACGCGGTGGCGGCGGTGTAGGTCTGGCCGTTGGTGCCGGTCCTGCCCCTGGTTTTTTTTCAGCCGTCAGGGTCACAATCGCATTTTCAACCCCGGGAATTTCCAGGGCAATTTTCTGGGCGGCATGGCGTAATGGTTCAAGTTCATCGGCACGCACGGGATCGATCATAATCGAAAAATATACAGTGCCATTATCAATAACGACTTCCGACACCATGCCCAGAGTGACAATATCGTCGGTTAAGTCTGGCCCCTTGACCCGCGCCAGACTGGCGAGAATTGTTTCTTTTGTTACTGTTGTCATGCAGCGTGCGGAATTGCCCCCGCCTCCTGTGGTTGATTTGATGTGTTATCTTTGGTCTACCAGATCGACACGGGCAAACAAACCTAATTATCAGTTCGCGCCGCCGGTTTTATCTGACTGGCGTCGAGCTTTTTGGTAATCTCTTCGCCAGACGGCAATTCTTCCGTGTTATTACCGATCCATACCAGAATATCCTGCCATACCCGCTTTGCCTGTTTATCGCGCAACAACATGTGCCAGCCATTTTTGTAGTAGACGATGCGTTTTGGCGCGCCAATGGCTTTCATGGCCTTGAAAGTCGGATCACTGGGGACGATTTGATCATTGGCACCATACAGATACAGCACCGGTTTGGTGATCTTTGGCGAGGCGTCGTAAGCCTCATCCATTAAAGATACGAGACCATAAATTGCATCTATTCTGGTATCCGTGACCATGAGGGGATCTTTGCCAAGTTTGCGCAGCATTTCAACATTATCCGATGGCCAGACATTGAGACCGCTACCTGAAGCAGTTGAGGCCGGAGAAATGTGGGCGGCTGACCACAGGCTGGCGCGATAAAACACATTCATCGAACGCCACCCCCACACCGCCGGAGCGACGAGAACAACGCCTTTGGTTTGGGCAAGCCAGCCCTTGCCAAGGGCTGCCATAGTCACGGCACCACCCATGGATACGCCTAAAACATAGACTGGCAATTTCTGGTTACGGGCTTTGACCAGGTTAACAAAGGTGACAAGATCACGGGTCATGGCTTCACTGCCTGCCCAAATACCGCGATTGGGGTTTTTGCCAAAACTGCGCTGATCGAACGCGTAGGTGCTGACGCCACGTTTGGCAAACCATTTGGCTGGCGCATCAAACGCGTTGCTGTAATCATTAAACCCATGCACGGCCACAAGTATAGCTTTTGGTTTTTTTGCTTTCCACACCCGCAACGGCAAAGCTGTGCCATCCTCCATAACAGCCACGTCAGGCTTTAACTCGGCGACAACATTTTCCTCACCAAGCTGTTGAACCAGCGGGGCGCAGGCAGAAAACAGCAAACCCAATAAAAATGTCGCAAGACGAGGAAATGATTTCATAAAATCAGCCGTATTTGAACAAATATGGTGTCGAAAAGCGCTTCAGCATGTCAGTCGGCCAACCTCTTTTTTCAAATACGGTAATACTTCTGCCTCAAACCACGGGTTCTTTTTCAACCACCCGGTGTTGCGCCACGACGGGTGCGGCAACGGCAAACACCGCGGGCGCACCTCCCGATTAACACAGTTTTGCCACTCTCTCACAGTGTCGGTGAGAGATTTTTTGCGATAGCTGCCTAAATGCCACTTTTGCGCATATTGGCCAATTACCAGAATAAGCTCGATTTGTGGTAGAAATTTGAAGACATCGACCCGCCATCTGGGCGCACATTCGCGCCGTGGCGGCAAATCCCCGCCCCTGGCATCAAGACCGGGAAAACAAAACCCCATGGGCACAATGGCAAGGCGGCTTTGATCATAGAATATATTTTTGTCGATCCCCATCCACGCCCGCAACCTGTCGCCACTGGGGTCATCAAACGGTATACCGGAATTATGAACCCGCGTTCCCGGCGCCTGCCCGGCAATACACAGGCGCGCGCGGGCATTGATGTGGACCACCGGACGCGGCTCGTGGGGCAAGGGTTGGTTGAGCGGATGATCACGGCACAGGCGGCAGGCGCGAATTCGAGCGGCCAACGCATCCAGTTTTTCCTGCGACGATCCTACCGAAGAAACATTCATTTACCCAACCTATGCCCCAGATGATCGACGTGAAGTAACTCTTTTATGCCAATCTGTTAAGCATGTTAATTGATCTGGTATCTCAATAGGAGTTACCTTGCGAAAATCGATGGCAATCAACGCGGTGATATCGGCGATGGTGTATGTATCACCGGCAACAAACTCGCGATCTTTGAGTTGCGTGTTCAACCAGTCCATGCCTGCCAGTGCACGCTCGCGGTTGGCTTTTCCCCATTCGGCAACCTGAGGCACTTCGAGGTTTTCCATGGCGGGATGAAGGTGACGGAAACAATGGGCAATGGGTTGAAGCAGACCAAATTCAACCTGGCGCTGAAACATCTCGATATGGGCTCTTTCTATCGTGGTCGTGCCCATTAAGGCGGGTTCAGGGTGAAGTTCTTCAAAATATCGGCAAATTGCAACGGTTTCACAAATAACGGTGCCGTCATCAAGTTCCAAAACAGGCACTCTTTGCAGCGGATTGAGCCGGGTAAATTCCACTGTTTTGTGTTCACCATCCATTATGCTGACCTGTTGAAACTCAACATCGATCCCCTTCTCGGCCAGGAAAACTCGAACCCGGCGCGGGTTTGGCGCTCTTTTTTCTTCATAGATTTTCATATTTGGCCTACCGCTTTTTCGTTTGTTCAATGCTCACTACAGAAAACTACACCGCTTCCCTTATGGATAATAGACATTTTCCCAACCTGTTATTAGTGTGCGTCCATGAAACTGGTTACTCAATTTATCGAAGCTGCGCGTTTTTTGACGCGGGTGCCCCTTCCCTACAGCAGTCAAAAAGTCGTTGCATTTAGTGAGGCGTTTTGGATGTTTCCGGTGGTGGGCGCTCTTATCGGGACGTTTTCCGGCGGGCTGTTTTGGGTTGCTTTGGTCATTGGGTTGCCGTCTTTTCTGACGGCCGTCATTGCTGTTGGCGGCACGATAATTTTGACCGGCGCTTTGCATGAAGATGGTCTGGGTGATGTGGCCGATGGTTTTGGCGGTGGCAAAACACGCGAACAAAAACTCAATATTATGCGCGACAGCCGGGTCGGCTCTTATGGTGTGCTGTGTCTGGCATTAATGGTGGCAGCGAGGCTTGGCGTGTTAATGGCTTTAATTGACATATATACACCGCTCGCCACGCTTATGTTTCTGATGGCCGGTGCTGCGGTTTCGCGCGCCGCCATGGTGGGAATTGTCAGTCACCTGCCGCCGGCGCGTGTCGATGGCTTAGCTGCTTCCCTGTCTCCTTCACATGCAAACACAATGTTGACCTATGCCGTGGCTTTAGCCATCGCTCTGGTTGCTGTGCTGCCAGTGCTGACGGTTTTGAGTGCGGCAATGGCTGTGATCACCGCTGTTGTTGCTACAATTCTGTTTGCTGTTCTGGCGTTACGGCAGATTGGTGGACAAACGGGAGATGTGGCGGGCGCTGCCCAGCAAATTGCCGAAATTTCCTTTCTGATGGCTGTGGTTGCGTTGATTTAGATGGCCGTTCACACTATTTGAGTATCTATAGGCTAAGGTTACGCGAATTTTGAATAAAAGGGTTACCGTGCATGGGGTCCAACTCTCTTACTTGGTTTGCCTTTGGCCTGCTCATCGTTGCTGCCATTGCCTTTATGGTAATTGGCGACCCGGAGAGTGCGCTGGGCATTAGTGATACGGAACTGGCGCGACTGGTGACCGGGACAGCGCTGTTGATTGTCATCGGCTCATCACTGGCAGTTTCTTATCGTGGCCGGGGCTCACTGGCCTTAAAGCAGGCGGTACTGTGGCTTGGTGCCACACTGTTTTTGATCGTTATTTATACCTATCGAGCCGAGTTCCAGACAGCGGGCAATCGTGTGTGGGCCGAACTGGTACCCGGTACGCCTATATCTCTTCAAACCACCGGTCAAAATGCCGATGGCGGCGATGTTGTTGCCATAACGGCGGATCGTGCCGGTCAATTCAGTATCTCAGCCACAGTCAACGGCACCTACGTGGAAATGATCCTGGATACCGGAGCAAGCCAGGTTGTGCTCACAGAGTTTGATGCCCGCCGTGTTGGTATCAATGTCGATGAACTGGTCTTTTCTGTGCCGGTAAAAACCGCCAATGGTGAAACCAAAATGGCCGCTGTCAAATTTGACGATGTTGATGTGGGCTCGATCAATGTATCTTCGGTTCGCGGGCTGGTGGCAAAACCTGACGACCTAGGCACCAGTCTTTTGGGCATGAGCTTTCTCAAGTCCCTCAGTTCTTTCGAAATCCGCGGCAATCAGGTCATCCTGCGACGCTGAACCCCACACATAACTGCAATTAAAATGGTATCAACAATGTTTCCAACACCTGTTTTTAATCTGGACGCCAATACGGCTGAATTTGAACGCCTGCCGTTCATCAAGCCTACCGGCTTTCGCGAATATGATGCACGCTGGCTGTTTGAAAAGGAAATCAATCTCTTGGGCATTCAGGCTCTTGGTCTGGGGCTGGGAACTTACCTGCATCAACAAAGTAGCCAGCCTGAAATCGTTGTTGGTCAGGATTATCGCTCCTATTCCCTCAGCATCAAACAGGCCTTGATAAATGGCCTGCTCGGAGCCGGTTGCAAAGTGCATGATATCGGGCTGGCCTTGTCGCCAGTAGCTTATTTTGCCCAGTTTAATCTCGATGTACCTGCTGTGGCCATGGTCACCGCCAGTCACAATGATAACGGCTGGACCGGGGTTAAAATGGGTTGTGACCGTCCACTGACGTTTGGGCCGGATGAAATGTCAGCGCTTAAGGATATTGTTCTGGGTGGAAAGTTTGAGCTGCGCAGTGGTGGTGAATACATCTGGGTTGATGATATGGCGCAACGCTATATGGATGATTTGAGCGCTGATAAAAAGCTTGTCCGTCCGATCAAAATTGTCGCGGCTTGCGGCAATGGCACAGCGGGTGCCTTTGCACCAGAAGTACTCAAACGCATCGGTTGCGAGGTGATACCGCTTAATTGCGATCTCGATCACTCGTTTCCCAATCACAACCCCAATCCTGAAGATTTAAAAATGCTCCATGCCTTGAGCGCTAAAGTGCTTGAAGTGGGAGCCGATGTGGGCGTTGCCTTTGATGGGGATGGTGACAGATGCGGTGTGGTTGATAATGAAGGTGTCGAGATATTTGCCGACAAGGTAGGCATTATGCTGGCGCGCGATTTATCTGCCCTACATAAAGATGCTCGCTTTGTGGTTGATGTGAAATCGACCGGATTATACAAAACCGATCCCATGCTGATTGCCAATAATGCGGTCACCGATTACTGGAAAACCGGGCATTCCTATATCAAGCGGCGCAGCCACGAACTTGGCGCGCTGGTCGGGTTTGAAAAAAGCGGGCATTATTTCTTTAATCCGCCCCTTGGTCGCGGTTACGATGATGGGCTGGTTTCCGCCATTGCCATTTGCGATATGCTCGGCCGCAATCCCGATAAGACCATGGCAGATTTACGCCGCGCCCTGCCCCAGACCTGGGGGTCGCCCACCATGTCGCCACATTGTGCGGATGAGGCAAAGTATGGCGTTGTCGACAAGGTGGTGGCGCATTACCAGCACATCGCCGCAACCGGCGGGCAGATTGCCGGACAGAATATTCGCGAATTGATCACGGTAAACGGCGTGCGTATTGTTTTGGCCGACGGCACCTGGGGCCTGGTGCGGGCTTCATCCAACACGCCCAATCTGGTGGTGGTGGTTGAAAGCCCGACGTCTGAGGACAACATGAAGGCAATCTTCAAGAACATTGATATGCACTTGTCTGAATACCGGCAAGTTGGCGAGTACGATCAGAAGATTTGAAATCCTGGCTCCCTACCAGTAAAGGCTGACGAAAAACCTTACAGCGATGAGCGCCAGGAAAGCTGCGAAAAACAGCTCAAGTTTGCGTTTTGAAATGCCGTGCGCCATGCGGGCTCCATAGGGGGCAGCGGCGACACTTGCCGGGATAACGATGGCCGCACCGATTAATGAAACATAGCCCAGTGAACCCGGCGGTAGTCCTGAGGCGCCATACCCTGCCCAGATGAAACCGATTGCGCCAGGGATCGCTATCAGCGGTCCAAAGCCGGATGATGTCCCCACCGCCTGATGCATGGAACGACCGTAAAGTGTCATCATGGTGGAAATGAAGACACCACCGCCGATGCTCATCAATGTGGAAATGATGCCGATGAATGCACCATAGATTTTTAATCCAAACCCAAAGGGGACATCTGTTCCCAGGCTCCAGCTGTCTCGCGCCAGAAACAACCGGGCGGACATTACCGTGGCACAGGTAACCCAGACCAGTTTCAACGCTGTCTGGTTTGAATACCGCGCTACCAGAATGCCTATCAATACACCCATAACCACCGGGACTGCCATCGAGCGGATAATTTTGACATCAACCGAGCCGCGAGATTTATGAGCATAAAAAGAGCGTATTGTCGTCGGTACCATAACCAGCAGGGCTGTACCGATTGACAGGTGTATCCGCACTTCAGCATCAACACCCAAGGCCCCGAAAATTTCATACAATACCGGCACCAGAACACCGCCGCCGCCAATGCCCAGCATGCCAGAAATGAGCCCCATGCCAATACCACCTGCCAACAACGCTACAATCAGCGACCAATGTTCAGCGATGAGAGATGTGATTTCCATTATTGATCAACCAACGCCGCAGCCGCCACGATGACATCAGCATCTGCACCAGGCAAATGGGCATTTTCACTCAAATGACGTCGCCAGCGACGCGCACCGGGACGGCCCTGAAACAGGCCCAGAATGTGACGCGTAATGCGGTTCAGTGGCGTTCCTTCAGATAATTTGCGTTCCACGTATGGCATCAGGTGTTCGATCACCTGATGGCGGCTGGGCGGCTTTGAGTCGATGCCAAAGTACAACGCATCAACGTCCGCCAGAATATAAGGGTTTTGATAAGCGGCCCGACCAAGCATGACACCATCCACATGCTTCAGATGCGTTTTGCAATCGTCATGAGTCTCAATGCCACCATTAATGATGATGTTCTTATTGGGAAATTTTTGTTTGAGACGATAGACCCGATCATAATCCAGAGGTGGAATATCACGGTTTTCTTTTGGACTGAGCCCCTTGAGCCAGGCTTTTCGCGCATGGACGATCAGATCGTCGACACCTGCGTCAAAAAGTCGTTGCGCCAAATCATCAAGAACAACATCAACATTTTGATCATCAACCCCGATGCGGCATTTGACCGTGACGGGAACTTTGACCGCGTCAGACATGGCCGCAACACAGGTCGCCACCAGTTCCGGCTCTGCCATCAGGCAGGCACCAAAACGCCCTGATTGCACCCGGTCACTGGGGCACCCTACATTGAGATTGATCTCATCATAGCCATAATGCGCACCAATAGCAGCTGCCTGCGCCAACTTAGCTGGATCACTGCCGCCAAGTTGCAAAGCGACGGGATGTTCAGTCTCATCAAATTGCAAAAACCGATCACGATCACCATGCAGTATCGCCTCGGCGGTGACCATCTCTGAATACAGCCACGCATGTTTACTTATCAGCCGCAAAAAATAGCGGTCATAAGGGTCTGTCCAGTCCATCATCGGGGCGACAGAGAATATTTTCTGTTTATTTTTCAAGTTGTTATGATATTAATCAAAGGGTTGAACCGGGAAATAGGGATGCCTGGATTTGATCAATTGCCCAGGAGTGATCGTGGCCCCTATTGTTAAAACAAAAAAACGGTGTTGGCGAGTAATTGCTCATCAAACATACAACAAGTCGCCCACTGAAAACCCTGTAACAGGTTAAAAGGAATGCGGAAATGGCAATTGAAAAAACAGATACGCTTGTAGTTGGCGCAGGCCAGGCTGGTGTTGCCATGAGTGAACACCTGAGTAATTGCGGCGTACCTCATCTGGTTTTGGAGCGCGACCGGATCGCCGAGCGCTGGCGCACGGCAAGATGGGATTCAATGGTTGCCAACGGTCCGGCCTGGCACGATCGCTTTCCCGGTATGGAGTTTTGCGATACCGACGCCCACGCCTTTGCGCCCAAGGAAAAAGTTGCGGATTATTTTGTCGATTACGCAAAAAAAATTTCAGCTCCCATCCGCTGCGGTGTCGAAGTGAAAGAGGTACGCAGGAATATTGATCGACCCGGTTTTCGTGTCGAAACGTCTGATGGCATAATCGAAGCCAACAGCGTGGTTGCCGCCACCGGTGCTTTCCAAATTCCAGTCATGCCGAGTATCATTCCTGAAGATGCTGGTTTGACGCAAATTCATTCCAACGCCTACCGCAATCCTGAACAATTACCCCAAGGGGTAGTACTTGTGGTCGGTGCCGGAGCTTCGGGCGTGCAGATAGCGCAGGAACTTTTAGCTGCGGGAAAGAATGTCTACCTCTCGGCTGGCCCGCATGATCGCCCACCACGAAGCTATCGCGGGCTCGACTTTGTCTGGTGGCTGGGAGTTTTGGGCAAGTGGGATGCAGTCGCCATGGAGCCCGACACCGAACATGTGACGATCTCGGTGAGCGGCGCCAATGGCGGTCACACCGTCGACTTCCGGCGTCTTGCGGCCCAGGGAATAACGCTGGTTGGCCGGACAGAAAAATTCAAAGATGGTGTGCTGACATTCGCCAGTGATCTCGCCGACAATATTGCCCACGGCGATGCAAACTACCTGTCAGTGCTGGACGAAGCCGACGCTTATGCTGCCCGCAATAGTCTTGAACTACCCGAAGAACCTGACGCCCGCAACATCGAACCCAACCCGCCATGTGTGAGCGACCCGGTTCTTGCGCTAAACCTGGCAAATGCCGGTGTGACTACGATCATCTGGGCCACCGGCTATGCTGTCGATTTCAGCTGGCTGAAGGTTGACGTGCTGAATGAAAAAGGCAAACCGAAGCATCATCGCGGCATTTCGCCTGAGCCCGGTATCTATTTCCTCGGATTGCCGTGGCTGTCATGCCGCGGCTCGTCCTTCATCTGGGGTGTTTGGCACGATGCCAAATATCTGGCGGATCATATTTCGACCCAGCGCAAGTATCTCGAACACCAGACAATGATGCAGCGCCGATAAGATATCTCATAGAAAGAAGATGCAAAATGGCCCATACCCGCATTCGCAAATTCAACACCAGAAAAACCTACCCCGAACAAAACCTCGACAATGATTTATGTCAGGCGGTAATCACGCAAGGTGGAAAAACTGTATACCTGCGCGGCCAATGCCCACAGGAACTTGATGATGCCCGGAATATCGACAGCCATGACCCGGTTGAGCAAACTCACAAAGTCATGCAAAATATCCGCCAACTGATTGAAGAGTGCGGCGGTAATATAGAGCATCTGGTCAAGGTGGTGGTCTACATAACCGATGTTCGTCATCGTCAAGCGGTTTATCAGACCATGGGGGAGTATATTAAAGGGGTGTATCCGGTTTCGACCGGTTTGGTCGTCCAAGCTCTGGCCCGGCCAGAGTGGCTGGTGGAGATAGATGCAACAGCAGTGATTCCATCTTCTGACGAAGATATAGACGCGTGAATTGTGATGAAATACGGCTGTAAGGGGGTCTGAATTGTCCGGTGAGGTTGTCTTTTCGACAAAAGATTATTCGCTGATCTCGCTGGATCACCTCGCATCCATCTACGCATCGCACATTTGTGCTGCCCGTATCTATCAGCTTTTTATTTTCTGGATACTGATTGAAGCGCTTTGGGTTCCGCTGGGATTTGTCATCGCAGTGCTGTTTTATGGAGTGTCGCTGATCTATGCCCTATGGGATTCTGTGTATCAACCGGGCGCTTTTTCATACTCATTTGCATACTATAATTACCGGATACTTTACGAACTCCCCTGGTTCGTCCTGGCCTGGGTGTGCTTTTATACCTACACAACATTCAAGAAGTTTTACCCGGTCATCCTTTTTGTGGCACTTGGTTTGGGTCACAATCTCTATGTCGCCTACGTTTCATATGACAAGCGCCCGGCCGCCGAAAAATATCCTTTGGCAACCGTCGATTTGACCCTCTACGAGAACATTTCATTCTTTGCTTTTTTAGGGGGACTGGCTGTCGTTCACCTCTATTTTCTATGGCTGTCAATGGAGGCCCAGGTAAAATCACGCAATCTTGACAACGCTCAGCGCAAACTATTGTCGGAACATCGCGACAACGAAGGTGTTGTGAAGTCGGCTTTGAGAATCCTCAACATTCCGCCGGCAATTCGTATGGCCAGAAAACGGATTGCGGCCGCTGTGTTTCTATTTTTTTCAGGGCTCTCCAATTTTAGAAATTACCTGCTCAGCTCTGTGGTTTTCCTGTTGGTGGTCGGAAACATTCCAATAATCGCCTGGTACAGCCTTGAAATGGCAACGCTGATCAAAACCGGCGATGTTTCGCAAATTCTGCGGGGAAGCATGATCTATGCTGCAATGGTCATGTTTATTTTGGTTACAGGTTTCCTTATGGGATATTTTATTCTGGCATTGGGGCGCTGGGCGACGAACTCAAGTCGAAAATTGATGTTGAGATCGCTGGAAGATGCGCAAGCCTTTGACCCACGCCCGCCAATTATGTTTCTACGATCATTCTCGGACGATCAGGTTGCATTGAAGCCACAACGCGGCTTTTTCAAACAGTGGTACCTGGATGAGACCAGCAGAGTTGTAAGCCTGGATCATCTGATTTTGAAGGAGGGAACGGAAATAGGCCCCACTGTTGCTTTGGGAAATCCCGATGATCCGGTTCCCCCTTATGGCGTTGCGCGCGGTTATTTTGAACATAGTACCTGGAAAGACGCTGTGTCGAAACATTGTGATCAGGCAAAGGGGATAGTGCTGGTGATGGACACCACTGCAGGCATCGAGTGGGAGGTCGGGCATTTGTTTGATCAAAACCATATGCACAAGACGCTGGTGCTCTTAAAGCAAGATGATTGGGGAACATCTGAAGGCTACAGCCTCCTTGCCAAAGTGGCCGGGAAAACCCTGCCTGACTTCAACATGCCTGAAAAAATCAGTTCCGCATCCGCTGATTACGAAGGTGAAATTGTGGGCTTTTGGATCGGCTCATCCGGTCGTGTCAACTTCCTGATTACATCGAACCCCAACACATATTTTTACACCATCGCACTACGCATGTTCCTGCGTGACTTGCCGAATATCCCACAATGAACATCAGGGTTGAGCGTGCATCAGTTGTTCACAGTTACTCTTGAAAAAACACTGGTGATAAACAGGTTGCGCCTATAGAATTCTGTACTCAACGGATTGTAACGGGGCTCTTGTTGGGTTTCGCAAATGACCGGTTTGGAAATTAGGTGGGGATATTCAACCAGTGACTTTTGTCGACCGGCATTTTGCCTGCGCCAAATTGTGCTTTCAGGGTTCTGACAAGCACACCTGGCTTGTGCCTGATGTTAAGCCCGTTCTGCAATTGCTGGTTTCGACGATAGATCGCTGTTTCAAGCTACTTTGGGCAATTTTCCTCCTTGCAGCTTTATTTAGCGCTGCTCCAACACTGGCTCAGGCACAAACGTCTGCCGATGCCATTGGTCTGGTTGAAACTTTGGCCGGAAATGCCACGGCAATCCGTGTCAGCCGAAATGTTCACTCTCTCAAAGTGGGCGATTCGATTTATTCCGGTGATACTGTGCAAACAGGTGCAAATTCCAGGCTAGGTATAACTTTCCTTGATCGCACGGTTTTTTCCCTGTCTGCCAATGCAAAAATGGTCATCAACGATCTGGTCTATAATAGCAGTCGTGGTTCCAACAAAATGCTTGTTGGCCTGCTGAAAGGAAGCTTCGTGTTTCTTGCTGGTAATATCGCCCGGTCCGGTTCCATGACAGTTGACACTCCGGTGGCGCAGATCGGCATCCGTGGCACCCAACCCTGGGTGACAGTTGGTCCCACCACATCGTTCACCATTATGTCGGAGCGTGATGGGACAACCGGCGAATATGTCCTGTTGAGAAAAGGCACCAATAATATCATCGCCACAGTTAATCTGGCCACTGTAGGCACAACCAAAAAGTATATAATGAGCAGCCCGGCGGACGATCCGCGTCTGGTTGACAAAACCCCGACTGAGCTGCGGATTGAACCCCAACTCAAGCGCACATTGCAGGCAACATTGCGAACCCGGGATGCCCGTCTTGGTCAAGAAGAGCCAGGCGGCAAGCGTTTAAAAATTAAAACTGAGACCTACTATGATGTGATTGATCCTTCTTCGAATAGAAAAATTGAAATCAAAGTCGAGACAAATTCATCGTTAAATTATCCTCAGACCAAAAATACCAACGTCTATAGAATGATAAATGGTGAGTGGGTGAAAATATCCAGAAAATCAAAATTATACACCTACATCATGAACAATATTTCTGTCCCTGAAGATGCCGGGTTAGGGGAAATTACCAAGCAAAACCCACTTGCAGATCTGCCGATGTTTGATATCGGCGTCAGGCCGGAGTCGTAACGATGGCTTTTTGGACGTTGAATAAAACGCGCTGTAATAGAATTGAACTCAGCATCACTAAGGCTTCAGTCCTTAGAGTTTTGTCTTTTATGTTGTTGTTTTTCGGACTTGTTGCCAATGCCCCGGTCGTTGCGGCGGGGCAGGAAAGGCAGAAAATCCTCCCCAAAAGCCTCAAAACGACAATCACCGGACCCAATGGCGAAACCTATTTTGCCATTCCACGGCGTATTTTCCTTGAGTATGGCATGGGATCAACCAAATCTGACAGCAACCCATTTGCCACGGTTGATATTGATGTCAAAAGGGTTACAGCAGGAGTGGATTTTGTTACCTCCTCCTTGTGGTTCTGGGGTGGTTCTTTGAACTACATTATGACCGGAGACAGCGGTTCATCTCCTTTTGCATCATCGATCGAAACCGACAAGGATATTGGCGGTGGCTCGATCTATATTGCGCGCCAGATCATGCCAGGCCTGCAAGCCGGGGTGCGTGGTTATTACAGCTATGTGGACGGAAAATCTGTTTTCAATGGTGCCAATACCGTTACCGAAAAATCAGACCTATATGGCTTCAACCCTTATTTTAAATATATGCTTTTTAAAAAGGATGCCCTCAAAATCACAACGGGCGCCAGCCTCAACGTCAGCTTCGGTGATTTCGACTATGTCGCCAACATTCCACCGAATTCGAGTACAAACAGCATCGTTTTGCGCATTCCAGTTACGATCAGCAAGGATTTTGGCGAGTATTTTTCAGCATCCGCTTCAGCAACCCTGAATCAGGAAATTTCGCGCGAGTCATTCGGCAATGTTCCGGCACCAGACGAAACCACGATGACACTTGGAGCCTATGGAGCTTTTAAGCTCGACAATGGTGCCAGTATCTATGCGCGGGCAAGTTTTGATGTATTTGACAGCGCTTACGATTCTTATCGTGGCACAATTGGTGTCAGCATCCCACTCCTTGGGGCCGGAAGATAAAGAAATCAGACCAATTATGTTACGGCAACATCACTGACTGGTTAAACCTCAGATGGCTGCCATTTGTCGCGCATGGTTACCAGTTCTTCCGATGCGGTTGGGTGGATCGCCATGGTGGCGTCGAAATCGGCCTTGGTTGCGCCCATTTTAACGGCGATGCCGAGTATTTGCGCCATCTCGCCCGAATCCGGCCCCATGATATGAACACCGAGAACACGATCGCTTTTGGCATCGACGATGATTTTCATCATGGTTTTGGTATCACGCCCGCTGATGGTGTGTTTCATCGGTTTGAACAGAGATTTGTAGATGTCAATTTCACCATATTTCTCGCGCGCCTGGGCTTCAGTCAGGCCGACGGTACCCAGTTCGGGTTCGGAAAATACTGCTGTGGCGATGTTTTCATAATCAACTGATGTTGGATTATCGTGAAAGACCGTCTGGACAAACGCCATGCCTTCGCGAATGGCCACTGGGGTTAAGTTGACCCGGTCGGTAACGTCACCAATGGCATAGATGCTTGGCACTGTGGTTTGCGAAAACTCATCGACAATGATTGCACCATTGCGATTTGTCTCTACACCGGTTTTTTCCAGGCCGAGGTTTTGACTGTTGGGATTGCGTCCGGTGGCGTACATGACCAGATCGCTATAGATGGTATCGCCATTGTTGAGATCGACACGATAGCCGGAACCGGCCTGGGATATTTCCTTAACGTCAGCATTGAGCTGGATATCTATGCCCCGGCGCACCATTTCGTCATTGAGATTATTACGCAGGTCATCGTCAAACCCGCGCAAAATCTGCTCACCGCGATAAAGCTGGGTAACGTGGACGCCAAGGCCGGCAAAAATACCGGCAAATTCAACGGCGATATAGCCGCCGCCGACAATCACCATATTCTGGGGCAATGATGGTAAATCAAAGGCCTCGTTGGACGTAATAGTAAACTCGTGTCCGGGAAATTCCGGCACGAAGGGTGCACCACCCGTGGCAATCAGAATTGTACGGGCGGTAACTTCAATTTCCTCGTTGAGTAAATAGACCGTATGGGGTCCGCGCACGACGGCACGGGTATCGAGAATTTGTACGTCGGAGGCCTTGAGATTTTTAATGTAAATGCCGTTGAGGCGGTCAATTTCCTTATCCTTGTTGGCGACAAGCGTAGTCCAGTCGAAGGAGGGTTTTTCCCCTGACCAGCCATAGTTTTCGACATCGGAGAAATCCTTGCCATAGCGGCTGGCATAGACGAATAATTTCTTTGGCACACAGCCTCTGATGACGCAGGTGCCGCCGACGCGGTATTCTTCGGCAACGACAACTTTTGCACCGGTGTTTGCTGCCACGCGCGCGGCGCGAACGCCGCCGGAGCCCGCTCCGATGACAAAAAGATCGTAATCAAATTCCGACATACTCATTAAATCCCAAAAACCAGCTAGCGCTGCAGTTTATAAGCACCGTCACTGTTGCCAATTAAAACGACACTTGCAATGTCGATGAACAAGCCATGTTCGACCACACCGGGAATGGCATTAAGTGCTGCTGCCAGTTGCCTCGGGCTTTTTAGTGCTTCGAAATGACAATCGTAGATATGGTTGCCGCTATCGGTAATAAAAGGTGTGCCGTCATCACTTTTTCGTAATTCAATGCGCCCCTTCATGCCCAGTTGACCCGCAACCTGCTCGATTGCGATAACAGTAGATGCTTCACCAAAAGGGATAACTTCAACCGGCAATGGAAATTTCCCCAGCACGTCAACATGTTTGCTGTCGTCGGTGATAACCACCATAGTGTGCGAAGCTTTTGCGACAATCTTCTCGCGCAACAACGCTCCCCCACCGCCTTTTATCAAAATCAGCTCATCGTCAAACTCATCAGCACCATCAACTGTCAGATCAAGTTGCGGGCATTGCTCAAGCGTTGTCAGGGCAATGCCCAAAGAGTGGGCTAAATCATGGCTGGCAACAGAGGTTGGCACGCACACAACATCAAGACCTTGATTGACCTGCTCGCCCACCAGTTCAATAAAAATATTGGCGGTGGAGCCAGTACCCAAACCGAGCTTCATGTCGGGTTTGACATACTCCATCGCCAATACGCAGGCATTTTTCTTCTTGTCGTCAGCGCTCATTTATTTATTAATTCCACCCATGAAGATGAATTTCATATCGACAAAATCTTCGATGCCATGATGTGAGCCTTCGCGGCCAAGACCTGATTCCTTTACCCCGCCAAACGGTGCCACTTCATTGGAGAAGACACCTTCGTTGATGCTGACAATGCCGGTTTCCAGCTCTTCGGCCACGCGCCAGCAACGACCAATGTCGCGGGAATAAAAATATGCCGCCAGACCAAAAGGCGTATCATTGGCCAGGGCCACCACTTCGTCTTCAGTTGAAAACCTGAACAAGGGTGCCACCGGACCAAAGGTTTCTTCGGTTGTAAACAACATATCATTGGAGACATCGGTTAAAACCGTGGGCTCAAAGAAGGTGCCGCCGAGTTGATGGCGCTTGCCGCCGGTGAGCACTTTTGCCCCCTTGGCGATAGCATCTTTCACATGGGCTTCAGCTTTGGCAATGCCGGGCTCGTTGATCAACGGGCCGATGACAACACCATCCTCGCTGCCACTGCCAACTTTGAACTTTGCTACACGCGTTGCCAGTTTTTGTGCAAATTCATCGTAAATTCCATCTTGAACATAGATGCGGTTGGCACAGACGCAAGTCTGACCGGCGTTCCTGAATTTGGATCCGATAGCACCTTCAACCGCAGCATCAACGTCGGCATCATCAAAAACAATAAACGGCGCATTGCCGCCCAGTTCCATACCGCATTTTTTGACTGTTGAAGCACTTTGCTGCATCAGCAATTTACCGACAGCGGTTGAACCGGTGAAGGTTAGCCCGCGCACCAGAGGATTTGACGTCAGTTCCGGACCGATTTTCAAGGCATCGCCGGTGATGATGTTTAAAACTCCGGCAGGAAGGCCGGCGCGTTCGCCCAGTTCAGCCAGTGCCAGTGCTGACAATGGTGTGTCAGGTGCAGGCTTGCATACAACCGTGCAACCCGCAGCTAACGCCGGGCAGACTTTGCGCGTGATCATGGCAAGCGGAAAATTCCACGGGGTGATGGCGGCAATGACACCAATCGGCTGTTTGATAACGACGATACGACCATCGGCGCGGTGGGTGGGAATGGTCTCACCATAAATGCGCTTGGCTTCTTCGGCGTAGAATTCTGCAAAGGAGGCACCATAAGCGACTTCGCCCTTGGCCTCAGTTAGCGGCTTGCCTTGTTCCCGCGTCATGATCATGGCCAGATCACCGCTGTGTTCAATCATAAGATCAAACCAGCGCCGCAAAATTATCGCGCGTTCCTTGGCGGTGGTCTTGCGCCAGGATTTAAAGGCAACATTGGCATCTTCGATCGCCTGTCTGGTTTCAGCGCCGCCCATGTTGGGCACTTTGGCGAGTTCTTCTCCCGTTGCGGGATCAAGAACCGGCACTTCACCGGTGCCCGTCCATTGACCGTTGAGATAGCATTGTTGGCGCAAAAGCGAACTGTCATTAAGCTGCATAAATAAACCTCTACAAGAATAGATTTGATTGGGACTTGACCCTCAGGTTGAGCCCATAGATATTGTCGATTGTCTTATCATGCAAAACCGGTTGAAACCAAGCAAGATTGTCGGAGAACATATGCTAAAACTAAAAAATGCTGCGATCCTGTTTGATCTCGATGGCACACTCATGGATACAGCGCCTGATCTCGCGGCATCAATGAATTTCGTTTTGCGGCAAAACGGTCGCCATGAAATTCCAACCGGCGATGTGCGCAATATGGTGGGGCGCGGTGCCCGGGTGTTAATAGAACGTGGCATGGTGGCCACCGGCAAGCCCGCAACCGAGCCGGAACTCGACCAGCTGTTTGACCAGTTTCTGGAGTATTACCTTGACCATATTGCCGATCACAGCGAAGTTTTCCCCAATGTTGAAAAAACATTGAAAGAACTGCGAGAGGCCGGAGCCAATCTCGCTGTCTGCACCAACAAGCCTGAAGGCGCGTCGATAAAACTGCTGAAGGAATTCAATCTTGATGACTATTTCAGCGCCATTGTCGGTGGCGATAGTCTAACGGTGAGAAAACCCGATCCCGGTCATATTCTCGGCACCATCGAAAAAATGGGGGGAGCGGTCAGCGCTGCCGTCATGGTCGGTGACAGCGCCAATGATATTGACGCCGCAATTGCAGCAGGCATCCCCGTGATTGGCGTACCCTTCGGCTATACACCCATACCCATCCATGATCTTGGTGCCAATGTGGTGGTCGATCATTTCGACGACCTGATTGAGGCTTTGGTTGAACTTCTTTAGCGCCGCTCGGTCACCACTACATTTTGCTCAATCAGTTCTTCGATCTCGGCTTCAGTGTAGCTTGCGTTTTGCAATATCTCTCGGGCATGTTGACTGAATCTGGGCGGAATGCATTGCACTTCTCCCGGTGTTCTTGACAGTTTCACCGGATTGCCAAATCCGGTGTAACCGTCTTTTTTCACCACCATGTCGCGATGGGCGGTATGGTCGGACGACATTACCTCTTCAGTGTCGAGCAGCGGGCCACAGGCGATACCTGCTTTTGACAGGTCCATGGAGAGCTGGTGGCCGTCTACGGTGGCCAGGATTTTTTCAAGGATTTCAAAAAGGATGTCCTTGTTTATCAAGCGGTCGGAGTTTTCCTTAAATCGCGGATCATCGAGTAATTCCTCGCAGTCGAGATTTTCGCACAGAAATTTAAAGGCCCGGTTGTTGCCAGCACCGAGGAAAATCTCGCAGGTTTGGGTCTGGAACTTGTCGTATGGTGCTAAATTGGGGTGGGAATTACCGGTGAGGCCGGGAATTTCATCAGAAATGGCGTTGTTGCTCACATGGGGATGCATGAAGGCGAGCGCGCAATCATATAGCGCCATGTCGACATACTGCCCTAAACCTGATTTGTGGCGCTCATGTATTGCCGACAACAGGGCAATGGCTGCAAATAGACCGGTACCCAGATCAACCAGCGGCACGCCAATACGCATGCGGCCTGATTGCGGATCGCCATTGACACTCATCATGCCCGCGACAGCTTGAACAATTCCATCATAACCCGGCAGGCCGCCATAGGGGCCATCGGCACCATAGCCTGAGACGCGCAAATGAATGAGTTTGGGAAAGCGGTCCTTCAGCACCTCTTCATAGCCCAGACCCCAGCGCTCCATACTGCCGGTTTTATAGTTTTCAATTAATATGTCGGCATCTTCCAGCAGGCGAAGCAATACTTGCCTGCCACCTTCAGAGCGCAAATCAAGGGCAATTGATTTCTTGTTGCGATTAACCCCCATGAAGTACGCTGCTTCGCCGTCGCGAAAAGGTGGTCCCCAGTTTCGGGTTTCATCGCCTTGCGGTGGTTCTATCTTGATTATCTCGGCCCCATTGTCACCAAGTATCTGGGTGCAATACGGCCCGCCGAGCACGCGGGTGAGATCAATGATCTTAAGATCATTCAAAGCGCCTTTTCTACCGTTCATTATTATTCCTCAGGTTAAATCTGTGCACTTACCGCATCAAACACATCTTTCATGCGCGCGTTTCCACCAAGTTCAACTGTTATCAGATCACCAGCTCCAAAGGCTCTGTCAACTGCTTTGCGCAGCAGATCCCCCCCTTGTCCGGCTGCGGGAACATCATGTTTTTCGCCGAGCCAGTCCAGCATCATCGCAGCTGACAGTATCATGGCGGTGGGATTGACTATTCCTTCACCAGCAATATCGGGGGCTGAGCCATGACAGGGCTGGAACACGCCATGGTGCTCGCCAATGTCGGCAGAAGGCGCAAAACCCAGGCCGCCCATAAGGCCAGCGCCCAGGTCTGAAAGTATGTCGCCAAACATGTTTTCCATCACCATCACGTCAAATTCCCAGGGGCAGCGCAGCATATTCATAGCCATGGCATCGACGTAAACCCTGCGGGTTGAAATGTCATTAAAGCGGGTGGCCTGCTCATCAAAGATTTTGCGAAAAAATGCGTAAGACGAAAAAATATTGGCCTTGTCCACGCAAATCAAATCGCCTTTTGAACCTTCGCCTTTGCGCTGCTGGGCAAGTTTGAAGGAAAACTCAAACAGCTTTTCACAAACCGCACGCGTAATCACCAGCGTGTCGGTAGCAATACTGTCATCTTCCACGGTGCCTTTGCCGTGGGAAGCAAACAGGCCTTCGGTCGATTCGCGAATGAGAACAAAGTCCATTGTCTGAGCGCGCGGGTCCGACAGGGGCAACGGTACACCGGGCACGGCCCTTACCGGACGCACACCGGCATAAAGATCAAGATCAAAACGCAAATCAAGCTGAGGCGTTATCTCGGTACCATCATCATAGCGCACATGGGGCAGACCCATGGCACCGAGCAAAATGGCATCGGCGTTACGCGCAATTTCCTTTGAAGTTTCAGGATAGGCATTGCCGCTATCGAGATAGATCGCCGCACCCGCCGGTGCTTCTTTCAGGCTCAGGTTAAAGCCACCGGTTTTTTTAGCTACCTTGTCCAGTATATCGAGGCAGGAGGGCATCAATTCCTGGCCAACACCATCACCCGCCATGACGGCTATCGAGAAGTCCGCATTGATTTTCATAATATTCAGTTTTCTTTTTTCTACAAAGCGTTACACATCAAAAATCTTTCATAAGGTATATTTATATTTTATGGGAGATTTTTCGTCATTTATCGCAGATTTTTTCACTTTTCCCGCAGCCAAGATTGCCCCGGAGGGCTCGACGTGCTAACGGATAAGTGTCTCAAATAAAGTTTCGGCTCGCGGGGCTAATTTGAAAATCTGGAGTGTTAAAGGAGGAAACACATGGCTGGTGAAGACGATAAATGGGAAGTTTACAAAGATAAACGCGGAGAGTTCCGTTGGCGGCGGCGGTCATCAAACGGAAATATTGTAGGAGCGTCAACCGAAGGGTATGTCGGAAGACCTTCGTGCAATGCCAATGCCGACCGTCACGGGCGCAATGGCAACCCCAAGGGACTTGGCAAAGACGACAGTTGGGAGTTTTACAAAGACAAGCGCGGCGAGCACCGCTGGCGCAGACGGGCCAAGAATAAAGAAATTGTTGGCGCATCGAGCGAAAGCTACAAATCAAAAAAATCCAGCGTATCCAATGCCGAACGTAATGGGTATGTAGCTTAAGCGAATTTTTTTCGCTATTAAACTCAAGGGATGGATGCCAGATGCACCCATCCCTTTTTTATTGACCAATGGAGGTATCGAATATGGACAAAGAACGTTTTGACAAGGGTCTGGCAGCACGTAGCGATGTGCTTGGCGCTGAATATGTCAAGAAGACACTGGAAAATGCCGATGATTTTTCCCGCGGGTTTCAGGAATATGTAACCGAGTGCTGCTGGGGGGAAATCTGGGGGAACGAAGACCTCAGTCGCCGTGATCGCAGCCTGCTCAATCTCGGCATGACGGCCGCATTGGGACGCATGGAGGAGTTTGAACTGCATTTTCGCGGGTCATTTAAAAATGGCGTTACCAAAGAGGAACTGCGCGCGACTTTAATGCAGATCGCGGTTTATTGCGGTATTCCCGCCGGTGTTTCATCCTTCCGGATTGCCAAAAAAGTTCTGGCTGAAATGGACGCAGAGGCAAGTTAGGCGTTTATGCCAAACACCCGTAATGTAAAGGCAGGATAGGTTCGGGCCAGTGATGGCGCGACCTTGCGTTTCAGCAGTTCCAGTTGTTCAACTTCCGGTTCACTTGTGGTTGAAACATCAGGCGCTATCTCAATTTCAAATCCGGTTTTTTCCACCACCTCCTCTACGCTGTGTCCGGGTGCCACGGACAACAGACGGAACAGTTTTTTTGCCCGATCAAACTCCATGATGGCCAAATTGCTCACCAGATATTTCGGCCCTCCTTTTCTTGCCACGTCATCGGGACTGGAGCCCGGAGCAGATATAAAATCAACGCGCGGCACGAGTACACGGGCGGAATGTTCGTGGGCAAACAAAAACACATTTGGCACTGTAAAATACATGTAGGCCGAGCCGAATGACCCGGGGAAACGCCGGGTTGTTTCGGGATATTTACCCAACCCCACCAGATTGATATTGGCAGCGCCATCAATCTGTACGCCGCCAAGAAAGAAGGCATCAATTCTGCCCTGCCCGGCACAATCAAATAATTCGCGGCCGCCATCCGTAAACGGGTTATTGGTATCACCATGAATTATTGACACTCTAAGCTGTGGATTATCCGTTGCCTGCGCCAGCAAAGCGGCCGCACCGGGTATGGGTGAAGCCGCGCCAACCGCAACGTGGCAAATGTCGGGTGTGCATAGCAGTCTGGAAATTGCACAAATTAAAAACTCTTCGCGAGAAACTGTTTCCACCTAGGCCCCTACTCCCGCGTCACATTTAAGTTTACCGGCCAGATGCGTTTGCATCCACGCCTCAAACCCGGTCTGGGTTTTGGCCGCCCTGGCATATTCCGCAATCGCAGCATTGTCGCGCCCATAAGATCCGGCAAGCCCTAACGGCCACGCACCGTTTTTGGCTTCAGCAATTGCTGTAATATACATGGACGGAATTGTGCCCGCGGCATAGAGGTCATCATCAAGCAGGCACTCATTTTGAATGCGTTCGACGGTCACAAGCGAATGTGCAGACGCGTGCGCCATGGTAAAAAGTTCGCGTCTTTTGCCCACCCAGACATTGCCGTCGCGATCAGCAAGTGGTGCATGAAACAATGCAAAATCCGGCTTGATCGCAGGCAACAGCAATATACGCCCGTTGCCTTTGCCAAGCGGATCATCAATGACCTGCCAGTCTTTTCTGTGCACCACAAGATCAGATCCGATCACCCCGCCCAGCGGCATGAACGGCACACCTTTTTCAGACGCCTGCAAGCTTGAATGAATGGCCGGACAAGTGGCATCCAGCATGTTGATTTCACCGTTGACCACCACTTCACTGAACCGGGGAGCAGCACCGGCTTCGCCCAGACTAACGGCTGCAGCTTCCAGTGTTTCTATACACCGTGCTCCGATCAACATGTCGGTAGCCAGCCCACCAATCGGCACACACAAAAGGTGCAGGTCTTTCGCTTGCGCTGCGATCAGTCCACGCACCACATCCATCGGCACAAAGCTGTATTCGGCTGGCAGGGCTATCAGCGCACCATCATCAATCTGACTTATCAGATTATCTATGGAAGAATTTATCATGGTTTTATCTCTATCATCATGGCAGGGTGTTCGCCAAGCTCTTGAGTGTATCTCCTTTCAACGCAAGGTATCCATTGAATGACAGATTTTCGATTTGATCCTGAACAGTTGCGAAATCATAAACTGAACCGGAGGAAAGCAACACTTCGAACTCTCGAGCGCCTTGGATTTTCGCCCGCGAAAATCGCTCGCATTGACGGCAATTGCACTGACCGGGATATTGTCGAGTATCAACTCTATGTAAAACGCTGTCGTGCCCGGTTAACGGCCATTGCAACGGGTGAAATCTAAAGCTGAAATTCTGAAATGCTGACATTTTCACAAGCTGCCGAAAACAACAAAATCGATATTTGTGACCGGCTTTGCGAGATATTGAACCCCAGCCGTCATCTACTTGAGATCGGTAGTGGCACCGGCCAGCATGCGGTCTATATGGCGCAGCGCCTGCCCCATCTCATCTGGCAGACCAGTGATCTTGCAGAAAACCTCGAGAATGTGCGCACCCGGCTGGAGGCGGAGGGTGGAGCCAATATCAGACGGCCGATTGAGCTTGATGTCTCAGCTCACCCCTGGGACCTGTCCGGCTGTGATGCTATTTACAGCGCCAATGCAGTCCACATTATGTCATGGGCGCATGTCGAACACCTGTTTCAGGGCGTCGGTGACGCCCTTGAAAACAAAGGATTTTTATGCCTGTACGGCCCCTACAAATATAGTGGGGAGTTCACCACGCCGAGCAACCAGCGTTTTGATCAATGGCTCAAGAACAATGACCCGGCGAGCGGTATTCGAGATTTTGAAGCGGTTGATGAACTGGCGCAAGATCAGGGACTGGTTTTGCGCGAAGATTTTGCCATGCCGGCAAACAATCAACTGCTGGTGTGGCAAAGACGCTCGATTGATGAGAAAAATTGAATAAGGTGACCTTGAATGACTTCCAACGGGAATTCAGACCACAATCAAGAAAAAAAACTAAAGAAATATTCGCTCGACAAAGACTTAAACCGCATCGCAAAGCTTGAAGGAGCTTCAGCCACGCTTGCCAAACGCCTGTTTGCGCCGGGCCTGGCCATTTTCTTTCTAGCACTCGCCGGTGTTTTAGCCAGCATACAGATTGGCGCACAACCAAACGCTGTCTTTATCATCGTTGCCGGAATGCTTGGCGGTTACATGGCGCTCAATATTGGTGCCAATGATGTGGCCAATAATGTTGGCCCCGCTGTCGGCTCAAAGGCCCTGACGCTGACCGGGGCGCTGATTATAGCCGCCATCTTTGAAAGCGCCGGGGCGCTGATTGCCGGCGGTGACGTTGTGTCCACCATCTCCAAAGGCATCATTGATCCCTCATTGATGCCCGACAGCAGCACGTTTGTCTGGGCAATGATGGCCGCTCTTTTGTCTTCCGCCCTGTGGGTTAATCTTGCCACCTATGTTGGCGCACCGGTTTCCACCACCCATTCGGTGGTCGGTGGCGTCATGGGGGCGGGTATTGCTGCGGTTGGTTTCAACGTCGTCAACTGGGCGACAATGTCGAAGATTGCCGCCAGCTGGGTTGTATCACCGGTGCTTGGCGGTATCATCGCTGCCTTGTTTCTGGCGTTCATTAAAACCAATATCATCTACCAGGACGATAAAATAAAAGCGGCAAGGCGCTGGGTCCCGGTGCTAATTGCTCTGATGACGTCGGTGTTTTCCGGTTATCTGATTATGAAGGGTTTAAAACGCATCTGGACGCCGGACACTTTTGTGATCATCCTCATAAGTCTTGGCATCTTTATTGTGTCTTACCTGGCATTAAAACCCATCATCGCCAGGCAGTCCAGGGACATGGCAAACCGCAACCAGTCCTTGCGTGCGCTGTTTCATATCCCGCTGATTTGTTCGGCAGCACTTTTGTCCTTTGCCCATGGTGCCAATGATGTCGCCAATGCGGTAGGCCCACTTGCCGCCATTATCCATTCGGTACAATCCGGAGACATTGCGGCCAAGGTAAATATCCCGTTATGGGTGATGGTTATCGGTGCTGTCGGTATTTCCTTAGGGCTTTTTCTCTATGGTCCGCGCCTGATTTCCATGGTTGGCGAACAGATTACCGCACTCAACCCGATCAGAGCATTTTGCGTGTCGCTGGCTGCCGCCATTACCGTGATTGTCGCCTCCGGCCTGGGCTTGCCGGTGAGTTCAACTCATATCGCTGTGGGCGCTATTTTCGGTGTGGGTTTTTTCCGCGAATATTACACCGCACACTCCAAACGTCGCCAAAGGTATGTCAAGGAACACAAGCGCTATGCCTCTCCAACCGTTGCCCAAAAACCATCCGGGGAAGAAACCCGCAAACGCAAACTGGTACGGCGTTCGCATTTTCTGACAATTATCACTGCCTGGGTTGTCACCGTGCCAGCAGCCGCGCTGTTGGCTGCGGGGATATTCTTTGCCCTATCGTTTGTGCGGTGACATAGGAGGCGAGTTGCTGTAAAATTCAACAATGAATAAAGATCTGACAATTCCCTGTCTCAGCTCCGAAACTCTTGAAAATCTGAATATTTCAACCGATGAAGTTGTGCAAGCCATTGAGAGTTTCATTGCAGCAAGCGCTAAAAACAGCGTCTGGAGTGCACCCAAAGCCGTCATTTTGCCCCCGGACGGGCGCTATATGATGGCGGCACTGGCAGCGGCTGATGATCCCTCCCTGCTGGTGGTTAAAACCGTGGTGCTCAATCCTGACAACCCTAAATTCGGCCTGCCGCAAATCAATGGTCTGGTCACTGTACTCAACAGCGTGACCGGGCTTCCGGTTGCCATCATGGATGCAAACTGGATAACCGCTGTGCGCACCGCCGGATTAAGTGCTGTTGCGGCCAAACACATGGCGAGGAAGTCTTCCTCCGTTGCAGCATTCATCGGTTGTGGGGTTCAGGCAAAAAGTCATCTCAAAGCGTTTTCTGACATGTTTGCGCTTGAGGAAATCAAGGTTTTCGGGCGTGGGAAAGCCACCATTGACAGCTTTTGCCAATATGCCGACAGCCTGAATATTGACGCGACGGTTTGCTCATCGGGTAATGAGGCAATGAGTGATGCGGATATCATCGTAACTTCAGTGACGTACTCCGCACAACTCATACCCTTTCTCGATGCCAACTGCCTCAAGCCCGGGTCTTTTTGTGCCGTCACTGATCTATCGGCACCGTGGATCAAAGACAGCTTTTCAGCCTTCGATCAGATTTGTATTGACGATCTGGAACAAGAAACTGCCCTGCCCAACAAGCTGGTCGCACCGGAACTTGTTACCGGAGACCTGTCAGGTCTGTCTTTGGGACAATTCACCGGGCGCAAAGACGACAACGAGCGCTGCGCCTTCATCTTCCGCGGCCACGCGCTGGGAGACCTCGCCCTCACTGCCCTTGCCTGGCAAAAGGCTGAAAAATCTGAATGATGGTTTTTAAATTTTTCCAAGAATTTGGAACGAGTGACGTGCTCCCCTGAAAGCTCCTCGATTTTAAGTTAGTCTGTTTTCAATCAGGAGACGGACAATGAAGCGATCACGGTTTAGCGAAGAACAGATTATCGGAATATTGAAAGAACATCAGGCTGGCATGACGGCTGTTG
>JAJFHS010000030.1 GCA_021775475.1 Hyphomicrobiales bacterium
GGAGAGCTGACTACAATCACACCCGGCCACACTCAAGCTTAAACTGGCTCACACCAAACGAATTTGCAACCTGGTCCAATATGGATCATAACCAGAACAGAACTAACTTATAAATGAGGACAACTTGGGGAGCACGTCACAGGTGTTAGCCTTCCATATGCGCACAGACGACATTTACCGCCAGAACGTCCAGCAAGCAGTTGATAGCATTGATCCCGGCGAAACGCTTGAGATTGATGCAGATGGGCTTGCACGTGCCTTCCCACCAGATAACATTCTCATCAAGAATGCCGGTGACGCCTTCCTGATCGATCAGATAGACCACTGGTGGGGTGGTATAACCTGCGAGTTCATATCTGAGCGCAATGTTTATAAGATTGCCAAACACGAGAAGGGCGACAATTGAGATATTTAATCGTCTTTTGTTTCCTTGCTCTCATGGCAACCAGTGCCCAGGCAGCACAGATAACCGGCAAAGCTGATATTGTTGACGGTGATACAATCAAAATCCTTGGTTTGTCCCTTCGCCTGAGTGCCATTGATGCACCTGAAGCCCTTCAGCAATGTAAAGACAAATCCGGCTCACCATGGAACTGTGGCAGGGCGTCAACACGTGCTTTGGCTGGCCTGCTCAATCAAGGTGAGGTTACATGCTCTGGCGACAAGAAAGACGCATACAAACGCCTTCTGGTGTTCTGTACAGTCAATGGAATCAACGTCAATCAATGGATGGTGAGTAAGGGCTGGGCCTTTGCCTTCATCAAGTACGATAAACGCTATCAGGGCCAACAAATAAGAGCCGAGAGCAAGCGTGTGGGCATTTGGCGGGGAACGGTTCAAAAACCCTGGGAATGGCGTCGTGGCAAGCTCACAGAGGCTTCAACCGGGAAACAGGGCGACTGTCTCATCAAAGGCAATATCAATCGGCGCAAGGAACGAATCTATCATATGCCGTTTCATCAGTTCTATGGCCGCACCCGGATAAATGAGGCCAAGGGCGAGAGATGGTTTTGTACTGAGAATGAGGCTTTGAAAGCGGGTTGGCGGCGGGCGCTGCGGTAGGTGCGGGCATTAAAAAGCGGCCTTTGTAAATGTTTCGGTAATTTCAACGTAACGATATTTGCCAATTTTAATTGACTTTTAATTTTTGAAAATTATATACTGGATATCCACCCGCTAGGTACGTCCTAGTGGAAAAGCCGCAGCCTCCGGGGTGCGGTTTTACTTTATTCGGGGACGTTTTGTGTCGAAAGTCATTGTATACATTGACGGATTCAATCTCTATCACGCTATCGATGACCTCAATGATAATACCTTAAAATGGCTTAATTTGTGGGCTTTGTCCGAATCGTTTTTAAGCCCAAATCAAAATCTCATTGCCGTAAAATATTTCTCCGCATACCCAACATGGCGTCCTGCCGCTTATAAACGACATCGGACTTATATCTCAGCGTTGGAAAGTACTGGCGTAACACCCATCCTCGGACGATTTAAAAAGAAATCTGTTTTATGCCGGGCTGATTGTCGGCAACAATTCATCACGCATGAAGAAAAAGAAACAGACGTTAATATTGGAGCGCATTTAGTCGCAGATACCATTCGCGAACGTTTTGACATCGCATTTGTGATTTCGGCGGATACCGATATATTGGCCGCTGTTAAGCTGGCCAAATCAGAATCACCCCACAATGGCATACATATGGTTGCTCCGCCTGGTAGAATGCAACGCGCTCGGGCAATGAGACATAAATTCGAAATTAAACCCAAGCGATTGCGCGGCTATCTCTTGCCAAGGAAAATAGAACTCGCCAATGGTAAAACCATACTAAAACCCGACGCCTACTAATCGGTGGTGGTAATCCATTCAATGCAGCGTATCGCCTTCAACATGCTCAGTTTTCATCCCAAATCGTTCAACATTATATGGCTCTGCCAGCCAGACGTCCTGGGCCTCTTTTCCCGCTTCTGATGTTGCTGTGAGTTCAACAATCACCTGTTCAAGGGCCTCTGCCATAACAACCGCCAACACCACTGCTTCTCCTGTTTTCTGTTCGCTGTGCATCAGGTTAAACCATTCGCGAATTGCTAAAATGAGCATTACGTCACTTGAAGGAATATCTGGGCAATCATCCTCTTGTTCCCCGGTGGCAACCTCTGGCTTGCTTTCAGTGTGATTTGCAATCTTTCGCAAAAACGCCCATATTGAGCCCATGTTCAAAGACGCCATCAAAGTTTTGTACTTCGCGGTAATGATCGGCCTGCTGGCGGCGCTCTTTTTCAATATTGATAACATCGCGTCCGGTTTCGCCTCCTACGTGAGAACAACCTGGGTTGCTGATTCATTGTTTTATATCTTTGGCCTGATACCTGTGGTTGGTGTGTTGGGGTATGGCATCGGTGTAATTATCCTCAAGGTTGAAAAGCTGATTGGTATTAGCGAGCTTTTTGAAGACGACGATTTGCCTCAAACGTCGCCAGATGTTCCGCAAGCTGCTGGGTTTGACTCTGAGGAATACGGGTTCGGGCCTGTGATTGACGGGCAAGCAACCGAAGTATTTTCTCACGATCAGCGCCGGACGTAACCAGCGCTTCTGCTACGGCCAGATTTTGCCTTTGTGAACCCTTGCCCAATATGGCACTAAATCCACTATTGGCTACATCCATTCCGGCACCTATTGCTGCACCTTTGGGGCCACCGGCTGCCAATCCTGTTGCGGTACGGCTCATCAGGGCCTTGGCAACAAGACTGCCCTTGTCCAGCCGCTCACCAGCCGCAAGGCGCTCTGCTGTGGTGCTGTTGAACACAACGCGGTTGGTTGTGTCAGAAAAGCCTCTCTCGCTCTCCAACACGTCAAGCAAGGGCTGTGAGGAATCACCAAATATGGCCTTGAACTTATCTTTGCCAACCGTCTTGGCGTTAAACTCACGATTGCCCGCCAAGGCTGCGTTGGAACTGCGATCAACCATATCCTGAGTGGCTACCCTTGCCCCGTGGCGATAGGATTCTATCTCAGCTTCACTTGCGTTTTTCAGGAAGTCCTTCACCTCATCAACATGGGTGCCGCTCTTGAATGCACCACGGCCAGCATCAAAGGCATCAAGCACCGAACTGTCATCACCAAACACTTTTCTGGCCTGGGCAAAGTCCGGGCTTGCCTTATCGGCAATATCCAGCAAACCACGTTTCAGGTTGCCTATGGGTTTGGCACCCGATCTAAGCGCGAATTCTGAAAGTGTGGTCATGCTTCACCTCCATCGAAATGAAGATCAGCAACGGCACTTATCGCCTGTTCGCGCTCGATTTCCTCTTGCTCAACGGCATCGTCAAAAGCATCCATATCAACCTCTGCCTCAACCGCAACTCGTACAAGTCTTTGCAACTCATCGGGTGCCAGGGCTTCAGCTTCACATGTTGCAATGGGGTTTCCATTTAGTCCGGGATACCAGTCCTTGCAGGCATCAGCCGTCTTGATAGTGCCGGTCAGAAGATTGAACTGCGTCACATGTTCTTCAAGGATGGTGACACGCTTGCAATCGAATGCTGGCGGCTCAACACCATCCATGTGGCAACCGTCAATCACCATCTGGCGCACATCGAAATATATGGAATAGAAAATTGATATTCCGCTGGGATCGAAATCGCCGCAATGCAGGATTACGGTATCCTTATCGGTGCAAAGTCCAGCAAGCCCACGTTTCGCGGTTACGCTATCCATGCCACCACATGAGCGGACTATTGCCGGGTAATCACCAACAGCATCGACGATCTGCGGGATCATGCCTGCCGCTTCACAGAGGACGATTATCTGCTTGGACTGGCCCAGCCTTTTGCTACGGCTGTACCATTCTGCATCCTGCAGAACAGACGCCTTGAATTGTTCAAGCCCACTATAGCCACCACCGCAAGAACGCTCGGTGACGCCATCATCACGAATAGCATCCCAGCTTATGATACCGGCACGGCGCGCGCGGGAAAGGATTGTTGATAGCTTCTGGTAAAATGCATCAGACTTTGGGTAATCGTCATGGGTGGCAACCAGGCGATAATAAATCTGCCTGAGCGTCAGGGGTAGATTATCCGCATATGTGTCCAGCACCTCCTGAATGTGCTCAAGAATACGCTGTGTTGCCTTGCGGGGTTGGTACGGCAAGAAACCAAGAATATTGGGCCTATAGAATATGGGTTGTTCAGTCGGCATGGTATTCACCTCCTGATTGATTCAGAAGGAAGGCGACGTGTTTTTCACGCCCACGGGCTATGGTGAGCTCATACCATTTTGAGTCAGTGGGTGTTGCTTGATAATCCCTAAGTGCCTTGTTCTTGTGGGATCGTGCCAGTAGCAAGGCGGTGCCGGGAATGATACCAAGAATTGCATTGCGTTTAGATGTGGGGTTTCGTATTGTCATGTTATTCAAAGCCCTTTCATAGGGGGTTGGATTTGCGAATGTGAAGCGCAAGATTTCTACGAGCCAACCGGGTTGCCGCCTGGTTGGCTTTTTCTTTTGGGCGGGGGTGAAATGGCCGGGCATTTATGCGGCCACCTCTTCTGAGGTTGAACTGACCTTGCGGCCATCCAGCCAGTCCAGCACGTCGCCCCACTGGTAGAGAACACCTCGCGGGCCAGTTTTAATGAAACGTGGGCCTTTTCCAGCGGTACGCCAATTATCAAGAGTGCGGGGAGATTTGTTTAATTGCCTACCCAGGTCTTTAACCGGCAGCAATGCATCCCTACTGGTAGGGGCAGTTGGTCTTTCAGCTTTAATGATTGAATTGTTTATCATTGTGCCTTTGTCCTCATATTAGGCAAGCGCTTGAGTGCGATTGCATGAGGACAAATGTAGTAAGCGGTGCCAGGTTAAGTTATGGGACAAATGCAGTGCTTTATTTAGTTTCGCATTTGTCCCTATACCAGAATTGGCGGTTTTTAAGACTTTTGGAGGCTTCTCTTCATTTGTTTTGCCAGTGAAGACTCAGAATTTAATTGTTCATGCTTGAGGTTATTTGGGAATTTACCGTGCAATACAGACAGCATTTTTACCAATGGGCCCGGCTCTTCACCGCTACCTGAATATAGCGAACGTGGAGAACCGCGCCGTTTTGCCCACGCATGTAATTTTAGTTGTAATATTTTAAATGCGGAGCCTCTCACAAAACCTTGAAGGTGGCCTACTTGCAGGTTTTTTGCCTTCCCCTCCTTGATAAGGGAAAGTGTCGACGCTATCCTAATGCCGATTTCTGTCAAAATGCGATCATTCAGCACAAGCGATAAATTGTTATCCTCAAGGAAGTTTTCCATATCTTCAGGCAACTCGGTTTCAGTTCGCAGTTCAGAAGTTGAAATCCTAATCGGCATCAATTCAATCTGCTCGCCAAATCTATGTTCAAATTCAAGCTGAGCATCTGACAAATCCATTCGGTTGATCGTGTCGGTTGGATTTAAAAGCATCATCACGCCGCTTTGGGTGAGGTGAACAAATCCATCGACCTTTTTTCCTACTTTCCCTGCAACTGTTCTTACTTCACTTTCTGTGGCGGCGGATTTCTCCCCGGCAACCCCTACAAAATACGTATTGCAATATCGAGTGATATTTGAGCGCGCACCTGGGCTTAGTCCTTGGCCGTAAGCTTTTTCAAGGGCCTGCCAATCTGTTTTGGACAATTCCAGTTTAGGAATTGGGCTGCGCTCTGTCGCCCATTGCAATCTCTCACCGAAATTAGGCATAAAACATCTCCACTATACGCCTTTTTTCAACTGAACTATTTCAGCCTTCTTACCGCGCATCATGGCGGCTATTTTCTGGCCAACTTCTTCATTGGCTTGTTTGATTGGATCTTCTGCAAGATGAGAATATCTTTCGGTCGTTGCTATCTGGGTGTGACCAAGTAATTTACCGACAATCTGCAATGTAGCGCCACCAGATGCAGCGACACTTGCAAAACTGTGTCTAAGGTCATGTACGCGCACGTTTTCTATCCCTGCGGCGGCGCAAATGCGTTTCCAGGGTTTGTGCAGGTTCACCAAATGTGCACCGTCATTTTTGCCAACAATAACATGTGGGTTTCCAGCAAGCCGGGGAATAGTAGAAAGCACTTCCAATGCGGGTGCGGAAAGCTGCACCATTTTCTTACCGGTTTTCGAATCCGGCAAAAGTAACCTTGCGCCTTCGAAGTCTATATATTCCCATTGTAATGAAAGAATTTCACTCTTGCGCGCGCCTGAAAATATCAAAAGCCGAATAGCTGCAATTGCAAAAAAGTTGATTTCTTTGCTTTTTAGCAAGCCTTCAAAGGCCTGGCCAAGATTGCCTAGCTCATCAGCGGATAAAAATCTGTCGTGTTGCTTTTCTTTAAATTTCCGAATGCCTTTGGCCGGGTTGGTGCCACGTTCTCTGAGCCCTACAAGTTCTGCCCATGAAAACATTGCCGACAAGACAGCCACAGTCCTATTGGCTTGATAAGGATGGTCGCGCAACTTGTGGTGCAATGCTGCAACATCAGCAAAGGAAACATGCCTTGCTTTAAGTTTGCCTATTATAGGGTTGGCTAGCCTGCGTAGGCATCCTTCATATTGAGTTTGTGTCGCCGGTTTCTTTTTAGAAAATATTTCTTCTGTCAGGTAGCGTTCAATCAGCATCTGAACGTCAGGTTCTTTGCTGGCACCATCTCTTTTTGTGGCGGGATCTTTGCCCTGCCCTATTTCCGCTAATATCGATAAAGCTTCTGCTCGTGCGGTTGCCGGATTCCATGGAGCACCATGCTTGCCAATTGTAAACCAACGTTGTCGACCTGCAATTCGTGTCTTTAATGAATACGTCTTGCTCTGGCGCTGGCACCTGATAGCAAACCCTGCAATGTCGGTATCCCAGACTGTTTGACCGGGTGGTACAGCATCAACAATTCGTTTGGTAATTTTAGCTTTTCTACTGGCCATTGGTTGCTCATCCTAATCTAGCTACCATATAGCAACCAATATATTGTGAACTAGAATGAAGTCAAGTGAACCTAAACGTCAATACACAAGGCAAAACTGTATGTTAAGTGCAGTTGAATGAATATAGATGTATGGGAGGACTGTGATTTGTAATCAGAGGGTCGGGAGTTCGAGTCTCTCAGCCGGCACCAGTTTTTCCCAAGCAAACCAAACAGTTAAAACCACACCCCTGATTGATGCTTTGACACGGTTTGGAACCGGTTTGAAAAGCCTGTTCATTTTGCGTTCTTCCAACCTGCTTACACATACTCAAAGGGTAAATTTACACTTGCGGAAAATTTGAGCCCTTAAGCGCTAAATCCTCTCAACCGGGCAATAGAAAATTCAATTGCACGAAGGCAGGTTTTGCCGAATATTTCCGGCAAAACTGTGAAGGAGCAATGATGATGGGGCGAACCGGTGGACAAATCCTGATCAAGGCACTTGAGATCAACGGCGTAAAAGAAATTTTCGGCGTTCCCGGCGAAAGTTATCTGGCCGCACTTGATGCACTGTATGACACCGCTGGCACGATACGATATGTGACAGCGCGCCAGGAAGGTGGCGCTGCTTTCATGGCGGCAGCCTACTCTGATGCCACCGGTGCCCCCGGCATCTGCTTTGTTACTCGCGGCCCCGGCGTCTCAAACGCCATGATCGGTGTACATACGGCTCAGCAGGGATCCACCCCGCTTATCCTGCTTATTGGACAAATTCCCTCAGGCCACCGCGACCGCGAGGCTTTTCAGGAGATGGATTACCGCCGCACTCTGGGCTCTATCGTCAAATGGGTAGCCGAAATTGATGATCCCACGCGCATTCCTGAATACGTCAACCGCGCCTTTCACGTTGCAACATCGGGCAGGCCCGGCCCGGTGGCACTGGCGTTACCGGAAAACATGCTCTTTGCCACCAGTGATGCGGGTGACCTGCCACCGGCAAAACCCACGCCTGCGTGCCCCTCGCCTGAAGATTTGAAAACCCTTGGCACCATGCTGGAAAATGCTGAAAGACCTTTGTTACTTCTCGGCGGCACCTGCTGGACCAAAGCCGGCCATCAGGCAGCTATCGACTTTGTTGAAAATCATGACATACCAGTGGCCGTGGGCTTTCGCCGTCAGGGCCTGTTTGCCCATGATCATCCAAATTTCATCGGCAATATTGGCTTTGGCGGCATGCAGGGGCCTAATGATTATGCTAAAAATTCCGATTTGATTATCGCCCTGGGGGCAAGACTGAACGATGGCACAACCCTGAAATTCAGTCTGATCAAATCACCGGTGCCGCAATGCAAACTGGTCCATATTCTGCCCGGAGCCGAGGAACTTGGAAGGCTCTATCAAGCTGAATTACCCATTCTCGCCGATCCCAATCTGGCCGCACTGGCGTTGGCGCAATTGCCTGCGACCCGGCAACACAGCACCGTCAGACAGATCGCCCGCAAGGCATATGAGAAAATGCGCACCCTGCCTCCCCAGGACGGTCCCGTTGACATGACTGAGGTGATGGCCATCCTCAATACGCGACTGTCACGCGACACAACAATGACCACCGGGGCTGGAAATGCCGCCGATTGGCCGAACATACATTATGACTACCGCCGGTTTCTGGGTGCCCTTGCCCCTATTTCCGGTGCCATGGGCATGGGTGTACCCGCTGCTGTGGCAGCGAAAATTGCGCATCCCCAATCGCCAAGCGTCTACATCGGTGGTGACGGTGATTTTCTCATGAACGGGCAGGAAGTGGCAACGGCCGTCAAGTACAATCTCGATCCGGTTTTTATCATTATCGACAATGGCATGTACGGAACAATACGCGGCAATCAGGAAGCAAAATACCCCGGGCGCGTTTCAGGCACAACCTTGAGTGAGGTCGATTTTGCCACCGTGGCAAAAGGCTATGGCGCCCATGGTGAACGTGTTGAAAATACGCGGGAATTCGCCCCGACGCTGGAACGTGCCTTAACTTGCGGCCGCGCTGCTATCATTCACATCATTGTCGGGCCCGAACATCTCGGCCCCAACCTTACCGTATCAAAAATAGGCCAATAAAATGCTCTCGAACCTAACCGCATCATTGCCGTCCTCTGCCATCGTCACGGTGTTTAACCGGGCTATTGAGTTGCGCGCGCAAGGCCATGACCTGATTGATTTTTCCGTCGGTGAGCCAGATTTCGATACGCCCGAACATATTTGCGAAGCGGGAATGCGCGCGATCACCGAAGGAGCCACCCGTTACACTGCCACCGATGGCACAGCTGCTCTTAAAGATGCTGTACGGCGCAAATTTACCCGCGACAACGCCCTTGAATTCAGCCGTGACCAAATTATCACCTGTTCCGGTGCCAAGCCACTGTTGGCGACAGCGGTTCAGGCCGTGCTCAATCCCGGCGATCAAGTGATAATCCCGACCCCGGCCTGGGCCTCCCACCTCGGTATGGTGGCAATGGTGGGTGGCCATTTAAAACAGGTGGAAACCGGCATGGCCACCGGCTTCAAAATGTCGGCACCGCAACTGCAAGCTACGATCACACCAAAAACCCGTCTTTTGTTGCTATGCTCACCTTCGAACCCTACCGGCGCAGTCTATTCCAGACAGGAGCTGTCTCAGCTTGCCAGCGTCCTGCGCCAGCATCCCGATATTGTGGTAATTTCTGATGATCTTTATGAGCACATCGTCTTTGAGGGCGCATCATTTGCGACACTTGCTGGCGTTGCACCGGATTTGTCGGAGCGGATTTTGACCGTAAACGGCGTCTCAAAGGCCTACGCCATGACCGGCTGGCGCATCGGCTATGCCGGCGGGCCAAAATGGTGGGCAGATGGCATACGGGCGATTTTGTCCCAGACCAATGGCGGCTCCTGTTCCATCAGCCAGATTGCTGCAACAGCGGCTCTCGACGGGCCACAGGAGCTTCTAGCTGAGCGTTGCAAAACCTACCTGAAACGTCGCGATTTCGCCCTTGACCGCCTGGCACAAATCCCGGATTTGAAGGTTGCCACACCCGATGGCGCATTTTACCTGATGCCGGAGTGCGGCAATCTGATCGGGCGGCAGCGGGCGTTAGATGGCGGCATAAGTACAATTGAAACCTCAACCGACCTTGCGGATTATTTCCTCGACTGCGGTATCGTCGTTGTCCCCGGCGCCGGGTTTTCATGCGACCCCTATTTTCGCATGTCGATAGCGACTTCAGAAGGCCTCATAGAGGAGGGTTTGAACAAAATTGCCAGAGCCTGCGACGCCCTGCAATGAATTAATGTCGCAAATTCTGCTTGTGGCGGGAGAAATAAAATAAAAGCCTTTGATTTTAACGGCGCTTATGGTTGCCTTTCGATATTTGAAGGTTAAGTTCTTCGAAAAAGCTTTATCCGCAGGCGAAAAAATGGCTCGTAAAATCCCCCCCTTTGCCGCATTGCGCGCCTTTGAGGCAACGGCACGTCTCGAAAAACAAAGTCAGGCGGCAGAAGAGTTGCGGATTTCAACCTCCGCCATCAGCCACCAGATCCGCTCGCTTGAGGCCTATCTTGGTGTGACACTGTTTGAGCGTAACCCCTCAGGTTTAATTCCAACAGCTGAAGGCCAGGCCTATTACCAGCATATCTGTGGTGCCCTCGACACAATTTCAACGGCAACAACAGAGCAGATGGGTGCGGTCGACGACACGCCGCTGAAACTTCATATGTATCAGTCTTTGGTCAATCTGTGGTTGATACCAAACTTGCGAAACCTCACTGATGGCCTGCCTGATTTGCGTGTTGCCATCATCACCCAGCCCGAAACCATCAACTTATCGGGTAGTGATGTTGACGCCGCTATCGTCTACGCCCGTGAGAAGCCTCCCTCAAGCTTTGCTGAAAAGCTGTTTGACGAAGTAATTGTTCCTGTGTGTTCGCCAGAATATCTCAACCGCAATGGCCCGATTGACAGCGTCGAGGACCTGGTCAAACATCCGCTCATTTGCTCCGAAAATTACAGCACCGAGTGGCAGGAATGGGCATCTGATTGCGGTGTCATCTTTCAACCGGACCCAAGTATCCTCACTGTTGACAACCGCTCCAACGCGCTACAGGCAGCGCGCGAAGGATTAGGACTGGCCATGGACCGGCGACCGTTCGGCGACTGGCAAAAATCCCGGGGCATTCTCCTGGAACCAGCGTCACACCATGTGGCCACCGGCGGTGCCTATTATCTGGTGACAACAGACCGCACTCACACCCTCCAGCGCGTTCGCAAGTTTCGCAGCTGGCTCATCGCCTTATGTGCAAAGTTTGATTCCAGTAAAACGCAATCAGGCTTGCGCTGATCTATGCGAAATCTGAGTTGCAACCACAGCCACCAAAATCAGTGCCCCGCCAATGAAAGTAGTCACCGGCGGGATTTCCAAAAAGAACAACCAGCCAAACAACGGCGCCAGCGGCGTTTCCAAAACGCTCAATAAAGCAGTCTCGCCCGCGGGAATACGTCTTGCGCCCTCGGCCAGTGTTACCGAAGCAACAGCGAACACCAGTCCAAATGCACATAAAATTGCCAATTCATGTATGGGTACTAAAAACGGCTCACCCAACAACAGACCCGTCGGTAATAAAATCAACGACGACAATACGGCAGGCCCAGCCGCTGGTGTTGCAGGATAGCGGCGATAAATCGCCATCATGACAGCCAGAGCACACGTCATCCACAGGGCGAGCAAATCGCCTTGAAAATTAATGCTGCCCACTGATCCCTGAAAAATGATGGCAACCCCGATAAAGGTTGCACAACACGCCGCAACAAGTTTGAAGCTGAGCCGCTCACCAATCCACAACCAGGCCAGAAGTGCCGCCAGCATGGGGGCCGACGCATAGATAAGGGCGACATTGGCCATGGTGGTGAGCTTGAGCGCGGGGATAAATGCAGCGATTCCCGATGCACCAACAAGTGCAACACTCAATCCGCTTTTTCCCATTGCTATGAATTCATCTCTAAACGTCCCGCGCCAGAGCACATAGACAAAGGTAAACCCGGCAGCAAAGATACCGCGCCAGAAAATGATTTCCCACGGGCCTGCGACAACACCTTTTGTAAAAATCCCGGCGGTGCTGAAAACAATGGCGGAAATTATGATCAATACAACGCCGGTCAAATGTGAGTTGTTCTGCCGGTTCATTTGATTGGCTCGCCATGGAGCTGATCGCTGTCAGTGCGGTTCCAATAACGGTTTGGATTGTCTTTATCGTCAAGGAACCTGGAACGACTGCCCCACACTTCTTCTACGCGAATGGTAGGCTCCTCATTGACATGAACCGAGAAAATGACATCAAAAGCCTTTCTCAGCAACTCCTGTTGAGGTGGAATTGAAATAACGATCTGGCAGGCAGGCGTTTTTTGAATTGTACCTTCCACACCGGCATGAGATCCTTCCAGCGCCCGAAATCGTGTGTAACCCTGTTCACGCACGTACATGCAATTGTCATAAGGCCCCTGAACCAACGGCAGTTCACGACCAAGGGCTTCAAGAACTGTGTCGACACCTCCCACTGGCGTATCGATTACGATGACCCACTCACGTTCCAGAAAAGCAGCCTCCATGTCAAAATTATCAAGTTCGTGCTCTCGTTGCATAGCTTCCCGCCTTTTTTGATTTTCCACTGTGTTTGATTTAGCATCACTCTGCTGACACCTAGCTGGCAGCAGTGTTGGTGTAACGTGCTTGCAGAGGATGAAATCGATGAGCCGACCCTTGCGCATGTATGAAGTTATTCAATTGCTCAGAAGTGCTGCCGCGCCGATGACGGCGCAGGCTATTGGTGAGGCGCTTGGAGTATCAAAACGCACCGCATATCGCGATATTGCAGCCTTGCAATCCATGCGCGTTCCCATCGATGGCGAAGCCGGTATCGGTTATATAATGCGCCCGGGGTTTGATCTGCCGCCACTGGCGTTCAGTTCCGTTGAAATCGAGGCCATTGTCGTTGGTTTGGCCTTGTTGCAGCGCACCGGTGATACCGGTCTGCAACGTGCCGCTCAGCAGGTTGCCGGAAAAATCAACGATGTGATGCCAGATAAAGACAAATCACAATTGACCAAAGATACCCTTCATGTGTCGGGCTGGAATGCCATCCCGTTTTCGACGATTGAGATCAACTGTCTGCGCCGCGCTATTCGTGATGAGGAAAAATTGCATCTTGTTTACATTGACGCTGAGGAAAACCAGACCCAACGCAACGTCCAACCCTTGGCAATCCTGTATTACATTGACGCCATTATACTGGTCGCCTGGTGTGAGCTACGCTCAGACTTCAGACACTTCCGTATCGACCGCTTGAAGGGTTTTGAGCCTGCCGGTGAATATTTCAATGGCGAAGGTGACCGTCTAAGGCAAACTTGGCGCGAGCACCATGATTTGCCCTGAGTAATCTGAAGCGCGTTGCATTTAACAGATTACAAACTCACCCTTCATCGTCATCCTCGGGCTTGACCCGAGGATGACGAATTGGGATGATTCAATTGAATGCAATATGCATTAGAAAATTACATTAATTGCTCATCAAAACCGGCACGGTCATATTCTTGAGAATATGCCGGCTGGCACCACCAAACACCAGCTCGCGCAACCGCGAATGGCCATAAGCACCCATCACCAAAAGGTCACTGCCATTGTCAGAAACGCGTGACAGGATTTCATCACCAACTTCAGGCAATCGGGTCCTGGAATTATCAATTTCAGCACTGATGCCGTGCCGCGACAGGTATTTGGCAATTTCACTGCCGGGAACATCCATGGTATCGCCATCTTCAGATTGCGGATTAACCCACAAAACGGTTACCTTTTCCGCCATCTTAAGTAACGGCAATGCCGCAGCACAAGCCCGGGCGGATTCACGACTGGCATTCCAGGCAAGTGTAATGTTTTTGCCAAAGTCTACATGATTTCCTGCGTATGGGACCATCAGTACTGGGCGACCGCTATCAATCAGCAGTTGCTCGAGAACACGCGTAACATCAATATCATCCTGGTCGGGATCGCGTTGTGCTGCGACAACCACATCAGCGCTGCGCGCATGATTGACCACAGCTTCCGACACAAGAGCGGAATTGACCTGAATACTGCGCCATTCGCGTTTGACGGTGTTTTCTCCCGTCATTTTTTCGAATATTTTCTTTAATCCATGCGCTTCTATTTCCAGTGCATTGCTCTGGGCGTCAAGGATTTCTGCGGAAAAATCGACCGCAACCGTGGCATACACATGATAAACCGGTGCCACATGAAGGCCGATTAAATGGGCATCGCTCTTGTTTGCCAGCGATATTGCCGCTGCCAGCACCCGTTCGGCGCTTTTTTCTTCACTCAAAAATGCAAGTATTGTCTGGTAGGCCATGTCTAAAACCTCAATAAAGATTGATGTTACCGACTTGCTAAAACCTATCGACCATTGCCGCTTTGATCTGGCTCAAATGACGAAGGAAATTCAGCGCCGATACCGTTACACTCATTACTGCAAATCAAATCCCAGAATTGCCATCTGGAACGAATACGACTGTTCATCGTCGTCATCATCGTCATCCGCGTAAACCACGCCGATAAACTCATCACCGATATAAACCTCGGCAGAATCACCTTTCTGCGGTCGCTGGCGCACCTCAATAATATCCAGCCTGAACAAGGATCGCAGGTATTTCTCCACTTTCAGAATATCTTCGGGCTTCACGTGTTTTCTCCTGGGTAAGTCATTGGGGTTGCCGCTGTGTGATATCTATTGTTTTTATATATCGCAAGGGTGATGTCAACAAAAGCAATGGCCTGCGTGTTTACATACACACAGGCCAGTTCATTGATTTAAGATGGTGTTAAAAACCGGCTCTAATCGGTGTTGGTTTCTTCTATCATGTGATCCATTTTGCGCGCAGGCTCATCGCAACCTGAATAGCCCACAACTTTTGCCGGCACACCGGCCACCGTGCGGTTGGCGGGAACGTCGTGCAGGACAACACTGCCAGAGGCAACCTTGGCACATTCTCCTACTTCAATATTTCCCAGAATAATCGCGCCTGCCCCCAGCAATACGCCACGGCGAACCTTGGGATGGCGGTCACCGCCTTCCTTGCCGGTACCGCCAAGGGTAACGCCATGGAGAATGGAGACATCATCTTCAACCACCGCTGTTTCGCCAATCACCACGCCGGTGGCATGATCAATCATAATGCCACGACCAACGCTGGCACCGGGATGGATATCGACACCAAAACCGGCGGATGCCCGGCTTTGAATGTAGGTGGCAAAATCCTGCCGCCCCTGCCGCCACAACCAGTTGGTAATGCGCGAGGTCTGAACGGCATGAAAACCCTTGAAATATAACACCGGTGCAAGATAGCGATGACACGCCGGATCGCGATCATTAATAGCGACAATATCGGCGCGAATGGCCGCACCAATATCACTATCGGCCTCAAGCGCTTCACAAAAAACCGTACGCAGCTGTAATGCGCCCACGTCAGCCGTGCCTAACAATTGCGCCAGCCGCAAACTGATCGCATCTTCGAGCTTGTTATGATTGAGCACGGTGGTGAAGACGAAACTTGACAGCTCCGGCTCACGCGAAACAACTTCTTCAGCTTCTGCCGTAATGCGTGACCACACCGGGTCACAACTATCCAATACCTGTGCGCGAACGCGCGTAACGGGCTGTGTCATTTTAAATCTCAAATCCGAAGGTTTTTAACCGCCAGACCCTCTTTGATTACGTTTTCCATAGATACTCAAGCACACCTTGAGTTCCAGCATTTGCCACAACATAACACGAACAAGGCAAACATCCCAAATTTCTCAATCACGATCTCGGATCAGCAAAAGAATCGTTTCCTTAATATATTCGTATAAAGCATTGTTTTATTGAATTTATTTTAATTTTACCGTATCTGGTTTTTGGTGAAATTCCGTTGAACAAAGCCTTCAACAGCATCACTAAACCGGTCATTGCGATCACCCGCCACCATATGACTGGCATCCGTTACATCAATGAATTCCGCCTGCGGCACCAACTCGCGAAACTCCCTGACGTTGTCCTCACTGACCAGTTCACTTGATTTCCCCCGCACCAGTAAGGTGGGAATGGCAAGGCTTTTTGCCGCTACAATCATTTCGTCCTGCAGGTCATCACGCTGGGTTTTACCGGGCTGGCGACATTCTAGAAAACGAGGATCCCAGTGCCAGCGATAGCGCCCGTCTTCATCAAGGCGCAGGTTTTTTGCCAGTCCATCCAGGTTTTTAGGGCGCGTGCGATTGGGTAGATATCTGGCAATAACGTCTGATGCATCTTCCAGAGTAGCAAAACCCTCTTCAATGTTTGCCGCCATAAACCTCAGGATTTTTTCCACCCCGACAACTTTCACACTAGGCGTGATGTCAACCAGAACCAGCCCCGATAAAGCGGTTGAAACTCTCCCCTGGGCGCACAATCCAGCGATGCCACCTAAAGACGCGCCAATAGCGACCGGCGCCTGGCCGGTGGTGGATTTTAGTTGTTGGGCTACACAAACGAAGTCTTTGGCAAAGGCTGAATAGGAATAATCACCGCTTGCCGGCCACTCGCTCTCACCATGACCGCGTTGATCAATAGAAGTGACAGAATAGCCAAGCTGCGCCAGCCGCTTGCCGGTGCTGCCCCAGGCATGGCGGGTTTGTCCGCCACCTGGCGCCAGCAAAATAGGACACAGCCCCTCGCCCGGCCATTGATCGGCAGCGATTACATTACCCTCAAAGCCGGAAAATGACGCGTGTTGCATCGACGTATGCGCAACCGGACTGTTCATTGGTTTTGCCGGGCCAAAAAATCAACCACGCCCTGTTTAAAAACCTTGTCGCCGACCGCTTTCATATGATCGCGCCCGGGAATATCCAACGCCTCGCCCTTGGGAATAAGCGCTGAGAGTTCAGCGGCTGAACCGCCAATCGCATCTTCCGTCCCCACCGCCACCAAAACCCGAGCCTCTATGCTTGCCAGTTGTTCTGGTGTGATCTTCTGCCGCGACGAACGCATGCAGGTTGCCAGCGCCTTGAGGTCGCTTTTTGTCTGCTCGGCAAAATACCGGAACATCCGTCCACCAATATTGGCAATGTCCTCGATGTTTTCAGCTTCAAGTGCCTCGGCCACCTGCTCGGGGTCGCCCACACCTTTGACCATATTGATGCCAAGACCGGCGAAAATTGCGCGGTCAACATAAGCCTTGTGATTTATCGCCATAAAGGCAGTGATGCGCGCACCCATGGAGTACCCCATGACATCGACCCGTGAAAGACCCAGATGATCCAGCAGGGCAACTGCATCCGTCGCCATAATTGGCGCGCCGTAATCTTTGATATCATACAGCTTTTCGCTTCTTCCATGACCACGATTGTCAATCAGAATGATACGGCGTTGCGCCTTTTGAAGCGTGCGCACCCAACCGGTATCGCGCCAGTTTACGTATGCATTGGAGGCAAACCCGTGAATCAGCAATATCGGCTCACCATGGCCAATAACCTCATAGGCGATTTCGACACCATCGGTTACGAAGGTTTCCACTTAAACGCATCTCCGCTGGTATTGGTCTTTCAATTTCCCCGGTCCTTGTATATTGTTGCAGCGATTCTTATGGCATAATACTAAGCGCAAAAGCGAGTATGAGATGGCGGAAAACGCAATTCCCAATTTTCACAATGATATTGGTGTTGATAAAATCGAAATAGGTACCAAAAAATTTCAGTGTATCGGTGCCAAGGCACCGTTTGATCATCCTCATATTTTTCTCGATATGGGCGATGAAAAAGAGATTGTCTGCCCCTATTGTTCAACCCTCTACTGTCATAATCCCGCCCTGAAACCGCATGAGACCCATCCAGCCGGGTGCACATAGGTCGAGCGGTTTCAATGAAACCAGACGTTATCATTGCAGGGGCCGGTATCGGGGGACTGGCGTGTGCATTGTGTCTGGAAAAGCAGGGTTTCACCACCTTAATTCTCGAAAAATCCCACGTCCCGGCAGAAGCCGGTGCCGGTATTCAGCTCGGCCCCAATGCGTTTCACATCCTGAAACACCTTGGCCTTGAGCAAGAATTGGCACAACAGGCCCAGTTTCCTGAAAAGATTGTCATGTATGATGCCAACAGCGGTACAGCGTTGGCGCATATGCCTTTAATCCCCCACATGCAGCGCCGCCATAATGCCCCCTACGCGGTTATTCACCGCGCTGATTTACACAAAATTCTGCGATTGCGGGTTGAAAATTCCCACCGTATCGAACTCAAATACTCTTCCGCCCTGGCAACTTTCAACGATGAAAGCGGCAGCGTTGTCGTAAAAACTGTTGGCGGTGAGGAGTTTCGCGCCCGCGTTCTGGTAGGTGCCGATGGCCTGTGGTCAACCGTACGCGAACAGGTTTTGGGCGATGGCCCACCGCAATACACCGGTCAGGTCGCCTGGCGCACCGTAGTACGGCGCGATAGCGTTGCAGAGATGTTCAAGGCACAACAAACCTGCCTGTGGCTGGGCCAGCGCGCCCACCTTGTCCACTACCCCATCTCCAGGGGTCAACTTCTCAATATTGTCGCCATTGTAGAAATGCCCACCCCGCCCCACGGCTGGTCAACAATCGGCCAGGCGTACGAATTGTTGCCATGGTTTAAAAACTGGGCACAGCCCGCCTGTGACCTGTTGCAACAGGTTAAAGAGTGGCGCATCTGGGCCTTGTATGACCGCAACCCGGCTTCGGTCTGGAGCAGCGGACACGTGACGCTGCTGGGTGATGCAGCACACCCCATGTTGCCATTTTTAGCTCAAGGCGGCGCTATGGCGATTGAAGACGCATGGGTGTTGGCAGCGCATTTAAAAAAGAATCTCAGCAACCCGGAAACTGCCCTGCGCGCTTATGAAACCCTTCGCACTCCCAGAACAGGCAGGGTAAGTGAAACCGCGCGCAGCAATGCCACCATGTTTCATCTCAGTGGCCATCAGCGACTTATGCGCAATATAGCCCTCAAAGCCTCGCGCGCAGCACCGGGTATGCTGTTAAAAAAATACGACTGGCTTTATGGCTATAACGCGCTTGATGATTGCTGAGGCTAAAACCCGTGCCTGTTGGCAATCACAGCGGCCTGGGTTCGGCTGTGACATTTGAGTTTTCGCAATATATTACCCACGTGATATTTTATCGTCGCTTCTGATAATTCAAGCTTATGGGCTATCTGCTTGTTCAGGCATCCTTCCCTGAGGTGTGTAAAAACCAGGGTTTCCTTCGGCGACAGGGTTGAGATTTGCCGATACAACTGCGCCCTGTCATCCTCATCCTCATTAAGAGGACTTATTCGCGAAAAATTATGTACTTCGCCCAGCATCACAGCAGTAACAACATCCCTGATCTGTTCTGGCGTGTGCAACATAGAGATAATACCGGCAACACCGCGCTCAAGGCAAAAGTTTTCAAGCGCAATATCTTCATGTTCCAGCACGACAATGACAGATTTGGCTTTGACGTTGCGCAATATTCTATCGAGACCCAAAACACCTTTCGATCCCGGTGTACTCATGTTGAATATCAGGATTGTTCCGGGTTGAATTTTGGCCAGCCTGACAATGTCCCCATAATCCTCAACACATTGCACATTTTGCGCACCACACTTGTGTAACAATGAGCACAGCGCCTGGGCGAACAAAGGATGGGGATCGGCGATGAGGAAATGAGAATTAAAAACAATCCCCAAATCCTCATTATTCATCGGCTGTGAAGATCCATCGGTCTTAACATTTATGGTCATAGGTTTCCCAAACAGACAAAAATAACGCCGATCCCACCTTAACTTTAAGCCATGGTAGGGAGACTAAACTCCGCTCCCTCTTTTATGCCCGATGGCCAGCGTGAGGTGACGGTTTTGGTTTTTGTGTAAAACCTGATTGAATCAGGCCCATGCTGATTAAGATCACCAAAGCCCGAACGTTTCCAGCCGCCAAAAGTGAAGTACGCCAGCGGCACCGGAATGGGTACATTGACACCAACCATGCCGACATTGACACGTGAGGCAAAATCACGTGCAGCATCGCCATCACGGGTATAAATCGCCACCCCATTGCCATATTCATGATCATTGGCGAGTTTTAAGCCTTCTTCATAATCATTGGCGCGCAAAACAGACAACACCGGACCGAAAATTTCTTCCTTGTAAATCTTCATGTCCTTGGTCACTTTGTCGAACAAACACCCGCCCATGTAATAGCCGTTCTCATAGCCCTGCATGGTAAAATTGCGGCCATCCACCAGCAATTCAGCGCCTTCATCCAGACCTGATTGAACGTACCCCTCGGCGCGCTCCATTGCCTGTTGCGTTATCATCGCGCCGTAATCAGCTTCCATATCCGTATAGGGTCCGATTTTCAGGTTTTCAACGCGCGGTACCAGTTTTTCCAACAGCGCATCAGCTGTTGCTTCACCCACTGGAACAGCTACGGAAATTGCCATGCAGCGTTCACCAGCCGAACCATAACCCGCCCCGATCAGCGCATCAGCGGCCTGATCAAGATCAGCATCGGGCATAATAATCATGTGGTTTTTGGCACCGCCAAAACATTGTACGCGTTTAGCATTGGCGGTTCCGCGCGCATAGATATATTCGGCTATTGCAGAAGATCCAACAAATCCGATTGCCTTGATATCTTCATTATCCAAAATACCATCAACGGCAACCTTGTCCCCATTGACCACATTAAGCACACCGGCAGGCAAGCCCGCTTCAAGCAGAAGTTCAGCCAGTCTGAGAGGCACTGACGGGCAGCGCTCTGACGGTTTAAGAATAAAGGCATTGCCAACAGTTATGGCAGGTGCAAATTTCCACATCGGGATCATGGCGGGAAAGTTAAACGGCGTAATTCCAGCGACCACGCCCAAAGGCTGGCGCAGGGAATACATATCTATGCCCGGCCCGGCTCCTTCGGTGAATTCACCTTTGAGCAAATGAGGGATGCCACAGGCAAACTCAACGGTTTCAAAGCCGCGCTGAATATCACCTTTCGAATCAGGGATGGTCTTGCCGTGCTCGCGCGACAGCATTTCCGCCAGATTATCATTGTCATCGCGCAAAAGCTCCAAGAACCGGAACATGACGCGCGCACGTTTTTGCGGGTTTTGCGCCGCCCAGCCCACCTGAGCCTCTTTGGCATTGGCAACGGCTGCGTTTAATTCTTCAGCACTGGCCAGCGGCACCTGCTTTTCCACCTCACCGGTGGAAGGATTTAAAACATCAGCAAATTTTCCAGAAGTTCCGGCAACGCGTTTGCCGCCGATAAAATGATAAAGCTCAGTAGTCATATTTTCCCTCAACACAGGTGTCTTTAAAAGTTGATATTCAGATAGCATTGTTTAAAAATGCACATCTACGGTAATTTATAACGATCCATTGTGCGTTTAATCCCACACGAAAGCCACAACAGATGCATTCTACTCCTTATAACTGGGACGATCTAAGGTTTTTTCTCGCTGTGGCCCGAAGCGGGCGCTTGACAGCCGCAGCACGCCAGCTTGGCGCCGAACACACAACAGTAAGCCGGCGCATCACCAATCTGGAAAGGGACATGAATGCCAAGTTGTTTGAACGCCGCCCGCAAGGATATACACTCACCGAACAAGGCAGTAAACTGCTGATTTCCGCAGAAGAACTCGAAAGCGTAGCCATTGCCGCCCAAGGCGAAATTTCCGGGTCCGACTATGCCTTGAGCGGTGCTGTGCGCATTGGCTCGCCGGAAGGTTTCGGCACCTATTTTCTCGCCCCCTGCCTCGCCAGATTGTCCCTCATTCACCGCGATCTCGACATCCAACTCATCGCCCGGCCGCGCGTCTTCTCCCTGTCCAAGCGCGAAGCCGATATCGCCATCAGCCTTGAACGCCCGCGCGAAGGCCGCCTGCATTCGCGCAAACTGACGGATTACACCTTGAGCCTTTATGCATCCAAGGCTTATCTGGAAGATAACCCGGAACCAAAAACCCTGACGGACCTAAGCAACCATCGCATCATCGGCTACATCGATGATCTGATATTCACACCAGAACTGGATTACCTGCCGCAAATCTCAAAATCTCTGCACCCCAAACTCGCCTCAACCAGCCTGGTCGCTCAAATGGTCGCAACCAAAGCAGGTGCGGGCATCTGCATCCTGCCCACCTTCATGGCGGCAAACGAGCCCGACCTGGTGCCAGTACTGCCCGAAAAAGTCCAGCTAACCCGCTCCTTCTGGCTCATCATCCACTCAGACATGAGAAAACTGGCCCGCATAAAAACCGTAAGCGATTTCATCGCCAGCGAAGTGAGAAGCCAAAAAGCAAGGTTTTTGCCGAAGATGGGTTTGTAGCGGATGATGCAGTTATACCAAAGGCGCTGGTATTTGAACAATAGCTTACACACTCGTCATACGGCACCAATATTATTAGAATCTCCCTCTCGTGGGAGTATCATGTGCCACGAGCGAATTTCGAAGGCACGCATCCAAAAAGAGCAATTCTGTTTCAGAAAACGGAAAATTCAAAGCAAATCGCAAAAAACCATGAATTTTGCGACATGCCTTAGGCTGTATTCAACCATATGCGGATCAGCATTGCCTTATTTGCCATTATCAGGTATTTAATTGGGTATCAGAACGCCGGGTTCACGGCGCTGATTTTCTGAAAGCTATTGATAATAATGCGTGAGACTTTCTCTGCATTCGAGCAACCGTTAAAATGGGTTGCTTTTGCACTAGGCATTTTCAGCACGTTAAGTGTGGTACAGGGCTGGATGTTGGCTGCCATGTTGTTCAGCCTGCCATTTTGTCTGATATGGGTTTACTGCGGTTGGCTTAGAACAGAACCGCAACTGAAATACATCAATATAGTTTTCACAATTCTCTATATTTACGGCATTGCCCGCTATTTCATTTTAGACCTCTGACTTAAGTTTTGAGGCATAGAGTACATTTCTGAGCGCGGGTTTGGGCAAGAACGGGGTCTACGCAGCGCTTCACCGCCTTGATATCGAAATGGAATTCAAACATCTCCTGACAACGGCCCAGTTTAAACAGGAAGTTTAGTGGCGGGTGAACGATATTCGATTTTATTCAAGACATCTGCCTAAATTTCGCAACAATTCGCCGCCATAGTGATTCTATTGTAAATAATGAACCGATGGAGGATCGTCATGCGTAAAAAAACCCTATGTACTTTGCTCGCAGGTTTCATTGCAGCACTGGGTATCACTGGCTTATTCACCGTCTCTAACAAAGAGGCGGCCAGCAGTTCGAAATCGCGCACTTTCAGTGGCCTCGACAACAAGCCCAATAGCGGTGGCTGGTACACCAACAAGGCCCAGCGTGGCATGGCCACGCGCAAGCGGATTTACAAATATATCAGCTAAGGGTGCGGGCGTTTGGGGTGTGATCCCTGAAGCTTGTTGCATTTACAAGATTTCACTCCATCCTTCTCCGTCATCCCCGGGCTTGTCCCGGGGATCCATAGCGCTGAGCTTTCGAACACAAAGATAGTGCCTTTTGACCGGGAGTATTGAGGAATGGATCCCCGGGACAAGCCCGGGGATGACGAATTGGGGACGGATTTTAAATCCTGTTAAATCCGACGGGTTCTATTTCTCATCTGCCCCTGAAATGCCGGTGTTTTCTTCGATACGCGTGAGTTTTCGGCCCAGGCGGGCTTCACGGTGGATGGTGTAAAGGGCGGCCCCTATTATGATTGCCGCACCAATCAGGACTGTGGTATCGGGCCAGTCGCCAAACAGCAACAGGCCGATAATCAGGGCATAGATCAACCTGGTGTAATCAAGCGAGGCTATGGCACTTGCTTCACCAGCGCGATAAGCATGGATGTTGAATGTCTGCACCAGAACACTGACACTGCCGAGGCCGACCAGCAATCCTAATTCATAAAGTGTAGGTGTCTGCCAAAACCAGATTGCCGGGATAATCATCACCACGCCCACACCTATGGATTGATAGGCCAGGATTGTAATGGTTGTGTCGCTTTGTGAAATCCGGCGGATAATCACCATGACCATACCAGCGCCCGCCGCCCCACCCAACGCCATCAGACCATAAAGTCCAAAAGACGCGCCCTCACCACTGGGCTGCATAACAATCATCACTCCGATAAATCCAACACCAACCGCAAACCAGCGTCGACGACCAACGCTTTCACCCAGGAAAAAAATGGCGAAGATTGTAACAAAGAATGATTTGGAAAATGCGATTGTCGTTGCATCCGCCAGCGGCATATTTATAACCGCTGCAAATCCCAGCAACATCGCAGTTAGTGCGCCAATAACACGGAGGAAATGGAGTCCGTAATACCTGGTCTTAAAAGCATCGGGAAAATTGCGCACCAAAACCGGCAAAACCACGGCCAATATAAACAATTGCCGGAAAAATATAATCTCGGTGAGATGAAGTGTCTCGCCAAGGATTTTGACCAAAGAAATCTGAACGATGGCGACACCGGCGGACAACAAAGCCCAGACACTGCCACGAACATTGCCTGACAGCTTCGCCCACCAGGCAATTCTACTGACAAATTGTGCCGTAATTTTAGTAAAAAGGTCTGTGGGCGGTAACGTGGGCATGGCAGCCTAACAAGTGAACGGCGGGGTTCCCGGTATAGTCATAAGGGGGGTCTGGATGATATGAGATAACCAGCCGGGAAAGTTTTTTTGATTCTTGGGTCCAGTGTACGCCAGAAAAAGAAAACTTGCCAACTCGAGCAATATTGTCATTGTGGCACCATCCCAAAGCGACTATTTTCAAACCTGAAAAATAACAGGAAAATTACAGAACGGATGGCCCATGCTCGCGCTCATTTCTCCTGCCAAAAAACTGGACTTTGAAACCGACCCGTCTATCGATATCCACACCCAGCCAGATCTCCTTGAGCGGGCGGAAAAACTGGTCGTTCGCGCGCGCAACCTGAGCCGATCAGCATTGGCGCAAACCATGAAGTTGAGCGATACGCTTGCCGAATTAAATTATCAGCGCTATCAGGCTTTCAAAACCCCGTTTACGCTTGCCAATGCCAAGCAGGCCGCTCTGGTTTTCAACGGTGATACCTATGTCGGCCTCAATGCCAAAACCTTAAGCGAGGAAGATCTGATCTTCGCCCAGGATCATTTGCGCATACTGTCCGGTCTCTACGGTTTGCTGCGACCACTCGATTTGATACAGCCCTACCGGCTGGAAATGGGGGCGAAATTTCAACCGCCACGCGCAGCAAACCTGTATGAATTCTGGGGCGATACGTTGAGCGATGAAATTAACAAAATTATCACAGCCCAGGGCCATACTTGCGTGGTCAACTGTGCTTCAAACGAATACTTCAAGGCCGTAAAACCAAAGAAACTGTCTGTTCCAGTAATCACTCCGGTTTTCAAAGAAGTAAAAGACAATCAGGCCCGGGTCATTGGCCTTTTTGCCAAGCAAGCCCGCGGCATGATGGCGCGACACATAATTGTCAACCGATTGGAATCTTGCGAAGACCTGAAGTCCTTCAGCGCTGGTGGCTACACCTACCGCGAAGATCTGTCAGAAGATTTATCATGGGTATTTACCCGCCCGCAACCTTGACGTTTATATTACCCTTGTTCCCGTAATAATATTTTTGCTCAACCACCCTTTCACCAGCGTGTTGGGGCGCATGACCTATACCAATGACGTTTTCTCGCGTATTGCCGGTTATAGTGCACGCGAACTTAAAGGCCAGCCTCACAACATAATACGCCACCCCCAAATGCCGCGATCCGTCTTTGCCCTTCTGTGGCAAACCATTCAGGCAGGAGGTGAAATTTTCGCCTACGTAATCAACCGTTGCAAAAATGGCGATCATTACTGGGTCATCGCCCATGTCAGTGCCAGCCGCGACCGTTCGGGAGAAATTATCGGCTACCATTCCGCCCGCCGCGTCCCTGAACGCTCAATCGTTGATGAAAAAATCATCCCCCTCTACGACCTGTTGCTGAGTGAAAAAAACAAATACCCCAACCGCAAACCCCACATTTTCCACAATACAGAACAAACATTCCAAAATATGGAATACTGCTATCGAGACATAGTACACAACTACTAGTGCGGGTAATAATTTTTGCACGTTATAGTATTTGTTAACTAAGTTCGCCCTAACATGTCTCGGAAATTTTATTAGTGGGCACAGCGATTCGTATCTTTGTACATAAATTGGTCGACAGGCTGATCGAATTGCAGAAAATTGGGGAAGACGATTATGGCGCGTGAAACTTCTGTTACCGGGGTTGAACAATTTTTTGAAGAAGACGAACTGATCGTCAGCAAAACCGACCTCAAGGGGCACTTGACGTACACCAATGACGTTTTCCTGCGCATTGCCGGGTATAGCGAACAGGAATGCAAAGGTCAGGCGCACAACATGATACGCCATCCCAATATGCCTCGGTCGGTTTTTGCCCTGCTTTGGGAACACATTCAAAATGGTCGCGAAATTTTCGCTTATGTCATAAACAGATGCAAAAACGGTGATCATTACTGGGTTGTCGCTCATGTAACGCCAAGCCGCAGTGCTACGGGTTCAATAGTCGGATATCACTCTACCCGCCGCGTGCCTGAGCGCTCAGTCATCGATACAAAAATCAAACCACTTTACGACCAACTGTTGGCGGAAGAAAACAAACACTCCAACCGCAAAACCGGTCTGGAAGCGGGCGTCAACATGTTACGCAGCATGCTGAAAGAACAAAACATGGAATACGACGAGTTTATCGCCGCTCTTTAACATCCAACACACAATTTATGAAAGTTGCATTCAATGTTTTTTAATTCACAAAAATCGACCATCACCAAAGCTCTCAAAACCTGTGATGCCGTCGCCAACGGCGATTTTGAAGCCCGTATCACTGACATTACCGAAAAGGGCGAAGCCGCTGAATTGTGTCACGCCATAAACCGGCTGATTGACCGTTCTGATGCCTATATTCGCGAAACGCGTGCTTCTTTGGAATATGTATCTGAAAACAAGTATTTTCGCCGCATTTCCTTGCGCGGTATGACCGGCGCGTTCGGCGAGGCCGCCGGCATTGCCAATAACGCCATGGATGGCATGCAGGAGCGCGTTGGGGGGTTCAGGAAAATTGTCGGTCAGTTTGATGAAAAAATGACCGCAGCTCTCAAAACTGTTGAAGCTTCAGCTGTTGAACTGGAAACTTCAGCGCAAACAATGGGAAATTTGACAAAATCTGCCAATGATCAGGCCCAGACCGTTGAACAGGAAGCAACACGTGCTTCTGAAAATGTCAATTCTGTCGCCGCTTCTACCGAAGAGATGACCCAATCAATCGGTGAAATCACCCAGCAGGTCACCCAGTCGGCGGACATCACTCTCGATGCGGTGAAAGAGGTGGAAAAGACCAGCCTGGACATCAGCAGTCTTTCTGAAGCATCTGAAAAAATTGGCCTGGTGGTCTCAATGATTACTGACATTGCCGAACAAACCAATCTGTTGGCGCTCAATGCGACAATCGAAGCCGCGCGCGCCGGTGACGCTGGCAAGGGGTTCGCCGTGGTTGCAGCAGAGGTTAAAGAACTCGCCAGCCAGACGGCAAAGGCAACGGACGAAATAGGCACACAGATCAGTGCTATTCAGGAAGCCAGCAACAAAGCGGTCGCCTCCATTGGTGACATTGGCACCACCATTAACTCGGTCAATGAAATCGCCAATGCTATTGCTGCGTCAGTTGTTGAGCAAAGCACGGCAACGGAAGAAATTTCGCGCAGTGTTGTCCAGGCATCTGAAGGAACCAGTGCTGTTACAACAAATATCTCTACCATTGCCGAAGCCATTGGTGAGACCATGCACGCGGTTGAAAGCGTTCAAAGTTCTTCCGGTGAATTAAGCCAGAGCGGCAATACCATGCGCACGGAAGTAACCGAGTTTCTTCAGGAAGTTCAACGTGTTATTTAAAACACTCGTTGAAAAATGGAAATTGGTTTCCGCAGAAGTAGCGCGTTAAACCAGTGTTCGGAAAAGCGACACAATTCACATCCAAGCGGAAATGCCCTAAAGCCATTGGGCATTTCTTGCTTCTTTTGGGGTGCACCCTCTCCAGCGCTTGAAGGCAACACTAAAGGCACTCTGATTGCCATAGCCCAGCAAATAAGAGATCTGCTTTAACGACAATCTTTTGTCCTGAATATACGTCATTGCCAGATTATATCGCAAGGTCTCGAGAATTTCTGAAAAGTTTGTGTCTTCGCCTGACAGTCGCCGCAACATAGTCCTTTCGGTCAACCCCATTTCAAAAGCGATATCTTTCGCTTTCGCACCTCCACCTGGCAACCGGTCGATGATACTCTTTCGGATATCCCTTAGAAAAACAGATTGTACCAGCTCGTGCTCGCGCAAAAGTTGATCGCAGTGCAATTTTAAAATACCCAAAAGTCGGTCATCCGAATTCTTGATCGGGAGTTTCAGGTCCTCACGGCGTATAATGACCTGGCAATGGTTCTGGCCAAAACAGACTTTGCATCCCAGTATTTTCTCATAATCAGCAAGGTTTTTTCCGCTTTCCAGTTGAGTGACGAAGTGCACTTCTCGTGGTGGCAAATCTCTGGCGATAAAAACCTGATAGCAATGGATCAGGTTGGCCACAAACCATTCGGTAGCTGATTGATAATCAAAGAAGTCCGTTCTGTCAGGTATGAACTCAAGGGCAACATTTTCCCCCTGCATTACAACCTCCATATTCCAGGCCCCGGTCACAATGCGGATATACTGCTTCAGATTGAACAAAGCATCTCCCAGTGTTTTGGAGCACCCCCCCATATAGACCACCGCGCCAAAATCGCGTGGATCAATAGTACGGGCAAGTTTCAGTGCAAAATAGGGATCGTTCAGCGCCTTTGCCGCCAGGTCAAAAACCCGGGCATGGGCATAGAACGGCACCCAGCCATTTTCTTTATACACGTCGCATAATTGTAGCCCTGCCTGTTTTAAAAGGGGCTCAATTGCTACGTTAGAGTTATCAAGGCACTCCAGAACAAGTCTAACGCCTATCTTGTGTACATAAGATTCTTCTACCACAGGTAGCATTCTTTAGGTTACAGGTTTTCACTTCTATATTAAAAGAACTTTTAAATTTGAAATCTGCATTTTGTCATCAAATCACAAAAACTGTCTTCAATTCAATCAAATTTATATTTGAATTGCTGATTAGCTAAAATGTATACAGGTCGCCTGCTTCAAGAAAGAAGGAGAGTTTTTGCTGGGGGACAGTGATTGTTACTTAAAAAGGCGGATACATGACAACCATCGTTTGCATCGATGACAACCCTAAGCACAGCGAGAACATTGACAGAATACTGACAGAAGCAGGCTACGAAGTCCTGGTAACCGGTGACGGCGACGAGGGCCTGAAGGCGGTTCTCGAACGTTTGCCCGGTCTTATCCTGTACAATATCAGTGCACCTTCAAAGAATCGCTACCGGATTCTAAATGAAGTCCGTGAAAAGTACCCGTTGCTGGCTGAGGTACCCTTCATTTTTATTTCCGGCGCTGCCAACAACCAGCAAATACTTTCGGATCTGAATGCTGGTGCGGATAGTTTCCTGATTGAGCCCGTCAACACTTCGCTTGTACTGGCAACCGTTCAGGCCAGCCTGCGCCAGGTGGATCGCATCAAATTCAAAAACGAAAAGCTTCTTGTGCTTGATATTTAGCATCGCTCTTCCCCGGTCAACAATGAACGCCATCTGAATTCCCGCATTTCCGGCCTTAAAATTGCGCTGAGCGCTTGTTTTTTGTTCAAACGGGTATAGGTTGCCGCTATGAAACCGGCAAAGCAAAAGAAATGAGCGAATACAACCAGAATGAAATCCCGCAACATCCTGATGAGTGGATACGGGCAATGGTGCTACAGCTTGAACGTACAGAACGGGCAACACCGGCACAACAGATAGCCAGCCAGAAAAACCTGCTGCTTAAACTCGCCAGACATTCAATTGAAACAGTTCCCGCCTATAAAAACCGGTTAAAGCCGTTAGTTCGGGCCAACGGCAAGATTTCTCTCGACGGCTGGCTCGATGTACCCGTGTTAAAACGCAAGGATGCCGTATTACTTGGCGAAGAGCTTGTTTCCCAGAATGTTCCTGTAGGCCATGGTGAAGTAAGAAAAACCTCAACTTCCGGCTCAACAGGGATACCTTTTGCTTTTAATGTTTCCCAGGTTCACGACACTATGTTGGGGTGCGTAACCACACGTTACCACCGCTGGCATAATTATGATTACCGCAAAAGCCTTGCATCAATTCGCTCCAATTATCTTGGTATTGCCTCATGGCCGGAAGGCGACCAACGTGCTTCATGGGCACACTTCGCCCTGCGGTTAGAAAATCCCGGACAGTATCACCACCTTAACATAAACACGCCAATTGAACGCCAGATTGAATGGTTGCGGCGCATCAGACCTAATTATTTGCAAACCTATCCGTCTAATGCCCGTGCCCTGGCTCTTGCGATTGAAGAAGGCGCAGAGTCGTTAAAATTTGACGGTATTTTGACTTACGCCGAAATGCTGACGCCGGATAACCGGGCCATCATATCACGCGTTTTTGGCTGTCATCTCGCCGATGGTTATAGTTCCAGCGAATGTGGGCATATAGCATTGCAGTCACCGCTGAGCCACAATTGGCTGGTGCAGTCGGAAGTCACTTACCTGGAAATCCTTAATGACCAGGATCAGCCCTGTGAGCCTGGTGAGATGGGACGCGTTGTGGTCACTCCACTACATAATTATGCCCAACCGTTGATTCGCTACAACCTGGGAGATTACGCCACATTGGGCACAAACGATGTCTCGGGTCTACCTTATCCTGTATTGACCAAAATCCACGGGCGAATACGTAACATGTTCAAATTTACCGGTGGCGTTTTGATACAGCCGGACTTCAAACCTGTAAGTGTTTATCGCTTTTTAAACCCGAAGCAGTGGCAGGTTGCACAGATTGGAGACATGACCCTGGAAATCAGAATTGTGCCAGGAGGTGATCCTTCTAAAATGGATACCGAGGGTATGGACCAGTATATTCGCGACCTGCTGGATATGGACCTAACCATAAACTACAAGTTTGTAACAGAATTGACAAATCCCCGTACCGGCAAGCACGAGGATTATGTCTGTGAGATATGAATATTTATCACCGGGTGATTTTCCCGGTAATTCCAAAGATAAAAAGAATCGATACAGCCCCCAGGCTGTTGGCCAGTTCACCAACAGGCAAGATATCTCAATCCATTAGGCCGGGCCACCATCAGTAAAAGGCGGTGGAGGCGGTGGAGGCGGTGGAGGCGGTGGAGGCGGAGAAGCAGCCGGCGGTGGCGGTGGCGGTGGCGAAGCAGGATTGTCAACTTCACGCAACAACTCATTCAAATAATTCGTAGGATCATCTTCACGATCGCGCCTGATAAGAGATTTTTGCGCACCACCGAAATAATAACGCACACCGGCCAGAACCTTGCGATGTTTCTTGCCGCCAAACTGCCCAGAGACAAATACTGTAGCAGGCATGTTGTCGAGTTGATATTCCGCCCCGAAGGCAGCAGCACTGATATCGAGAAAACGTCTGTATCCTGCCGATATCTTGAAATTATCCGTGGCGTAATAGGTGGCACCAAGTACAGCAACCACATCACCCTTGGTCCGGTCCGAATTCTCATAACCAGCAAGCCCTGTCAATGTGATCTTGTCGATATAATATTCTGCCTCTGCACCAAGACGCCAGATATCATTGTTGCCTACACCGGAATACGAGCCATAGGCACCCAGCAGATAATTGTTGGGATTACGTGTGAAAGCATGGGCGGCCACCCCACCGGAGGTTTTTCCATCCAGTTTTCCCAACGCGCCATCCAGTTGCAAACCAAATTGGCAATTAATCGGAATGGAAACACTGCCTTCGCTCTGAAACGCTCCACCTTTGTTACCTTTATCCTTAGTGGCGCCTCCTGCAATCCCGAGTTTGCCGTTAATTTCAGAAACCGCGCAATCACCATAGGTCGCTGGTAAGTGCCCACCAGCAAACGCTGGAGACTGAATGAACACAACACAAGCCAAACCGCTTGCGTATCGAGCCAAGTTTTTCATCACCCCCCCTTTAAAAACTTTACAAATCGAATCTTTTAATAAGTTATTAAGCAATTGATATACTTTGATAGCTGGAATTGCAATACCAGACCCTATATGATCCTTAGTCTTCACCATGATTGATGAATTCAGCCAAAGCCTGATCAACCTGGCTGACGCCTTGCCGCCGCATCAACGGCTGATCGGCATTGATCTGGGTTCGACGACAATCGGCCTCGCCTTGAGTGACATCTCAAGAACAGTGGCCTCACCACTCGAAACCTTGAAACGCACCAAATTCAAGCAAAATGCCTCAAACCTGGCCCAGCTTTGCGAAACGCATAGTGTTGGCGGGCTGATACTGGGTTTTCCGCTGAACATGGATGGCAGTGAAGGCCCGCGGGCGCAAGCGACACGCGCATACATGCGCAACTGGCAGCAATTTTCTTCCCTCCCGGTAACCTTATGGGATGAAAGACTATCAACCGCAGCGGTGACCCGCACATTGCTGGAAGCCGATGCCTCGCGCCAGCGCCGTGCCCAACTGGTCGACAAGCTTGCCGCCACTTATATTCTGCAAGGCGCTCTTGACCGCTTGTCTGCAAGATAAGGTGGATAAGGTTTGACTGATTAAAGATCCTTCTTGCCCAAACCACCGGCTATGCCTATAAGTCCGGTTTTAATGACCGCAGAAATTAACCAGACAGATAGCGCTTTTTCCCACCCTCACCTGTTGGGCATAGAGGGTCTTTCCCTTCAAGATATCAATTACTTGCTGGATCTGTCTGAAACCTATGTTCAACAAAACCAGCAAACCAACAAAAAACGCGACACTTTGCGCGGCCGCACCCAGATCAACCTGTTTTTTGAAACCTCGACCCGCACCCAAAGCTCGTTTGAATTGGCTGGGAAACGACTGGGGGCCGATGTCATGAACATGTCGGTCACAACCTCTTCCATGAGCAAGGGGGAGACCGTGATTGATACGGCGATGACGCTTAATGCCATGCGCCCGGATATTCTGGTTGTGCGCCACAGTGCAGCGGGTGCGGTTGAGTTGCTATCGCAAAAAGTTTCGTGTGCGGTCATCAACGCTGGCGACGGTGCCCATGAACATCCAACACAAGCCTTGCTGGATGCCCTCACTATCCGCCGGCGGCTGGGGCGAATTGAAGGCTTGAAGATAGCCATTTGCGGGGATGTGCTGCACAGCCGCGTCGCCAGATCGAATATCCTCCTTCTCAATGCCCTTGGCGCACGTGTTCGTATTGCCGGTCCCTCAACCCTACTGCCCAAAGATGCCGAACGGCTTGGTGTCGAGGTTTTTCACCGACTTGATGCAGCCGTGGTTGAGTGCGATGTGGTCATGATGTTGCGCATTCAGGGCGAACGCATGAATGGCAGCTTCATTCCATCCGCGCGCGAATTTTACCATTTTTTTGGCCTCGGAGCCCGGGCGTTGAGTTTCGCCAAACCTGACGCCCTGGTCATGCATCCCGGTCCCATGAACCGCGGCGTCGAGATTGACAGCGCCATTGCTGATGGACCGCAAAGCGTTATACGCGAACAGGTCGAAATGGGCGTGGCGGTGCGCATGGCAGTGCTGGATGCGTTAAGCCGCAACTTGCCTGAACAGAAAGTCGCATAATGGTCCTGATTCCCGCACATATTGATAATTACAGTGCAAGACCCGTGGCCTATGTCAATGCACGCCTGTTTGATCCATCTTCCAGTCTTGATGAAACTGGAGGATTGTTAATTGATCGCGGAGTCATATCGGATGTTGGTGCGGGCGTCACGGCAGCTCGCTCGCCGGATACGGAAATTGTCGATTGCCATGGCCACCTTCTTATTCCCGGCCTGATTGATATGCAGGTGTTTTCCGGTGAACCTGGTTTTGAACATCTGGAAACACTTGGGTCAGCCAGTGCGGCAGCAGCCAGCGGTGGTGTCAGCACGATTGTTTGCAAACCCAATACCCAGCCCGTGGTTGATGATGTCGCCATTGTCGATTTTCTTGAACGCCGCGCCCGCGATACCGCTTTGGTAAATGTCCACACCATGGCAGCCCTGACCAAAGGTCTCAAAGGCCACGAGATGACAGAAATAGGACTGTTGAAAGCGGCCGGAGCCGTAGCTTTTTCAGACGGTCCCTTCAGCATTAAAAGCGCTGCAGTATTCCGTCGGCTGTTATCCTATGCCAATGATTTTAATGCTCTTGTCATTCACCATGTGGAAGACGAGGATCTCGCCGCCAATGGCGTTATGCACGACAGCGAAGCCGCCATGCGCCTGGGACTACCTGGAATTTGTGATGCCGCCGAAGTGATTGTGCTGGAGCGCGACATCCGTCTGGTTGAGCTTACCGGCGCAAAATATCATGCCGCACAAATTTCCTGTGCTAAATCGGTTGAGGTCATGCGCGCAGCCAAAGCGCGTGGCCTGCCGGTAACCTGCGGCGTCAGTGCCAACCACCTCGTTCTCAACGAGCACGATGTTGGCACCTATCGAACCTTTTTCAAGCTCTCGCCACCGCTGCGCTCTGAAGATGACCGCCAGGCACTGGTGGCAGGTCTTGATGATGGTACCATAGATGTCATCGTCTCCAATCATGAGCCCCAGGACATTGATGGCAAGCGCCGCCCGTTTGCAGAAGCCGCATTTGGTGCTGTCGGTCTCGAAACCCTGCTCCCCGCCAGCCTGATGCTCTATCACGAAGGTGACGTCAAACTGGACCGTATCATTTCAGCACTAAGCTGCACCCCGGCGCGCCTGCTCGGTCTCGATAGCGGCAGACTTGAAATTGGTGCCCCGGCTGATTTCGTAACCGTTGATCTGGGCATGCCGTGGGTTTTAGAAGTGGAAAAACTAAAATCAAAATGCCAGAATACAGCCTTTGAAGACAGAAAACTGCAAGGCCATGTTATGAAAACCATAGTTGCCGGGCGATGTATCCACCACTTTGAGCCGTAAATTGTAATGCCTGATCCAATTAGCTGGAGCCTGGCTCTGCCCTATTTTAGCCTCGCACTGGTATTGGGATATCTGTGCGGCTCCATTCCCTTTGGGCTTTTGTTCACAAGATTTGCCGGCCTGGGAGATATACGCTTAATCGGGTCCGGCAACATCGGTGCCACCAATGTTTTACGTACCGGCAACAAAAAGCTCGCCGCCGCAACCGTGCTTGCAGATTTCGCCAAAGGTCTGATACCCGCACTCATTGGCCAGCAATGGGGCCCGGACATCGCCGTTCTGGCCGCATTGGGAACGGTATTGGGCCACATTTTTCCTGCATGGCTCAAATTCAAGGGCGGCAAAGCCGTCGCTACTTATATCGGTGTCCTGACCGGATTGTTCTGGCCGGTGGCCGTCATATTCTGTGCAACCTGGCTAGCAGTGGCCGCACTTTCAAGAATATCTTCGCTTGCCGCCCTTATTGCCATAGCGGCAACGCCCGCCTGGTTGTTTTACTTTGAGGAACGACAGCTGGTGGAATTATTTATCCTTTTGGGTGTCATCATATATGTGGCACACTATCAAAACATTACCCGCATAATAACCGGCAAAGAAACGAAGATAGGACAATAACCGGCACGCACCAAAGCGTGCGTTTTGGGGCGGCCTCGTGAACAGACAGAAGCTAACGGACGCACAACTTCTTGATTGGCTCAGACTTATTCGCAGTGAAAATGTCGGCCCTATCACTTTTCGCAATCTGATAAACAATTATGGCGGTGCTGGAGCTGCTCTCGAAGCCCTGCCGGAATTGTCCCGGCGCGGCGGCTTAAAGCGACGTATAAAAATCTGCACAATTGAAAGAGCTGAAGCTGAAATTGAAACCGTGCACGCACTCGGTGCCCGCCATGTGGCATTAAACCAAAAAGGTTATCCTGATTTACTCCAGCATATTGACAGCCCCCCGCCAATCCTGACGATCAAGGGTCGCGAAGAATTGGCCCACAAGTCTATTTTCGCCGTCGTCGGTGCTCGCAATGCCTCGGCAGTTGGTGTGAAGCTAACCTCGGTTTTTGTCAAAAAACTCTGCGCCAGCGGCCTGGTCATAGCCTCCGGTTTGGCCAGTGGCATTGATACAGCCGCCCACAAAGCTGCCCTTGGCACCGGCACCATAGCAGTGGTGGCCGGTGGTATTGATCGTATTTACCCCAAAGAAAATGCGTTCCTGCAACAACAGATTTCCGAACAAGGCTTGTTGATCGCCGAATTTCCACCTGGCGTCAGCCCCAAATCGCAACATTTCCCCCGCCGCAACCGACTAGTTTCCGGCATCAGTCTGGGCGTTCTGGTCGTGGAAGCAGCTTTACGTTCAGGCTCGTTGATCACCGCCAGGCTCGCCGGCGAGCAAGGCCGCGAAGTTTTTGCGGTGCCCGGCTCACCGCTCGACCCACGCGCCGGTGGCACCAACAAGTTGCTTCAGGATGGCGCCCAAATGGTACTTCGCGGTGCTGATATACTCAATGTGCTGGACACTTTTTCAAATCCCGATTTCAGTCACCCGCAAAATGACTTCATTGAAAGTGGCGATCAAGATCTGAGCGCCTCTCAACCGACAGGTTTCAACGCAGATTTGCGCGGCCGGATCGTCGATTTACTCTCCATCGTACCGATTGAAGTTGATGAACTGATCCGCCAGAGCGATCAACCCACCGCCAACGTGCAGACGGTCTTAATCGAACTCGAACTTGCCGGCCGCCTCATTCGCCATGGCCGACAATTGGTTTCGCTGACTTCTTGAGTAATATCTACGAGTGATCCGGCTCCGGTCCTTCATTGCATTGATAGGTTGATTCTTCATAGGCCATTTCCAAAAGGTAATTGAGGAATTTAAGATCCACATCCTTCGCCATGTTGCACAGAACCGGCAGCATCTCGGCAATATACTTTGCCGCTTCGGTCTTATTCTGGGCTAAACCTTTCCCCGGGGGTAGATGAGTTGAGATATCAGTTTCATCCTGCATCTTTCCACCTGTTGGGATTTTGTTTTGAGATACTTCTTCGTGCCTGTATGAAGATTCATGCCTTGCTAAAGTCTTTGCCACAATTTTTTAGCCTCGTTAAATGCAGCGAAAAGGCTGCCAACCTATATTCGCTCCAGTATTTGCCACATTTACACAAATATTAAAAAGTGTATTAATTTTATATACACTTTTATAGGGATATTTACAATATACCAATAAGGGTTTTTCCACGATTTTACCTTAAATTACTATTTTCTGGGCCGAATGCACCGGAGTGAATTGACATCACCGGCAGTTTTCACCATGGTCTGGCGCCATCTGTCCGGTGCCGTCTAAAGGCAAGGCGATTGACAAATCGGCCAGACACCCCAATTTGAGCCCGACACGGTTTTAACCTTTAACGAATTGCTTTTGATCTTATGAATGTAGTCATTGTCGAATCGCCTGCCAAAGCGAAAACGATAAACAAGTACCTTGGATCTGATTATACGGTTCTGGCTTCCTACGGGCATGTTCGCGACCTCCCCTCCAAAAACGGCTCAGTTGATCCCGATCAGGATTTTTCAATGAATTGGGAAGTCGACTCCAAATCAAACAAGCGCCTGAATGAAATAGCCACTGCTCTCAAAGGCGCCGACAGACTTATCCTCGCCACTGACCCGGATCGCGAAGGTGAGGCGATTTCATGGCATGTGCTCGAAGTGCTGGAAAAGAAAAAAGCTCTTAAAGGTGTAGCCGTCGAACGCGTGGTGTTTAACGCCATTACCAAATCATCTGTGCTCGAGGCGATGAAAAACCCGCGCGAACTTGATGTGCCACTGGTTGACGCCTATCTCGCCCGCCGCGCCCTGGATTATCTCGTCGGCTTCACCCTGTCGCCGGTATTGTGGCGCAAGCTGCCAAGTGCCCGTTCTGCTGGCCGTGTGCAATCGGTGTCCTTGCGCCTGGTGTGTGAGCGTGAAAAAGAGATTGAAGCGTTCAAATCTGAGGAATTCTGGACCATAGAAGCGGATATGGAAACCGCTGAAGGCAAGAAGTTTTCAGCCCGTGTTCATTCTGCTGACGGCAAGCGTCTGGAAAAATTCTCCCTGCCCAATGAAGCCACCACGACTACAATCGTCAAGGCGCTGAAAACCGGCAATTATTCAGTCAACAAAGTCGTCTCCAAACCGGCAAAGCGCAACCCTTACGCCCCCTTCACCACCTCAACCCTGCAACAGGAAGCCTCGCGCAAGCTGGGCTTTTCTTCTTCGCGCACCATGCAGGTGGCGCAAAGGCTCTATGAAGGCATCCCGATCAACGGCGAAACTCAAGGTCTCATCACATACATGAGAACTGACGGCGTACAGATTGCCGGTGAGGCCATTTCTGCCTGCCGCAGCGTTATCGGCAAGGAATTCGGTGACACTTACGTACCCGACGCCCCGCGCATGTACAAAACCAAGGCCAAAAACGCGCAGGAAGCACATGAGGCCATTCGCCCGACGGAACTGTCACGTCTGCCAAAACATGTCGCATCCTCGCTCGATGCCGACCAGCGCGGGCTTTATGACCTCATCTGGAAACGCACCATTGCCAGCCAGATGGAAAGTGCGCGCTTTGAAAGGACATCTGTTGACATTGCCGCTACTACCAGCGACGGCGCAAACTACGGCCTGCGCGCTTCAGGCTCGGTAGTATTGTTCGATGGCTTCTTGACGCTCTATCAGGAAGGCCAGGATGACAATAGCGATGATGAGGATGGCAAACGCCTGCCGCGCATGGCGGAAGGCGAAAAATCAAACCTGCTTAAACTCCTGCCCAACCAGCATTTCACTGAACCACCACCGCGTTATACCGAAGCCACTTTAATCAAGGCGATGGAAGAACTCGGCATCGGTCGACCGTCAACTTACACGTCGACGCTGACAGTTTTGCGTGACCGCGAATATGTACGGCTGGAGAAAAAACGCCTTATTCCTGAAGATAAAGGACGGCTGGTAACAGCCTTTCTCGAAAGCTTTTTCACCCGCTACGTCGAATATGATTTCACCGCCTCGCTGGAAGAAAAACTTGACCGTATTTCCAACGGCGAGATTGCCTGGAAGCAGGTGTTGACCGAATTCTGGACCAAATTCAACAAAACCGTCGGTGATATTGCTGATTTGCGTGTCACCCACGTGCTCGACGCACTCAATGAGGTCCTGGGGCCGCATATTTTCCCGACCAAAGAAGATGGCTCTGATCCGCGCAAATGTACATCGTGTGAAGATGGCCAACTAAGTCTCAAAGTCGGCCGCTTCGGCGCCTTTATCGGCTGTTCAAATTATCCCGACTGCCGCTTCACCCGCCAGTTTTCCGAAACCGGAGAGAATGGCGGCAATGGCGCTGGCGAGGATCGCATCCTTGGCACCGATCCCGAAACAGAACTCGACATTGTGCTTAAATCCGGCCGCTTCGGCCCCTATCTGCAATTGGGCGAAGGCGGCAAAGGCGAAAAACCAAAACGCGCGGGCCTGCCCAAAGGCTCAGACACGGCAACGTTTTCTTACGAAGAAGCCTTGAAATTACTGTCGTTACCGCGTGAAGTAGGTGCCCACCCCGAAACCGGCAAAATGATTACCGCCGGGCTTGGTCGCTATGGTCCGTTTGTGCTGCACGCCGGAACTTACGCCAATCTCGAATCATACGATGAGGTTTTCACCGTCGGCCTCAACCGTGCCGTCACCGTGATTGCCGAAAAGGCCGCCAAGGGACGCAAAGCTGCTACTGCCCTCAAAGAACTGGGCGAACACCCCGATGGCGGACCGCTCAATGTGATGGATGGTCGCTATGGCCCTTATGTCAAGCACGGCAAGATAAACGCAACGTTGCCCAAGGACATGACACCGGAAACCATCACCTTCGAACAAGCCCTGGAACTGGTCGCAGCGAAAGCGGCAAAGGGCGGTGGAAAAAAGAAAAAAGCAGCACCTAAGAAGAAAAAGGCAGCTCCGAAGAAAAAGACTGTGGCAAAAAAGAAGGCAGCGCCGAAGAAAAAGACTGCGGCAAAAAACAAAGCAACCACCGAGTAACTTAACCAGCGCTTAATTGAGCGGAAGACATACCCATTGGCCCCAAAACCCCGCCAGTCCCGCAGCGCCCTGCCCGGCAAGGACGAGATACTCAAATTCATCAAATCCCAGCCCAAGCGCGTGGGCAAGCGCGATATTGCCCGCGCCTTCAAAATCAAGGGTAATTCAAAAATTGGTCTCAAGCGTCTGCTGCGTGAAATGGCGGATGAAGGTATGATTGCCAAAAACCGCAAGCGCCTGACTTCGGCCGCCCACCTTCCGCCGGTGGGCGTTCTTGTCATCAAGCGGCAAAATGATGATGGCGAACTGGTGGCTGAACCAGCCAACTGGGATTATGACAAAACCCCTTATCCTCCCCTGATAGTAATTGTCTCAGCGCGCTCCAAACACGGCTCTGACGTCGCCGGTGTGGGAGATCGCGTGCTGGCGCGCATCGAAAAGGTCGATGGTGACAATGATGCTACCTATGAGGCCAGCGTCATCAAGCGCTTAGGTCAGGATCTTTCCACAATGCTTGGGGTGTTTAAATCAGCACTCGATGGCAGAGGTATTATCGAACCGATTGATAAAAAACAGCGCAATGCTTTAATGGTGCCAGCAGCAGATGTCGGCACTGCCAAAACCGGCGATCTGGTAAAAGTTGAACTGGTGCAGAAAAAAGCCTATGGGCCCGCACAAGTGCGCATCAAATCAACGCTTGGAAAAATAGACAGCCACCGTGCTGCCAGCCGCATTGCCATTGAAGTCTACGACATTCCCAATGAGTTTCCTGAAGCTGTTTTGAAACAGGCCGAGGCCGAAAAAGCACCGGGCCTCAAAGGCCGCGAAGACCTGCGCAAGTTACCCTTGATCACCATTGACCCGTCTGATGCCCGCGATCATGATGATGCAGTTCATGCGCAAACTGATACCAGTTCGGACAATCCCGGCGGCTTCATCGTGACTGTGGCCATTGCTGATGTCGCCGCGCACGTAACACCGGGCAGCGCCCTCGACATCGAAGCCATTAATCGCGGAAATTCGGTTTATTTCCCGGACTGTGTCGTGCCGATGCTGCCCGAACGCCTGTCCAATGACTTATGTTCCCTGCGTCCTGACGAAGACCGCCCTGCCCTTGTCTGCCGCATGATCTTTGATGCTCAGGGCAATAAAATCAGTCACAAGTTTATGCGTGCGATGATCCGGTCTCACGCCAAACTATCCTACCAGCAGGCCCAGGACGCTATTGACGGCAAAACCACCAGCGAATGGCTTGAACCCGTGCTTAAACCCCTGTGGCAGGCGTTTGAAGCCCTGCTCAAGGCGCAGAAGAAACGCGAACCCCTTGGGTTAGACTTGCCCGAGCGACGCATTGTTTTCACCAAAACCGGAGAAATTGAAGCCATTGTGTTACGTGAGCGTTTTGATGCTCACAAGTTGATTGAGGAATTCATGATCCAGGCCAATGTCGCTGCCGCCCAGACATTAGCCGAAAACAAACAACCCCTGATTTACCGCTGTCATGACAATCCCTCACAGGAAAAGACTCACGGATTAATTGATTTCCTCAAAACCCTGAACCTCAAACTGCCCGCTGGAGAAGTTCTGAGACCGATGCATTTCAACCGCATTCTTGAACAGGTCAAAGGTGGAGAGTTGGAAAGTCTGGTGCATCATTCGGTTTTAAGAGCCCAGGCTCAGGCCGAATATAGCGTCGAGAACTATGGCCATTTTGGCCTCAATCTCAAAACTTACGCTCATTTCACCTCACCCATCAGGCGCTATAGCGATCTTGTGGTTCATCGCGCCCTGATTGCCACCCTTGGTGGCGCTGATGCCCCGCAGCAGGACCTCGAAGAAATCGCCGAGCACTTATCGATGACCGAGCGCCGCGCTGCCAAAGCCGAGCGCGAAACCGTTGATCGCATCCTGTCATCGTTTCTTATGGACCGGATTGGCGCTGAATTTGCAGCCCGCATTTCCGGCATTACCCGCTCAGCCATGTTTGTTGAACTTAACGAAACCGGTGCGGACGGCATTATTCCCCTGTCATCCTTGCGCCGCGACCGCTATATTGCCAATGAGGGTCTTTATGCACTTTCCGGCATTTCCAGCGGGGAAACCTTCAAGCTTGGTGATCAGGTAACGGTGCGATTAATTGAAGCAGCCCCGGTGGCAGGCGCTTTACGCTTTGAACTTTTGTCGGAAGGGGTTTATGAAAAACCTGTCCGGGGTGGATTTAAAAAGCCGCGATCGGCAAAACGCACAAAACCTAAACGCAAGCGCAGATAGAAACCGACGATTATGAGCATTACATACCCAAAAGATAACCGACCCACCCGTATTGCCATGTTCAATGGGTTCAAGCATCGCTGTCCCAATTGCGGCAAAGGACCATTGTTCTGGAAATACCTCAAGGTCGTCGATACCTGTTCATCTTGTGGCGAAGACCTATCGCATCAACGAGCAGATGATGCGCCACCTTATTTCACGATATTTATCGTCGGTCATATCATTTTGCCCCTGGCGCTGATGTCGGAAAAATTGTGGCAACTCAGCACCACTACGCATCTTGTCTTGTGGTTGCCATCAATATTAATTCTGTCGCTGGTGCTGCTGCCGGGTGTCAAAGGTGCGGTTGTCGGTCTTCAGTGGTCCTTGCGCATGCATGGATTTGGGGATGATGTGGATGAGCCCCCTCTCCTCGACAATGAAGTTCGCGGCACCTGATGGTAAATGAAATTGAACTGGTCGACTTGCTTAATGAAAGCAGGCCCACCATGAAATCCGCTTATTACCGTCCCAAAGATGCCGCAACCCTGATCCTTTTGCGCTTTGATAAAGACAGCCCCCGCATTCTCATGGGCAAGCGCCACGAAAATCATAAATTCATGCCGGGAAAATTCGTCTTCCCCGGTGGCCGGGTTGATTTCGCTGACAGCCGGGTCGCACCAACCGGTGACTTTTCAGCTGCCACCATGGGTAAACTGCTTAAAAACATGAAGCGTGGGGTTAGTATCAATCGTGCCCGCGCCCTTGGCATGGCAGCTATTCGCGAAGCCTATGAAGAAGCCGGAATTCTTTATGGTACCCCGCAAACCCAAAAACAATCCAGCCGCTGCGCTGCCTGGCAGGATTTTCTCGATCACGGCGTTGCACCCTCTTTGTCCGGGTTGACCTATATTGCCCGCGCCATAACCCCTCCGGGCCGCCCACGGCGGTATGATACGCGCTTTTTTGCCGCCGACGCCAGCGGCATTTCGAGAACCTTGAACAATGAGGATGTCCCCACCAATGAATTGCTGGAGCGACGCTGGCTGACATTCGAAGAAGCACTCGAAGTCGACCTCCCCCTGATAACGCAAGTGGTTCTAAAGCACCTGCAAATCAGGCTGGAAAACGGCCACCTTAATGATCCAGACTATCCCACACCGTTTTATTTTCACGCCCAGGGCAAGTTTTTAAGAATTGAGCATTAGAAAAAATCGCGAGAATGCTTGACACGACACGAAAGTTGAGTAGTTTCACGCTCAGGATTTCCGCATTCGCCATAAAGGCGCTGGATGCACAGAATTATACCACACAGGATTTGAAAAATGGCAAAAGCTGCTACCGTTAAAATCAAGCTCGTCAGCACTGCTGATACTGGATTTTACTACGTCACCAAGAAAAACGCCCGAACCATGACCGAAAAAATGGTTCTGAAAAAATATGACCCCGTTGCCCGCAAGCACGTTGAGTTTAAGGAAGCCAAAATAAAATAGGCTTTACATCCTTGTTTGCGAACTGAATGATAAGGCATCGTATAATACGGTGCCTTTTTTCGTTGCGGAACTCTCCAGAATTATATCACTCACAAATTTAAATCAGGGTATTTTCAATGATCAAAAAAACAGATTTCTATATTGACGGTCAATGGGTTGCACCAGCAACACCGCACGATTTCGACGTGATAAACCCTGCCGACGAACAGGCCTATGCCGTCATTTCCTTAGGCTCATCCGTTGATGTGGACAAAGCCGTGGCGGCAGCGCGTACAGCGTTTGAAACCTATAGCCAGACCTCGCGCGATGAACGCCTGGCCCTGCTGGAAAAGCTGGCTGAAATTTATTCCAGACGCAGCACCGAAATGGCCGAAACAATCTCGGCTGAAATGGGCGCACCGATGACACTTGCAACCAACGCCCAGGCCGCTGCTGGTCTCGGCCACCTCAAGGCATTTATCCGCTCGTTGAAAGAATTTAATTTTGGCCATGCTTTGGGTGAGCATGCGCCAACCGAGTACATTTCGCACGAACCGATTGGCGTTTGCGGATTGATCACACCATGGAACTGGCCCATGAATCAGGTAACGCTAAAAGTAATACCAGCACTTGCCGTTGGCTGCACTGTGGTCCTCAAACCAAGCGAGATTGCCCCCATGTCGGCCCTGCTGTTTGCTGAAATGATTGATGAAGCGGGCTTTCCTCCCGGTGTTTTTAATCTTGTAAACGGTGATGGCCTGTCTGTTGGGGAGGCCATGTCCTCTCATCGCGACATTGATATGATGTCTTTTACCGGCTCAACCCGCGCTGGCATTGCAGTCTCCAAAGCCGCAGCTGAAACCGTCAAACGAGTGACACTTGAACTTGGCGGAAAATCTCCAAATATTGTCTTTGAAGATGTTGATATCGCCAAGGCCGTCAAAGCCGGTGTTTTACACTGCTTCAACAATACCGGCCAATCCTGTAATGCTCCCACGCGCATGCTGGTGCAGCGTTCCATCTATGAGAATGCTGTAAAAACCGCCGTTGAAGTGGGAGAAAATGTCGAAGTTGGCAATCCCGCAAAAGAAGGCCGTCATATCGGCCCGCTGGTTTCAGATGTACATTTTAACAAAGTGCAGGGCCTGATCCAGAAGGGCATCGATGAAGGTGCTAGACTGGTGCTGGGCGGCACTGGCAGGCCCGAAGGGTTCAATCAGGGCTATTTCGTCCGCCCCACTATTTTTGCCGACGCTGACAATGACATGACCATCGCGCGCGAAGAAGTGTTTGGACCGGTTTTAGTGATGATCCCGTTTGACAGCGAAGAAGACGCTATCAAAATAGCCAATGATACTCCTTACGGCCTGTCCGCCTATATCCAAAGCGGCAGCGAGGAGCGCACCAAACGGGTATCAAAGCGCCTGCGTGCTGGAATGGTGTTAATAAACGGTGCCACACGCCCCGGTGGCAGTCCCTTTGGCGGCTACAAGCAGTCCGGCAACGGGCGTGAAGGCGGCACCTGGGGGCTGGAAGACTTTCTCGAAGTCAAGGCAACAAGCGGCTACGCTTGAGCCTGAAGCCAGTTATTTAAAATAAAAGGGTGGTCGACCTGGGATTGCGGTACACGAGGAGGCCACTCCTACCGCCCACAGGCCGACCGTAACCCCACGGACCCAGGAGATGCGGCGGACCTGAGTAAACCCGTAGGGTATTCGAAGGGATAAGCGTCTGATAGGAATTAAACACCGGCATAATTGAATTTGTAGCGCATGGCCTCACAATTCAATCAGGTATCTGATGCAACTTCCTGTCAAACCTTGACCCGACAATTGATAATCCTATTTAGGCTCATCGGTCGTGAAAGGCAAAGCATTCATGGACTTCTTAAAGGGATTTAGATTTTGTTCGTAAAGGGTTAACCTTAACATCTACAGAACAAGGTTAACAGCAAGCAGCAGTACTCCTTAGGCAGCTTCCGCAACCACGCGGTTTCGCCCGTCATTCTTGGCGCGATAAAGAGCCTGATCTGCGCGTTTTAGAATGGTCTCCGGCGTATCATCGAGCTGCTCCAGACATGCCACACCGACACTACAGGTAAGATCGAGGCTGCCATTGTCGACACTGACATAAAAAACGCTGGATGCTATGCACTGGCGTATCCTCTCGCCGACCATAAAGGCGAATGACAAGTCCGTATCGGGCATAACCAGAACAAACTCTTCACCACCAAACCGGCAGGCCAGATCAATGCCGCGAATATTTTTGAGAATTCTCTTGGAAAATTCCTTCAACACCTCATCACCAACATCATGACCATAGGTATCATTCACAGCCTTGAAGTGATCAATATCGAGGATAATCAGGGATATATCCTTGCCGCAGTTAGCCGCCTTATCGACCAGCGATGCAATATGGCCTTCCATATAGCGACGATTGTACAGACCGGTTAAAGAATCGGTAATCGCCAGTTCCATGCTTTGTTCAACACTGTCGCGCAATTGTTCCGTATAGCGTCGCCTTTTGAGTTGGGAACGCACCCGCACCAGCAATTCATTGCGATCGAGTGGGCGCATCAGATAATCGTTTACGCCGATATCAAGTCCGCGCAACAATCTGGTGTTGTCATCAGCCTCGACCAGCACAAGAATGGACAAATCACGCGTGCGCTCAATTGAACGCAAGTGTGAACACAGGCGCAGACCGTCATAATTATTCAGAGAGAGGCTGACAATCAGCAATTCGCAATCCATCTCCGGGATTTTAACCAATGCTTCCTGCGGATCAGAAATCACTTCAATTTTGTGGAATTCTTTCAGGGTTTCAACAATCCGCTCGGCCGAACTTACCTGATCTTCCACCAGCAAAATTCGCCCCGGTGCCTTTAATGTTTCTGCGACCAGTTCTTCCTGGTCCATCAATCCCATACGTTCTGATGTGGCTGCACGCATGCGCAACTCATCAGTGACCATCTTCAGGCGCACCAGACTTTTGACCCGGGCCAGAAGGGCCACATCATTGACCGGCTTGGTCAAAAAATCTTCCGCACCCGCTTCCAGCCCTTGAACCCTGTCGCTAGGCTGATCGAGTGCTGTAATCATGACCACGGGAATATGCTGGGTTGCCGGGTTGGATTTAATCCGGCGACAGGTTTCAAACCCGTCCATACCCGGCATCATCACATCGAGTAGAACAATATCAGGCAAAGAACGCTGCACGATTTCGAGCGCTTCTGTTCCGCTCATGGCGGTCAGCACATCGAAATATTCCGCTGTTAGCTTGGCTTCAAGTAATTTGACATTGGCCAAAATATCATCAACCACCAGAATGCGCGCAGTCATCGAGTTTCTCCCAAAATCCGGTCTATTGTTTTAATAAAATGAGATACCGAAATGGGTTTGGATATGTAGGCTTCGCAGCCACCATCACGTATTTTTTCCTCATCCCCCTTCATGGCGAAGGCGGTCACGGCTATCACCGGTATTTTACGCAACTCATCATCCTCTTTTAGCCACTTTGTCACTTCCAGCCCAGAAACTTCCGGCAGTTGAATATCCATCAAAATCAGATCAGGATTGTGCGCGCGCGCCAGATCAAGAGCTTTCAGTCCTTCGCGGGTCTCCAGAGTTTCATAACCATGGGCTTCCAAAACATCATTGAACAGTTTCAAATTGAGTTCATTATCTTCAACGATGAGTATTTTTTTTGTCATCAGGCCAACCCTTCACGTGTCTCAGGAACACTTGCCCGCTAACCACTTACCCCAGGCACATAGAATCTGTTATTGCTTAGCACAAATTAGGTAACCATCTGCTTAACTTCTGGCGCACAAGCTGTCAGCAGACGCCGTCAACAGGATCGAAATCGTGAAACAAAATGAAGCTGAAACCATAGCACTCAATGCCTTAAGCTTTCTGGTCGGCAATGAAACCCGCCTGGAACGGTTTATGTCACTATCGGGAATGGATGCGACCGCGCTTAAAAACAATGCGTCTGACCCGGTTTTTCTGGCGGGAATACTCGATTATCTGTTACAGGATGAAACTCTGGTCTATATGTTCGCTGAAGAATACAACCTCGCTCCAGCCCTGCCCACCACAGCCCGCCGCACACTTGTTGGTGGCAACACCGGAGACTTTCATTGACCCCACCTAACTCTGAAAGGCTCGACCGGTTATTGAGTATGAATGCTTCTGACCCCCTCACCACATCTGAAATTGATGCACTGGCACTTGGCGATACCAAGCCTATCATCATATGCGACGTCGATGAGGTAATCTTTCATTTCCTCGGTGGCCTCGAACAACACCTAGCCCAACAACAATGCTGGCTTGATCCAGCCAGCTTTGCCCTGACCGGAAACATCCGGCATAGAAGCACCAATGAGCCGGTGTCGAAGGAGCGTGTCGGCGAATTGCTGTTTGGGTTTTTCGACGATTACGCCCATTTACTCAAACCCATCGATGGTGCCCGGCAGGTGTTGCAAACTCTGGCTGAAACCTGCGACATTGTCTTGCTCACCAATCTGCCACGCACCTACCTTGAACCACGAAAACAAAACCTGTGCGCAGAAGGCTTCGATTACCCCCTTGTCATTAACAGCGGCGCCAAGGGTCATGCAGTCGCCCGCATCAATCAATACGGTGGCCGACCGACATTTTTTCTTGATGACAGCCCGGCCAATATTCATTCGGTTGCAGAGATAGCACCTGAAACAATTCTCATTCATTTTATGCAGGATGAGCGTTTCCGCAAAGTCATGCCGGATATGCCCCAAACTGCATTGCAGGCCGAAAACTGGCTGCAAACCAGCACTTTTATTGAAAACAGCATTCGCCAGCAGGCCAACTCAGGCTAATGGCAGATCAACACAAAATCGGTATTGACGTCGGCGGCACCAAAATTGCCGCCATACTGCTTAAACCCAATGGCGAAGTAATCGTTGAAAAACGCATTACTTCCCCACGTAATGATTACCAAAAAACTGTTCAAACTCTCCAGAAAACAGTCTTTCAACTGGAAAGCATTCTGTCCCGAAAAGCATCGGTTGGCATCGGTATACCCGGATCAATCTCCCCCGCCACCGGCCTGGTACAAAATGCCAATTCCACCTGGCTCAATAGCAAGCCCCTGCTTGAAGACCTGTCGCAGGCACTTGATCGCAAAATCAAAATAGAAAACGATGCCAATTGTTTTGCCTTGTCCGAAGCTCTTGATGGAGCCGGACAAGGACATCGCATGGTTTTTGGCGTCATTATCGGGACCGGTTGTGGTGGCGGACTGGTGTTTGACAATAAACTGATTACCGGGCCCCATGCCATTGGCGGCGAGTGGGGGCATAATCCCCTGCCGTGGCCAACGCATGAAGAGTTAGGCGAAGTTCAATGCTGGTGCGGAAAAAATGACTGCATTGAGTGCTGGGTATCGGGCACCGGTATGAGCGCGGATCATCTTCGTCACACACATCAAAACCTCGATGCAAAAGACATTGCCACCCAGGCATTGGACGGGCAAAAACCAGCCTTTGACACCTTTAACCGTTTCGCGTCACGTCTGGCCCGCAGTCTCGCCCAGATGGTCAATATTATCGATCCCGATGCCATCGTCCTCGGTGGTGGCTTATCCAACATTGACATGATTTACGAAACACTACCCGAAATCATGCTGCCCTATATTTTCGCCGATCACTTCAATCCATGCATATTGAAACCAAAGTTTGGCGATGCCAGCGGCGTGCGTGGTGCTGCACATTTATGGCCGTGACGATCAGTTCTGTGTAATATGACCCCTCAGCTAGGAAACCCTATGTCCGGTGATGAATTCATCCCCGGTTTTTGCCGGGACTGTCTTAAAGATGCAGGCAAGGTATCGCGCTGCCTGCATTGCGGCAGCCCGCGCCTGTTGCGTCACCGTGAAATCAACGATCTCGCCATTGCCCACATCGATTGTGATGCGTTTTACGCTACAATAGAAAAGCGCGACAATCCTGAACTGAAAGACCAGCCCGTGATCATCGGTGGCGGCAAACGCGGCGTTGTCGCAACCGCTTGTTATATTGCCCGCATCCACGGCGTGCACTCAGCCATGCCGATGTTCAAGGCACTGAAAGCCTGCCCGCAGGCGATCGTCATAAAACCGGACATGAAAAAATATGCAAGCGTCGGACGCGAAGTCAAACAGATGATGCTGAGCCTCACACCTTTTGTTGAATCGATTTCGATAGACGAAGCCTTCCTTGATCTCAAGGGCACCGAGCGTCTGCACAAACACCCGCCTTCACACATTCTGGCGCAATTGGCCACACGCATTGAAAATGAAATAGGCATCAGTGTTTCGGTTGGCTTGTCCTACAACAAATTCCTGGCAAAAATCGCATCAGACCTGGACAAACCCCTGGGCTTTTCAATCATCGGTCTACAAGAAGCCCAATCCTTCCTCAAACGCCAAAACGTCTCGATCATCTGGGGGGTGGGGACAGCTCTCCAGCGCAAACTCAAAGCCCGTGGCATTATAACGATTTCCGATCTTCTGGCCCATGATCAGGCGAGTTTGATGAAACACCATGGCGTCATGGGCAAAAGACTGTACGAACTGGCCCGCGCACAAGATAACCGCCAGATCAAACCCGGCAGTGCGATGAAAAGCGTCAGTGCCGAAACCACCTTTAACACTGACATTAAGGATGTTGCCGAACTTGAGCGCATACTGTGGCAATTATGCGAAAAAGTCTCCGCCCGCGCCAAGGCAAAGAACATCGCCGGACGTTGCGCCACCCTGAAACTCAAAACCGCAGATTTCAAATCCCGCACCCGCAGTCGCACCCTCGACCAGCCAACCCAATTGGCCGATCGTCTGTTTGACGCTGCAAAAGCGCTGCTGAAACCCGAGATAGACGGCACCGCCTTCCGCCTCATCGGCATCGGCTTTTCACAGTTGCAAAATAACGCTGCTGCCGATCAGGCCAGCCTGTTCGACCACGACCTCAACAAACGCGCCGACGTCGAGCATGCCATGGACACGATCAGGGACAGGTTCGGGTCAACCAGCATCGAAAAGGGCATCGGGTTTAAACCAGGCAACAGATAAAACAACCTCGAAAAGAGATGCGCAATTGTGTAGAATTGATTCGCATCTGAGCTGAGCGAGGAACAAGCTTTCATGAACAGAGCCGAAAAACGTCGCCAGCACAAACTGGCGCAAAAGGCAGCGAAGAAATCAAAATCTTCACAATCGGCAGACCTGTCCTTTCAGCCAGCTATTGATCTTGCCGTACAGCACCAGAACGCCGGACGATTTTCTGAAGCTGAAGCTATCTATAAACAGATTTTACGATCTGATCCCGACCAGCCCGTGGCCCTGCATCTGTTGGGCGTTATCGCTTTTCAGGTCGGTAAAAGTGCTATTGCCGTCGATCTCATCACCAAAGCTCTCACCTTGCAGCCCGATTACTCCACGGCGCATAATAATCTTGGCAATGCATTACAAAGCCTGGGCCGACTGCAAGATGCTGTTTCCAGCTACGGCAAGGCTATCACTCTCAAACCTGATTATCCCCAAGCCCATAACAATCTCGGCAATACCTTGCACAGCCTCGGTTCGCTGACAGAGGCCGAAGCGAGCTACCTTAAAGCGCTCGCCCTCAAACCAGACTACGCCATGGTGTATAACAATCTCGGCAATACGCTCCACGATCTGGGCCGACTGATCGAAGCTAAAAACGCCTTCAACAAAGCCCTGACTATTCAACCTGATTACGCTATGGCGCACAGTAATCTTGGCAATGTTCTCAAAGACCTGGGAAAATTTGATGACGCCGTTTCAAACCAGCAAAAAGCCATCGCCCTCCAACCCGATTTTGTTGAAGCACACAACAATCTTGGCAACACCTATCAAAATCAGGGGCGACTGGCTGAGGCGGTGGCAAGTTACCAAAAAGCCATCACCATCAAGCCTGATTATGCCGAAGCATACAATAATCTTGGCACCGCCTTCCAAAACCAGGGACAACTGGAAAACGCCGTAGCAAGCTATCAACAAGCACTTGTTATCCAGCCCGATTATGCCGAGGCCCACAACAACCTTGGAAACGCCTATAATGGCCTGGGAAAACTGGATGAGGCTATGGCCAGCTTTCAAAAAGCGCTGGCAATTGAGCCTGAATATGCGGTGGCTTACGCCAATCTTGGCAATACCCTCAAAGATCTTGATAAACGTGAAGAAGCATTCAGGTGTTATCAACGCGCCATTGCGATCAGCCCGGAGAATGGAAGTCTTTGGACCGGTTTGTCGGCATCTCTGGAAACCATATCGTTTTCAGCTGTTGATGATACTCTTTGGCCGACGCTTCAGCATCTGATGGACATGCCTACGGTACGCCCATCCAACATTGCCATGTCCTTGCTTAGCGCAATTCGCCATTACCCGCGTTTCCAGTTAATTATCGAAACGACCACCTCCCCCAATTCACCGGACAACATTGACTATGCCCAGGTAGCACCACAACTGTCCAAGATGCCTCTTTTGCTTGGCCTCATGGCCCTGTGCCCAATCTATGATCTTGAAATAGAGGGCATGTTCAAAGCCCTTCGTCGTTCCATGATTACAGAAACGATTGCAGGAAATATAGATGAGAACTGCTTGCCGTTTTCAACCGCTCTGGCTCTGCAATGTTTTACCAATGAGTATGTTTTTTGCGAAAGCGATGAAGAAAAAAATCTGGTTGAAGGTCTTGAACACCAGATTGCGACATTGGTCGAAAACCAGCACGAAGTATCCCCCAACCTCATTGCCGCTCTGGCTGCCTACAGGCCCTTGTATCGCTTCTCCTGGGCACAATCGTTGGCCAAATGCAAGTGGTCTGGTGAACTTGAACCGGTGATTAAACGGCTTATACTGGAGCCAGACGATGAGGACCAGCGGCGCTGTCAAATTCCCCGGATCACTTCGATCGAGGGTGCCGTGTCTCAATCGGTTCGCGAGCAATATGAGGAAAACCCCTACCCGCGCTGGATAAAAACAGATGTAAAAGAAAAAGGCAGAGCGATTGGATCGATCCTGCAGGCACCGCCACTGCAGTTTGATCTCAACGATTATACCTCACCACAAAACCCGGAAATCCTGATCGCGGGGTGCGGCACCGGCCAGCACGTCGTCAACACCAATTCACGGTTTTCCAATGCGAGCATTCTCGCCGTTGATTTAAGTCTGAGCAGTCTTTCCTACGCTGCCCGCAAAACCGAAGAACTGGGCCTCACCAATATAGAATTTGTGCAGGGTGACATTATGGAACTGTCGAGTATCGGGCGGCAGTTTGACCTCATCGAATGCTCCGGCGTCCTCCATCATCTCGGCGACCCGGTAGCTGGTTGGCAGGTGCTGACAGACCTGTTGCGCAGCAATGGGGTGATGAAAATCGCCTTGTACAGCGAATTGGCCCGTCAGGACATCGTGCAGGCTCGTTCACTGATTGCTGAAAAGGCCTATGGCGCCTCGCCACAAGAAATTCGCCAATGCCGCCAGGACATCATAACCATGGCCGAAGACGGAAATCTTCAGATGGCAAAATTAGTCAAGAGCAGGGATTTTTTCAGCCTCAGCGATTGTCGCGATCTGATTTTCCACGTTCAGGAACATCGGTTTACCCTGCCCCAGATAGAGCAGACGTTAAAGACACTCAACCTTGAATTCCTGGGATTTGAAATGCGCAATCAAAACACTTTGTGGGAATTCAAAGAAACCAACCCGGACAGGCATGCACTGACTTCGCTTGAAAAATGGCACGAATTTGAACTCGAACACCCCAATACGTTCAGAGCCATGTATCAGTTCTGGTGTGAAAAAATATAGCCGGAGACACCTATTCCGACCTCGATGAAGCCTTTGCCAGTCGCTCAAACAGCCAAAGTGCGGCACAACACGCAATCAGCATGATTGCACCCATATCGAACGTAATACTGGTTCTGCCAATCGCCGCTGCCAGGTAACTCCCGACCCAGGGCGCAAGCACAGTTATAAGATAGAACATGGTGAAAAATAGCCCCATGCCAACCGCACGATTTTCAATGTGCAGTACCGCCGATGGCAGGCTCATAATTGGACCCGCCGCCAGTCCGCCGACCAACCCGAGCATCACAAACATCAACAAAGCCGCTCCGCTGCGGGCCGCAATAATCAGCGTGACCGCAAACAGGAGAAGGCCCACAACCAACACCAGATTCCGCTTGCCGCTCCGGTCGGCTATCACACCACCCATAGGCACCGAGATCGCCACCAGCCACAAGGTCACGCTTGTTGCAGAACTTGCCTCAGAATTACTCCAGCCACGATCCGCCAGCATGGCCGGACCAAAACTAAAAATCATGCCTAGTGCCGCGTTATACAGCCCCCAGATCAGCCCGGCAGTGATCACTGCCATGAGAGTTGTCCCCGTCAGGTTGGATTGTGTGGTCGCGAGTGCATCGCCTGCCGGTGCCGGAGATCGATAAAGTACGCCTAGGAGCAGCAGGCCGGCAAATGCCAAACCTGTCACCAGCGACAAGGCAACCACCAGACTGCTTGCTTCAGCAATTGGCGGCAACACGACAAGAGCGAGCGCTATTCCAACCGGCCAGGAATTGACAAATATCCCCATGGCGGTGGCAATTTCCTTACCCTCAAACCAATCGGTGACCATCTTGGACATCAAGACATTGATGAGGACACCACCGGTTCCCGCTAGTAAGCGGCCACCGATCTGCGCTCCCCAGGTTAGCCAAAATGCCATCAACATGCCGCCGCAGACCATGAGCACCAGGCCAAACAATACAGTGGGCTTGTCACCAAAGCGCTTGCCAATTTTCCCGCCGGAAAACGCCAGAACGATGCCGGGCGACAAATAGAGCCCAATCAGCAATCCAATATCAGCGATGTCGACATTAAAGTCCCGCATGATAGTTGGCGACAGTGCCGCAACCGCCTGGAACTGAAATGCCATTGACAACCGAACACTGAACAGCAGCGCGAGCACGCCCCAACGATTGCGATGATTGCCTCTACGCATCAGGCTACGCCCAACCGAGTTCCTTAAGTGCCCAGGGCGCGTTCCAGATTTTACACATTTTTGCAACTTTACCCGTAGAATCCATCGTCAAAGCGTAGACATAATCGGTTGTGGTCTGCTGTTGCGTTGGCGCCACCGGACCGCCATCGCTCGCGTGTTTGCCTTTGAATGTTGCAAAAAATAGAGCTGTCCTGTTGTTCTCGTCATATGAAGAACTGTGTAGTTCGTATTCACAGCCCGCAAGTGGACCTTTTCCCAAACCGGCCATCCATTCACAATAATCTTCCACTAAATGGATATCCACGAGCGGCTCGCATTGCGCTGAGAACGTAGCTCCGGTCGCGACATAATCTTTGCAGCCTTCCCAGCCCTGCAGTGTTTCGCAGGCGTGAAAAAAATTCGTTGCCGTTTCAAATGCTCGCATATTAAGTCCTCCTGTTCTGTCACCATCGGTGACGATCCCCTGGATAGGGTGCACTTGACCGCCTATGAGCCAATGTTTACCCTCAGGTGTAAGGTGACGCACAGGGGGTGATTTCGCTATCAGGCGTTTGCTGTATTTTGCCTACAGCACATGTTGTATTTCACCTACAGCATTTGATGTGCTCTCAACAACACATGCTGGTTGACGCAGCCAGGAGGCTCGGTGGTCGTTGAAAGGAAACGTTACGTGCAAGAAGATGGCTTAAGTCCACGAGAGAGCGAAGTTGCGCAAGCCTATGCCAACGGAGACAATTACCACAGAATTGCCGAGCGCCTTTTTATAGCACCCTCGACCGTTCGCACCCATCTGGCGACAATCTACAAAAAGCTTGGAGTTTCCTCCAAACTCGAATTGCACAAAGTGCTGGAAGGCACTAAACCAAAATACAAAAATCAAGATGATCAAGCAGCCCTGATCTCTGAACTTGCACTTAGCCTCGAAGAGGCGATCAGCCGGGAGCGGGCACTTAGCCAGGTCCTCAGAATAATCAGCAGGTCCGATGGCGAGATCAATGAGGTCATCGCCTCTGTTCTTGAATATGCGCTTGAGCTATGCGACGCAGAATTCGGAATTCTTTTTGAGTACACATCGTACAACGGATCCAAGGCCACCCACTTTAGAAATATTCCTCAACCCTTCCGGGAATGGTTCATTGAGCAGGGTGAGTTCCATGTTAGTCCACAAACCGGACTTGGCCGCATGATTGTAGACCGGGAAGTTGTAAACATTGCCGATGTGTGCGCAGAAGAAATTTATCGGCGCGGCGACCCTCTGCGCGACGCCACCGTAGAATTGGGTGGTGCACGATCTTTCACAGCGATTCCGATGCTGGCAGGAGATCGTTTAATCGGTGCATTCACAATCTATCGCCAACAGGTGCGCCCCTTTGACACCAGAAACCTCGAAATAGCGCGGATGTTTGCAGATCAAAGCGTTATTGCCATCGAAAATGCACGTCTGATGGGAGAAAAGCAGAAGTAGCATAGAGGGTTGTTTTTATGGCAACAGGCCCTCAACACCCCGGCCCTTCGAGAATTTCGAGAGAATTCAGCTTGCCCTTCATGGAAAAATCGCCGTAGTCGATGAAAATTTTGCTGGCGATGCCATTTTCGTAGAGATCGAAGGAAAATTCGAATACCGGGGTTTCTTCGCCGCCGGTTTTGCCATCGAAATAGCTGATATTCACCGGCCATGATTTCAGGCCTTCAACAATTTTTCGCGCCTTGTCATCTATTTTACCGTCAAGCTTATTGGTTGCCGGCGCTTTTGCCCGACCTATAAACGAGGTGGTCTGATAGACCTTGCCGCCGTCACCGCCATCAAACAGCGGGGCTTCAAAAACATTTTCTCCGCTGCGGGCGCGATCAATCAATTTGGTCAGATGAATGGTTGGAAACAGCGAGTTAAGGGGCATTTTGGCTTTTTTCTTTGCCGGTTTTTCCAACACATAAGTGCCCTGTTTGCCCTCAACGCCTGCTTTAGCTGTGCCTTGTGTTGTCTGGGTTTTGGTATTGTTGAGAAAATGACTGGAAGAAAAGCGGAAAACCGAACCATCCCCTGATTCCCAGGCCGACGTGCGCACGTCGGTGACGCTTACCTTGGCATCATTGTCGGTAAACTGCGTAACAATGCGCAAGTTGGTGGTATAACCATCGCAATCGCCACCGGTGATTTCATAGGCCATGCGGCCTTTAATAGCGACAATACCACTGCGGCCACTGGCCTCGCCAAGGCTCAGAATATAAGTAGCCCGATGGGGGACAAGTGCGGTTTTTTTACCATCCACAGCTGCATTCAGCGCAGTTGAAACAGTTACAGCACTCAAAAAAGATGCGGCAAAGACAGGAAAACCTTTAAAATAGCTGGCCACGCGAGTTGATCTCATGATAAACGCCTCAAAAAATTAGTTGAAGTCCGCGCAACTGCGGCCCGCCCACAATTTCATCCTTTCGGAATGACCGCAACATTGTAATTTAATTAGTACAAGAATAAGGCAAACACAGTGACTAAATCAAAACCAAAGCTCACCGTATCACGCAAACTGCCCCGGACTGTCGAACAACGACTGCTGGCGGACTATGATGTAACTCTGAACGCCGATGATACTATTTTCACCGCCGATCAGTTGCTCGAACGCGCACAAGGTGCTGATGCGCTACTGGTGACGCCAACAGAAAAGTGCACGAGCGATTTTATTGCCAACCTGCCCGAGACCATAAAAATCATCGCAACATTTTCGGTTGGTTACGATCACATTGATGTTAATGCCGCCACAGCAGCCGGACTTACCGTCACCAACACCCCCGATGTTCTCACCGACGCCACCGCCGATATAGCGCTGTTGTTGTTGCTTGGTGCTGCACGTGGCGCCTACTGGGGCGACAAGATGGTACGAACCGACACCTGGGGTGCCTGGTCACCTACCGGCCCGCTTGGTATTGAGTTCAGCGGCAAGAAGTTAGGGATATTAGGCATGGGGCGCATCGGTCAGGCAGTGGCGGACAGAGCGCGCGCATTTAACATGGAAATCCATTACAGCAAGCGCACCCGACTTCCAGAAGAACTCGAGAAAGGTGCAATTTACCACGAAAACGTTGAAAGCCTGCTGGCACAATCGCAATTCCTGTCAATCAATTGCGCGTCAACGCCTGAAACTCACAAGCTGCTGAACCGTGAAAACATCGCCTTGATGCCTGACGGTGCCGTGGTGGTTAACTCGGCGCGCGGTGACATCATTGATGATGATGCCCTGATTGAAGCGTTAAAAAGCGGCAAGGTTGCTGCCGCCGGTCTTGATGTGTTCACGGGCGAGCCAAATATTGACCCGCGCTATCGATCTCTGGACAATGCCTTTTTATTGCCGCACCTTGGCAGTGCCACACTGGAAACCCGCGAGGCCATGGGCATGCGCGCGGTGGACAATCTTGATGCATTTTTCAACAACCGGACACCGGGCGATCTGGTAACGCCTGCCTGATTCCCAAAATTCAACCAAGGAGACCCTCATGGGCAAAATCGATGATCGTTTAAAAGAACTCAACATAACCCTGTCAGAACCCGCATCTCCGGTGGCCAATTATGTCGGCTATGTGATTACTGGCAATCTGGTTTTCATTTCCGGTCAGGTAACCTTCGGTCCTGATGGCAATCTCATGTATCAGGGTATCGTCGGTGATACTATCTCCATTGAAGAAGCTCAAAAAGCTGCCCGGGTTTGCGGGTTAAATATCCTGGCGCAACTGAAATCAGCCTGTAAAGGCGATCTCGACCGCGTGGTCCGTTGTGTCAAACTCGGTGGCTTTGTCAATGCCGTACCGGGTTTTGAAAACCACCCGACCGTCATCAACGGCACATCTGACCTGATGGTAGAAGTCTTTGGCGACAAGGGCAAACACGCCCGCTTTGCCATGGGTGCCGGTAGCCTGCCGGTCAATGTTTCAGTGGAAGTTGATGCGATTTTTGAAATTTCCTGAGTTCAGTAAATCATGAATACTCCCCTCATCGACAATCGCCTGATTGATGGTCGAAAAGTGCAGGCGCGCATCCTCGGTGAAGTAGCCGGGTTTGTTGCCGATGCCGCCAAAACCACGCCAATTGGTAAGCTGGTATCAATCAGCTTTGGCGATATTGCTGAAGTTGCCGTTTATGTTCGCAATCAGGAACGTGCGGCAACCAAAGTCAACATCCCTTTCGAGCAGGTTGTCTGGCCCTCGGACATTTCCGCAGATGAAGCTAAAAATCGCATCCAGCAGATGAATGATGATGCCGGTATCACCGGGGTTATTTTGCAACGACCGGTGCCAGACCACATCAATATTCGCTCCCTGCAATCAGCGGTGCATCCACTGAAGGATGTTGAGGGAATGAACCCGGCGTCAATTGGTAATATCGTCTATAGTGATGTTGCCCTGGCACCATGCACGGCAGCAGCCTCCGTGGAATTGATCAAACAAACTGGTTTGGATTTGCAGGGTCTCGAAGTGGTGATGATCGGGCATTCAGAAATCGTCGGCAAACCGGCAGCATTTTTGTTGATGGCAGAAGGTGCCACAGTAACAATCTGCCATCATAAAACCCGTTCTGTCGCCATGCATTCGCGCCGCGCTGACGTGGTCATTGTTGCCGTCGGCATCCCGCATTTTCTTGGTGCTGACATGGTAAAACCTGGTGCTGCCGTCATTGACATCGGTATCAACCAGAAAATCATGGACGATGGCTCGGTGCGTATCGTTGGTGATGTGGATACCGATGCGGTTATTGAGATCGCCAGCTGGATCACCCCGGTTCCCGGCGGCGTTGGCCCGGTAACCGTCGGCATTTTGATGCGCAATGCCACCGTTGCCCATCAACGCCAGATTGCGGCGGGTTGGTTGTCGAGTTAAACTTTGATGATGGCGTTTGATTCGCAAATGGTGTTGGTTAGAATTCCGGATTGATATATTGTCTGATCTCAAGTGGTTAACTCAGCGCCCCGTTGCTCACCGTGGGCTGCATGATGTACAAGCCGGTGTTATTGAAAACACTCAAAGCGCTGTAAAAGCAGCAATCAGCTACGGCTTTGCCATAGAGGTCGATTTACAGGTTTCAAAAGACGGCGAAGCCATGGTGTTTCATGACGACACGCTTCACAGGCTGACAACCTCCAAAGGCAAAGTCATAGACCGCACGGTCAAGCAGCTCAAACGGGTCAATTTCAAAGATACCAAAGACAGAATGTGGACCTTAAGCGATCTTTTGCTGCTTGTGCGCGGCGTCGTGCCCTTGGTGATCGAAATAAAAAGCCCACACGACGATGTCGGTCCGCTGGAAAAGCGGGTGGCGGAGGTGTTGAGTACCTACAATGGCCCGGCTTGCGTCATGTCATTTAACCCGCGCTCGATCATCACCATCAAAGCCCTGGCACCATCACTTACCCGCGGGCTGGTTGCCGGACGATTTGCCGATATTCCCGAATGGGCTCACTTAAGCGAAAAAGAACGCTCAAAAAGACGAAATCTGCTCTATATTTTCGAAGCTGACGCCGATTTTATCGCCTATCACGTCAAGGCCCTGCCCGCACTTGCCCCCTGGGTTACCCGCACATTGTTGAGAAAACCGTTGCTGAGCTGGACGGTGCGCAGCGAACAGGACCGGCGCACGGTCAAACGCTGGGCCGACCAGATGATTTTTGAAGGCTTCGTGCCCGATAATCCTGCCTTGCGGAAAATTTAGTCTAAACGCGACACGGGTTTTAACGGTTGGCAACACACTTGCCCGAGGACGATCGCACACAATTTTGCCTGTTGTTTTGGCGATTTGCTGGTGTGCTTTGCGAGCGCGATTTAACGGCATTCCGGGTATTCACACGACAGAAAATCTTTCGGCCACTATAGGCTGTGAAATAACCCGTGTGTGAATTAAAACTGCGATAGCGGCGGGAGCAATAGGCGAGCCAGGCCGCAGACCACGATTTTACTGTTGTTTGTTTGAACCCATTGTTAGCGACTGGGTCATTATTACCATAGAATTTTGGCGAGCGACGAGATCTATTTTTTTTGTTATTTGCTCTTTCAAATTCATCGGAGAATGAGTCGCTCGCTGAACCATTTGAACCGGAAGAATTATTGCCATTGTTCGGATTCTCATTGAATGGCAAATCAAAAAAACGGTTAACGTTCGGGGAATTATTGTTCGAGGTATCATTAAGGTTTCCGGTATTATTATTTGAACCGATGAAGTTGCCACTGGAATTATTGCCACTGTTTCCAGAGCTATCAGCCATAAACCATGAGGATTTACCTTGGTTTTCTTGACCGGCCATCTGAACAAAGCGCATGTTGAGAGTAGAAATTGCGCTATCAATCACCGGGCTGGACAATGGCGCAGCGACAACACTAGCTAAAGCAAACCACGAGAATCCGATTAACAATGCTGAAATAAATGAGATGTTTCTTGTTTGTATGATCATTTTTCCCCGAAATTTATCATTTTTGCAATACAGAAGTATACAAGTCAATTTAAGCAACAGTGCCATGAACCCGTCAGTTATACAAGTTTCCGGTTTTCCTGATGTGGTTAGGCAGCAAATTACTCGGAAACCTGTTTTCTCAACTGACTTCACATGATAAATAATCCTGCAACCTATCCCTTGCCTCACCCTCCCATACTGCTTTACAAACATGGCTATGGGAGACATGGAACAGGTGTTTGTTCGGGTTGAAAGCTCGATAGAAGATATTGGACGCGAGCCATGGGATGCTTGCGCCAATCCAAAGAGTTGCGACTATAATCCCTTTATTTCCTACGATTTTCTGCACGCACTGGAAGCCAGCGGTTCAGCTGTTGCCGAAACCGGGTGGCTTCCTCAACATCTGGTGCTGGAAGACCATACAGGTGACGTTGCCGCCATTTGCCCGTGCTATCTCAAAAACCATTCACACGGCGAATATGTATTTGATCACGGCTGGGCCGATGCGTTTTACCGTGCTGGTGGAGAATATTATCCCAAATTGCAGACATCCGTCCCCTTCACCCCGGTCACCGGCAGGCGATTGCTGGTAAAGCCCGGACCCGCACTTGTTGAACAGGAAAAACTGCTGGCAAGTGCGGCAATCGAACTTACCCGGCGTAATGGTGCATCGTCCCATCATCTGACCTTCCTCACCAAAAGCGAATGGGACCATCTGGGAAAGCTCGGACTTTTGCAAAGAACGGATCAGCAGTATCACTGGAAAAACAAAGGTTACGCAAATTTTGATCAATTTTTAAACCAGCTTAATTCACGCAAGCGCAAAATGATCCGCAAGGAGCGTGCCCAGGCAAATTCCAGCGATATCACAATTGAGTGGATCACCGGCAGCGATATCCGCGAACATCACTGGGACGCATTTTACCGGTTCTACATTGATACCGGCAACCGCAAATGGGGACGGCCCTACCTGACACGCGAGTTTTATTCCCGTATTGGCGAGACCATGAAGGACAATATCCTTTTGGTTTTTTGCCAGCGAGACAATCAGATTATTGCCGGAGCCCTCAACTTTATAGGCTCGGACACGCTTTATGGACGTCACTGGGGAGCAAGTGAACATCACCCTTTTCTGCATTTTGAAGCGTGCTATTATCAGGCCATAGAATTTGCCATCGAACATAAGCTAAGCGCGGTTGAGGCGGGCGCTCAGGGGCCTCATAAGATCGCCAGGGGTTATGAGCCCACCTTGACCCATTCCGCCCACTACATTGCCGAGCCCTCCCTGCGCCGGGCAGTAGCCGATTATCTCGATCACGAAATGGACTATGTAAATCTGGAAATGAAGGAACTTGCCAAACTTGTTCCGTTCCGAAAACAGGACTGAAACCCCATGTACGACGACAACAATATTTTTGCCAAAATTCTCAAAGGCGACATTCCCAGCCACAAAATCTATGAAGATGACACTACATACGCATTTCTCGATGTCATGCCACGCAGCGACGGCCATACGCTGGTGATCCCCAAGGCTGATGCCACCGGACTGCTTGATGCCAGCGGACAAGTTATCGCCAACTGCATGGCGACAATACAAATGCTCGCACCAAAAATTGTAGACGCCATGGGGGCTGATGGTTTTTTGATACAACAATTTAACGGCGAAGCTGCCGGGCAGACGGTTTTTCACCTGCATTTCCACATTGTGCCACGTAAACTCGGGCAAAGCCTGCGGCCTCATGCGGGCGAGATGGCAGATCCCGAAACATTAGCCTCCCATGCGCATATTATCCGCGCGGCTCTTTAGCTCGTCTTTTGGGTCCGGTGCGCCGGTTTTCAACACATAAAACTTTTCATGTAATTGATTGAGACTATTATCGCTGAGCAGATGTTCATGGCCGAGAAACAATTTGCACAAAAATTGATCATAGCGTTCAAGTTCTGCCACAAGATCATCGCTTTTGTTTTCGCTCACTTGCACAGCGGTAATCAGCCAGCTTGCCGTAATACCGTAGCCGTACATCAAGGTTTTTCGTCCGCTACCTCTGGCTTTTCGCGCACTGTTGGAAAATTGCTGCGACAACAGCCGCGCACCATCAGGATGCAGGCGATAGCGAATGTCTGCCAGAACCAGCGCCAAGGGTTCGCGCGCCTCGGGCCAGCACGAAATCATCCGCATGGTGATACCCAGACTTAAAGCAGCAGCCTCGCGAAACACTTCATGCTCATCTGGTTGAGCCTGAAGATAATTCTGCACATCAACGAGTATTTGATCACTCAAATGATGATTTTTGAAAAATCCGAACATGGCCATTAACACCGCAATCCTGATATGATAAAGCGTGTATAAATTGACGGATTGAAAAACTTTCCACCCGTCATCCTTGGGCTTGACCCGGGGATCCATTCCTCTGGATTATCAACATAAAGATAATTTCATGTTCTGGCTCAGGGCTGCACTATGGATCCCCGGGTCAAACCCGAGGATGACGGTTTAGGGGAATTTCTCCAAACTCGACACACTTTATCATAATTCAAATTCATCTGATTATTATAACAGAAACAACACAGAAAATGCCAGATAACTTCATTATAACCCCTTATTATATCGATGAATATTTTCCTGAACTTGAAGCACTGCCCGTTGCCTCCCCCACCCTCAACAGCAATATTTCCACCACTGGCGATCTTCAGTCGCGCATTTCTTCGCTCTATCCGCCCCTTGCCGAATATGTCCATCACTCTTTGAACCGGGGTAGAAGACCGGTAAGTATTGCCGGTGATTGTTGCGCCACTATTGCGGTGATGGCTGGAATTCAACGTGCGAACATAGATATGACGTTTATCTGGATTGATGCCCACGGTGATTTCAATACACCGGAAACCTCCCCCAGCGGCTTTCTGGGCGGTATGCCGCTGGCGATGATTACCGGATTGGGAGATATGACTTTGTGCCAGAGCGTTGATCTCAAACCGGTAAATGACGAAAAAATTATCCTCACCGATGCCCGTGACCTTGATCCCGGTGAAGCTGAGCTGGTTAAAGCTTCGAAATTGCATCACGTTAAAAACTTCATGTCGCTAACAACCATCAGCATACCCACAGGACCGCTGTACGTGCATTTCGACACCGATATCATTTCTTGCGAAGATGCCCCAGCCTTCAACTATCCGGTACCTGGCGGGTCCTCTGCCATTGATGTTACAGCGGTGATGAAACATCTAGGCCAAACCGGACAGGTGGTGGCAGCGTCAATGTCATCGTGGACGCCACGACTGGATAAGGATGGGCAGACACGAGAGAAATGCATGGCGGCGTTTAATGCACTGCTTGGCTGAATAATACTTATTTCCGTCTTTAAGCTTGAACTTGCATCAAAATATGTCTAACTGGAATCATTGAAAAATTCTCAGGGCGGGGTGTAATTCCCCACCGGCGGTAAATGTAAGTTACATGAGCCCGCGAGCGCCTGTTTTAAGTTTAAGCAGGGTCAAGCAGATCCGGTTAAATTCCGGAGCCGACGGTCATAGTCCGGATGGAAGAGGATGGAGTTTGAAGGTGAAATTGTGCATGAGCTTGCACAGTTACAGCTTTTTCCAGTCACCCTGAGACAACCACAAGGGTGCACCATATGAACCACATTTCCCCTTCCCTCGCGAATGTTAATCCTGCACTCTTATCAGCAGGAAAAATCGCCTTTATCCGCGCCAACTGGCATCTGGAAATTGTTGATCAGGCACGGATTGGATTTTCGAACGAAATGAAAACCCACGGAATTTCCGAAAACCAAATTGAAATCATCGATGTTCCCGGCGCTTATGAAATTCCACTACTGGCAAAGCGACTGGCTAAAACTCAGCAATATGATCTGATTGTGGCCGCAGCTCTGGTTGTTGACGGTGGTATTTATGCCCATCAATTTGTCGCCGCCGCGGTAGTATCAGGCATGATGCAGACCCAGTTGGAAACCGATGTGCCAATCCTGTCCGTTGTTCTGACACCGCAACAGTTTGATGAAAGCAAAGAGCGCCAAAAATTCTTTTTTGATCACTTCATAACCAAAGGCAAAGAAGCCGCCGAGGCCTGTGTAATGGTGTTGGAGCAAAAAACAGCTATCGCCGCCGCTTAATCCTTCAAAGCCCCTGCGTGATGGCGAATGTGATCTGCCATGAAACTTGCCATCAGGTAATAGCTGTGATCATAGCCTTCCTGCAGCCGGACCTCGACCGCCTGACCAGAAGCATTGCAAGCCTCATCGAACAGATGCGGCTTGAGTTGTTCGTCTAAAAACGGGTCAGCTGTGCCTTGGTCAATGAGTATCGTGCCATCAATGGTCTTGCCTGATGTGATCAGCTCGGTGGCATCATATTCCCGCCAGCTTTCCCGGTCCGCTCCAAGATAACCGGTAAACGCCTTTTCACCCCACGGACATTGCATTGGCGCAACAATCGGTGCGAAGGCTGATACGGATTTGTAGGTTTCAGGGTTTTTAAGCGCAATTGTCAGCGCTCCATGACCTCCCATCGAATGGCCAAAAATGCCCGCGCGCGATGTATCAATTGCAAAACCTTGAGCGATAACAGCGGGCAATTCTGCTCTCACATAAGAGTACATGCGATAGTTGGCAGCCCACGGCGATTGCATTGCATCCACGTAGAACCCGGCCCCGGTGCCAAAATCATAATCATCATCTTCACCCGCAATTCCCACACCGCGCGGGCTGGTATCAGGACACACCACCGCCAACCCGTGTTCAGCGGCATACGCCTGAAACCCGCCTTTGGTAGTGACATTTTCCTGGGTGCAGGTGAGGCCTGACAAGTAATATAAAACCGGTACCGGCCCCTGTTGAGCCTGCGGCGGCATAAAGACGCTGAATTCCATCTCGCAGGCTGTTTGTCTGGCCTCGTGTCGGTAAACACCCTGCATGCCGCCAAAGGCCTTCTGTTCGCTTAACTTGGTCAGCACCATGCTTTAAAATTCCACAACAGAGCGGATACTTGTGCCTGCATGCATCAGATCAAACGCCTTGTTGATGTCTTCCAATGGCATTTTGTGGGTGATCAGATCATCGATATTGATTTTACCCTCCATATACCAGTCAACAATTTTTGGCACATCAGTGCGCCCTTTGGCGCCGCCAAAAGCCGTGCCGCGCCACACCCGGCCGGTTACCAGTTGAAACGGTCGCGTGGAGATTTCCTGGCCCGCTCCGGCAACACCGATGATGGTGCTTTCGCCCCAGCCCTTGTGGCAGCATTCGAGCGCCTGCCGCATGGTGGTGGTATTGCCAATGCACTCAAACGAATGATCCGCTCCACCTTTGGTTAAATCAACCAGATATTCTACCAGATCGCCGTCGACGTCCTTCGGATTGACAAAATGTGTCATGCCGAATTTTTCACCTAAAGCCTTTCGGTCGTCATTGAGATCGACGCCGACAATCATGTCCGCCCCCACCAGCCGCGCACCCTGCACCACGTTGAGGCCAATGCCGCCAAGGCCGAAAATGATAACATTGTCGCCCGGTTTCACTTTAGCCGTATTGATAACCGCACCAATGCCGGTGGTAACGCCGCAACCGATGTAGCAGACCTTGTCGAAAGGTGCATCTTTGCGGATTTTCGCCAGAGCAATTTCCGGCAATACCGAATAATTCGAAAAGGTCGAGCACCCCATATAGTGGTAAATCTTCTCACCATTTATGGAAAACCGCGAAGTGCCATCAGGCATCAGCCCCTGGCCTTGTGTTACCCGAATAGCCTGACAAAGATTGGTGCGGCCCGAGGTACAGTAATCGCAACAGCGACATTCCGGCGTATACAGCGGAATAACATGGTCACCCCTTTGCAATGACGTTACGCCAGCGCCGACCTCAACCACAACGCCCGCCCCCTCATGACCTAAAATGGCCGGAAAAATACCTTCCGGATCGTCACCTGAGCGGGTGAATTCATCGGTGTGGCAAATACCCGTCGCCTTCATCTCGACCAGAACTTCGCCGCTACGCGGGCCTTCGAGCTGAACTGTTTCAATGCTTAAAGGCTCCCCCGCCTTAAAAGCTACAGCTGCTTTTGTATCCATAATTCCGACCTTCCCGGCATATAGAATTTTCATTCATAAATTTTTGTCATTGCTGATGCAATCGACTAAGGTAAATCTAACTAAATGTGAGTGAAAAAACCTTCGGGCGCAAGACCCCTTTGCGCATTAACGACAGGATAACTTGAAGATGCGCCTATGTTAGGGTCGAAACGCAAAATTCTTTATGTCTGCACCGAAGACTGGTTTTTCCATTCTCACTTTCTGCCATTAATTGAGGCGGCAAAGCGATCAACCCTCGACGATATTTTTCTGGCAACATCGATTGGCAGCAAGTACAGGGAAATTGAACAACAGGATGTGAAAATCATTCCAGTAAATTTTGAACGCGCCTCAAAAGGCGCTTTCTCGACACTGAGATTACTCCACCAACTCAGGCACGCCATTCGCGCCATCAAACCTGATGTCATTCACTTCATCTCGCTCAAACCGGTATTGGTAGGCGGTCTGGCCACATTGTTTTCCCGCACCCCGGCAAAGGTGTTCCACATTACCGGTCTTGGCACACTTGGCGAAGGAAACTCATGGAAGAGCAAATTGTTACGCTCGATCATATTCCGCTTGCCGGCTTTGTACCTGCGCCAGAAGAATTCGGAACTTCTGGTTGAAAACCCTGACGATGCTGAAGATTTGAAAGCTTATGGACTGGCACCTGATACACCAATAACGGTTCTTGGCGGCGCTGGTGTTGATCCTGAATTATTTCCTGACCTTAGCCTGAGACCCGCAGCCATAGGACGATCAAAACCCGTAACTCTGGCCTTTGTCGGGCGCATGATAAAAACCAAGGGGATAGATGTGCTGGTAGATGCCATGGCCTCCCCCCTTGTCAACACGCTCAATGTCAATCTTGATCTTTATGGTCAGCCTGACCCCGCAAACCCCGGCAGTTACACTTTGAAAACCATTCAAAGCTGGGGCAATAAAACCAACATTACCTATCAGGGGTTTTCTGCCGACATTGTTACCGTCTGGAAAAACTCCGATATCTGCGTGGTGCCAACGCGCACCAGAGAAGGCCTGCCCCGCGCCATGCTTGAGGCCGCCATTTGCGCCCGGCCACTAATCGTCACCAACGTTCCCGGCTGCCGCCACTTTGTCCAAAACGGCGTTGAGGGGTTGGTGGTACCGCCAGGAAATGCTGGCGCGCTGGCCCAGGCCATTGCAAAGCTGACCAAAGACCCACAACTGCGCAAAACCATGGGAAAGGCTGCGCGTCAGCGGGTTTTAGACAGCTTCACAAAGGACCATGTAATCAAAGATGTGGCCCGGACCTACGATCGATTATTACAACTCCAGCGCTCATAATCTCTTATGAAGGCTGCTGTGGCCGCATGTCATCGGGGTTAATGCCCGCAACTTCCACCGGCTTTTTCATGGCATCACGACGGAAAGGCTCACCCAGTTCCTGATTAAGCAGAACCTCGATAAAGGTGGTAATACCTTTGTCCTGATCCTTGCATGATTGCGCTAACGCTTCGGTCAATTCGGTTTGCGTTTTCACCTGTACCCCCTTGAGACCACAGCCTTCGGCCACTTTGGCGTAAGACAGATGCGGATCAAGTTCGGTGCCGACAAAATTATTGTCATACCACAAGGTTGTGTTGCGCTTTTCCGCCCCCCACTGGTAATTGCGGAAAATGACCATGGTGATCGACGGCCAGTCATCGCGGCCGATTGATGACATTTCGTTCATGGAGATACCAAACGCCCCGTCACCTGCAAAACCCACCACCGGCACATCGGGGCAACCTATTTTGGCACCAATGATAGAGGGAAAGCCATACCCGCAAGGTCCAAACAGACCGGGAGCGAGATACTTGCGACCTTCTTCGAACGTCGGATAAGCATTACCGATGGCACAATTGTTACCAATATCACTTGAAATAATCGCATCTTTGGGCAGGCCCGTCTGAATGGCCCGCCACGCCTGGCGCGGAGACATACGATCAGCATCACGCACGCGTGCTTCTTCGTTCCAGCTGGTGCCGGGATCATCATCTTCATGATCCATGCTCGACAACGTTTGTGCCCAGGCTGATTTGGTATGATGGATGGTTGATTTACGTTGTTCGCGATTGCTGTCACCGGCAGTGGATGACAATTGCGCCAGAATTGATTGCGCTACCATTTTAGCATCGCCACAAATACCGACGGCCACATCTTTGGTCAACCCGATACGATCGGAATTGATATCAACCTGAATGATCGCCGCATCCTTGGGCCAGTAATCAATGCCGTAGCCGGGAAGTGTCGAAAACGGGTTTAACCGCGTGCCAAGAGCTAAAACAACATCGGCCTGGGCAATCAGCTCCATACCCGCCTTGGAGCCATTATATCCCAATGGTCCGGCTGCCAACGGGTGCGATCCGGGAAAACTGTCATTGTGCTGATACCCACTGCAAACGGCTGCATCAAGGCGCTCAGCCAGGGCGACACAATCGCCAATGGCATTGCCGATGACAACGCCCGCACCAGACAGGATAATCGGAAATTTGGCTTCCGACAGAAGTTTAGCCGCCTGGGCAATCGCGTCCGCCCCACCGGCGGGACGTTCAAGGCGCACAATCTGTGGCAACTCGATGTCAATCACTTGTGTCCAGTAATCACGAGGAATGTTGAGTTGAGCCGGGGCCGAGCCGCGAATGGCTTTTTCAATCACCCGGTTGAGAACTTCGGCAACGCGGGAGGCATCGCGCACTTCTTCTTGATAACACACCATATCGCGAAACAGCGCCATTTGCTCGACTTCCTGGAAACCACCCTGACCGATGGTCTTGTTGGCAGCCTGCGGTGTTACCAGCAACATCGGCGTATGGTTCCAATATGCAGTCTTAATCGGCGTCACAAATCCGGTAATCCCCGGTCCGTTCTGGGCAATCGCCATCGCCATCTTGCCGGTAGTTCTGGTGTAGCCATCGCAGATCAAACCACCATTGGTTTCATGCGCCACATCCCAAAACGTAATCCCGGCTTTGGGAAAAAGGTCCGAGATCGGCATAAAAGCCGAGCCGATAATACCAAATGCGTGCTCAATACCATGCATTTGAAGAACCTTCACAAATGCTTCTTCTGTTGTCATTTTCATGTTTTAAGTCCTCTAGATTAGGAAGGTTGTTTAAAGAATTGGGAGCCTTCAGGCAGATGCAATCAAACCTGGCCACTTTGCACAACCCGGTTCCAGTTTGTAATCCACATAGTGATATTTTGTAAACGTTTTCTAGGTCCAGATAAAGCCAAAGGAGGGAGCCAGATATTGCACCGTCGATTGACTGCGACCTGACCTGAAACTTTCAACAACATTTCGCACAAACGATCTGAGCCATCCTTTTAAAAAAAAGCAATAAATTTGCTTGCCTTTAATGGTTTTTGCGAATTATTATCATTAAAAACAAAAAACAAAAAATCCACAGAGGACAATTTGACAGCTCCACCCGACAAGGGGTTCAGGCGCGATGCATCCCGGCCCAGCCTGCCCGAAGTGCACCGCACCATCCCCGTCAACCGGCACAAGCACTGGCTGCGAAGATTTTTCGCTTTTTCCGGACCGGGTTACCTTGTTGCCGTCGGCTACATGGACCCCGGCAACTGGGCCACCTCCATCGCTGGCGGCTCGGCCTATGGATACACGCTGCTGTCAGTGGTCCTGCTGTCCAATTTCATGGCAATTCTACTGCAAGCCCTGAGTGTTAAGCTCGGCATCGCCACCGGGCGCGATCTGGCTCAGGCCTGTCGCGACCATTATAGCCGACCGGTCGGTTTTGCCTTATGGGTGATCTGCGAACTGGCCATCATCGCCACCGATCTGGCCGAAGTGATTGGCACCGCTATCGGTCTCAAATTGCTGTTTGGCATCCCGCTTTTGATGGGTGTTATCCTGACTGCTTTAGATGTGTTGCTGATTTTAATGCTGCAAAATCGAGGGTTTCGCTACATTGAAGCCTTCATCATTGCCTTGATGGTGATTATCGCGGGATCATTCATTTTCGAACTTTTCCTGTCCCTGCCGGTTCTGAGCGAAGTTATGGCCGGATTTTTACCCGACACAGAAGTGGTCACCAATCCGGGAATGCTCTATCTGGCCATCGGCATTTTGGGTGCCACCGTAATGCCGCATAATCTTTACCTGCATTCAGCAATCGTCCAGACCCGCGATTTCGAACGCACCCAAAGCGGCAAGCGCGAAGCCATAAAACTCGCCACAATCGACAGCACCATAGCCCTTTTGCTGGCGTTGTTTGTCAACGCCGGAATTCTCATCCTCGCCGCCTCGACCTTCTACAAGGCGGGCTTAAATGAGGTGGCGGAAATTCAGGATGCTTTCTACCTGCTCTCCCCCCTGCTCGGCGTACCGCTGGCCAGCACCGTTTTCGCTGTTGCCCTCCTGGCTTCGGGTCAGAATTCAACCATCACCGCCACCTTAGCTGGCCAAATCGTCATGGAAGGGTTTCTCGACATCCGCCTGCCCCCATGGCTGCGCCGCCTGATCACCCGGCTACTGGCCATTGTTCCGGCAATTTTCGTCACAATTTACTACGGCGAAAGCGGAGTAGCAAAACTGCTGGTTCTCAGTCAGGTGGTACTAAGCCTGCAACTCCCCTTCGCCATCGTCCCCCTGGTCAATTTCACCAGCAACCACACCAAAATGGGCACCTTCGTCAACCCGAAATGGCTAACCGCCCTGGCCTGGGCAGTAACCCTCATAATCATCACCCTGAATATAAAGTTGATATTGGATTTTCTGGCTTTTTGAGTGGTTTGGGTTGCACCAGATTACACCACCCCCGACCGTCATCCCCGGGCTTGTCCCGGGGATCCATAGCGCTTACCGAACGGCACCATCAATCTATCTTAAAGTTGAAACCCCAGAGGAATGGATCCCCGGGACAAGCCCGGGGATGACGAATGTAGATCAGTTCGGTTGAACACAACACGCTAAAGATTCAAACTCAGGATACGATTTATTATTTCAGTTCTTTGGCTATGGTGATCCATTTTTCATATCTATGAACCTTGTTTTGTTCGATGACCACGTGACCATATGAACTTCTCATTTTGTCTTTAGCCAAAGCGACTGATGCGCTCATGCGCTCTTTATCAACCCAGCTATTGAAATAAATGCGTTTAAGAGTCTGGGGATCAAATTTAATACCTCCCGTGCTGGAAGCATCACCATTTTTTAGCTCACGAAAAACACGGAATTCATTTTCGTCTATGTATTGTTTTCTTTTGTAAAATGGAAGTCCCGAATTTTCACCCTTCTTGAGATCATCTAAAGTACAATATTTAACATTCCCATACTTAAGACTTGTGTCTTTTTTAATATCATTTTCAAGTCCCTTTTTGTCGAACCAAAGGCAAACACCCTGATTTTTCTCACAATAAGCTGTCCAAAAATGATTTCTATCATTTCCATAGGTAAAACAGGTGATGCCAAATTTCTTATTATTTCTCTTGTCGTTATAGATTTTTAATAGCTCGACATCATTTTTATCGCCCCAGTTATCCCAATTATTAAAATTGAGGAAAATCATTTCATCCTCAAGCAATTCTCCGAGGTGTTTAATATTCATATATTTTTTCAACCATTTCCCCATAATATTTTCACCCCTCCCTCTAAACCTTCACCCGCTCCGACGTCGGATCATAAAACGGCTTTGATGATACTTCGGCTTCACATATCTTACCCGCAACATTGATTGCGTAACCACTCGCCAGCATGTCTTTGAGCGTCTCTCCTTCCCTCACCGGTACGTACCCCATGCCGATGGCCGCGCCGAGATAATGGGCGTAGTTGCCTGATGTGAGGTGGCCGACGACTTTGCCGTCGCGCAAGATGGGTTCGTTGTGGAACAGCAAGGGTTCAGGATCGCGCAGTATGAAAGTGAGCATGCGTTTTTGTAAGCCGGATTGTTTTTTGGCTAAAACCGCATCGCGGCCAATGAACGGACCGAAGCGACCGGGTTCTTTGTCAACCTTGACCACAAAACCCAGGCCCGCTTCGAGCACGTGGTCTTCATCAGTGATGTCATGGCCGAAGTGGCGGTAGCCTTTTTCCATGCGGCAACTGTCCATCATGTGCAACCCGCACATTTGGGCGTCCTGTTTTTCTCCCGCGGCAAGGATGGTCTCGAATATATGCTGCGCCTGATCGCTGGAAACATATATTTCCCAGCCCAACTCTCCCACATAGGTGACGCGATGCAGCCGTGCCACTCCCATGCCGACCTCGGCTTCTCTTGCCCAGCCAAACGGAAAGGCGTCATTATCGAGTGCTTGCGGCGTCACCCGTTCAAGCACATCGCGCGACTTTGGCCCCATGACGCAGATCACCGCTTCCATGGCCGTTACATCGACAAAACTCACCGCTGCATCTAGCCGTTTGTTGCGCTGCAGCCACGCCATGTCGCGGGTGGTTGTGGTTGATGGTGTGACGACGATATAACTGTCTTCGCCCAGACGCGTGACGGTGACATCGGCTTCGATCCCGCCTTTATTGTTGAGCCACTGGGTATAGACGATTTTGCCCACCGGCACGTCCACATCATTGGCGCAGATCAATTGCAGGTAATCTTTAGCGTCGGCCCCATCAACACGGATTTTGCCAAACGATGACATGTCATAAATGCCAACGTTTTCGCGAATAGCCATATGTTCGCGGGCTGAATGATCAAACCAGTTCTGCCTGCCCCAGCTGTATTCATATTCGGCGGTTTTTCCTGTTTCGAGTTCTGCGCGCGGCAAAAACCAGTTGGCCCGTTCCCAGCCACCGGTCTCGCCAAAACACGCGCCCAGATTTTCCAGATGCTGATGCAGGGGCGAACGTCTGATACCCCGCGCTGAAGCATATTGCCGGTAGGGGAAGTGATCGGCATAGAGCAGACCTAAAGTTTCGGTGACGCGCGCTGCCAGATAGGTCTTGTTGTTCTGGAAAGGCAGATTGCGGCGAATATCCACGTCCCACAGATCAACCGGCGGTGCATCATTTTCCATCCATTGTGCCAGCACCATACCCGCACCACCGGCGGATTGAATACCGACGGAATTAAATCCGGCTGCCACATAGAAATTCTTTAACTCAGGTGCTTCGCCCAGATGATAGCGGTCATCATGGGTAAAACTTTCCGGCCCGTTGAAAAACGTTTGAATACCGGCTTCCGCCAGCGGTGGAAAACGATTGATCGCCTGTTCCAGAATGGGTTCAAAATGATCAAAATCTTCCGGCAACTGATCAAAACAGAAATCATCAGGAATGCCATTACCACCCCACGGTTTGGATTCCGGCTCGAACGCACCGAGCAGGAGTTTGCCCGCATCTTCCTTGTAATACGCACATTCATCGGGCACCCGCAGCACCGGCAGCCCCCGCGTCATTGCCGCCATGGGTTCGGTGACGATATAAAAATGTTCAGCCGCATGCAGCGGCACGGCAACCCCGGCCATAAGCCCCACCTCCCGCGCCCACATGCCGGCACAATTGACGACAAAATCAGCATCAATATGCCCCTGATCGGTCTCAACACCGCTCACCCGGCCATTAGCCTGATCAATCGCCGTTACCTTGACGCCTTCGAATATCTGCACGCCCCTCATCCGCGCACCCTTGGCCAGCGCCATGGTGATGTTGGCCGGATCACCCTGCCCGTCTTTGGTAATAAAGACACCACCAACCACATCACTGACATTGAGATGGGGGTATTTTTCGCTGATCTCATCAATAGAAAGCTCGCTGACTTCAACGCCAAATGACTGCGCCATCGCCTGTCCCCGGCGCAGTTCTTCCATACGGTTTTCACTGAGTGCTACGGTAATTGATCCATTGGCCCGAATACCGGTGGCAATTTCCGTTTCCTGCTCCAGACGGGCATAAAGATCAGCGGTATATTTTGCCAGCCGCGTCATATTGTTGCTGGCCCTGAGCTGGCCAATCAGCCCGGCCGCATGCCACGTGGTGCCACAAGTGAGTTGTTTACGCTCTAACAGCACCACATCTTTCCAGCCCAGTTGGGCAAGATGATAGGCAACCGATGCGCCAACGACACCGCCGCCAATTATGACAGCGCGGGCTTTTGCAGGAATTTGTTTCATCAGGTTTTCTCTTCTGTTAAGCACGCATGCGTTCATTATCCGGGTCCCAAAGCGGCTGGTCCGGCTGCACTGTGGCTTTGTATTTTTTGCCATAGATTTCGACGTCGATGACTGTTCCGGGCTGAGCCAGATCGGCACGCACCATGCCCAGCGCTATCGATTTGCCGACGCGATAACCCCAGTCGCCCGAAGTAGTTTCACCGACGATTTCACCACCATGCCAAAGCGTTGACATATAAGGTGCGTCTTCCTCGCCCGCTTCCACAATGAGAGTGACAAAGCGTTTGGAAACGCCCTTTTGTTTTTCGATTGATATAGCGGTTTTACCGATAAAATCCTGTGGTTTGTCCAGCTTGATAAACCGGTCAAGCCCGCCTTCGAGCAGTGAGTAATCGCTGGAAAGATCACCTTTCCAGGTGCGGTAGCCTTTTTCGATGCGCAAAGAATTAAGCGCATACATGCCGATGGGTATGAGCCCGTGTTTTTCACCAGCGCTCATCACATCATCATAGACCTTTGCCGTATCACCGGCTTGCGAATGAATTTCCCATCCCAGTTCCCCGGCAAACGACACCCGCACCAACTGCACCCATGTACCGTTAATTTGCGCTGATTGGTGGCTCAACCACGGCTGGGTCAAATCAGCATCGCTTATCTCGGCGAGAATATCGCGCGTCTTGGGACCGGAAAAAATTTGCGTCATGAATTGATCGGTAACGTCACTGACTTCGAATTGAGCATCTTCAGGCAGGCGGGATTTTATCAGTTCAAAATCGTGCGATTGCGCGGTCGCAGCGGTAATGAGAAAGAAGAAATCCTCAGCCAGCCGCATCACCGACATTTCGGTTAAAATTCGCCCGCGACTGTCACTCACATAAATCAGACCAAACCGCCCAACCTTGGGAATACCGCCGGTGCAAAAACCGCGCAGCCATTCTGCCGCACCCTCACCTTGCACCCGAAAGCGCGAAAATCCCGGCAGGTCCAATATGCCCGCTGCATCACGCACTGCAAGACACTCCTGTTCAACGCGTTTTGTCCACGGCCCCTGTCGCTTCCAGGTGAAAGTTGCCTGTTCTGATGTATCATCACCCGGTGCGGCGAACCAGTTTGCTCGTTCCCATCCGTTGTACGCCCCCATTTGTGCGCCCATTTCAATCAGCCTGTCGTGCACGGGAGAAAGCTTTTTGTCGCGCCCGGCGGGCCATTCATGATGGGGAAAATGCATATCATACTCATGACCGTAGATTTCCATGCCCTTGGCGACGCAATAATCCTTATCGGTGAAATCGGTAAAGCGCCGGGGATCGCAACTCCACATATCCCATTCGGTCTCACCGTCAATAATCCACTCGGCCAGCACTTTGCCCGCCCCCCCGGCCTGACAGATGCCGAAGGTGAATACACAAGCTTCAAAAGCATTGGCGACACCGGGCATGGGGCCAATCAGCGGGTTACCATCAGGCGTATAGGGAATAGGCCCGTTGATGATTTTAGATAACCCGGCTGTCGCCAATACTGGTACGCGGGCCATGGCATCTTCGAGATACCATTCAAGGCGTTCAAGATCATCGGGGAACAGCTGGAAGGAGAAATCTTCCGGCATCGGATCGTCAGCCGTTGTCCAGTGCGCCTTGCAGCCGCGCTCATAAGGCCCAAGATTGAGACCGTTTTTTTCCTGACGCAGATAATACGATGAATCCACATCACGCAGCAACGGCAGATGGTGGCCGGATGATTTGGAAAACTCGGCGATTTCATCTATTTCATCAAACAATATATACTGATGGCTCATCACCATCATCGGCACATCACGGCCAAACATCTTGCCCACTTCACGGGCATAATATCCCGCTGCATTGACCACAAAATCGCAAGCGACCTCGCCTTTAGGTGTTTCAACAATCCAGCCAGCACCGTCGCGGCGCACATTGGTTACCGGGCAAAATCGTTCGATCTTGGCGCCCTTGTCGCGTGCACCCTTGGCCAATGCCTGGGTAATCTGGGCGGGATCAATATCACCATCGCCGGGATCATGCAGCCCGCCGAGCAGATCATGGGTCTCCAGCAGCGGATAGATTTCCACCATCTCAGTCGGGCTCATGATCTTCAGGTCCATGCCTTGCGTGCGCCCCATGCCAACAACGCGCTCAAACTCCTGCATGCGCTCAGTCGTATGCGCCAGACGGATGGAACCGGTAACATGATAGTTGATCGGGTAATCGACCTCTGCGCCCAGCCTTTGATACAAATCGACGGAATAACGCTGCATGTTCATCAACGACCACGAATTGGAAAAAGTCGGAACATTGCCCGCCGCATGCCAGGTCGACCCGGCAGTCAGTTCGTTTTTTTCCAGCAACAGACAATCGGTCCAGCCTTTTTGCGCCAGATGGTAAAGCGCCGAACAGCCGACAATACCACCACCAATGATAACAACACGCGCATGTTCAGGAAGGCTCATGGTCTTGTTCTCCTGTTAATAGACCGGTGGGGTAATCACCCAGATTGCAATAGCTGGTGTGTCATAAGGATTGCGCCATTTGTGCTCCTCACCCTTGAGGCGGATACTGTCGCCAACTTCGAGCGTGTGCCACACATCGCGCACGAAAATATCAAGCCTGCCGGAAATGATATAGGCCGCTTCTTCCGTATCGCGCTGGCGCGATGTGGAGCTTTCACTGCCGGGTAAAAACGTCGAGCGGATAATTTCAAAACTGCCATCAAGGTCCGGTGACAGTAATTCTTCTTCCAGGCCCTCTTCCGCATTACCTAAAACGCGGCGCGAGCCAGAACGCACAATCAAGCCCTTTTCGGCTGCGCAGGCATCGCCCTCACCAGGTTCGCCAAAGAAAAAACTGACATTGACATCAAGTTTCTCGGCCATCGTCAGAAGATTGCTAATGGAAGGTTGAGTAATGCCGCGCTCCACCTGCGACAACCAGCCAACAGAACGCCCAAGCATCACAGACAGTTCAGTAAGCGTCAGCCCGCGCGCCTTGCGCAAAGCCTTAAGGTCAGCCCCAAGGCTGGAAACACTGTAAATTTCGCGCGGCGCAGCTGCTGTCATAACATCATTCCAGAACCGCAAACACGGCAAAATGAAAATTTCTCCTATATTTTCATTTTTTGAAATTTAGTCAAGCAGATTTTTGAGCCCATTACCAATGAGGTTCAACCCATCTTCCCCGTCATACCGGCAAAAGCCGGTATCCAGGCAGCGCAATATGAGCTTGGAGCACTGGTTACCGGCTTTCGCCGGTATGACGGTGTGAAGTAGCGCTCAAAAGCCAACGCCTTTGGTACCTTGGCCGGAAGGGGTATATACCCCTTCCGAAATGTTCATATAATTTGAAAATTGAAATGGAGCAGTAAATACTGCAACAGAAGCATGAATGTCCCGAAAGGGGTTACAAACCCCTTCCGGCCAGGACACTGATAAATTTCACCAATTGTTATGCTGACTAAAAGGATCTTGCATTTCGTTAACATTATTAATAATAAAATGTTCTTTATTCTCCAGCAGGTATTCCCATACATCGCTATCAACAACATAGGGCCATTCAAGAATAGAGTGAGATCCTGACAACTTCTTGATCATTCCTTTTGATACCATAGGAGCGAGGCGACTATCATTGAATTCAGCAACGAAAGCCCTTCGCTTAGAGGAAAAAAGGTAAGCTAAAATTGTTTGCTCTTGTGGTGGTACTTCTTGAACTGTACGCCAAACGGATTCCAGATAGAGTTTTCGTCTGCGTCGTTTCTGAAATTCATTCCAGAGTAAAACCGGCAGGTTGGCTATATTGGCTAAGAGAATACTAAATGCAAAGACACCAGTATACGCCGCAGTAGTGGTTAACCATTTCGGTGCGTTTTCCAAATACGGTAAATCATACTGATCGCCAGCCAGTACGAGCAAGCTTCCTACTAAAGCCGCAACGGCGGGAAGCCAACCGGCTTGAAGAGCAGCAACAAAATCTTTAAGGCTCGGCATTACACTTACCTATATGTTTTTTTAGGATCATGTGAATTTCGAAGCTCTGTGACGATATACATGATTCATAAAAAGCGGTTCAGAATTTACTCCCCCTCACCCGGCCTGATCAGCAATCAGCAGATCGATAAACTTCTCACACGCTTCAATCTGTGAAATCTCGATGAACTCGTCGGGCTTGTGGGCCTGGTCTATTGAGCCGGGGCCGCAGATGGCGACTGAGAAGCCTGCGGCCTGGAATACGCCACCATCGGTGCCGTAGGAGACGACATTTTCGCTGTTGTCGCCGGAATAACGCCGACACAGGGTGGCGGCTTCGCCTTCGGACTCTTTACGCAAACCATAGGTGTCGCTGTCAATTTTCAGCGTGGCCTTGCAGTCGCTGTTTTGCTGCTGCATCCAGGTGCGGATGCTGTCGATGCCGCTGGTTATTTTCGCTTCAATCGCGCCCACATCTTCTTCCGGCATCACCCGGATGCACACGTCGACAACGCATTTGTTGGGGATGATGTTGGTGACGGTGCCACCGGAGACAATTCCGATGTTGATGGTGGAATGAGGTGGCAAAAACAGACTGTTGTTATCTTTTCCTGCCGCAAACGCCTCATCCATCTCAACCAGAAGGTTCATGAATTTATTCGCCGCTACCGTTGCACTGACGCCCAGATACGGCATGCTGGAATGCGCTTCGATACCATCGAAAGTAGCCGTTACCGCCATGATCCCCTTGTGCTGCTCAACCACCTTCATTTCTGTCGGCTCACCCACAAGGATGCCTTTGACTTCGGGCAACAGATCGCGCAATCGCGGGCTCAGCTCAATCGCACCATAAAGCCCCACTTCCTCATCATATGTAAAAGCCAGATGTATGGGTTTTTTAAGGTTGGCTTTGAGCATTTCCGGCACTTTGGCAAGACAGATGGCATCGAACCCTTTCATGTCACAGCTGCCGCGACCGTACAGACGCGAACCCTTTTGGGTCAGCTCAAACGGGTCGGTTGCCCACACCTGATCATCCACCGGCACCACGTCCGTGTGCCCACTCAATATCACGCCACCGGGAACATTAGGGCCGATGGTTACCAGCATGTTGGCTTTGGTGCCGCACGGGCTTTTGAATGTCTGGCATTCGACACCGAGGTTGCCAAGATACGCCACTACCCAGTCCACCAGATCGAGGTTGGAATTGCGTGAAACCGTGTCAAAGCCCACAAGTTTGGAAAGTATTTCAATTGATTGTGACATGGAAAATCCTACTCTTCTACCGGAACGGTATAGTTGAGGCCAAGGCGGCCGCCATCGGGATAAATCGTCTGCCCGGTGATATAGCTCGACATGTGAGACGCTAAAAAGACGGCAATTTTGCCGACCTCATCCGGCTCGCCCGGTCGCCCCATCGGCGTTCGCGACATGATCGCGCGGTATTTTTCCGGGTTGGCAGCAACTGTGTTGAACATGTCTGTTGCAATCGATCCTGGCCCGATGGCATTGACGCGGATGCCTTCACTGGCCAGCCTGATACCAAGCGCCTTGGTCCATTGATTAACGCCACCCTTGGCAATGACATATGCGGCAATTTCAGGAATGACCAACTCGGCATTGACCGAAGACATATTGATGATGGTGCCTTTGCTGCCCTCTTTATCTGGCGTTTGTGTGATCATGTGACGCGCCGCACATTGTCCGGTTAAAAATACGCCCTTGAGATTAATGGCAATAACCCGGTCAAAATCTTCCTCGCTCAGTTCCAGCGGGTCGCAGACATGAACAATACCGGCATTGGCCACCACTGTATCCACGCGCCCATGCGTATCAACAGCAAACTGCATCATGGCTTCAATGTCTGATTTTTTCGAAACATCACAATGCAAATACCGCGCGTCAGCACCCTCATCGCGCAAGGCAGCGGCGGCTTTTTCGCCCACATCATCCTGCACATCCGTCAGGATGACTTTCGCCCCTTCGCGCGCAAAGCTGGTGGCACACGCTAAGCCCAGACCTTGAGCTGCCCCGGTGACAACGGCGATTTTATTTTCAAGCAACATGAGATTGTTCTTTCTTTTTAAATAATTGCTTTTTCGATAAACGGTTCATTGGCAAGAATGCGCTGATAGGAAAGTTCTGACAAATCAAGTTCCCTGTATTCCCCGTAAACTATCAATTCACCCAGCCCCCGCCCAACAGCTGGAGCCTGTTGCAACCCGTGGCCTGAAAACCCGTTTGCAAACATGAAATTCCCCACCTCGGGATGGGCGCCAATAATGGCATTCTGGTCAAATAGATTATAGTCATAATGCCCAACCCAGCCACGGATCATTTTAATCGCTTCAAAGGTTGGAATACGATTGGCCAAAACCGGCCAGATGTCTTGCTCAAACTGCGCATAGTCCACATCAAAATCATTTAAATCCGCATCATCATCATTTTCCGGCGGTTTGCCGGTAATATATAGCCCGCCCTCCGAGCGGCAATAAACCCCGGAAGGATCAATCGTCAAAGGCAGCGGCTGGCCCAAAGCCTGATGGCAGTCAAAGACAAAAACACTGCGTTTGCGCGGGACTATAGGCAAGGCAATATCTGCCATTCGAGCCACAAGCGGCGCACGTGTCCCCGCCGCATTGACCAGGATGCCACACCCGATAACTTCTCCCGATTTTAAAGTGACGCTGACAATCTGATTGCCGTTACGTGCAATGCCCACCACTTCATTGGCGATATATTCAACGCCCCCCTTGCGCGCCATACGCTGGAAGGATTGCATCATGCCATAACCGTCAAACCACCCTTCGCCTGAACCGTTAAAACTACCCAGCTCAATGTCATCGAGATTATAAAACGGAAATTTTTTCGCAATCTCATCCGGTGTCATCAAAACCGTCGCGGCACCGCAACCCGCTTGCACCGCCTGATTTTCCCGCAGGATATGCGCCTTGTCAGCACTGGCTAAAAACATATAGCCACGTTCTTCAAAGCTCACCGGCGGCACATCTGGGTCATTGCCCAGGCTGGTTTCAAAATTCCGAATAAATTCAGTGCCATACAGCGATATCTTGACATTAACTGCATTGGAGTACTGATGGCGGATACCGCTGACAGAAAGCGCTGAGGCCGCTGTCGAGTAACTCAAATCACGGTCGATCACGAGTACGGAACCGTTAAAATCCCGGTTGGCAGCAAGGAACCACGCAGCCGATGACCCCATGATTGCCCCGCCGATGATAATCACATCGTAAGAATTATGTTGAGAACTCATAACTATTGGCGCTAAGGCATTTAGTGTTTTTGGTCAAGCCCCTTAAACTTGGCCCGCCCCATCGCGGAAAACCTGACGCCAGTGCAAAATACGTAGGGATTTGCGCAAACCCGTGGGCCAGAACGGGTCGGCAGATATTATATTTATGCTGTTAGCCTCCAGAAACTTGAGGTAGTCGTTCATATATTTGTCGCGCTGATCAGAACAGTTCACGTTGTCTTCAAATAAAATTGCGTAGCCCGTCATCACGTTCTCCTTATTATTGTCCTGATTGGAAATTTTTAACCCGACCGCCATCAACTTTGAAGGTGCAAATTTGCAAACACCAGAGGCAAAAACGCAAGATACCAACTGGGATGACCTGAGGTTCATTCTGGCCCTGGGGCGCATGCCGACCTTCACCGCTGCCGCTCGCCATCTCGGCGTCAATGAAAGCACAGTCGCACGTAGAATTGCGCGCTTTGAAAGCCGCATCAACGTGCGCCTGTTTGAACGCCAAATGGGTATGCTGCAACCAACGGACGCCTGCGCCGAACTGATCCTCAGGGCCGAGCGCGTGGAGTTGGAGGTGCAGGCGGCCGAAGGTCTGTTGACCGGTGCCAATGATCGCGCCGCTGGCAGTGTTCGCGTCACCGCTGTGCCGATTATTGCCAATCATATTCTGGTGCCGGCCCTGCCCAAATTACTCACCCAGAACCGAGATCTGGAAATCGAACTGATTGCTGATGACAGCAATCTTAATCTGATCAACCGCGAAGCTGATATCGCCATCCGGCTGGCGCGACCCAAAGATGACAGCCGGGCCATTGTCAAGCGCGTGGGCCAGCTTACCTATGCCACCTACAGCGCCACAGCGCTCGCCAACAAATCCATTCCCTGGATCACCTACGATGACAGCCTGTCAGATCTGCCCCAGGCAAAAGTTATGGCCGGTGAAATGGCCCGGGCGCACAACACCAAACCGCAACTTCGTGTCAATGATGCCGAAATGCTGCTGCAATCGGTCAAAAAGGGTTTGGGTAAATCAATGCTGCCGGTCCACATCGGCTCCCGCACCCATGGCATCATCAGAATTGGCGACGAGGCCAAGACCATAACCAGGGAGGTATGGCTTTTGGTTCACCCCGACCTGCGTGACCTCACCAGAATTCGTGTGGTCATGGACTGGCTGACGGCGACAATCGAGCAGGCTTCAAACGAGTATTAGAGCGATTTTCTCCAACTATCAACCATCGACTCACGAACAATTGGGCACGTCTTTTCGACTGTTGCTACAATTTTGTCCGCTGCCTCCATTGCCATCATACCGCCAGTATTCAACAAGATTACCGCGTCTGTCCCACTCTTTGCTGTAGGTTTCGGTTTTTTCCACTTCCTTGCCGCCATTATCGTAATAGGCGACAATATCATAGCCTTTACCATTGGGTGTCGATTCGCTTTGCAGGATACAGCTAGAGGCATAAAAAACCAGTTTGTATTTATACCTGGTGCCATTATCCGATTTCTTTTTGATAATGGTTATTGCAGAAATTTCCTCAGGCATCGCGTCATAATACCTCCCGCCATCATAAAACGGCTCCTGCCATTGCCCGTCTGAAATATCCACTCCACAAATATTTGTCGGCGGACCACTGGATGTTCCCGTGGTGTTACCCACACCGGTTCGCGTTCCGGATGGGTCGCCACCCTGCTCTCTTTGAACAAGCTCATAGGTCGAGTTGGTCGTTTCATCAGACCTTCTGGTATTGCCCGCCCCCGTACGCTCCCCGGCGTCGTCTCCTCCTTGATCTCTCTGCACAATCTCATAGTTTGAGCTGTTGTTATCTTCATCATAGCTTTGATCAGGCGTAGTGGTGTCAGTCGCTTTGGAATTATTGTAGGCGGATACAGCCGCCCCTGTTGCCCCGGCAACAGCACTTAAGGCTTCGCGCCAGGCCCGGTTGTTGGCCTGCGTGCGGCGTTTGTTGCGCGCTTCATCATATATCAGATCCTGGCTTTTGACCTTGTAGGTACGTGTCCATTTAAGCACCTGTTCTTCGGCCAGTCCGTTGATTTTGCCCGAAGCGATAATTCCGAACAGCCGTTTATGATCCACACCTTGTTCTTTCACCTTGATGCGAAAAGAGGTGTAATTCGAACTTGTCCAGGCAAAGCCTCTTTTATCGGCAATGCGCGGTTTTTTCTTCAGCCTGAACCCGGCAGGATATTTCACTGTTCCCCGGATCGTCTGCCCTGCCTTCACCGCGCGCGCCATATCGACCTGTATCTCGAATTTACGGCTGTCAGCGATATAAATTTTTCGCGACAGTGATGCCGTGCGCCCGAGCCCGTCGGTCACCTTCAAGGTGAAACGCTTGGTGCGGCCAATGTATTTTTTCTTTGGCCGCAAATAAAAATCAAACACGGTTTCACCAACGTCTTTACTATCGGGAACGCTCAATCCAGTGCCAGAGGATTGCGTCTCCACCCTGATCGGTTCCACCGCCCAATCGGATAAAAACGCCTGATATTCTCCAGCCCACACATTTCTGTCGGGATTATAGTTGGGGACCGCTTGAGGGATGTCAGCCACCACGGTCAACGGGGTATCTGTAAGGGTAAAATTAAATCTCTGTATATCTGTTTCGACGGTTTTTTTGTCTTTCTTGCGGTAAATCTTTATCCACAACTGATAGTCACCGGGTTTTAGAACCGCCGTTTGTATCTGCAAAACCCCGGTATGTTTTCTCAAATTACCGGCAATGTTTTTGGCGTTGAATCTGGCTTTTTTTGTTATTTTCGCATAGGCAGGCCAGCGTGAGCTTTTTGATTTTCGCCACGTCAACCCATCGCCTTCGCCAGAACTGTACCCAATTGCGAAAAGCGCGTCAGTTGAGAGCCGCTGCCTGGGGTTTTTCGATCGACTCCATAGCAGAATTTTACGCGACGTACTGGCATCCAGCGGCCAGGAAAATGTCATGTCAAACTGCAAAACTGACCCTTGGGGGATACGTGCACCGGGTTGAAACGTTTTTGCATGTACCAGCTTGCGGCTTCGAAGCCCCGGTCTGATGATATCTGCGGTCAGTGCACGCGCTATGCTCAGCCGCAGTGGTGCTAATGTCATCTTGTCTTTAGGGTTGGCGGCTGACTTATTACCATTGACCATTGTGCCAAATTCTTCAGTGGCCTGGTTGAGTTTTCGGATTCTTTCTCTGATCTCGTTCAGTTTTCTTTTCTCTTCTTGCGCACTCATCGGGCGTTTTTCTTTTGCCGACCCCTGCACCGTCTTTTCTGTCTCAAGAACAATTTCCTCGCTGCCATCTGAATCCCTGTTGATGCCACCAAAAAAATCAGTTTCCTGCGCCGACACCGTCACTACAAACAAAAGGCCGATAGCCCCCGCAACAGACACTTTGGATAAAAGCTTGGCCACGCAACCCGCAACTCCTGAACCATATTTTTGCATAATTTACTCCTGATTACCCAAGAATTAGGCCCATATTGACAAAACTTCAAATGTTAAATTCGCATAATGTCTCCCGGTATTGTTCTCCCCAATTTTGTATCACACTGTGGCATTTTAGCGGCATTACGGTGGTTGTTCTGGATAGGTTAAATAGCGACTGATTTACCCCAGAGCCTGATCTATATCAGCAATCAGATCGGCAGTATTTTCAATGCCGCAGGCTAGGCGTATCAGCCCTGGCGCAATACCCTGTTCCTTAAGCTGCTCGGGCGAAAGTCTGCCGCCAAACATAACCGCGGGTTGGATCACGACAGAAAACACCCCACCGAGACTTCCGGCATTTTGAACAGTCTCAAGATTTTCGATAAAGGCTGTTCCAGCATCATAGCCACCTTTAAGATCAAAGGTTAAAAGCCCGCCAAAACCGGACATCTGTCTGGTCGCCAGCTCATGTTGCGGGTGAGATTTGAGGCCGGGAAAATAGACTTGGGCGATGGCTGGATGGTCTTCAAGGAATTCAGCCACACCCATGGCATTGGCATTTTGCCGGGCCACACGTAATTCCATCGTGCGGATACCACGCAAAGCCAGCCACGCATTAAACGGCGCACAGATAGGCCCCGTGTTGAGGCTCATATCCCAGATTTTTTCGATCAATGCTTTGGATGATGTCAGGTTTCCGGCCAGCAGGTCATGGTGTCCGCCGATATATTTGGTGGCGCTGTGCATGACGATATCAACGCCGAATTCCATGGGTCTCTGGTTGATAGGTGTGGCGAACGTATTGTCGCAAAAGGTTATAATACCGTGTGTTTTGGCGATATCGCACACCGCGGCAAGGTCGGTTATGTGCATGGTCGGATTTACTGGCGTTTCCAGCAATATCATGACGGTATTGGGTCTGATTGCTGCCTCAAACGCTGCAACCGAAGTCTGGTCGACAGTGGTAAATTCAACACCGAACTTGGCCAGCACATTGGTAACCAGTTCCGTTGTGCCCATGTAGTGACTGTTTTGTGCAACAATATGATCACCACTGCGCGTCAAAGCCATTAAGGCGGTGGAAATAGCACCAACGCCCGACGAAAACATCATGCCAGCTTCACCACCCTCAAGTTCAGCAATAATTTTTGCCAGCCGCGACGAGGTTTCATTGCCATAGCGTGCATAAAACCTGTCGTTCATGGGCGTTGCCGCCAGATCATAAAAATCATCGGCGTCTTGTGCTATCCCGGCGGATGACTGATGCAGCGGCGGCGACGCACTAAATTCATCTGACATGCCACGGTCCGCGTTCAGTAGGATAGATGTAGTTGAAATATTGCGTTTTGCATGTGGTTCAGACATGGGGTTATCCCTGTTTCAAGTTGAATTTCATTTTATACAACAGCGTCACAATACCCCGGCCCCTGTTTGAGGATTGTGGCGATAATATTCAAGGCGTCGCGAATTTGCTGGTGGTTATCGGCCGAGCCCAGGCAATAACGCACACCGGGCTTGCCTCCTTTGGCAGCAACTTTAAAAGTTGCTTCCCCCAACAATGCCACGTCCGCCTCCATAGCTGCGGCAACAAACTCACCCGAGGTCCAGCCCGGTGGCAGTTCAATCCAGCCATAGAGATTGGTCGCCTGATATTTAACAACGTGTCCACTCAATATCTCAATCGCGATTGCCTGGCGCAAACGCGCTTCTTCGCGACGCGCTCGCATGGTTGCTTCTGCGGTTCCATCCTCAATCCAGCGCCTGGCAATTTCCGCCATTAACGGTGCGGTAATCCAGCTGGAAGCAAGAATGCGCCGCAAAACAATGCGAATACGCGCCTGAGGGGGGGCAAGATAGGCAATACGCAAACCACCACAAACCATTTTTGAAAGACTGCAAATGTAAAATGTGCGTTCAGGCAGCAATTGGGCATACGGCTCAGGAGCATCCTCCAGACACAGGCGTTGAATATCATCTTCAATGATCATCAAACCATGGCGCTCAATCAGAGCGACAATTTGCTTGCGGCGATAGTGTGGTGTCAGCACGCTTGTCGGGTTCTGAATTGTCGGACAGGTATATAGAGCAACTGCATTGCGATGCTCATACATCAGGGCTTCAAGTGCTTCAGGGATAATACCGTCGTCATCCATGGGCACGCCGACCAAAGATATGCCCAGCATGTCAGCCGCTTCTTTAAGGCCGGGATAAGACAGCTCCTCCGCCAACACCACCTGACCGGATTGGGCAATGGAAGACAGCGAAACCGTAATCGCATGTTGGGCACCGCTGGTAATAACCAGATCATCAGGGGTGCGTTTAACGCCACACATTTTGAGCCACGCCGCCCCGGCGCGACGATAGGCTATATCGCCCTTGTGACTGGTGTAGTTCAGAAGATGCCGGTTTTCCTCAGCGGCAATTTGAGCCAGTACCGGCCCCAGTGGCGGATTGAGGGATTGCAGGGGGTAATCCACCCGAAATTCCATTATGCGGCCCTTGGCTGCTGCATTTGTTGCCGCGAGAAATGTATCGGACTGGCGCGTAACAAATGATCCACGCCCCACTGTCGAGCGTATCAGGCCTTCTGTGTTGGCATCCCTGTACGCACGCGCAATTGTGCCAACAGCAACACCGGTGACACGCGCAAGGTCGCGTTGGGTGGGTAATCTTGTACCTGGTGCCAGTTGGCCTGAACGAATGTCTTCGCGCAAGGCATCGACCAGCGCCAATTGTTTTTTGGCCGTAAACCGGCTGACGTTAGGGGACCACATGAATAGGATCATATTGTAAAATTGAACTATTACAAATCTAATATTGAACCAATAAAATTCCAATTGGCTCTATAAAGACTTCACCCACAATGGGGATGACAGTTATTCCATTTCACCATAAATTGGACCTTTCACAGGTGATTTGGGATTTCTATGCGTATTTTTCTATTTGCAATAAGTTTGGCGCTGTCTTTGCCAGTTGAGCTATCGCGGGCACAGACAGCAAACTGTACTGAACCACAAACGAGCCTGGAGATGAAAATGTGTGCGCAAGCTGCCTATGAGGCAGCAGATAGAGCTTTAAATGCTGATTACAAAAAGACCCGCGAATACATGCGTACATTCGACGCAGATTTGCCTGCCAGACTAAAAGGGGCGGAAAAGGCCTTGCTCACAGCCCAGCGGATCTGGATAAAATACCGCGATGCCCAATGCAGTTTGGAAGGATTCACCGCCCGAGGCGGCACCATGGAAGGCCTCCTCATCACCAGTTGTCTCGAAGCCATGACACGCAGTCGGTCTGAAAGTTTGCGTATTATATTCGAGCAGAACTGATCAAATACTACGACCGCTTTAACCACATTCAAGACTGGCGTCTTTGTAATGCCATTATATTGATGATTTATCTGTGTTAAAGTTAATATGAGGGACCTCATGTCCTCACGGTCCGACTCCGATCAGACATGAGGCCCACTCACTACCGGCGAATTGGAGATTAACTCTCCCTTTCGCCGGTGAACTTTTAGCCTTTCGGCACTTTGGCAGCGCTATTAGCTGCCAGAACGGTCTGATTTTCCTGCACTGATGTAATTTTCAGAGGAAAAACACTAAATGGGTCGCCAATTGATTTGGCAAAACGAACTGCCTCTTTTTCAGGGAAATCCGCAACCACCACATACAATAGGCCATCACTGCGCCAGACAACATTGGTTAATCCGCGGCTCAAAAATACAGTCAGTTCATTGTTCCTGGGAACCCGCTTCAAAATGGCATCAAGCCCGGTTTCCGCCATCACGTACACAGAAGCAAGATTACCGTCCATATGATACATAAAGGCAGCCGAGCGGCGATTAAGAAAAGCGCATAGACGTGCGCCAGCAAGTTTAAACCCCGCCGGCATTGCTGAACTCAGTGGCACTTCAAAATCCAGACGTTTTACTAACCAGCGCCTCAACTCCCGCGGCTCATTGCTGTCAACATCAAGATCGCGGCCACTGGCCTTGAAGGTGAGAAAATCATTCATTGATTCCTTCACCGCCAGCGGCGTGATTTTAATCTGGTCGTTTTGTGTGAACGGGAAGGCAAATATTGCCGCCAGCATTACAGCAGCAACAGCACCGGCGGCAAAAATTCCACCCGCAGCCTTACCTCGCGAAACCGTGGCCTGCGCGCTGTCAGTCGACGAAGCCTCAGCATCAAGATCCCTGACTATGCGCGACCACAAAGCTGATGTATCTTTGTCATCTTTCAGTTCTTCACGCAGACGCGCATTCATCATAATCGAATTTTCAGCAAACCCGGCACACACTTCGCACGACAACAGGTGTTTTTCAATCTGGCTCCACACTGCCTCGTCAGACTCATTATCCAGACGAGCCAGCACACTTTCCTGTACGCTTTGACAGCGCATTTCGGTTTTGCTGTTGACAGGCTCGTCTTTCACGCGAAAATTCTCCTCAATCCTTAGCTTTGTTACGATCAGCCACCGGCCTCAGATTTGGCACAGTGGAATTCTTGTTTGCGGGCAGATATTCACCCAACTCTTCCTGCAATTGTTTGCGCCCGCGCGATAATCTCGATTTAACTGTTCCAACCGGACACCCGACACTTTGCGCAATCTCGTCGTAGGAAAACTCCTCCAGTATCGACAGCGCCACAACAATCCGAATTTCCGGTGACAGGCGCATCATCGCCTTAAACGCATCATTCATAAATGACTGGTGCAGAACGTGAACTTCCGGGCTTCGACCAATTTCACTATATGCGCCGGGCCGGACATTGCCTGTTTCGTCATCATCCCATTCGATAAAGGAGACATTTGCATTGCGTCGCGCATTATCGATGGCTGCATTACTCAAAATTCTATAGATCCACGCCCTAAAATTTGATCCCTTCTTAAAGCTGTCAAACGAGCGAAACGCCCGCAAACATGTTTCCTGAACTAGGTCTTCGGCCAAATAACTGTCCGCAGTCATTCTCAAAGCCGTTCGATAAAGCAATTCCACATGCGGACGCAGGAGTTGATCAAACTCATCGCGTGTCGAGTTGTCTTTCTGCCAGAGTCGGACCATGCAGACTTTCCTGATTTTGTCTCTTAAATTATTAAACGCACAGAACGCGAAAAGGTTCCCTGTCAGGATCACGTTTTTGTGAACAATGCATCCAAAGCGCTCAAAAAAAAGGCGACCCTAAAGGATCGCCTCTATTTTTATGTTTAATTGCAGTGACTTACATGGATTTATCAATAATCGCATGAGTCCAGGCACCAACCGGTTTTTTACTAATAACAGGAGCGGAACCACCCGACAGGAGCGTCGCCACTGTGCGGTCGAAATCAGCTGGATCAAGCTTGCCATTAGAGCCAGCTGTCAATTTATTGATTTCCTTCATCATCCGGCGCTGGTGTTTTTCTGTTTGCGCACCGGTTGCATCATTTTCCAGAACGATGTCGGCAGCGGCATCAGAATTATCCCGCGCCCACGCCCAGCCTTTCATTGAGGCTTTAACGAACCGCGCCATGCGATCGACAAAGGCTGCATCTTTAAGATTTTTCTCCAGCACGTAAAGCCCGTCTTCCATGGTGGAAACGCCCTGGTCTTCGTATTTGAACACCACCAGATCATCAGGCGTGAGACCGGCATCAATAATCTGCCAGTATTCATTATACGTCATAGTGGAAACGCAATCCGCCTGTTTTTGCAGGATTGGATCAACATTAAAGCCCTGCTTGAGCACGGTCACACCATCAGCGCCGCCATTTGTGGTAATGCCGAGCTTCGACATCCACGACAGGAACGGATATTCATTACCGAAAAACCACACGCCCAGAGTTTTGCCCTTGAAGTCTGCGGGAGATTTGATGCCGGAATCCTTGCGGCAGGTCAGCATCATGCCTGAACGTTTAAACGGCTGCGCAATATTGACCAGCGCCACACCTTTTTCGCGACTGGCCAGCGCTGAGGGCATCCAGTCAATCACCACGTCTGCACCACCACCGGCAATCACCTGAGGTGGCGCCACGTCAGGACCACCGGGTTTGATGGTGACATCAAGGCCAGCGTCTTTATAAAACCCCTTGTCCTTGGCCACATAGTACCCGGCAAACTGGGCTTGCGTTACCCACTTCAATTGCAGGGTGACTTTCTCCTGGGCGATTGCCAGCGAACTGCTCAGCCCGATTGCCAAAGCTGCGGCGGCTGCAAAAATTTTCTTCATGTTTTAAAACTCCCTATGTTAACTCAACTTCCGCTTACGCCCGCAAGGACGGATGCCAGAAAGTGAGTCTCCTCTCAATCAGCGCGATAACGCCATAAAACGCAGAACCGGCAACGGCTGCAACGGCAATTTCCGCCCATACCATATCCACATTCATGCGGCCAACCTCGGTGGATATGCGAAACCCCATTCCCACAATCGGCGTGCCAAAAAACTCCGCCACAATAGCACCGATCAGGGCCAGAGTTGAATTAATTTTCAAGGCATTAAAGATAAACGGCAAAGCTTCGGGCAGGCGCAGCTTAAACAATGTTTGCCGGTAGTTTGCGCCATAGGTTTTCATCAAATCCAGCTGCATGTTACTGGCAGCTGACAGTCCGGCCAATGTATTCACCAGCATGGGAAAAAACGTCATGACCACAACAACGGCAGCTTTCGATTGCCAGTCAAAACCGAACCACATCACCATAATCGGAGCAACCCCGATAATTGGCAAAGCCGACACCAGATTACCGATAGGCAATAACCCCCGGCGCAAAAACGGTGATCTGTCTATGACGATGGCAATCAAAAAGCCACTACCACAACCGAGAAAATAACCGATAAGGACCGCTTGCAAAAACGTCTGCTTAAAATCTGCCCACAGGATGGAGGTGGAGGCAGCAAAGCGCGCAGCAATCATGCTCGGTGGCGGCAGTAAAACTTGCGGAACGTCAAACCCGCGCACCACCACTTCCCAGCCCAATAGCAACCACAGGCCAAAAATAACCGGTATGGCAATATTGCGAACAAGACTGACGATGTCCGGCGTATCAGCAATAGCTGAAAGCCGTTCGACAAATAGCCAGCCCAGCAACCACGCCCCCAGTAACAATAACCAGAAGCCGGATCTGAAATCAGTCGATTTATCCAGTTCAGCCAAAATAATCGTGACCGCATAAAACGAAACAATGCCGGGAAGCCACAGTGTCAGGAATTTACCCGCCGGAGATTTCACAATGGCAAAGCCCACCATCATTAGAATAACCCCCGAAACCAGCACCATCCAGTCAACCGACCCGCGTTGCAAAAACATATCGTTACCGGGAAAAAGAATCGCCAGGAAAACACCGGCAAGACCCAGATTGGATAGTATTTTCTGGAATTTGCTCATGTGGCCATACCCATACGTTTGAGCACATATGTGTTGGCAAAGCCCACTAGCGCCACCAGCGACCCGGCCATGAAGGCGGCCATAAACAGTGCCGACCATATCTGAATGGTCTGGCCATAATATGATCCCGCCAGCAGACGCGCGCCCAGACCTTCCACCGCACCGGTTGGCAACTCGCCAACAATTGCTCCTACTAATGCTGCGGCAATGGCGATTTTCATCGATGTAAACAAATACGGCACGGACGATGGCCAGCGCAATTTCCACAACACCTGCCACTGGCTGGCAGAATACGTGCGCATGAGATCAAGATGACTGAGTTCAGGTGAGCGCAACCCCTTGACCATACCCACAGTCACCGGAAAGAAGCTCAGGTAAGTGGAGATAAACGCCTTGGGCAACAGGCCCTGAATACCTACCGCGTTGAGTACAACGATAATCATCGGCGCTATGGCTAAAATGGGGATGGTTTGTGACGAAACCACCCACGGCATCAGGCTTTTATCCAAAGCCCGGTTGTGAACGATGCCGATCGCCAGCACAATACCCAGTATGGTGCCGATGATGAATCCCAGCATGGTCGAGGAAAGCGTCACCCAGGCATGATAAATCAGCGAGCGCTTGGAGGTGATTTTCTTCAACACCGTGGTCTTGTAGATTTCTTCCAAAACCTGATGCGGCGCTGGCAAAACCGGACGCTTTTGCGCCAGCGTATCGCGAATTAATTGGCTCGTGGTCCATTCCACCTTGGCTCTTTGATACATGTCCTTCTGCCACGGTGTATTCATAATGACAGCGCCCACATACCACAGCGCTACAATAGCAGCGACCACGATCACCACCGGACCGATTTTGCTGGCCACTGCTTTAATCTTCATAAGAATGCCCTTGGCGCAAACCTTCGCGTACCCGGTGCGCAATCTCGTGAAATTCTGTGGTTTCGCGAATATCCAGAGTGCGGTCCCTTGGCAATGAGCTGTCGATAATTTCGTGAATGCGCCCCGGCCGCGGCGACATCACTACAATTTTGCTCGACAGATAGACTGCTTCAGGAATGGAATGGGTAACAAAGATAATGGTCTTGTTGGTCTTGGCCCACAGTTTCAGCAATTGCTCGTTGAGATGGTCACGAACAATCTCATCCAGCGCCCCAAAAGGCTCATCCATCAACAGCAAATCCGGCTCAACCGCCAACGCTCGCGCAATAGATGCCCGCTGCTGCATACCACCGGATAACTGCCACGGAAACTTCTTCTCGAAACCTTCGAGATTAACAAGCTGGAGATTTTCCGCCACGCGCTTTTGCCGCGTTGCCGCATCCAGCCCCATAATCTCCAGTGGCAAACTGACATTGCGCGCAATCGTGCGCCACGGATAAAGTGCCGCCGCCTGAAATACGTACCCGTATGCACGGCTCATGCGCGCCGCATGCGGGCTCATGCCATTGACAGAAATATCGCCCGCCGTTGGCTGTTCAAGATCGGCAATTGTGCGCAATAACGTGGTTTTACCACACCCCGAAGGGCCGATCAGCGAGACAAACTCGCCCGGCTTAACATCAAGATCAATGTTCGACAGAGCATGAACATCGCCATCACCTGTCTTAAATGTTAAAGACAGGTCATTGATATCAATGACAGAAGTATCATCCACCGCCTATACGCCTGCCGGCATATTGGCAGGATCGCGAATAACTTTGCGTGGTGAGCTGATTTCCTTCCACTTCGACAGCGACTTGTTGACGGCAGGATAAGCCTCACGCGCAACAAACTCACCATGGCCCTGTTGCGTGTTGATCTCATCTTCGCTGATCGCCACATGCCCGCGGGTCAGCGTAAAGCGTGGCAATCCGACAACTTCGATGCCTTCAAACACATTATAATCGATGGCTGATTGCTGTTTATCTGCGGCAATCACCTTGGTACGCGCCGGATCCCACACCACAATATCAGCATCCGACCCCACCAGAACAGCACCCTTTTTGGGATACATATTGAGGATTTTGGCAATATTGGTGGAGGTAACGGCAACAAACTCCTGCATGGTCAGGCGACCGGTGTTAACCCCACGCGTCCACAACACTGGCATGCGGTCTTCCAGTCCACCAGTACCATTGGGGATTTTGGTAAAATCACCCAGGCCGGAGCGTTTCTGCTCCGTGGTAAAGGCACAATGATCCGTTGCCACCACCTGCAGACTGCCGGCCTGAAGGCCCGCCCACAGACTGTCCTGATGCATCTTGTTGCGGAACGGCGGCGACATCACGCGACGGGCCGAATGATCCCAGTCTTTATTAAAGTATTCGCTTTCATCCAGCGTCAGGTGCTGCACCAGCGGCTCGCCATAGACCCGCATGCCGTTCTGGCGCGCCCGACGAATGGCTTCATGGGATTGTTCGCAGGATACATGCACAACATAAAGCGGCACACCGGCAGTATCCGCAATCATAATAGCGCGGTTGGTGGCCTCGCCTTCAACCGCAGGCGGGCGCGAATAGGCATGACCTTCAGGCCCGTTATTACCCTCAGCCATCAGCTTTTCCTGCAACTGCGCCACCACATCACCGTTTTCGGCATGCACCAGCGGCATTGCCCCCAAGGCTGCACAGCGCTGAAACGATGAATACATCTCATCATCATCCACCATCAACGCACCCTTGTAGGCCATGAAATGTTTAAACGTGTTAATACCGCTGTCGACCACGGTTTCCATCTCGTCAAACACCTGCTGGCTCCACCATGTAATCGCCATGTGGAAGGAATAATCGCAAGACGCTTTCGACGTCTTGTTATCCCACATCTGGCGGGCTTCAAGCAACGATTGCTGCGGCGACGGCAGGCAAAAATCAACCACGGTGGTGGTGCCGCCGGAAAGGGCGGCGCGCGTACCACTTTCAAAATCATCCGACGAATACGTCCCCATGAACGGCATTTCCAGATGTGTATGGGGGTCAATACCACCGGGCAGGATGAAACATCCGGTGGCGTCCAGCACCTCGTCACCAGAGAGATTGGAACCAATCTCCGAAATCCTGCCGCCCTCAATCAATACATCTGCAATATAAGTGCGATCAGCCGTAACAATAGTGCCGCCTTTAATAACTTTAGACATAGAGTTCTCCCGTTAAATTACCTTCATTCGCCCGTTCCGCGGAATGGATCCCAGTGACAAACACTGGGATGACGAGGGGATAGATACAGTAACTATCGTCATCCCAGTGTTTGTCACTGGGATCCATTCCTCAAAGCTCTCCACACGAAAAATTCATCAAACCAGTTGCCATCTCAAATCATTCCACTGCGGATTGTTTTTCTCAATTGCGTTTATCTTCCACTGCCGTGACCACCCTTTAATTGTTTTCTCCCTGGATATTGCTTGTACGATCAATGCGTGTCTTTCAAACCAGACAAGGCGTTTAACACCGTACTCTGTCGTAAATTCAGAACCGGTGCCGTTTCGATGTTCTTCTACCCGTCTCGGAAAATCTGAGGTTACACCAACATAAAGCGTACCGTTTTTCTTGGACGCAAGTATGTAAACCGTCCCCGATTTCTCCATAACAAAAAGACTTGCCCCCTCACTCCACAATCTCCGCCGTCGTCACCACCGCGTGAAACAATACGTCTGTCCCCGCAGCTGCCCATTCCTTCGAAATCTCCTCAGCCTCATTGTGGCTCAAGCCATCAACACACGGGCACATGACCATGGCGGTGGGGGCTGAGCGGTTTACCCAGCAGGCGTCGTGGCCGGCACCTGAAATCAGGTTTTGGTGGGAATATCCCAGGCTTTCAGCCGCATTGCGTACAGCGGACACACAGGTTTCGTCAAACTCGACCGGATCAAAGCCACCAACTTTTTCCATCTCCAATCCCAATCCCATAAGATCACAGATGGTTTTGGCACCCTTGGCCAATTTGGCTTCCATGTCTTCAATCACGGCTATGTCAGGCGAACGGAAATCGACCGTGAACACGACCTTGCCGGGAATAACGTTGCGCGAATTGGGGAAGACATCGATGTGACCGGCAGCCCCCACAGCATTGGGCGCATGGGACCATGCAATTTCATCGACCAGTTCCAGAATGCGCGCCATGCCAAGACCTGCGTTTTTGCGCATAGGCATGGGGGTTGACCCGGTATGGCTGTCCTTGCCGGTGAGCGTAAACTGCACCCACGACAAGCCCTGACCGTGGGTAACGACGCCGATGTCTTTGCCTTCGGCTTCCAGAATTGGGCCTTGCTCAATGTGCAATTCAAAAAACGCATGCATCTTGCGTGTCCCTACCGGTTCATCGCCCTTGTAGCCAATGCGTTCAAGCTCATCGCCGAATTTTTTGCCTTGCGAATCTTCCTGAGCATAGGCCCAGTCTTGCGTGTGCACACCGGCAAAAACACCCGACGCCAGCATTGCCGGGGCAAAGCGGGTACCTTCTTCATTGGTCCAGTTAACAACGACGATGGGATGTTTTGTTTTGATGTTGAGTTCATTGAGGGTACGGATGATTTCCAGTCCCCCCAACACACCAAGCACACCATCATATTTACCACCGGTGGGCTGGGTATCCAGGTGACTGCCGACCATCACCGGCAAGGCTTCTGGATCCGTGCCTTCACGCCGGGCAAACATGTTGCCCATAGTGTCCAGTCCCATGGCAAGACCTTCGGCTTCACACCACTTCTGGAACAGGGCGCGACCTTGCCCATCTTCATCCGTCAAGGTCTGGCGATTGTTGCCCCCTGCGATACCTGGGCCTATCTTTGCCATTTCCATTAGCGACTGCCACAGGCGCTCACCATTGGTACGAAGATTGCTGGCGCTGTTCATGAAAATCTCCTGTCAAATACGATTAAAGAAAGTTAGGGTTGGCCTCAGCGACAAAAATTTGATCATTTGATAAGATTTTAAACTATAGTCACCCAACCACCCGGTCAATACATAACTCTCGTGGATTTTTATGATGAAACGCGCTGAAACGTCGAAGAAAAAAACGCGTATTCAGGCGATTAACCAGCAGCGAATTCTGGACGCCGCACTGGCCATTTTTTCCCAGTTTGGCTTTCGCGGCGCCACCCTTGACCAGATTGCCCAGCATGCTGATCTTTCCAAGCCCAATGTACTGTATTATTTTCGCGGCAAGCAGGATATTTACGTTACCCTGATGCAGCAAACGCTGGACCAGTGGTTGCAGCCTTTGGTCGAGTTGGACCCAACCGGTGATCCGGTTGACGAGATATTGAAATACGCACTCACCAAGCTGGAAATATCACGGCAAAATCCGCAAGCCTCACGCCTTTTTGCCAACGAGATTTTGCACGGCGCACCGATGGTCAAATCCGTACTGGAAGGTGATTTAAAATCCCTGGTCGATGAAAAAACCTCGATCATTCAGCGCTGGATAGATGAGGGGAAAATAATCGCCGTTGATCCTTATCATCTAATTTTCATGATCTGGGCGATCACCCAGCATTATGCCGATTTCGACATTCAGGTCACAGCCGTTTTGGGCAATTCACACAGCAAGGACAAATGCTTCGACGATGCACAATCAACAATCACCTCCATACTTGTAAATGGCCTGAAGACAAATTAACTCTCGATCCGCGCCGGGTTATTGGGGTGCGTGGTCCAGTTGGCGTATTCTGGATTGATGGCCTCATCGGTGCGCGGATCAACACCCGAAGTCATCTGTTCCATGGTCAGGCAGTTTTCGACCGGACACACCGTCACACACAGGTTGCAGCCGACACATTCTTCGTCAAGCACTTCAAAATGACGCTCTCCGCCTTTTGTCTCGGTAATCGCCTGATGCGAGGTATCTTCGCAAGCGATGAAACAACGACCGCACTTAATGCACAGATCCTGATCGATTTTGGCCTTGGTGATGTAGTTCAGGTTAAGATACTGCCAGTCTGAAACATTGGGCACCGCGCGACCGATAAAGTCATCGAGCCGGTCATAACCGGATTGCTCCATCCAGTCCTTAAGCCCGTCAATCATATCTTCTACAACCTTGAAACCATAGGTCATCGCCGCGGTACAGACCTGCACATTACCCGCCCCCAAAGCCATGAATTCAGCTGCATCACGCCAGGTGGTAATACCACCGATGCCGGAGATAGGAATGGCACTTGTCTCAGGATTACGGGCAATTTCCGCCACCATATTCAAAGCGATGGGCTTAACCGCCGGGCCACAAAAACCACCGTGCGAGCCCTTGCCATCAATGGTCGGCTCCGGTGTCATTAAATCTAGATCAACGCTGGTAATCGAGTTGATGGTATTGATGAGAGATACCGCATCAGCATTGCCGTTAACCGCAGCAAGTGCCGGAAACCGGATATCGGTGATATTGGGTGTCAGTTTGACGATCACCGGCATGCGCGTATGCATCTTGCACCAGCGCGTCACCATTTCGATATATTCCGGCACCTGGCCCACGGCTGAGCCCATGCCGCGCTCGGACATCCCGTGCGGACAGCCAAAATTAAGCTCAATGCCATCGGCTTCAGTTTCTTCAACCCGGGCCAGAATATCAATCCACGCCTGTTCTTCGCACGGCACCATTAATGACACCACCAGAGCACGATCGGGCCAGTCACGCTTGACCTGTTTAATTTCGCGTAAATTTACCTCAAGCGGCCTGTCGGTTATCAGCTCGATGTTGTTGAAACCCAACACTCTTCTGTCGGGCCCATGGACAACGCCATAGCGCGGACCATTGACATTGACCAGCGGCGGTCCATCTTCGCCAAGCGTCTTCCACACCACCCCGCCCCACCCGGCTTTAAAGGCGCGCACAACATTATAAGCCTTGTCCGTCGGCGGCGCTGATGCCAGCCAGAACGGGTTGGGTGATTTAATGCCGATAAATTCACTGCGAATATCTACCATGTGCCTAACCCCTTTCTGACTTTAAATACTGATTGATAGCTTCTGCGGCGACCTTGCCATCTTCAACCGCTGCAACGGTTAAATCCTCACCACCGGCGATACAATCCCCCCCCGCCCAAACATCTTCAAGATTGCTGCGGCGATTTTCATCGACCTCAATCCGGCCTGCTTTGAGTGCAATCGCGTCGGTTCCATCGCCAACAAAATGCTGCCCGATGGCTTTGAACACCATGTCCGCATCAAGCATGAAAGTTTCGCCGGTACCGGCAAGTTTACCATTGTCTTGCGATGTATATTCGAACTCCACCGCACCAATATTGCCCGCGTCACCTTCAATGAGCTGCACCGGTTGGGCGGAAAAGATGATTTTAACGCCTCTGGTCTGGGCCAGCTGCTGTTCATAGTCGCTGGCGTTCATGGCGTCCTTGCCACGGCGATAGACCATGGTGACATTTTCAGCGCCGAGCAGCCTGCTTTGCACGGCTGCATCCACCGCCGTCATACCACCGCCGATGACCACAACATTGCGGCCCACAGGCAGTGCTGAGAGATCATCCGCCTGGCGCAGATCGGAAATATATTCAACGGCATCAACCACGCCGGATAATTTTTCGCCTGGCAATCCGAGATTATTGACGCTGCCCATGCCCAGCCCCAAAAACACCGCATCAAACCGAGCCCGAATTTCATCAAGACTGAAGTCGATCCCAAGCTTCTTGCCCTTCTCGATTGAAATCCCGCCGATAGAGAGTACAAAACCGACCTCGGACTGGGCAAAATCATCGACAGTCTTGTAAGCAGCAATACCGTATTCACTTAACCCGCCGGGCTTATCTGCGGCCTCAAAAATCACCACCTCATGGCCATAAGACGCCAGCCGGTGCGCGCAACTGAGTCCCGCCGGTCCAGCCCCAACCACAGCCACCTTCTTCGAAGTCGGTTCAGCACGCGCAAACGGCTGGTCATGGTCGCGCATATAATGATCGGTGGCATAGCGCTGCAACTGCCCGATCTTGACCGGTTTGCCCTCTGCTTCCTCGCGCACACACACCTCTTCGCACAAGGTCTCGGTCGGGCACACGCGGGCACACATACCGCCAAGAATATTCTGCTCGAATATGGTCTTGGCCGAACCAAGCGGATTCCCAGTCTGGATTTGCCGGATAAATTTGGGAATATCAATGCCGGTCGGACATGCCGTCACACACGGTGCATCATAACAAAAATAGCACCGATCCGCCTCCACATAAGCTTCATGCGTACTCAAAGGCGCATGAAGATCGGAAAAATTCGCCGCATACTCCTCAGCCTTCAGCCACCCGCTTGCAATTTCAGAAGATTTAATATCACTGGCCACAAGCAACCTCCCTCGCCTACATCGCCAAACATTAATTTGACCATTTGATCAAATTTTACTCAGATAGTCAAGAATTGTATGCAAGACATTCGATCTCAGCTTTCTCCCTCACCGTCATCCCAGTGCCTGTCACTGGGATCCATACCGCTGAACTCTCGGTTGAAAACTCACTTTCAGTTTGTTTGGCGGGCGTTGAATTAGTTGGTTGGAAGTATAGTTGAAAGATTGATGGTGCCGAAAATTTTGAGGAATGGATCCCAGTGACAGGCACTGGGATGACGCAGGAGAGTGTCTTAAAACTATTTTACCACCAACCGTTTGTTGCTCCACCAAGATAGCCAAAAACAACGACCACCAAAGTCATGAGCAAGGCACAAATCGCAAACCTGCCATTGGCGGAGGCTTTGAATGATTGGCCGAAGCTGATTTCTAACTTTGGTGGAGTTTTCTGCATAAGGCACACCTTTCCATAAAAAGAAAAATGTGCTGCTTGCTGCTGCGCAGTTGTGTCGAGACTCAATGAGTTCGTCAATAACGTTATAGAATTACACACATCCAAAAAAGTTATACACAGCTTAACATTTATAGGGAAAATTACCGTCGAGTTCCCCTACTTCGTCCCGAACATCCGATCGCCCGCGTCGCCCAGTCCCGGCACAATATACCCATGGTCGTTGAGGTGGCTGTCGAGGGAGGCTGTGAAGATGCGTACGTCCGGGTGGCTTTTGGCTACAGCTTCTATGCCTTCAGGAGCGGCCAGCAAGGTCATCAGGCGGATGTCTTTGGCACCGGATTCTTTTAGGCGTTTAATCGCGAAGGCAACCGAGTTTCCTGTCGCCAGCATCGGATCAACGGCAATCACCGCGCGCTCTGACATATGGTCGGGCAGCTTTAGAAAATATTCCACCGGTTGCAAGGTTTTGGCATCGCGATAAAGACCGATATGGCCGACGCGTGCACCCGGCACCAGATCGAGCATGCCATCAAGCAGGCCGTTGCCGGCGCGCAATATGGAAACCAGTGCCAGTTTGCGACCCATGAGGATGGGGGCCTCCATCGCCTCCACCGGCGTTTCAATCGACTTTGTCGTCAACGGCAGGTCGCGCAACACTTCATAGCCAAGCAGCAAAGAAATTTCACGCAGCAATTGCCTGAACACGGCAGACGGTGCATTTTTATCGCGCATCAACGTGAGCTTATGGGCAATGAGCGGATGGTCTACGACAGTGAGATTTTCATGCATGAGAACTAACCCTGTTGGTTTTTATGGGGTCATCATAAACGAAAAAAATTGCAGCTTTCGATAGCTCTTCAAGTTATCCCCAATGCAACTTAATCCTCGGCAATATCTTCGAGCCACAGCTCGGGTTTTTCCTCAATAAACTTTTTCATGAGAGCGATACAATCGGCATCATTGGCGATGATGACTTCGACACCGCGATCACGCAGAAATTGCGGATTGCCTTCAAAGTTTACATCTTCGCCAATAACAACGCGCTCAATACCAAACTGGATGATCGTACCTGAGCACATCATGCACGGGCTCAAGCTGGTATAGAGCGTCATTCCCTTGTAGCTTCTTTGCCGCCCGGCTTTGCGCAGGCAATCCATTTCGCCGTGCGCAATCGGGTCACCCTGCTGCACCCTCTGGTTGCGGCCTGAGGCGATCAGCGTGTCTCCCGATGCCAATGCCGCACCAATCGGACACCCGCCTTCCTCATATCCAGCTTTGGCCTCTTCATAGGCAAGTTTTAAAAATTTAGCGTCAGTGTCGTTGAGCATTTACGGCCTTTCGTTTTTAACTATTTCAATCCGGTTTAATCAAAATATCCCTAAACCCGCTCACCGCGCCGGTATGGTACCAGCAGGGCTTTGGGGTAGCGTGCGCGTCTGGCCATGATGACCATGGCGACGATGGACAGGAGATAAGGCAGCATCAGGTAAAACTGATAGGGTAGAATTGAGGCACCGGCAACCTGTTGGGCGCGGACTTGAAAGGCTTCCAGCCCGGCAAACAGCACGGCACCGAGCAAGGCTTTACCCGGTCGCCATGAGGCAAACACCACCAGAGCAATAGCAATCCAGCCACGGCCATTGATCATACCAAAGAAAAACGCATCAAAAGCTGACATGGTAATAAAAGCCCCGCCAACCGCCATCAGGCCTGAACCGACAACCACCGCACCGGTACGGATGGCAAGCACGTCAATACCTTGCGCTTCAACCGCCACCGGATTTTCACCGGCCATGCGCACCGCCAGACCAACCGGCGTGCGATAGAGCATATACCAGACGATAGGCACGCACAGCAGCGCCAGATAGGTCATCGGTGTCTGGGTGAACACAGCCTCGCCGACAATGGGCAATTCTGACAGGCCGGGAATAGGGTAAGTCTGGAACGGGATGATTTTGGGTGGCGTGGTCGCATCAGGCAACATCATGCGATAGATAAAATAGCTCAAGGATGATGCAAACATTGTCACCCCGATGCCGGTCACATGCTGCGACAGCCCCAGATAGACCGTGAAAATCGAATGCACCAGACCGAAAGTGCCACCCACCAGAGCTGCAAACATAACCCCGGTCCACAAGTCCCCGCCCTGATAGACCCACATCCAGCCCGCCATGGCACCGATGGTCATGATGCCTTCAATGCCCAGATTGAGCACACCGGCGCGTTCGCAGATCAGTTCGCCCAGGGTGGCAAATATCAGCGGCGATACAATGCGAATGGTGGCCGCCCAAAAACCCGTTGTCAGAAAAATTTCAATCAGATCCATCATCGCCACCTGATTTTGAACTTGGTCAACATCACCGAGATCAGAACACAAAGAACCGAAACACCGACCAGAACATCGGCAATGTAGGTGGGAATGGCGACAGCACGGCTCATGGCGTCAGCCCCCACATAGACTGCCGACAGGAACAGGGCCGCTGGAATGACCGCCAGAGGATGCAACTGCGCCAGCATGGCAACAGCAATGCCGGTGTAGCCAAAGCCGGGAGAGATATCTAATGTGAGATAACCCTTAAGACCGGCAACTTCACTGACACCGGCAAGTCCGGCAAGTCCGCCCGAAATCATGGCAGTGCGGATAATGGTCGAGTTGATACGAATACCGGCAAATTCAGCCGCTTTGGCATTGAGACCAACGGCCTTGATTTCATAGCCCCAGACCGTAAACCTCATCATCACCCAGACTAGGAATGCCGCTGCCAGCGCAAACAACAGCCCCGCATGCAGCCTGCCTTTAGACATCAATAATGGCAACACGCCTTCGTCTATGATTGAGGCTGCCTGAGGCCAGCCCATCGCCATCGGGTCTTTCCACGGGCCTTCAATGAGAAAGCTCACCAGCAGCAGAATAATAAAGTTCAGCAAAAGCGTTGTTACGACCTCATCCACCTTCATGTGGGTTTTGAGCAGAACCGGGATTATCAAAATAAGACCACCGGCCAGTGCGCCCACGATCATCAAAAACGGCACCATCAACAACGCCGGTAACACCACCAGTCCGGTGCCAAAATAGGTTGCCGCCAGAGCGCCGCAATAAAGCTGGCCTTCGGCACCGATATTGTAAAACTTGGCACGAAAGGCAATTGCTGCAGCCAGGCCGGTGAACATCAGCGGGATTGAGCGGGTGATGGTTTCAGTCAAGGCAAAGCGCGATCCTAACGCTCCCTTGAACAATAGAAAGTAGGATTCCAAAACCGGCGCGCCGGCCCACACGATCAACACAGAGCACAGAACCAACGCTGCCAGCACAGCGATAATTGGCGCCAGTCCGGCGCGCAAAACCGACACATTTGCCCGCGGTTCAATTTGCATAGGCCGCCTCCTGACCAGTCTCAGGCCTGTGTCCGGCCATCATCAGGCCAATTTCCTGTACAGTTTTTTGCTTGGGCACAAACGGCGCACTGAGTTCGCCATGATACATCACCACAAGTTTGTCACATAAAGACATCAGTTCATCGAGATCTTCTGAAATCAGCAAAATTCCAGCCCCGCGCTGACGCGCCGCCAAAAGCTGGGTTTGCACATAAGCTATGGCACCCTCATCGAGCCCACGCACCGGCTGGTTGGCCAGAATAAAAGAAGGGTCAGAGGACAAAGCGCGCGCTAATATAAGTTTTTGCATATTGCCGCCGGACAAAAGCTTGGTCTGCTGCAACGGTCCCTCGCACCTGACATCATATTGTTCGATCAGCTGTTCAGTCCGTTTTAGAGCATCAGGCTTTTTGATCCAAAAGCGGCCATGGGATATTTCAGACGATTTCAAGGTCTCGCTAATCAGGTTTTCCCACACCGCCATTTCACCGACTACGCCTGATGCATGGCGATCTTCAGGTATACGTCCAACGCCCAATGAGACCATGAGATTGGGGGTAACCTCGCCCAAGGCCTCGCCATGCAATTCCACCGTTCCTGATGCCGGCCGGGTTAATCCTGACAGCAGCGAAGCCAGAGCTGATTGGCCATTGCCAGCCACTCCGGCAACGCCGACAATTTCATGGGCGCAAACTTCAAGGTCAATATTGTTCAACAATGGCGTTGGTGTATTTCCTGAAACACTCACCCCGGAAAGCTGCAACACCACCGCCCCTGCGGCAGCTGCTTCCAGTCTGGGCCGTGTGACTTTATGCCCAACCATCATTTCAGCCAGCATAGCCCTATCGGCATCCACGGTTTTAACGATACCGGTAATTGCCCCGCGCCGCAGCACTGCCACCCGGTTGCTGATCGCCAGAATTTCATTGAGTTTATGCGAGATAAAAATGACGCCCAAACCTTTGTCGGTCAGTTTTTTGAGCGTGGCAAACAAGCCTTCAGTTTCCTGCGGGGTTAAAACAGCGGTAGGTTCATCGAGGATGAGAACGCGGGCATCGCGGTATAGAACCTTGAGAATTTCAACGCGCTGACGCTCACCCACCGAAAGCTCACCAACCAGAATGTCCGGCTTGACGGCAAGACCAAATTCCTCTGCCATTTTTTCAAGTTTGGCCCGCGCGCCCGACAGGTCCTGACGCCAGGCAAAAAGATTTTCCGTACCTAAAATTATATTGTCGAGAACGCTGAGATTATCGGCCAGGGTAAAATGTTGATGCACCATGCCGACACCGGCCTTGATGGCAGCCTCGGTCGACCCCGGTGGCAACAATTCACCGTCAATCGAAATCGACCCCTTGTCAGCGGTATAATGGCCGAACAGGATGTTCATTAATGTGGTTTTGCCGGCACCGTTTTCACCCAGCAATGCCAGTATTTCACCAGCATCCAGCGACAGCGAAATGTTATCGTTGGCAACCAGAGAGCCAAAGCTCTTGGTAATATTCTTTATTTCAAGTATCGACATCAGGTGATGCGATGGTGCAGGTCAAGACCTGCACCATCTAATAATTAATAGGATGATTTGGGTTCGTTATCATTAATTTCGACAACATATTTCCCTGACAGAATATCCGCCTGCAGTGCCGCTACCTTGGCTTTGGCTTCGGCTGGAATGCGGTCTTCAAACTCATAATAAGGAGACAGGCTGGCACCGCCCTTTTGCATCATGGTCCATTCTTTATAATCTGCAGCCTGGAATTTTCCAGCCTTGACTTGAGAAATAGCGTTGTTGATAGCACTTTCCATGTGCCACAAGGCCGAGGCGACAACCACATCTTTGCCGTTTTCTTCCTTGTTCATGTCATTGACGTTGCCAAAGGCCAAAATACCCTTGTCACGAGCAGCATCAACCACACCGGCACGCTCAGCATACATCATGTCCACCCCGGTTTCGATCTGGGCAAACGCTGCTTCCTTGGCTTTTGGCGGATCATACCACGAGCCGATAAAGTTGACTTTATACTGGATCGACGGGTCGACCGAACGCGCACCATTGATAAATGCGTTAAACAGGCGGTTGACTTCGCCGATGGGATAGCCGCCAACCATGCCGATTTTTTTGGTTTTGGTCATCGAACCGGCAAGAATACCCATAAGATAACAGGGCTCGTGAATGAAGTTGTCGAAAACTGAAAAGTTGGAGCCATGCGGCTTGAAGGGATCGCCCATGAGGAAGGCGACATTCTTATACTCATCGGCCACTTTTCTGGCTTCCTTTGAGATGCCAAAGGCCTCACCAACAATCAGTTTAACGCCACTTTCAGCGTATTCGCGCAGCACTCTGATATAATCGGTGTTGGCGACTTTTTCTGAAAATACATATTCAATATCACCTGCATCACGCGCCTTGACCAGCGCCTGATGCAGGCGTGCATCCCATTTTTGCTGAATCGGCTGGGTGTAAATTCCGGCAACTTTAATCTTCTCGGCACCCCAAGCATTTGAGCCCAGCAACATTGAACCCAGACCTGCACCAATTAATGTGGTGGCGGTCCGGCGTGAAATTCTATTTGTCATGTGATTCCCTCCTGGATTTGCTTCTTCGTCATAATTTGAATAGTTACGAGGTGTCATTCGGATAATTCTGCATCCGGACACAAAAATAATCCCTGCATTTCTCTGCAACGGACTGTACAGCTAGTTTTCCCTATAGTACCAGCCCAATTCTGAGTAATTTCCCCAGTTGTGTGTATTTTTTGATCATTTGATCAAATTTAAGGTATTTCATACCGGCGATTTGGTCAACCGGTCATTTTGGGCTTATTTTGACAACAACGCCTAGGCGACTCTTGACCTGTGCCGCTATAGTTGGGATGGGTAAATTCAGGAAAGTAATTTATGACCAAAGCGGAAACACAAAAAACCGCCACAGCAACGCTTGCCGATAGCGACAAGGATATGCCCCTGCGCGATGATATTCGCCTGCTTGGCCGCATATTGGGCGATGCTGTGCGCGAGCAGGAAGGTGATGAAATTTTCGCTATTGTTGAAAACATTCGTCAGACTTCTATTCGCTTTCATCGCGAAGATGATGAAGAACCGGCGCGGCGCGAACTTGAAGCTATTCTCAATTCACTCAGTCCCGAACAGACTGTGCAAATCCTGCGCGCCTTCAGCTATTTTTCCCATCTGGCAAATCTGGCCGAAGACCAACACCGTATCCGCCGCACCCGCGCCCACGCCATGGCTGGATCGGCACCCCGCGCAGGCACCATGGAAAAAGCGCTTCTGCAAGCCAGGAAAGAGGGATTTACAGCGACGCAATTGCAGGAGTTTTTTAGCACCGCCCTGATTTCCCCGGTGTTGACCGCCCACCCCACTGAAGTCCGACGCAAAAGCATCATGAAGCGCGAAATGGAAATTTCCAAAATACTGGCCAAGCGCGATCATTCCAAATGGACACCGGAAGAACGCCATCAAAGTGATGCGGATATTACCCGCGCGGTGCTGACCTTGTGGCAGACAAATCTGCTGCGCCAGACCAAGCTTGATGTGATGGATGAAGTATCCAACGGCTTGTCCTATTATGATTATACTTTTCTGACCGAACTCCCCCGGTTTTATGCGTCCCTTGAAGACAAGTTGAATGAAGACTTTCCCGACGATGAGCCAGTTGAAGTTGCATCCTTCTTACGCATCGGTGGCTGGATTGGTTCTGATCGCGATGGCAACCCATTTGTCACCGCTGAAACCTTGGAAAAAACCGTCAAAAAGCAAAGCGCACGCGCGCTTGCCTTTTATCTCAATGAACTCCATGAGCTAGGCGGCGAATTGTCTCTGTCCACGCGCATTGTCAAGGCGTCTGAAGCTCTGCTCAAACTGGCAAAACTCTCTCCCGACACCTCCCCGCACCGCAAGGAAGAACCCTACCGGCTGGCCATTTCCGGCATTTATTCCCGCATGGCGGCGAGCTTGCGTAATCTTGACGATGTAACGTCATCGCGAGCGCCCGTTGGTGAGAGCACCGCCTATGAAACTCCTGAACAGTTCAGAGCCGATCTTGACATTATTCATCATAGCTTACGTGAAAACGGCTCATCCATTCTCGCCGATGGACGTCTGCGCCAATTACGCCGTGCAGTGGACTGTTTTGGCTTTCATCTGGCCAGCCTCGATCTGCGTCAGGGCTCGGACACTCATGAGGCCTGCATTGCTGAATTGTTCGAAGCAGTAAAACCGGGAACAGACTACGCAGCCCTCAATGAAGAAGACAGAATAACACTGCTGGTGAAAGAACTCAAAACCGCCCGCCCGCTGGTCCGGCCCTTCTGGACCTACAGTGCTGAGACCATGAGCGAGCTTGATATTCTGACGACGGCAGCGCGCATTCACAAGCTCTATGGTCATCGGGCAATTACCACCTGCATTGTCTCCAACACCCAATCGGTTTCCGACCTGCTGGAAATTTGCGTACTTCTTAAGCAAGCCGGCATTGTGACACCTGAAGGCACCAGCCATATTCATATTGTCCCGTTGTTTGAAACCATCCCTGATTTGCGCATATGCACACAGATCATGGACCGGTTGCTATCCATTCCCGAGTATCGAAAACTAATCGACAGTTGCCACACCACCCAGGAAGTCATGCTGGGATATTCCGACAGCAACAAGGACGGTGGTTTCGTTACTTCAGGCTGGGAATTGTACAAGGCTGAAATCGGCCTGATAGAAGTGATGCAGCGCCATCAAGTCAGGCTACGCCTGTTTCATGGTCGCGGCGGCAGTGTCGGTCGCGGTGGCGGCCCCAGCTATGACGCCATCATGGCCCAGCCTGTCGGTGCCGTTAACGGTCAGATACGCGTGACCGAACAGGGCGAGATTATATCGAGTAAATATTCCAACCCGGCCGTCGGCAGGCGTAATCTGGAAATTTTAGCGTCAGCCACACTGGAAGCAACATTATTCAAATCCGGCGAGCAAACACCGCCTGATGAATATCTCGAATCCATGGAAGAAATTTCCGCCCACGCGTATAAAGCCTATCGCTCACTGGTCTATGAAACAGACGGGTTTGAAGATTATTTCTGGGGCTCCACTGTTATTAATGAAATCGCCACCTTGAACATCGGCTCGCGCCCGGCTTCGCGCAAAAAAACTCGGCGGATTGAAGACCTGCGCGCCATTCCCTGGGTATTCAGCTGGGCCCAGTGCCGCTTGATGCTACCGGGCTGGTACGGCTTTGGCTCAGCCATAGAAAAGTGGCTGGAGGATCACCCTGATAAAGGCCTGCCGTTTTTGCAGGAGCTGTATCAGCGCTGGCCATTTTTCCGCACCCAACTCTCCAACATGGACATGGTGCTGGCCAAAAGCAGCATCGCCATTGCCTCGCGCTATGCAGCACTGGTTGAAGACGAAGCCTTGCGCAAGAAAATATTCAGGCGCATAGCTCAGGAGCGCCGGTTGACCATCACAACTTTGTTGAACATTATGCAGCAAAAAACCCTGCTCGAAAACAATGCCCTGCTGGAGCGCTCAATCCGCAATCGTTTCCCCTATCTCGACCCCCTCAACCACTTGCAGGTCAATCTGATGAAGCACTACCGCACCAACCCGGCAAATGCCAAGATTCTGACCGGCATACAACTGACAATAAACGGTATTTCTGCGGGCCTGCGTAACAGCGGCTGATGATTGTTCACCTCGACACCTTAAGGCACATCCGGCAATGCAATCGCTTATTTCCATCTCTGATTTGTCAAAAACCTATGCCTCGGGATTTGTCGCACTAAAAAACGTCAATCTCGACATTCGCAAGGGTGAGATACTGGCATTGCTCGGCCCCAATGGTGCGGGTAAGACCACGTTAATCAGCATTATCTGCGGCCTCGTCAATCCGACATCAGGCACAGTGCGTGTTGATGGTCATGACATTATCAAGGACTTTCGCAAAACCCGGGCAATGATCGGCCTGGTGCCGCAGGAACTGACCACGGAGGTATTTGCTTCGGTCTTTACCACCATGGTCTACTCACGCGGCCTATTTGGCAAAAAACCCAGCCCGCAATATATCGAAAAAATTCTGCGCGCGCTGTCGTTGTGGGACAAGAAAGACAGTCCCATCAATGAATTGTCCGGCGGCATGAAACGACGGGTGCTGATCGGCAAGGCGCTGGCGCATGAGCCGAAAATTCTCTTTCTTGACGAACCCACAGCCGGTGTCGATGTGGAGTTGCGAAAAGACATGTGGACACTGATCCGGCAGTTGCAAACTGACGGCGTCACTATAATTTTGACCACCCATTACATCGAAGAAGCCGAAGAAATTGCCGACAGGGTCGGGATTATCAATCATGGTGAAATTATTGTAATAGAAGAAACATCGGAATTGATGCGCAAACTCGGCAAAAAGCAGCTGATATTGGAATTACACAAAAAACTGGAAAGTCTGCCAGCAGATTTTGACATTCCCAATCTGGAAGCTTCAGCCGATGGCATGCAATTGATCTACACCTATGACATTCACATGGATCGCACCGGTATTACCGCTTTATTGAGCCGATTGAGTGAAAAAGGTATCCGGTTTCGCGACCTCGACACCAAGCAGAGCTCTCTGGAAGATATTTTCGTTACGCTGGTAGGCAATAATCAGTCATGAATTTTCAAGCCATAAAGGTCATCTATCAGTTTGAAATGTTGCGGATGTGGCGCACGCTTTTTCAAAGCGTATTTTCCCCCATTCTATCAACATCGCTTTATTTTATTGTTTTTGGCGCCGCCATCGGCTCGCGCATCCAGAGTATTGACGGCATTGCCTATGCTGCGTTCATTGTGCCCGGGCTGATCATGTTGATGCTGCTGACACAAAGTGTCACCAATGCAGCTTTTGGTATCTTCTTTCCCAAATTCACTGGGGCAATCTATGAAGTGCTGTCAGCACCACTTTCGTTTTTTGAAATTGTGCTGGGCTATGTGGGAGCGGCGGCAACAAAATCCATCCTGCTCGGAGTGGTCATTCTGACAACCGCGCGTCTTTTTGTATCCTTTGAAATTGCGCACCCAATGTGGATGATAGTGTTTTTGGTTTTAACCGGCATAACCTTCAGTTTGTTTGGTTTCCTCATTGGCATCTGGGCCGATAATTTCGAAAAACTGCAACTGGTGCCGCTATTGGTAATCACCCCCTTGACCTTTCTTGGCGGCAGCTTTTATTCCATCAACATGCTGCCCCCCTTCTGGCAGACCGTGACCCTGTTTAATCCCGTGCTATATCTGGTGAGCGGGTTTCGCTGGAGTTTTTACGAGGTTGCTGATGTCAGCGTTGGCATTAGCTTGAGCGTGATTTTTCTTTTTCTCTGCCTTTGCCTGTTTGGCGTATGGTGGGTGTTTAAAACCGGCTATAAAATTAAAACCTGACAATAAAAATTATGACTGAACCAACATCACCCTCCCATCTGTTTTATGATACGCAATCCTCACGCCCGCGCATTGAACGTGCTGAGGGTATTTATATCTGGGATAAATCTGGCAAAAAATATATCGACGGCTCTTCCGGCCCAATGTCATCAAACCTCGGTCATGGCAATCAATATGTGCTGGATGCCATGCGCAAACAGATGGACAGTGCAACGTTTGCCTATCGTCTGCATTTTGAAAATGACGCCACCGAAAACCTCGCCAGTCGTCTGGCAGCGAATTTCCCCGAAGGCATGAACAAGGTTTTCTTTGTTTCCGGCGGCTCCGAAGCAGTAGAATCAGCCCTCAAACTGGCCCGGCAATGGGCCACAGCAACCGGCCAGGAAAGCCGCTACAAAGTTATCTCGCGCTATCCCTCGTACCACGGCTCAACCTTGGGTGCGCTTGGCGTTACCGGCATGTCATTGATGACAGATCCATTTTTACCGATGCTGCGCCAGATGCCCAAAATTGCCGCCCCCACCTGCTATCTTGATCAGGATAGCCTGAGCCACGAAGAACGCGGCTTGCGTTATGCCAATTTATTGGAGCAACAAATATTGGCGGAAGGACCAGAAACCTGTCTGGCCTTTATCATGGAACCTGTGGGCGGCGCCTCTACCGGGGCTCTGGTTGCCCCTGACAGCTATTACACCCGCATCAGAGAGATTTGCGACACCCACGGCATATTGCTGATTTTGGATGAAGTGATGACCGGGGCTGGCCGCACTGGCCGTTTTACCGCGGCCCAACACTGGAGATTAAAATCCGACATCACCGTATTGTCCAAAGGACTGGGGTCCGGCTACGTCCCCCTGGGGGCAATGATAGCGGATGACCGGGTGGTTGAGCCCGTGTTGGCTGATGGCGGATTTATTCATGGGCATACGTATGCTGGCAACCCGCTGGCCTGTGCAGCCGGTCTCGCCGTCCTTGATGAACTGGAAAACCGTCAGCTAATCGGCAATGCGGAAATTATTGGCAGGGTGCTGAAAACCCGTCTTCAGGGGGTGATGGACAAATATGATTTTATCGGTGACGTGCGCGGTCTGGGGTTGTTGCAAGCCTTCGAGCTGGTCGCCGACAGAAAAACCATGGCCCCGTTGCCAGTCGAACTGAATGCGCACGAAAAACTGGTGGAAATCGCCTATGAGCTTGGCCTGATCATTTATTCCCGCCGCACCCGTGGTGGCCGTATTGGCGATCATTTCATGGTCTGCCCGCCTTTAATCACTTCCGAGGATCAGATAACTGAAATTATCGACCTGCTTGATCAAAGTTTGATGACCTTTGCCCGACAGGCAAATCTTGGATAAAAAACCTACGCCACTTTGGTTATTTCAAGCTGGTTTTCAATCAATATCTGTGGCTGGGGTTTGCCGTACAGATACCCCTGCCCCTGATCCTCACCCATTTAAGACAATACTGCGAAAAGGATTGGAATCTGATGGTACAATTACTCGTTTTGCAAACGCCAAGATCGATATTTCGTTAAGCTCCCCTTTTAGTGGGCCGTTGAGGTTTGGAGACCGGGCAATACCTTCATTAACCGTCAACTTTAAACACTTCAGGAGTTGACCATCATCAAGAGAATCCTGCATTCGGACAAATGTCTTATTGCATACTTTAACAACATCCTGCGAGTTTAGGATTGTAATCGGCGTCAGTGATCCACCAAATGACAGAGCGAGCTTTTGATAAGCTCTAAACAACTCCTGCGACAACTCAGGTTCTACATAATTCGTTAAAAACGTCATGAACCCATCAATGAAGGCATATGTCCACTGTGAGCCTTTTGCATTAATCTGTGCACGAAACACTCTGGCAACGACATCTCTACAAAACGCATTAACAACAAAATGCATAACGGTCTTTTCATTAACTTCGACCAACCGTGAATGCTTCTTCAAGTCGATACAATTCGAATATGCTCTCTGAAATACCGAGAACAAAAGCGACGACTCCATTACGAGATCAAAGACATGGTCTAGTCGACTGTGAAGAATTCTCAAGGCGTTGATTTTGTTTAAATAACGAGCTTGATCCAGTATTCGTTATTGCAAGTTTTTAGGTTCCTTCAGGTAGTTTTCTTGCAATTTGCGTAACGGGGATTTCTGTGATTCACTGCT
>JAJFHS010000004.1 GCA_021775475.1 Hyphomicrobiales bacterium
GATGCCATCAACCCCATCCTCGCAGCAGCAGGATACAACTTCCGCCTCATCCTCAAGTGGATCAGGCTTCTTTGGCTCAAAATCTGGATCATCTGGATAGTCAGTCAATCAGCCAAAATCGCGTAGTTCACGTTCGACTGATGATCCGGCAAATGTCCTAACAGAATAGGGGCAGGGCCTGGGCGAGGTCGCCTTTTTTTGCCGCTGGCGCGTGAGATGCGCGAATCACCAGGCAGTCGGCTCTGGACAATCGTGATAGTAACGATGAGTCCTGTTTTCGAAATGGTGTGGCTATGGCGGGCTTTCCCTCTCTGTGATCGAGGCTTGCGCGCATAAACTCCTGACGCAGATCATTTGCCGGTAAATCGCATCCAAGTTCGATCGTGAAGGGAATTTGCCTGTAATCACGCCCGAGGTAAGCGTCAATCACCGGTTTGACGAAAATCTGGGTGCAGACCATGGCCGAGACCGGATTGCCCGGCAGGCCCAAAACGCGCATCGGTCCACGTTGACCAAACATCAAAGGTTTGCCCGGCCGCATGGCAATGCGCCAGAAATCAATCTCTACGCCTTGCTGCTTTAAAATATCCTGGACAATATCATGATCGCCGACCGAGGCACCGCCTAGTGTTATCAGCAAATCAGCGCCTTCTGCTTTGGCCAGCGCTTGCGTGAGGCTTTCAGGCGTATCGCGGGCAATGCCCAGATCAATAGATTCGCCACCAAAGGCTTCAACGGCGGCCACAATACCGGGGCCGTTTGATGAAATAATCTGGTGCGGGGAGGGTGTTTGACCTGCGGCTACAAGTTCATCACCGGTGGCAATAATAGCGACTTTAGGCTTTTTACGCAGCGGCAGATGACTATGGTTCATGGCGGCTGCCAGAGCAATTTGTACCGGACCAATGGTGCGGCCTTGTTCAAGCAGGACATCGCCGGTTTTAAAATCAAATCCCAAAGGCCGGATAGCATTGCCAACGCTTGCGCTTTTCAAAACGGTAATGGCGTTGTCGCTTGCGGTGGTGTTTTCCTGAATAACAACGCAATCGGCACCTTGTGGCACCACGCCGCCGGTGAAAATTCTTACCGTTTGTCCTTTCCCAACACTGCCTGCAAAAGCTGAACCAGCCGGTGCTTCGCCAATTTGCTCAAGTATAGCTGGAACCGATGCCACATCGTCGGCACGAACGGCATAACCATCCATGGAAGAAGCGGCAAAGGGTGGTTGATTGAGGTTGGCGCTCAAGGCAGAGGCGAGTATACGGCCTGATGTCTGCGCCAGGGGCACCATTTCAGCGGCCAGCGGGGTGATATTATCAACAACACGCGCAATCGCTTCGTCGAGGGGGAGTAGGCTCATAGTTTGAATGCACCTGATTTGCCACCGGTTTTCTCTACCAGTTTTAAATCCGTTATAATGATGCCGCGATCAACCGCCTTGACCATATCATAAATGGTAAGGCAGGCGATTGAGGCAGCTGTCAGCGCTTCCATTTCAACGCCGGTCTGGCCGGATACTTTAACCAGCGCTCTAACGTCTATGGCATTTTCTGCTTCGTTGGGTTCAAGCTCGACGGTAACTTTGGTGATCGCCAGGGGGTGGCACAGCGGCACCAGATCAGACGTGCGCTTGGCGGCCAGAATACCGGCAACGCGGGCAACACCGAGCACGTCGCCCTTTTTTGCCCGACCTTCTAAGATAAGCGCCAGGGTTTCAGGTTTCATCAAAACCCGCCCCGTAGCGATGGCGGTTCTGTCGGTGACGGCCTTGTCTGATACATCCACCATATGAGCGTTGCCGTGGTCATCAATATGGGTGAGCTTGGGTGAGGTCATGATTGCGCGGCCTGTTCTTTGGCAGGTTGGTTAGTCCCCAGAAGTTCACGTGTTGCTTCGGCTACGTCTTCACAACGCATCAGGCTCTCGCCCACAAGGAACGTGTTGATATTGTATTCTTTCAGATGCTCGATGTCAGCGAGCGTTGAAATTCCACTTTCACTGATCACCAGATAATCATCTGTAAGGTAGGGAGCAAGACGTTCTGTATAATAAAGAGAAACTTCAAATGTTTTTAGATTACGGTTGTTTATGCCGATAAACTTAGTTTTCAGTTTAATTGCACGCTCAAGTTCTTCCTCATTATGAACTTCGACCAGGACATCCAGTCCCCAGCTTATTGCAGCATCTTCAAGCTCGCGTGCCTGGGCATCGCTTAACATCGCCATGATCAGCAAAATACAATCGGCACCCATGGCGCGGGCCTGGGCGATCTGGTAGACATCAAGCATAAAATCTTTACGTAATATTGGCAGATCGACGGTTTTGCGCACCGCACGAACGAAACTGTCTTCACCTTGAAATGACGGGCCATCGGTGAGGATGGAAAGACACGTTGCACCACCGTTGCGATAGGCTTTGGCTAGAGATGTCGGTTTGAAATCAGCGCGAATAATGCCTTTTGACGGGCTGGCTTTCTTAATTTCCGCGATTAATCCATATCGACCTTCCGCGCGAGCTTGTTCCAAAGCGGCGATAAAGCCGCGCGGTGGCATTGAGGCTTCAGCCATATCATCAAGCTCGGTGGGCAACACGGTCGCCTTGGCGGCGGAGATTTCGCGGCGTTTGTATGCAGCGATCCTATCGAGAATGTTGGCCATTATGCGCCCTCGTTTGACGTTGAAATCAGAGTATCGAGCGCTTTTTGAGCGCTTTGGTTATCAATTGCCTGTTCGGCCGTGCGTGCACCGGCATTGAGATCTTCAGCTTTGCCGCACATTACCAATGCTGCGGCGACATTGAGAACGACGATATCGCGATAGGCACCTTTCTCACCGCTCAGCAGGGCGCGTAAGGCATCGGCATTATACTCAGGATCACCGCCTTTTAGATATTTGAAATCGGCAAGGGGTAATCCGGCTTGCTCAGGGGTTACATCAAAGGTGGTGATGGTACCGTCTTTCAGCTGCGCCACATGGGTGGGCCCGGTTGTGGTCATCTCGTCCATACCATCATGGCCGTGAACCACCCAGGCTGCTTTGGTGCCGAGATTTTTCAATACATGCGCCAATGGCTCAACCCAGCCTTTGTCAAAGACGCCAATTAACATACGATCTGTCCCGGCGGGGTTTGATAATGGTCCCAGAAGGTTGAAAATTGTACGGGTGCCCAGTTCTACCCGCGTTGGACCAACAAAGCGCATGGCGGCGTGGTGGTTGGGGGCGAACATGAAGCCTACACCTGCGTGTTCTATACACCGGGAGATTTGCTCAGGCGAAATATCGAGATTGATTCCCAGTGCGGCGAGAATGTCACCGGCGCCTGATTTGGAGGATAAAGCGCGATTGCCGTGTTTGGCGATTTTAAGGCCACAGCCAGAGGCCACGAACACGGATGCTGTGGAAATATTATACGTGCCGGTACCATCACCCCCGGTGCCGACAATGTCTATGGCGTCATCAGGAGCATTGACGCGGGTCATTTTATCTCGCATCACTTCGACCGCACCGGTGATTTCGTCAATGGTTTCGCCGCGCACGCGCAAGGCCATCAAAAACCCCCCGATTTGCGACGGTGTTGCTTCGCCAGACATTATCACATTGAACGCTGCGTGCGCTTGTTCCCGTGTGAGGCTGGTAGCGTCGGCTACAATGCCAATAAATTGCTTTAAATCCGCCATTATGCGCACCTGTATCTTCGTTGATTGATTGGGAGAAACATTACTTTGGTTTGTGGCAAAATTCCAGCGCTGTGTCGAGATATGGTTTAATACCGGTGGCGGCGAGGTTTGACCCATCCTCCCCGTCATACCGGCGAAAGCCAGACAGCACCGTATGACCTTGGAGCGCTGGATACCGGCTTTCGCCGGTATGACGGTGTCAGATATGGTTTAGCGAGCTGCAATCTCCAGAAAATTCTTCAGCAACTGGTGGCCGTGTTCGGTGGCGATGCTTTCGGGGTGAAACTGCACACCGTGGAGGTCGTATTGTCGGTGTCGCAGCCCCATGATGATACCGTCATCGCTGGTGGCGGTGATCTCAAGACTATCGGGAAAGCCGTCACGCTCTACGGTGAGGGAATGATAGCGGGTGGCTTTGAAGCCGTTTTCCAGACCGGCAAACACCGAACGTTGCTGATGATTGATGGTGCTTACTTTGCCGTGCATGGCGGACGTTTGCACTATTTTACCGCCATAGACCTGACCAATAGCTTGATGGCCGAGACAAACGCCCAGAATTGGACAGGTTGGTCCCAGCTTTTCAACCAGTTCCATGCAAATTCCGGCTTTATCTGGTGTACACGGACCTGGCGACAGGATGATGGCATCCGGGTTGGCGTTGCGCACCGTTTCCACGTCGATCTTGTCATTGCGAAAAACGCTTGTTTCAGCACCAAGTTCGCCGAGGAAATGATAAAGGTTATAGGTGAAACTGTCGTAATTATCGATGAGTATCAGCTTTTGTGCCATCACGTCCTCCTAGTTTGATTTTATCTTGTGGCTGCTGGAAAACCGAACGGCTTCTTCGGCCGCTGTAATGGCGGCGCGGGCTTTGTTGCAGCATTCCTTGTGTTCAAGTTCGGGTATTGAATCAGCTACCACACCGGCACCGGCCTGAATATACATTTTCCCGTCCTTGATGATGGTGGTGCGTAGGGCTATGCAGGTATCCATGTCCCCATTGGCGGAAAAATAGCCGACACACCCGGCATAAATGCCACGGCGTTCTTCTTCCAACTCATCAATTATCTCCATAGCACGTACTTTTGGGGCGCCACTAACGGTTCCGGCAGGAAAACCGGCAACGAGGGCTGAGATTGCATCGTGTTTTTCGTCCAATTCGCCTTCGACGTTAGACGAGATATGCATGACGTGGGAATAATACTCCAGGCTGAATTTGTCAGTGACATTGATACTGCCGATTTTGGCGACCCGGCCAACATCATTGCGGCCAAGATCAAGCAACATCAAATGTTCGGCCAGCTCCTTGGGGTCGTTTATCAACTCGTCGGCCATAGCGCGGTCATCAGCGGGTGTGTGTCCGCGCCTGCGGGTGCCGGCGATGGGGCGGATGGTGACTGTTCCTTCGCGCACCCGAACCAGTATTTCCGGGCTGGAACCAATAACGGCAAATTCGCCAAAATTGAGATAAAACAAAAACGGTGATGGATTAACCCGACGCAAGGCGCGATAGAGTGCAAACGAGGGCAGGGTGAAGGGGATTTCAAAGCGTTGTGACAGCACCACCTGGAATATGTCACCGGCCGCAATATACTCTTTTGCACGCTCAACCTTGTCCATATATGCCTGTTTTGACATGTTGGAGACCGGTTCAACATCTGAAGAACACTCGCCGGTGTAATTGGCTGTGGCGTAATCAAGCGGGGCGGCGAGCTTATCGAGGATACCGGATAATCTGGCGCAGGCGAGATCATAGGCCCGAGCTGCCGTCACCTCGTCACCGGGCCATACCGGCGTCAACACAATGATTTCGTCTTTGACCGCGTCAAAAACCGCCATGATGGTGGGGCGGATGAAAATTGACTGGGGCAGGCCGAAAACATCCGGGTTGGAATCGGGCAAGTCTTCCATCTGGCGCACCATGTCATAATCAAGATAGCCAAAAACACCCGATGCCATAGGTGGAAGTTCAGGCGAAAGATCAATTCGTGACTGCGCCAGTAAGGAGCGCAATCCTTCCAGGGGCGCTTCGTCACTTGGCTCAAAACTGTTAAGGTCAGTGGTGGCAGAGGTGTTGATTTCGACCTTGTCCTCAACGACCCGCCAGATAATATCAGGATCAAGACCGATGATGGAATAACGCCCGCGCACCGCTCCTCCTTCAACGCTTTCCAGCAGAAAACTGTAAGGCCGGTTGGCGCCGAGTTTCAACATGGCGGAGACCGGTGTTTCCAGATCAGCAATCAACGTTGTCCACACCACCTGAGGCTTAGCCATATCAAAGGTGGTGGAAAAATCATCTATATCGGGAGCGGTCTTCATATCAAAACTCTGTTAGCATATGTGAAGATGCTGATGTGCGGAAAATGCAAATTGAGCATAGGGATAAACACCCAACAACCTCAAATTGATCGTTGGGCTTAAGGGGTTTTACACTATTGCCGAAAAAGCCTCAATGACTATGAGGTCCAGCGCCATGAAAGGGGTCTTCTGCCCCAGCGGCACCACCGCCTGAGACCTGTTCCCACACACGTTGATTGATGTCGATATTGCTATCCTGGCGTAAAGCCAGTTCGTAGTGCCGCATCAGGTTGCCGCCCAGAGAGGTTGTTAAAAACCCATCAAGAGCTTTTACCTCAGGCGAGGCGCTGTCATAGCTGGGGACTGAGATACTGGATACTTTGAAAATAATTCGAATATCATCCACATTGGTGCTGGCACTGGCGATTTCATCTCTGTTTGATAGGAAAATTTTGGCGACGGTTATCTGTGATATGACACCGTCATTATCAAAGCGCGTCAATTCTTTCGACGTTTTGACTTTTCCACCTGTTTGCGAGGCGACTTTCAGAAAGCTGTCTCCTGCCTGCAGTCTTTCAACCAGTGTTTTGGTAAAAGCATCAAGGTTTTTCTGCTTTTGATCTGCCCTCCACCGGGCGATAACATCTGATCTGGCACTCTCCAGAGTGCGATCTGCCACCGGAATGACTTTATCAACATTGAACCAGATGAAGCCATTGCCAGCAGTTTCAATCGGTGTGATTTCTTCGTCAACATCGCTCTCGAAAACCTGTGGTAACAATACTGTTGGATCGGGCAGGTCGTCGACTTTTACACCATTATCGTCGTTGCCGTTTCTGTCGATCAAATCGATATTAATGGCGTTCAATGTTAGTTTTTTAGCTATTTCAATTAAATTCGCACCACCGGCGCGTTCGTCTTCGATCGTATCGTGCAAGTTGAGGATTTCATCCTGGGCACGCTCCAGTGCGATGGTGGATTTTAACGCATCGCGCACATCTTCGAGCGGTGCCAAACCGCCTTTTTCAATTGATTTTACATAAAGCAGGGCAACAGAAAGAGATCCTTCCACAGGATCGCTGATTTTGCCTTCGGGAAGCGAGAATGCTGCGTTTGAAATTATTGGATCAACGATTTCGGCTTTCGTCACCAGACCAAGTGTCAGATCACTGTCTTTCATGCCGCGTGACTTGGCCAGAGCTTGGTAATTATCAAAAGTTGTAAGATTTGTGCGTGCCTTTTCAGCGTCTTCCTTGGTCGGGAACGTGATTTGTAAAACCTCGCGCTTTTCCTCGCGCCTAAATTGATCTTCGCGCGCGGTGTAGGCTTTGGCGATGTCTTCTTCTGTCACTTCTATGGTGTCGGCAACGTCACCAGGTTTAAGTGTAAGCACGGTGATTTTTCGAAATTCAGGTGATTTAAATAGGGATTTATTCTGGTTAAAATATTCACTTAATTCAGAATCCGTAGGCTCTCCGATTGTCCCGGCGGCTGAGGCTGGAACTTCAATGTAATTGACCTGACGTTTTTCTGATTGATATTTGAACAAGGTCTTCAGCAAAAATTCCGGGGGTTTGATGCCGGTATCAATGATGCGGCCAATCTGCCCGCGCAAAAGTGCGCTTCTTTCTGAGGCCACATAAAACTGCTCGCTAAGGCCACTTTGAAACAAGGCGTTTTGAAATTGTGACCGGTTGAAATTACCCCTGCCATCAAGGAAAGAGGGATTATTGGCAATGCTTTCGGCGATCGCTTTATCGGGAACTTTCAGGCCAAGTTCTGCAATGTGGTTATCGAGGGCGGCCTGGCCGACCAGACGCGAGAGAACCTGTTGGTCGAGGCCAAGGGCGCGGGCCTGCTCGGGATTGACATTGCGACCCAACCGTTGTGACAAAACCCGCATTTCGGTGCGAAGCACGCGTTGAAATTCAGATGCGGATATCTCCGTTTTGCCAACAGTGGCCAAAGCACTTCCGCGATTTCCGGTAAAAATATCCGCTATGCCCCAAACAGCGAAACTTGCAACTAAAAGACCAATAAAGATTTTGGCAATCCAGCCGCCCGTCGCGTTTCGCAGTATTTCCAACATTAATTCTGTCCTATCAATTCACTTTAAAGCGTGGCTGTTTTTCGGTTTTTTTCAAGCCAGCGCAACTTTTTTTTGTTAAAAATACCCGTTTAGCCGCAATTCCGATTTAGCCCAGGGGTCAAGTTTTCGAATTTTCTTTTGTTTTTATCACGATTTTTGTATGCAAGGCACGATAATATTGCAGATCATCAAGATTCGTATTCAAGATTTTATTACCGGAAATTCTTAGAGGGGAATTATGGCCGTAAACAGACCAAAACCGCTGGTGGCGGGAAACTGGAAGATGAATGGCCTCAAAGCGGCGAAAAAAGAGCTCGCCTCATTGGTCAAGGGTGTGGCCGGTGCTAAATCCAAACCTGGATGTGATATTATGATATGTCCGCCAGCCACCATATTAAGTCTGTGCTCTGATACAGTCAAAGGCAGCGGCATTAAATTAGGGGGGCAGGACTGTCATGCTGAAGCATCTGGTGCCCATACCGGTGATCTTTCTGCCGAAATGTTGAAAAATGCTGGTGCACGGGCCTGTATTGTCGGGCATTCCGAGCGCCGCACCGATCATTGTGAAAGTAGTTTAGAGGTAAAACTTAAAGCCGAAGCGGCTCATCGTGCCGGATTAATGGCGATTATCTGTCTTGGCGAAACCGCAGATGAGCGCTCTTCAGGTAAAACAATAAAAATCGTCGGCCAGCAACTCAAAGCATCACTTGCCGAAAGTGCAAATCACAAGAATACTGTTATTGCCTATGAGCCGGTGTGGGCGATTGGTACGGGAAACACTCCTACGGTGGCCGATATTGCAAAGGTGCATGGCTATATCCGCAAACGTCTGATAGCGCTGTTGGGGGATGAGACAGGTGCAAAAACCAGAATTCTTTATGGCGGTTCGGTTAAACCTTCGAATGCAAAAGAGCTGATGGATATTGATAATGTCAATGGCGCGCTGGTCGGCGGGGCCAGTTTGAAGGCTAAAGATTTTCTGGGTATTATAACGGCCTATTAAACACCGGGTAAGCCGAGGGCTTGAAACCCCTGGAATGACACGACATATTAATGATAATGCTGTTTTAAGCGAAACGCTTTCAATTTGTCATCTAATCGGGTAAAAGCCGGTCAGGTTTTGAAAAGACTGAAGGACAACAACCAAAATGAGCGTAGTTATTCTCGTTATCCACCTGATGATCGCCATAGCCTTGGTGGGATCTGTATTGTTGCAACGTTCTGAAGGCGGTGCTCTTGGCATCGGCGGCGGTGGCGGTGGCGGTGGATTTATGTCGGGTCGTGGTGCTGCCAATGCGTTGACGCGGACCACAACAATTCTGGCTTTTGCTTTTTTTGTAACCAGTATCACGTTGACTTTGCTGGCTCGCAACGCTGATGCGCCTTCTTCGATATTTGACGGGGTTGCGCCGACACAACAGTCCGGGGCGCCGGCAAGCGGCAACCAACCTGCGAGCAACGCCATTCTGCCTAATATCGGCGCACCGAAAGTACCGAGTGGACCGGAAGTTCCAGTATCGCAGTAAAATCGGGCTTGTTCCACAATAAGGCGGTGGCAAAACAGATATTTCTCGTTGGCCTGATGGCTTACGGGGTATAAGAGTGTACAGGAATAGCAGATCGGTGTTGAAAACTCCGGTTTGTTACATTTTCCTCAATTCGAATCATTTCAGATAGGCTTATTCTGCAAGCCCATGGCGCGATATATATTTATTACCGGCGGTGTGGTTTCCTCACTAGGAAAAGGGTTGGCTTCGGCAGCTTTGGGCGCGTTGCTCCAGGCGCGGGGTTATACTGTCCGGTTGAGAAAACTTGACCCGTATCTAAACGTTGATCCCGGCACCATGAGCCCCTATCAGCATGGCGAGGTTTTTGTCACCGATGATGGTGCTGAAACTGATCTCGACCTTGGCCATTATGAGCGCTTTACCGACAGGCCGTGCAGTCAATCGGACAATGTCACCACCGGGCGAATTTATCAGGATATTATCCACAAAGAACGCCGGGGTGATTTTCTCGGCGGCACGGTGCAGGTTATTCCTCATGTCACCGATGCTATTAAGGAATTTTCCCTGAGCGGCAACGATGACGTTGATTTTGTCTTGTGTGAAATTGGCGGCACAGTTGGCGATATCGAAGGTCTGCCGTTTTTTGAAGCCATACGGCAATTGAAAAATGACCTGCCGCGCGGGCATTGTATTTATATTCATCTCACTTTGTTGCCCTATATTAAAACGGCGGGTGAAATGAAGACCAAACCGACGCAGCATTCGGTCAAGGAATTACGCTCCATTGGCATTCAGCCGGACATATTACTGTGCCGGTGTGACCGCCCCATCCCGGAAGGTGAACGCCGCAAAATCGCGCTGTTTTGCAACGTGCGTGAAAGTGCCGTCATTCAGGCCCTCGACGTTGGCAGTATTTACGATGTGCCACTTTCCTACCACGAAGAAGGGTTGGACCGGGAAGTTCTCAAGGCTTTTGACATAGAAGAAAGCGGCACGCTGGACCTGTCCAAATGGCAGCGTATCTCGACACGCGTGCATAATCCCGAAGGCGAGGTGCGTATTGCCGTTGTCGGGAAATACACCGGCATGCTTGATGCGTATAAATCTTTAAGCGAAGCGCTGGTGCACGGTGGTATCGCCAACAAGGTCAAGGTGCATTTCGACTGGATTGAATCTGAAGTTTTTGAACAGGAAGATCCAGCCCCGTTTCTCGAAGGCGTGAACGGTATACTGGTACCTGGTGGATTTGGTGAGCGCGGGGCAGAAGGCAAAATTCTCGCCGCACACTTTGCCCGCACACGTGCTGTGCCTTATTTTGGCATTTGTTTTGGTATGCAGATGGCGGTGATTGAAGCTGCGCGCAATCTTGTCGGTATTGAAAGTGCCAGTTCGACCGAATTTGGCCCGACCGATGAAGCGGTAGTTGGATTGATGACAGAGTGGGTCAAAGACAATGAACTTGAGGTCCGCAAATCGAGCGGCGACCTTGGCGGTACCATGCGTCTTGGCGCTTATGATGCGGTATTGAGCAAAGACAGCAAAGTGGCGGAAATTTATGGCAACCAGACAATTTCCGAGCGCCATCGCCACCGTTATGAAGTTAATATGGGGTATGCGGAAGAGCTTGCTCAAAGCGGTATGATTATTTCAGGAAAATCACCCGACGGCGTGTTGCCGGAGATTGTTGAATTACCCGATCACCCGTGGTTTATCGGGGTGCAGTTTCATCCCGAATTGAAATCTCGACCGTTTGACCCCCATCCATTGTTTGCCTCTTTTATTGCCGCGGCGGTTGAGCAAAGCAGACTGGTTTAGGCCATGACACTCGATAGATCAAATGCCCTGAGACGACAGTGGCATTCAATTGCAACATTGGTGCTTGTTGCATTGATGGTTGTTGTGACCGCTTTACCGATCATGGCCAATGAAGATCAGGTTTCGCGCAAACTGGAATCATGGCGACCGCAACTTACCAAGCTGGAAAGCGCTCTTAAACAACCTGATCTCAGTGATGCCGGACTGGCAAAGATTAAAACCCAGCTTGAGGCCATCCGAAAGCAGTCCCTGGAATTGAAAAATCAGGTTGTTCCAGCGTTGAAAAATCTGGAACAACAGTATAGTCAACTCGGTCCCAAACCTGAGAACGGCGGGGAGGGTGCGGAAATTGCTGTTAAACGTAATGCCCTTGATGAACGCCTTGTGTCCTTGCGTGGTCTGGTGAAGCAGCTGGATGTTTTTTCTGTTCGCACCAGCCAGATTGCCGAAACGACTGCGAACCTGCAACGCACCCGGTTTACCAAGCGTGTGTTGACGTCAAACCGGTCTATTCTTAATCCGCGTCTATGGATTGATGGTACTGTTCAATTTGAAGCCTTGTGGCAACGCGTGGCGCGAACAATAAATGTATGGCTCGAATCTGTCAGCATAATTCTAGATTGGAAAACCGGCGCTATCCTTGCCGCTGCCGCATTGATAGCCTTGTTTTTCTCGGTTTTTCTACGTCGCAGGCTGGTGCGGTGGCTTGGGCCAAACCTGGACAACCCCATTCCCAGTCACCTCGAGCGGCAATGGCGTGCAATGCGCGGTCCCCTGGTCAACTGTTTTTCGGCGCTGTTGACGTTTTTCATTATTGGACATGCGATAAACCTGGCAGGATTTTTGTCCTTGCGGGTGGAGCGCCTGTACATCGAAATTGTCTATGCGGTCATGGCCTACGTTTTGATCCGCTCTTTAACCAGCGGAATTCTGGCCCCGGACAAACCACTATGGCGTTTGCCGAATTTAAGTGACAGTGCGGCGCGAACCCTCAAACGCTATATTGATCTGATGGGATTGATTTTTGCTCTCGACATGGTTTTTACCTATGTCAGTTCAGCCCTTTTCATGCCGGTTCAATTTACTCAAGCGCAAAGTGCTGTTTCAAGTATAGCGCTTGTGGTGGTGGCAACGTTGGCTTTGACCAATATATCGCATGTGAGCCGGGACGGACAAGAAGTCACATTGTTGCCCGGACCCGGGCAATTCTTATGGGCGGGAAAAGCCAAAGGTCTGCTGTGGCTTGTCATTCTGGCAACCGGCATTTCGCTGCTTACCGGCCATCTGGCGCTGGGGCTGTTGTTGAGCAAACAACTGATTGCAACGTCGGTGCTTGTTGTCATCATTTACATGCTTCACTGTTTGATGGACGAAATTCTCACAACCGGTCTGGTGCCAGGGTGGGTGGTTGGAAATTTCCTGCGAAAAACACTCAATCTGAGTGATGCCAGTATTGGACGTATTGCCTTGATTGGCGGTACCGTATTTGATTTCATTCTGGTTTTCATCGGTCTGCCGTTGATCGTTTCCTTGTGGGCGCTAACCTGGGTGGATCTGAACAGCTGGGTGTCGAAAATCTTTTTTGGCTTTCAGATCGGCGGTGTAACAATATCTCTGTCGGTTGTGTTCATTGCCGCATCGGCGTTTCTTAGCGTGCTTGTGCTTACGCGCCTGTTGACCAGATGGCTGGATACACGGGTTTTGTCGCGCACGCAGATGAACCGTGGTGTCAGGGATTCAATCAAAACCGCGATGGGTTATTCCGGCTTTATTGTGGCTGCGCTGATTGCTGTATCCTTCACCGGACTAGATTTTTCAAAAGTCGCCATTGTCGCCGGCGCACTATCTGTCGGTATCGGTTTTGGTTTGCAAAGTGTGGTCAATAATTTTGTCTCCGGGTTGATTTTACTGGTTGAGCGACCCATCAAGGTGGGTGACTGGATTGTGGTTTCCGGCGGCGAGGGTTACGTTAAAAACATCAAGGTACGTTCAACGGAAATCGAAACCTTTGATCGCGCCACCGTTATTGTGCCCAATTCCAGCCTGATCAGTGAACCGGTGCAGAACTGGACACATTCCGATACTATCGGGCGGATCAAAATCCTAGTGGGGGTTTCTTACGATTCTGATCCCCGGCAAGTGGAGGAAATTCTGGTCAACTGCGCCCGCCAGAATGAAGATGTGCTTGGTGCCCCCGCACCGTGGGTTGTGTTTTCAGATTTCGGCGCCAGTTCCCTTGATTTCGAACTGCGGGCTTACTTAAGAGATGTGGACCGGGTTGTTCGCGTTTCCAGCAGCCTTCGTTTCGAGATGTTTGATGCACTTAAAGCTGCCGGCATTGAAATTCCCTTCCCGCAAAGAGATATCAATATCCGCAATATCACCAAGCTCGAAGATCAACTGCAAAGCAAAGACCATGTCGAATAAGGTTCGGGCCTACGATCATCTGGTGTTGTGTGTGGATGAACTTGAACAAGCGCGGGATTTTTATATCCGGGCAGGCTTTACCATGACCCCAGTAGCCGTACATCCCTTTGGTACCCATAATTGCCTGGCCCAGCTTCAGGGGAATTTTCTTGAGGTTCTTTCAGTTAATGATCCCTCATTGATCTCAGATCACGGATTGCGTAAATTTTCCTTTCCAGCCTTTAACCGCGATTTTCTCCGCGCGCATGAAGGTTTTTCCATGGTGGTATTTCAGGGCGAAGATGCAGCACGTGATGCAGCGGAGTTTGCTGCCAAAGGTCTCAGTGATTATGAACCGTTTGATTTTTCCAGAAAAGCCAGATTACCCGATGGAACAGAAGTGACGGTGAGTTTTTCGCTTGCTTTTGTCACTCACGCCAACATGTCAGAAATAGCGTTTTTCACCTGTCATCAACATGCGCCCGAGTATTTCTGGAAGCCAGAATACCAGTCTCATGAAAACACCGCCCGGACCATAGTCGACACCATAATGGTGGCCGATGATCCGTTGCAATATGCTGGGTTTTTCTCCAAGCTGCTCAATTCAACCGGTAAGATCAATGACCAGGATGCACTTGTTTTTGCAACCAATAGTGGTCTTTTCAGCCTGTTGACGCAAGATCAATGGCGGCAACGTTTTACCGGTGAGTTACCCCCTGATCATAACCAAGGCCCGCGTATGGCCGGATATACAATTGCCGTCGATAGTCTTGAAAAAGCAACGCACTGCCTGAGAAAAAATGATATTGCCTTTACCACATCACAGTCGGGCGTATTTATCTCTGCCAAAACGGCGCACGGGTGTGTTATTGAGTTTGTCGAATCCACCTGAATAGATTTCACAGGAAAAAACCAAGATGCCTAACGCTGTAGTAACTGTCGGCTCCACTAAATTTGGCAATGATTTACCACTAACGCTGATCGCCGGTCCGTGCCAGATGGAAAGCCGTGATCACGCTCTGGAAATGGCCAGTGCACTGAAAGAAATCACCCAGCGCCTCAACATTGGCCTGGTCTATAAATCCTCCTTCGACAAGGCCAACCGGACCAGCACATCAAGCAAGCGTGGATTGGGGCTTGAGACCTCTCTGCCCATCTTCGCTGAAATTCGTGAAAGCCTTGGGCTGCCTGTTGTGACCGATGTGCACGAGATAAGCCAGTGCGCAGTGGTGGCGGAAGTTGTCGATATTTTACAAATTCCGGCATTCCTGTGCCGTCAGACCGACCTGTTGGTGGCAGCGGCCAAAACCGGCAAAACAGTCAATGTTAAAAAAGGCCAGTTTCTGGCACCGTGGGACATGAAAAATGTCATTAGCAAAATCACCGAAGCGGGTAATTCAAATGTTCTGGTGACAGAACGCGGCACTTCTTTTGGCTATAACACGCTTGTTTCAGATATGCGCGCATTGCCGATTATGGCGGAATTTGGTGCCCCGGTTATTTTCGATGCCACGCATTCAGTGCAACAACCCGGCGGACAGGGTACCACAAGCGGTGGTGAGCGTAAATTTGTGCCCGTTTTGGCGCGTGCGGCAGTGGCGGTAGGTATTGCCGGTGTGTTTATCGAAACCCACCAGGATCCGGACAAAGCACCTTCAGACGGGCCCAACATGGTGCCGCTTAATCGGATTGAAGCGCTGATCAAAAACCTGATGGCGTTTGATGCTGTGGCAAAAACAGAATAATCGCAGGCTTAAAATGCATTTTCTCCTTTCCTCCATAATGGAAATATTCAGCACCACAGGGAATTCTGCAGCGCAACGTGTGGCTGAAAAAATTAAAGACGTACCCGATCATGGCTTTACCGAGAAGTTTGCTCCGGTGCCAGTGTTGAAGCATTTGAGTATGACGTTGTTTTTGCCCGGCGCCCATGCCTTTACCGCCGACATTAATGCTGTAGCTGAACATCTGCCGTGGGGGAAGCTTGCAGCCCACCCGCCAGCCGGTGTCACAGCATCAGGGCGCACCTTTTGCCAGATTGTTGGACCAGAAGGACTTATCAAAGACGATAGCTTCAGAATGGGTGTTTATTTTCAGGCTCCTGATGTTATGTATCCATCGCACTGGCACAATGCCGAAGAAGTTTATTTTGTGCTCAGTGGCACAGCTTTATGGCAAAAGGACAAGGCGCGCTTTGCTACACAAAGCCCACAAAGCCTGATTCATCACAAACCTAACCAACCTCATGCCACGCACACGCAAAAAGAGCCATTGCTGGCGCTATGGGCATGGGTCGGCGATATTGGTTTTGAAAGTTACGGGATTGAGTAATGCGGCAACGGTGTTGTCAGCCGCGTCCGCGATAGGGCTCAACACCTTGTGGAGCCAGCCATACACCTTCAGGTACGTTGCCGGTTTGCCAGAAAATGTCTATGGGCATGCCGCCGCGCGGATACCAGTAGCCACCTATTCTGAGCCATTGAGGATCTAGCAATTCAATCAGGCGTTTGGCGATGGCGATGGTGCAATCTTCGTGGAAGGCGCCGTGGTTGCGGTACGATGCGAGATAAAGCTTGAGGGATTTGGATTCGACAATCCATTTTCCCGGTACATAGTCGATGACGATATGAGCAAAATCCGGCTGGCCGGTTACCGGACACAGTGAGGTGAATTCCGGGCAGGTGAACCGCACCACATAAGCTGTATCTTCATGCGGGTTGGCGACACGCTCCAGGGTGGCTTGCTCCGGTGACGCGGGCAGGGGGGAGTTTTGGCCCAATTGTTCTAAATCTGAAGGCGTTTTTGCCATGGTCTTTCCCTCAGCTTTCCGGGCCGGAATAGATACAGCCTTCGCGGCAGGTCGGGCGTTTGACTTCTATTTGCGCCAGACCTTTGAGATCCGGTGCAAGCTTTTGCCATATCCACAAGGTGATGTTTTCCAGGGTTGGGTGTTCAAGACCGGAAACTTCATTGAGGAAATGGTGGTCTAGTTGCTGACGCACGTCTTCAATTCTGTCTTCCAGTTCAGCAAAATGCATAATCAGCCCGCTGTCGGCAGCAGGTGTTCCGTCAATTGCCACCTCCACTTCAAACGAATGACCATGGATGCGTGAATTGGGATGACCCTTAGCTGCTGTGGGCAGGAAATGGGCTGCCTCGAAATTGAATTTTTTATAGATACGCATGAGCCAAGTCTTTAAGGGATGTTCGACCTCAATGCCAAGAGAAATCTGTTACAATCTTAAGGAATTCCGATAATTTTGTGGGTTTGCAGGCTCAGACGCCAGTGCGGGTGCTCAAGACAATATTGCGTGGCGGCTTTGACATTGGCTGCCTGATGCTCATTGTCCATTGGTTGTAACATGAGGTTTTTGAACGCCAGCTGGTTAAACTGCTCTGGATTAGAGCCTGTTTGAGGATAGACCAACTTCAACTCACTGCCGGATTTTTGCACAAGGTCACTGCCCGCTTTGGGACTGACACAAATCCAGTCAATAGCAGCGGGGACGGCGATTGTGCCGTTGGTTTCAATCGCGATTTCGAAATCGTGGTCATGAAGTGCATCAATTATGGCAGCATCAACCTGAAGCATCGGTTCGCCGCCGGTAAGAACGGTCAGTTTCTTGCCGCCGCCGTTTTCAGGCCAGCAATCAGCAATGGTCTGGCTAAGCTTTTCGGCAGTGGCAAATTTCCCGCCGCCCGAGCCATTGGTGCCAACAAAATCAGTATCGCAAAATGAGCATATGGCATTTTGGCGATCCTGTTCGCGGCCGGTCCACAGGTTGCAACCACTAAAGCGGCAAAAAACAGCAGGCCTGCCGGCGTTTATGCCTTCGCCCTGAAGAGTGTAAAAAATTTCCTTGACCGAATACATAATTTTACGCCTCACGCCATTTTCGATAGCCATTGGCACGAAGTTGACAGGCCGGGCACTCAGCGCAGCCATAGCCCCAGTCATGACGCAAGTTGCGCTCGCCCAGATAACATGTGTGCGTATCTTCGATGATAAGGTCTACCAGTCTGGAGCCACCAAGCTCGTGCGCCAGGCCCCAGGTTTGGGATTTGTCCAGCCACATCAGTGGTGTTTCAATAGTGTAGTTTTCGTCAATCCCCAGTGACAATGTTTCACTCAGAGATTTCAGCGTTTTATCCCGGCAATCGGGATAACCGGAAAAATCGGTTTCGCACATACCGCCCACCAGGTTAAAAATATCCCGGCGATAGCCCAGGGCTGCTGCATAGGTGAAGAACAACAGGTTGCGGCCGGGAACAAAGGTATTGGGCAGTCCTGTTTCTTCAAAGCGGATTTCAACATCCTGGGTCATGGCGGTTTCAGTTATGGCACCAAGAGTTTGCATGTTGAGCATGTGATCGCGGCCGAGGCGGCCCTGCCATTGGGGGAAATCTGCAGCGATTGCGGTGCGAATGGGGGTGCGAACTTGCAGTTCCACATCGTGGCGCTGGCCATAGTTAAACCCGATTGTTTCAACATAACCATAGTTTGAAAGCGCCCAGGCGAGGCATACAGTGGAATCCTGACCACCGGAAAACAGCACTAATGCCCGCGTTTTGGCGTTATCTTGTGGTGAAGTCATTAGGATGGCCATTCATACCTTGCTCTCAGCTGACCAGATCGTTATTAACAATCACCGAAGAAAGCAACCACCTTTTTAAACAGGACCCCCGATGACCGTTATTGTCGATATAAAAGCGCGCGAAATTCTTGATAGTCGAGGCAACCCGACCGTTGAAGTGGATGTGGTGCTTGAAGATGATTCATTCGGGCGCGCAGCCGTTCCTTCCGGTGCATCAACCGGAGCCTACGAAGCCGTTGAAAAACGCGACGGTGGATCGCGGTATCTGGGCAAAGGGGTTGAAGGTGCGGTGGATGCGGTCAACGGCCTGATTTCCGAAGCTATTGTCGGGCTGGAGGCAGAGGACCAGATTGGTATCGACTTTGCCATGATTGAGCTTGATGGTAGTGATGACAAAAGCAGTCTCGGCGCCAACGCCATTTTGGGCGTGTCTTTGGCGGTGGCAAAAGCTGCCGCTGACGTTACCGGCCTGCCGCTTTATCGCTACGTCGGCGGGGCAACATCGTGTCTTTTACCGGTGCCGATGATCAATATCATCAATGGCGGTGAACACGCTGATAACCTCATAGATATTCAGGAATTCATGATCCTGCCCGTGGGCGCTCCCAACTTCAAGGAGGGAGTGAGAATGTCGGCGGAAGTGTTTCATACATTGAAGAAAAAACTGAGTGCTGCCGGTCACAATACCAATGTCGGTGATGAGGGTGGCTTTGCGCCCAGCCTGTCTTCGACAACGCACGCTCTTGATTTCATTATTATGTCGATTGAAAGTGCGGGCTATAAGCCTGGTGAAGATTTTTATCTGGCACTCGATTCAGCTTCTTCCGAGTTTTATAAGGATGGTGTTTACAATCTGGCCGGAGAAAACAAAAAGCTCGGTGTTGATGAGATGGTCAAATATTATGAAGACCTTGTCAGCAGATACCCGATTATTTCGATTGAAGATGGCATGGATCAAGATGACTGGGATGGCTGGCAGGCGCTGACACAGGCTTTGGGGAACAAAGTACAGCTGGTGGGTGATGATCTTTTTGTCACCAATCGCACCAAACTTGAAGAGGGCATTGCCAAGGGCGTCGCAAATTCAATTCTGGTCAAAGTCAATCAGATTGGCACTTTAAGTGAAACCCTTGATGCTGTCAGTTGCGCACACAGATCGAGCTACACAGTGGTCATGTCGCACCGCTCGGGCGAAACTGAAGATACCACCATTGCTGACATGGCAGTAGCCACCAACTGCGGCCAGATAAAAACCGGCTCTCTTGCCCGGACCGATAGATTGGCAAAATACAACCAGCTTATGCGGATTGAAGAAGAACTGGGATCATCGGCAAGTTATGCCGGAAAATCGGTTTTGCGCTGAAAAATTGCGTGACCGGCACGGCTGGCATTTAAGCTTTCTTAGCAAAGTTCATCTAGGCTCGTGTTCTATCAAAAAATAGCGGGTTTTTTCAGGTGCATATCGTTACTTCAACAATTCCCTGGCGGCGTATTGGTTTTGCGGCGTTGAATGTCTGCCTTATGGCTTATTTCGGCTATAATGTGATTATCGGGGATCGTGGCCTGTTGTCCAAATGGCGACTGGCTGATGAAGTGGCCCAACTTGAGCAAAAATTCGACGGCCTCAAACAGCGCCGGGCACAAATTGAACAAAAAGTTTCACTGGTGCGCCCTGAAAGCCTTGATCCTGATATGTTGGATGAACGCGCGCGTATAATTTTGAACATGGCCCATCCAAATGATATCACCATATTGCGCCCGTCCAGGCTGACTTCTGACTGAGTTTGTAATATTTTTAATTAACTGAAACTCGGTTAATACATATTTGTCTCAATTCTTTCAATGTGTTACCATGGTTTGCCTTGCGCTATATGTGGTAGCTTTATGGGTTGAATTGAGATAGGCTGGGATCACGGTTCTACATGCACCTTAAATGTATTGGAATCGAAGTTGGTTTTTCCAGGGGGTCTTTTCATGGCAACAAGCCGTAAAGCATCTGCGACAAAGTCCAGATCATCGACAAAATCAAAAGTGGCGACAAAAAAGTCGAAGGCCAGGACAACAAATATTTTCACACCCGAGCAAGACATCGATGCCTATCGCGAGATGCTGATGATCCGGCGCTTTGAAGAAAAGGCCGGTCAGATGTATGGCATGGGTCTGATTGGCGGGTTCTGCCATTTGTACATTGGCCAGGAAGCGGTGGTAATCGGCATTTCAATGGCAATCAATGAGGGTGACCAGTTTATCACCTCTTATCGTGACCACGGCCACATGCTGGCCCTGGGCATGGACCCTAAAGGGGTAATGGCTGAATTGACCGGCAGGCGCGGTGGCTACTCAAAAGGCAAAGGCGGCTCCATGCACATGTTCAGTCGCGAGAAAAATTTCTATGGTGGCCATGGCATTGTTGCCGCCCAGGTGCCGATTGGCACGGGGTTGGCTTTTTCCAATAAATATCTCGGCAACGGAGCTGTGTCGGTCACCTTCTATGGTGACGGCGCTTCTAACCAGGGCCAGATTTACGAAAGCTTCAATATGGCCAAGCTTTGGAGCCTGCCGGTATTGTACGTCGTTGAAAACAATCAGTACGCCATGGGAACCAGTATCGCCCGGGCGTCTTCCAATATGGACCTGTCGCAACGTGGCGCCAGTTTTGGCATACCGGGCGAAAAGGTTGATGGCATGAATGTATGTGCTGTCAAAGAAGCCAGCGCGCGAGCACTGGAACATTGCCGCAGTGGCAAGGGGCCGTTTATTCTGGAAATGATGACCTATAGATACCGCGGTCATTCTATGTCGGACCCGGCGAAATACCGCTCCAAGGAAGAAGTGCAGAAAATGCGCGCGGAGCATGATCCTATCGAGCAGGTAAGAGCGCGGCTGTTGAGTTCGAAAACCAGTTCGGAAGCCGATTTAAAAGATATCGATAAAAATATCCGCGCCATTGTGGCTGAAGCAGCCGAATTTGCCCAGTCAGATGCGCAACCTGATCCATCCGAGCTTTATACGGATATTCTGATTGAACTAGACGCTTAAAGGGCAGGGGAGATAGCTCAATGCCAATACAAGTTTTAATGCCTGCCCTGTCACCGACCATGGAAGAAGGCAAGCTTTCCAAATGGCTGGTTAAAGTGGGTGATGCGGTGGCGTCCGGTGATGTGATTGCCGAGATTGAAACCGATAAGGCGACAATGGAAATTGAAGCGGTCGATGAAGGAAAAATCGGCCGTATTTTTATTGAGGAAGGCACCGACAATGTTGCCATCAACACACCCATCGCCGTTATTCTGGCCGATGGTGAGGATGAAAGCGCCATTGATGAAATGGCCTCGAACGCCGCACCCGCGCCGGTTGAAACCCCAACAGCGGCCATAGAACCGGCTGTTACGGAAACGTCTGTTAGCTCTGTAGTCGTTGAAGCCGATCCGGAAATACCTTCCGGTACCGAAATGGTTTCCCTTACCATCCGTGAAGCCTTGCGCGATGCCATGGTTGAAGAAATGCGCCGCGATGAGGCGGTGTTTGTCATGGGCGAGGAAGTGGCTGAATATCAGGGCGCCTACAAGGTTACACAAGGGTTGCTCGACGAATTTGGTGATAAACGCGTGGTGGATACGCCGATAACCGAACATGGCTTTGCCGGACTGGGTGTGGGTGCTGCCTTTGGCGGGCTTAAACCGGTGGTTGAATTCATGACGTTTAATTTTGCCATGCAGGCGATTGATCACATTATCAATTCGGCAGCGAAAACACTTTATATGTCGGGCGGTCAAATGGGCTGCTCGATTGTTTTTCGCGGGCCCAATGGAGCAGCAGCGCGTGTTGCGGCTCAGCACAGTCAAGATTATGCCGCCTGGTATGCCGCCATTCCCGGCCTCAAGGTGGTGTCACCCTATTCGGCGTCGGATGCCAAGGGGTTGCTCAAAGCCGCTATCCGCGATCCCAATCCGGTTATCTTCCTCGAACACGAGATGTTATACGGCCATTCGTTTGATGTGCCGGTGCTGGATGATTTTGTCATCCCGCTGGGTAGTGCCAAAATATTGCGGCAAGGCGCTGATGTAACGCTGGTGTCTTATTCAAATGGATTGACTTACACGCTCGGTGCTGCCGATGAACTGGCAGCAGAAGGCATCAATGCCGAGGTTATTGATTTAAGGTCGATACGTCCGCTTGATATGGCAACGATTATAACCTCGGTTAAAAAGACCGGGCGCATTGTCACCATAGAAGAAGGCTGGGCCACCTGTGGCATCGGGGCTGAAATATCCGCGCGCGTCGTTTCTGAGGCCTTTGATTATCTTGATGCACCGCCGACAAGAATATCGAGCGAAGATGTGCCGATGCCTTATGCTGCCAATCTTGAAAAACTGGCCCTGCCGAGTGTCGATGAAATTGTCGTAGCCGCCAAAGCGGTCTGTTACGCTTAACAAGGAGAAGTGCCGATGCCTATACCTATTCTCATGCCAGCACTTTCACCGACAATGGAGACCGGCACTTTGTCGAAGTGGCTGGTTAAAGAGGGTGATACTATTGCCTCGGGCGATGTTCTGGCCGAAATCGAGACTGACAAGGCGACGATGGAGGTTGAATCCATCGACGAGGGTCGCATTGCTAAAATCCTCGTGGCTGAAGGGGCAGAAGAAGTTCCGGTTAACCAGATGATTGCGGTAATGCTTGAAGAGGGCGAAGACGAAAGCGCACTTGAAGGATTTGCCGCCGGTGGTGGTGGTGGTGCAACACCGGCCAAGGCTGATGCGTCCGAACCCGCTGCCGCACCCGTTCCGGAAGCGCAACAACCTGCTCCCGTAACACCAACTCAAGGTGCAGCTAAAGTATTTGCCAGCCCGCTGGCCAAACGACTGGCGCAGCAGAACAATCTGGATCTGGCCAGGATCAGCGGCAGCGGTCCCAACGGTCGTATCGTCAAACGTGATATCGAAGCTGCTGTGGCGGGTGGGGGCGCAACTGTTAGTGCAGCACCGGCACCGAGCGCTGTTGCTCTGGCGGCAGGGCCATCGGATCAGGCTATACTGGCGCTGTATGAAGAAGGCACTTACGACATTGTACCCCATGATGGCATGCGCAAGATTATTGCCCAGCGGTTGCAGGAATCGAAACAAACAGTGCCGCATTTTTATCTGACGCTGGATTGTGAATTGGATACCCTGCTGGCCGTTCGCAAGCGCATGAATGACCGCTCTGCCAAAGACGGCCCCGGAGCGTATAAAATCTCGGTCAATGATTTCATCATCAAGGCCATGGCAATGGCGCTGCAACGCATCCCCGCAGCCAATGCCACCTGGACCGATGCGGGTATGTTGTTGCACAAGCATTCTGACGTCGGTGTTGCCGTTGCCATCGAGGGTGGTTTGTTTACGCCTGTTATCCGCAAGGCTGAGACCAAGGGTCTGGCCGATATTTCAGCCGAGATGAAGGACCTTGCCGGACGCGCACGCCAGCGCAAACTCGCCCCGCATGAATATCAGGGCGGCACCACGGCAATTTCCAATCTTGGCATGTTTGGTATCAGTCATTTCTCTGCCGTAATAAACCCTCCGCAAGCTACAATTTTGGCCGTCGGAGCGGGGTCGCCACGCATGGTGGTGAAAGACGGGGCACCGGTTGTTGCAACCGTCATGACGGTAACGTTATCATGCGATCATCGCGCCGTTGACGGTGCTCTGGGTGCAAATTTACTGGGTGAATTCAAGGCTTTCATTGAAGAGCCGGGTATGATGCTGGTTTAAGTGAAAGTGAGATACTAATGGCTGATACACAATTTGATCTCATTGTCATAGGTGCCGGTCCCGGTGGCTATGTGGCGGCCATTCGCGCCGCTCAACTGGGCATGAAAGTTGCAGTGATTGAGCGTGAACATCTGGGTGGCATATGTCTCAACTGGGGCTGCATTCCCACCAAGGCGTTGTTGCGCAGTGCTGAAATTTATCACCTCATTCAAAACGCCGAGGAGTTTGGTCTCAAGGTTGAGGGGGTTTCTTTTGACGCCACCAAGATAGTCAAGCGCAGTCGTCAGGTGGCCAAGAAACTCGCCGGTGGTGTTGGCTATTTGCTGAAGAAAAACAAAGTCACCATCATTGATGGCGAAGCCAAATTAAAAGGCAAGGGGCAGGTGTCTGTTGTTAAGGACGGCAAGGCCTTACCCGATGTGTCGGCAAAACACATTATTCTCGCCACCGGTGCGCGCGCACGTTCGCTGCCCGGCCTTGAGCCAGATGGCAAGCTGGTGTGGACTTACAAGGAAGCGATGGTGCCCGAAGCCCTGCCCAAATCTCTGCTGGTGGTGGGTTCCGGTGCAATTGGTATTGAGTTTGCCAGTTTTTATCGCACCATGGGTGTGGACGTCACCGTGGTTGAGGTGATGGACCGCGTTTTGCCGGTGGAAGATAAAGAGATTTCAACCTTTGCGCATAAGGCATTTGAAAAGCAGGGCATGAAAATCCTCACCAGTGCGACAGTGGAGAAACTTGAAAAATCCAAAACCAATGTAACGGTGACTATCAAGGATAAAAAAGGCAAACAGGAAAAAGTCACGGTTGACCGCGTCATTCTCGCCATTGGTATTACCGGAAACGTAGAAAACATCGGGCTTGAGGAATTGAACATCAAGGTTGATCGCGGTCACGTGGTGATTGATCAGTGGTGCCATACCAATGTTGCCGGTATCTATGCAATTGGTGACCTTGCCGGACCGCCATGGCTGGCCCATAAAGCCGGGCATGAAGGTATTATGTGTGTGGAGAAAATTGCCGGGCAGAAAAATGTCCATCCCATGGATACGACCAACATTCCCGGTTGCACCTATTGCCATCCGCAGATTGCCAGCGTTGGCCTCACCGAAGAAAAGGCTAAGGAAGCCGGACACAAGGTGCGGGTAGGGCGCTTTCCTTTCCAGGCCAACGGCAAGGCGATTGCTCTGGGCGAGCCTGAAGGCATGATAAAAACCGTCTTTGATGCCAAAACCGGCGAAATGCTCGGCGCGCATATGATTGGCGCCGAAGTCACCGAACTGATACAGGGGTTTGTTATTGCCAAAACTCTGGAAACCACCGAACACGAGTTGATGGAAACCGTGTTCCCCCATCCGACATTAAGCGAAATGATGCACGAAGCCGTCCTCGATGCTTATGATCGTGTTATTCATTCCTGAGACAGAAAACCATGGTAACAGTCCTCGACATAAATTCCGACGCTGACAGGCCGCGACATCCTGAAAAAGTCAACCGGCCGGAAACGCCGTTGTTGCGCAAGCCTGCTTGGATACGGGTAAAAGCGCCGGGATCACCGGTCTATCAGGAAACCCGCAAAATTGTGCGCGACAATAATCTCGTTACCGTGTGTGAAGAAGCCGGGTGCCCCAATATTGGCGAATGCTGGACCAAAAAACATGCCACCATGATGATTATGGGCGATACGTGCACGCGGGCGTGTGCATTTTGTAATGTGCGCACCGGCAGACCGGGACCACTTGATGTGACAGAGCCGCAAAATGTCGCCAATGCGGTGGCCACCCTCGGGTTAAAACATGTGGTGATTACGTCTGTTGATCGTGATGATCTCGATGATGGTGGTGCACAACATTTTGCCGAGGTTATTCTGGCCATCCGGGAAGTGTCACCTGACACAACCATTGAAGTGCTGACACCGGATTTTCTGCGCAAGGACGGCGCATTGCAGATTGTCGTTGCGGCCAAACCGGATGTGTTCAATCACAACCTTGAAACCGTACCCTCGCTTTATCTTAATGTGCGGCCCGGTGCGCGCTACTTTCATTCCATAAGATTGCTGCAGCAGGTCAAGGAACTGGACCCGACGATGTTCACCAAATCCGGCATGATGGTGGGTTTGGGAGAAAACCGCCATGAGGTGTTGCAGGTGATGGATGACATGCGCGTGGCTGACGTCGATTTCATCACCATTGGTCAATATCTGCAACCAACGCGCAAGCATCATGCGATTGCCCGCTATGTTGAGCCCGATGAATTTAAAGCTTACGAAACAAGTGCCTACTCAAAAGGGTTTTTGCTGGTCTCCTCAAGCCCGCTGACGCGCTCGTCGCATCATGCCGGTGAAGATTTCGCCCGGTTGCAACAGGCACGACTGGCGTCCAAGCGGCAATAATCCATGCGAAAAATCAACAGAACCCATGTGGTTGGCCATTCGGCCGATGCCATGTTTGACCTTGTGGCCGACGTGGAAAAATACCCTGAATTCTTGCCTTTATGTGAGAATCTTAAAGTGATTTCACGCGCCGTTGAGGGGGATAAGGAGATTGTCACTGCCAACATGGCGGTGGGCTATAAAGCCGTTCATGAGGTTTTTTTAAGCCGGGTAACGCTTGAGCGCGACCGGCAGCGGATATTGGTGGAGTATCTTGATGGCCCAATATCGCACCTGGAAAATCACTGGTGGTTTGAAGAGATAAGCGCGACGTCTTCTCGGGTGCACTTTTCACTAGAATATGAATTCAAAAATATAGCCTTGAGATTGTTGATGGGGGCGATGTTTGACAAGGCCTTTCGTAAGTTTTCTGAAGCCTTCGAAAAGCGCGCCGGTCAGGTTTACGGGGCGCGATAATTAAAGCTCTTTGCCATCAATAGCACTCTTCGTCATCGTCGGACTTGATCCGACGATCCATTCCTCCAGGCTAACGACACAATAGCAACCATTTTTTAAACCGAAAACTCAGCCTATGGATCCTCGGGTCAAGCCCGAGGATGACAGAGGGGAGGAGGATGAGTCCAGTTAAAGGCGTTACGATTTATGCGGTTACAGGTTGCGAAATCATATCGTCGATGAGTTCAAAGGCGCGAACTACGGTTTTTTGCCGCACCTCTGTGCGTGAAGCATCTTTGAAAACGCATTTTTCATGGCGGCTATTGCCGTTTGCGTCAGCCAAGGCGATATGAACGGTGCCAACGGGTTTATCAGTGCTGCCACCGCCGGGACCGGCAATGCCGGTTACAGCTACCGCGATATGGGCGGTTGAGTGCTTCACAGCGCCGAGCGCCATGTGACGGGCAACCCGTTCACTGACAGCACCTTCGCGTTCAATCAGGTCTGGATCAACGCCGAGCATGTCGGCTTTCGCCTGATTGGTGTAGGTTACGAAGCCGCGATCAAACACATCGGAAGACCCAGGTATGTCGGTCAGGGTTGCGGCGATCAAACCGCCGGTGCAGCTTTCAGCTGTGGCAAGCATGATCCCCAGAGAACGGCATTTTTCAAGCAGTTGCTGCGACAGGTTCGAAAGAGTTTTTTCCATAGGCTTGGGTCTTTTTGTAATCGTATCAACCAGATTGATCGCCAGCAGTATTTTCGCAGATTTCACGGTAGCGGCGTACAGTATCAGCCATACCATATATAAGCGCATCAGCAGTCAGGCAATGGCCTATAGAGACTTCTTCCAGCTGCGGCAGGGCAACGATCATGGGCCTGAGGTTTTCCAGTGTAAGGTCGTGGCCGGCGTTTAGCCCAAGGCCCACATCGCGCGCAGCATTACCGGTGACAACGACTTGTTGCAGGGCTTGATCGCGAATTTTGCTATCCTGCTCACCACCATAAGGGCCGGTGAAAATCTCGACGCGATCAGCACCGACCTCGGCTGCCAGTGCTGGCAGGTGTGGCTCAGGGTCAATGAACAATGACACACGAATGCCGCTTGATTGCAGGCGCGAGACAACATCGCTCAAAAACGAATGATGTCGCGAGATATCCCAACCGTGATCCGACGTTACCTGACGGATATCATCGGGCACCAGTGTCGCCTGATCGGGCTTGATGGCTTCGACCATTTCAACGAAGCGGGCATCCGGGTTGCCTTCGATATTGAATTCGCGTTCAGGAAATTCCGTGCGGATCAACTGGTCCAGTTCTGGTACGTCAGAACGCCTGATATGGCGTTCATCGGGGCGGGGATGCACGGTGAGCCCGTTGGCTCCGGCCTGCAAGGCGATGCGGCCGAGGTTAACCAGGCTTGGCCACGGCAGGTTGCGACGGTTGCGCAATTGGGCAATGGCGTTGATATTTACGGAGAGTTTGCAGGTCATATTGTTACTCTTTTTCTGCGTGGATCATACCAAGGTAAACTGAAACGGTGGCCCGCGCAGCGATGCCTTCTGCGCGACCGGTGAAGCCGAGGCCTTCAGTGGTGGTGGCCTTTACGCTGATGCGGGCAATATCGGTTTCGGTGATCGCTGCAATTTTTTCGCGCATTTTTAGTCTAAGCGGGCCAATTTTGGGTTGTTCGCAAATGATCGTCACATCCATGTTCAGGATTATACCGTTGTTTTCAGAGATGAGTTTGCAGGCGTGAGCCAGAAACATGTCAGAGGATTGCCTGCGCCATTGCGGATCACTGGGGGGAAAGTGTGATCCAATGTCGCCATTGGCGATAGCGCCGAGCAGGGCATCGGTGAGCGCATGCAGGGCGACATCAGCGTCAGAATGACCAATAAGGCTTTGGCCGCAAGGAATGTCGATGCCGCACAAAGTCAGGTGGTCTCCGGGACCGAGCTTGTGAACATCAAAACCCTCGCCACAGCGAATATCGGGAACAGGGGGATCAATTAACATTGCGGCACGCTCAATATCTTCTGCAGTGGTGATTTTGAAGTTTTGCGATGATCCCTCAACGATCTCAACATCCATATTGATCCATTCTGCAATGGAGGCGTCATCGGTGAAAATGTATTCCTTTTCCAGATCAGCTCGCTTGTGGGCATTGAGTATTTCCTCGAATTTAAATCCCTGTGGCGTTTGCGCCCGGAATAATTCTTTACGATCGACGGTTTGCAGGCCGCAACCAGGTTTAAGGCGCTTTATGGTATCATCAAGTCCAATCGCAGGCAGCACCGCTTTATGGTTGTCGAGGTTGAGAACGATACGTTCAATCACCGCTGATGAGATAAAAGGCCGGGCGCAATCATGTATCAGGACTTTGTCAGGTGGTGTGGCAGAAAGATGTTTTAGTCCCTCAAACACGGATTTCTGTCGGGTCTTCCCGCCGGTGCACCAGATAACCTCGCCGGTGATATCCTCAATACTTTGGTTGAAAAGCTCTTCCTGATCTTTGCCGATAACCACCAGAATCTGATCAATCAGAGGATGATTGGCGAATTTCTCAAGCGTATGGGCCAGAATGGTTTTCGCTCCAATCCGGGTATATTGCTTGGGCACGCTTTGTCCCGCACGCTGACCGTTTCCGGCTGCAACAATAAGGGCTGTTGTCGTCATGGTTTATTTGCGGCTCCTGATTAGCAACGGAATGGAGGGTGCAATTTTCGTTGATATTAATCCAGAGTCTTATTGCATCTATTTGTATATATCTATATTTTGCCTAAAAATAAGTCATTTAACCGGGCTGCTTAAATAATGTGCATCAACATCGGTCCTTTGCGTCTTGAAAATAGAGTGTTGCTGGCTCCAATGTCAGGAATTACCGATGAGCCGTTTCGCAAAATCGCGCATGGATTTGGCGCAGGGTTGGTGGTTTCCGAGATGATTGCCAGTGAACAGCTGGCAGGGTTGCATCCCGAGATGGTGCAAAAAGCCTCTGGTGGCAGCAATATCACGCCATTTGCCATGCAGCTGGCTGGTCGTGAGGCCCGCTGGATGGCGTTGGGGGCAAAAGTGGCAGAAGACATGGGCGCTCAAATCATTGATATCAATATGGGGTGTCCGGCGCGCAGGGTCACTCATGGCTTGTCGGGATCGGCTTTAATGCGCAATCTCGATCACGCTTTGGAACTTATTGAAGCCACCGTATCAGCGGTTAGCGTGCCGGTTACGCTCAAAATGCGACTTGGTTGGGATATTGAAAGCATTAATGCAGCAGCACTTGCCAAAAGAGCGCAAGGAGCCGGTGTGCAAATGATTACGGTTCATGGCCGCACCCGGTGCCAGTTTTTTAAAGGCGCGGCTGACTGGGAGGCTGTTGCCCCTGTGGTGCAAGCGGTCTCTATACCTGTGATTGTTAACGGTGATATCTGCAATTTGAATGATGCCCGACAAGCACTGGCTCAATCCGGTGCCGATGGCATTATGGTGGGAAGGGCTGCTCAGGGCCAACCGTGGATGCCCGGCCAGATTGCCAAAATTCTTGATGGCAAGTCCGCACCTGCAACGTCGAGCATGAAGCCGCCCGCCCTTCATATTCAACGTGATATCATTCAGGAACATTTCGAAAATGTTCTTTCCCACTATGATACGCACATAGGTATTCTTAGCTTTCGCAAACACTTAAGCGCCTATATTGATGTTTTAGTTAAAGAAATTCCTAATGATTTTTCAACCACTGTTATGGCCCGGCGGCGTGAAATCGTGACATCAAGTGATCCTGAAAAAATCATGCACTCCATCTCCACTTTGTATGATGCGGTTGAAGAAAAGGTAGCCGCCTGATGGCCATTCCCGTTGCCTCAAACCCTGAGGAGCCGGTCTCTGCAAACACTGATACCAGCTTGATTTTGAAATCTTTACCGCATCCGGTTTTGGTTATCGAAGAAGATGGTGTCGCGTCTTACGTTAATGATGCAGCGGAAGTTTTTTTTGGTGTCGGGGCTTCGGTTTTAACCCGTCACGGACTCCAGGAATTTGTACCGTTTAGCAGTCCGTTGTTATTGTTGATTGAACAAGCCAGAGAAAAGTCCGCAAGCTTCAGCGAATATGGCATTGATCTTGGTACCCCACGCAATGGTGGCAACCGTTTGGTGGATGTGCAGGTATCCTTGATGGCGCAGGGACGTACTGGCATTCTGGTGATGTTTCAGGAGCGCACAATGGCGCGCCAGATAGATCGCCAGGTCAGCCACAGAAACGCTGTGCGTTCTTTGTCGGCTATGGCTGCAATATTGGCGCACGAGATCAAAAACCCGCTATCGGGCATACGCGGTGCCGCCCAACTGGTTGAAGCGTCAGTTTCGGCAGAAGACCGCGTTCTTACATCTTTAATTCGCGATGAAAGTGACCGTATCTGCCGTCTGGTCGATAATATGCAGGAATTCAGCAACAATCGCCCGATTGAATGCGTTCCGGTGAACATTCATTCAGTGCTTGAACACGTCAAACAGATTGCTATTAACGGGTTTGCGTCAGATATCAAAATAAACCTGGCCTATGATCCTTCGTTACCCCCGGTGCCGGGGGACCGCGACCAGCTTATTCAGGTTTTTCTGAATCTTTTGAAGAATGCAGCGGAGGCCGCTGATTTGGCTTCGGGTGCTGGTCTGGTCGTCATTTCAACTGCTTTTCGCCCCGGCGTCCGGCTGACAGTTCCCGGCGTCAGCGCCCGGACAAACCTGCCGCTTGAAATCAGAATTGAAGATAATGGCCCCGGTGTGCCACCGGATTTGTTGCCGCATCTGTTTGATCCGTTTGTTACCACCAAAAAGTCGGGCATGGGATTGGGCCTGGCTCTGGTTGCCAAGATAATCGGTGATCATGGCGGTATTGTCGAATGTGAGTCGAAGCCCGGCCGCACAATTTTCAAGGTGCTTATGCCCCTGCACAAGGACGCGCAAAACAGTTCGGAGACAATCAAATAATGGCCGGTGAAACAATCCTTATTGCCGAAGATGATGATGGCATCCGCATGGTTTTGAACCAGGCCCTGGCGCGGGCAGGCTACGTTGTTCGCGCAACCGGCAATGCTGCAACCTTGTGGCACTGGGTCAATGAAGGCGAGGGGCAACTGGTTATTACCGACGTGGTTTTACCCGATGAAAATGCCTTTGATGTGATACCGAAAATTAAAAAAATCAGGCCGCATTTGCCGGTGGTAGTGATGAGTGCGGAAAATACACTTATGACGGCCATAACCGCTTCAGAGCAGGGGGCTTATGAGTATCTGCCCAAGCCTTTTGACCTCAACGAGCTTATTACCATTGTCGGGCGGGCGTTGAACGATGTCGAGGTCCGCAAAACATTGACACAACATGCCCCTGATAAGGTCGAGGGCATTAATCTTATCGGCCGTTCGGCAGCGATGCAGGATATTTATCGCGTCATTGCGCGGCTAACGCGTACAGATTTAACCGTGATGATCTCAGGTGAATCGGGTACCGGCAAAGAGCTGGTGGCGCGTGCGCTGCATGATCATGGGTTCCGCAACAAGGGGCCGTTTGTTGCTGTAAACATGGCGGCAATACCGCATGAATTGATAGAATCAGAGCTGTTCGGGCACGAAAAAGGAGCCTTTACCGGGGCCAATACCCGCACCGCGGGAAGATTTGAACAGGCGGCAGGTGGCACATTGTTTCTCGATGAAATTGGCGATATGCCGATGAAGGCCCAAACACGATTGCTCAGGGTTTTGCAGGAAAGCGAATACACAACCGTCGGTGGTACTGTGGCAATCAAGACCAACGTGCGCATTATTGCTGCCACCAACCGCGATCTGCGCCACCATATTTCGCAAGGACTGTTTCGTGAGGATCTGTTTTTCCGCCTTAACGTCGTGCCAATCAGGATCCCGCCTTTGCGCGAGCGGACCGAAGATATTCCTGATCTTGTACAGCACTTTTTTTCATTGGTGGCACAGGAAGGTCTGCCGCAAAAATCGATTGAACCCGCAGCGATTGCCGTCATCGTTAAACACCGCTGGCCAGGTAATGTGCGCGAACTTGAAAATCTCATACGCAGGCTTACCGTCCTGTGTTCGGAAGAAACTATTACTGCACAAAACATAAACCATGAACTTGAACACTCATTGTCAGAACAACCGCCAATGGCCGTAGCACAGGACCTGTCGGATTACGTAGAAAGCTATCTTGGTGCATATTTTGCCAGGTTTGGCGATAAACTGCCCCCGGACGGCCTATATCAACGATTTATCAGTGAAGTTGAACACCCGCTGATATCGGCAGCTTTGGTGGCAACCAACGGCAATCAGATCCAGGCATCATCGTTGCTGGGCATCAATCGCAATACGTTGCGCAAAAAGATCAAGGAGCTTGAAATAGAGATCGTCAAGGGTGTGTTGCACAGCCAATAGGGCTGAGTATTGATTTTTTGTTGTATTTTTGTGACATTGTTGTTGATTTGTCGCAGTTGGCGGGGCATTATTCAATTTCAACGGGTTGGACAAGTTTGCGAAAACAGAAATTATCGAAGCTTGATCCGGCGTCTCTTATTTGAATGCTCGGGTGTAATAGGAATGTCAATTAGTGTCGAAATGCCTGCCGCGGCTTCCGCATCAAGCACCCTGCGCCTGAATTCAAAGCCTAAGATATTACGTCTTGGCCTGACCATCGTTGTGCTTTCGGTTATTTTTGGAATTGCCTCTTTTTCGATACGTCTGGGAATAACCTCGCTTGATAGCAATGGTACGGTTGCTGATATTCTGCTGGGCATAAACGGGGTGCTGGTTGTGGCAATGGGGCTGCTGATTGCCTGGCATATTTATGCTTTGAGGCAAGCGCGTCTGTCGGGCCAGGCGGGCGCAAGATTACATGTGCGACTGGTTACGCTGTTTTCTCTCATGGCTTTGCTGCCAACGATCACGGTGGCGGTTTTTGCCAGTGTTACGCTGAAACGCGGCATGGACACATATTTTTCCCAAGGCACGCGGCAGATTGTCGAAAATGCGCTAATCGTAGCCGAAGCCTATGTTCAGGAAAACGGTCGTATCATGGGGGCGGATGTAACCGCAATGGCCGGCGATCTTGATCGTGCCTATAAAGCGCTGACGGAAAAACGCTTTCAGTTCTCGCAAGTGTTCAGACAGCAAACCTTTTTAAGGGGCCTGCCGGCGAGCTTTATTCTTTCAAAAAACAAACAGGTGATTGTAAAGGCCCTGGCCAGCAATGATACGAAATATATTGCACCTTCCGATGAAGATTTTGAAAATGCAAAAAATGGAAACCTTGTTGTTATTCCGCCGCGTGAAACAAATCTTGTCCGTGCGCTTGTTCAATTAAAAAATTATGATGGTGCTTTTTTATACGCCTATCGGTTTGTCGATCCTAAGATCATCAAGCATCTTAAAAATGCTCGTAAAGGTGAAGTTACCTACAATAAACTTGAAGCCCAGCGGGACAGTCAGATCTATCTTTTTGCCCTGATGTATACGGGGCTCGCGCTGATTTTTCTTCTGTCTTCATTCTGGTTTGGTTTGTGGGTTGCCGATCGCCTGGTTGCACCTATAGGCAGATTGATATCTGCCTCGCTTGATGTGGCCAAGGGAAATCTCGATGTTGTCGTGCCGGTGCGAAATTCTGAAGGTGATCTTGCCGCATTCAGCCAAAGTTTCAACCAGATGACCACACAGTTGCGGTCTCAGCGCATGGACCTTGTGGATGCTAATAAAAAACTTGAAGAACGCAGACGATTTACAGAAGCTGTACTGTCGGACGTTTCTGCCGGTGTGCTCAGTGTCGATGCGAAGGGGATAATCACGCTTGCCAATCAATCTGCCGAAGAGATGATCGGCACAGATAACAAACCTCTGACGGGGCGTTCATTTAACGATGTTCTGCCGGAGTTTTCCTCGGTTGTTTCAAAGGCATTGTCTAACAAACGCGGGCAATCTGAACAACAACTAACGCTTGCTAGAACCGATGTAGAGCACAATCTGCTGGTCAAGGTGAGCATGGAAAAAAGGCGGCGTAAGGCGCGTGGGTATGTGATTACCTTTGATGATATCACCGAGCTGGTTTCGGCTCAAAGAACATCAGCCTGGGCAGATATTGCGCGTCGCATCGCCCATGAAATCAAAAACCCTCTAACCCCCATTCAATTATCAGCTGAACGCCTGAGAAGAAAATACAGAAGTCAGATTACCAAGGATCCGGAAATTTTCGAAAAGTGTACCGAAACAATCATCCGTCAGGTCGGAGACATTGGCAGTATGGTTGATGAATTTTCTTCGTTTGCCCGCATGCCCTCTGCTGTACTGGAGCCGGTAAACCTGGGTAAAACCTTGCAGGAAGCGATCTTTTTGCAGCAGGTGGGGCATAGTAACGTGGATATTAATCTGGCTCTGCCGAAATCACCGGTTATGGCCATGCTTGATCGCCGCTTGATGACCCAGGCGTTGACCAATCTGGTTAAAAACGCATTGGAATCGATCGAAGCCAGACAACAAAAATCAGATAATGATGAGTTTAGAGGCGCAATAGATGTGATATTGAAGTCCAGCACAAAGCGTATTCGCTTGAAGGTTATCGACAATGGTATCGGACTGCCTCAGGAAAAGCGCAGTCGTTTGTTTGAACCTTATATGACAACCCGAGACAAAGGCACCGGGTTGGGGCTGGCTATTGTTAAGAAAATTGTAGAAGAACACTCTGGAACGGTTGTTCTTAGCGACACACCTCACAAAAAGAGAGATGGCAGTGGCGCGATGGTGACGATAGATTTGCCACCGCAGGAAAGCAAAGATCAAAATGAAGTAGACCAAAAATCCACAAAACCAACTCAACCCGCAGAGGTGTGATGGTGAATGGTTTCAAACAGGTTATGAGTAATGAGTAAAGGTCAATTTATGGCGTCCGACATACTGATCGTTGATGATGAAGCCGATATCAGGGAACTGGTCGGTGGCATTCTGGAAGACGAAGGCTATACTCCGCGGATGGCCGGCGATAGCGATAGTGCGCTTGCCTCAATCGCTGATCGGCGCCCGGCACTTATTATCCTTGATATCTGGCTTCAGGGCAGTCGACTGGACGGGCTTGAAGTGCTTGAAGTTATTAAAAACCTTCATCCAAATTTGCCCGTGGTGATTATTTCCGGTCATGGCAATATCGAAACTGCGGTATCGGCCATCCGGTTGGGGGCCTATGATTTTATTGAAAAACCCTTTAAGGCAGATCGCCTGATCCATGTGGTGGTGCGCGCCCTGGAAATTTCCAAACTGAGGCGGGAATTTGAAGAACTGAAAGTCAAATCCGGTGGTGATCTGGTTCTGGTTGGCCAATCCAGCGCCATGCGGCAGCTGCGCCAGCAAATAGAGCGTGCGGCACCGACGGGAAGTCGTATCATGATATCGGGACCGGCGGGTTCGGGTAAGGAGTTGGCTGCGCGGATGCTGCATCAATGCTCCAAACGCGCCAATGCGCCGTTTGTTGCCATAAATGCAGCAAACATGTCGCCGGAAAATGTTGAACTTGAATTGTTTGGTTGTGAAGAAGGTGTGAATGGCAGTGGCAGCGTGGGGGCGCTTGAGGCAGCTCACAATGGTACTTTATTTGTCGATGAAGTCGCTGACATGCCGCTTGAAACTCAAGGAAAAGTATTGCGCGTGCTGGTGGAACAATCCTTTCACCGCATTGGCGGCAAGCATCAGGTTAAGGTTGATGTCAGGATTATTTCATCCACAAGCAAGAACCTTGAAGAGGAAATTACCTATGGTCGTTTTCGCGAAGATCTTTTCCATCGCTTGAGTGTTGTTCCTTTAAATGTACCGACTTTGGCTGAAAGGCGTGATGATATTCCTGAACTTGTTGAATATTTCATGACCAATATATCAGCCAGTACCGGCCTGCCCATGCGCGAGGTTTCCACCGAGGCACTGGCGGCACTACAATCGGGTAACTGGCCCGGAAATGTGCGTCAGTTACGAAACAACATTGAACGATTGATGATTATGGCCGGGGATGAGCCGGGCAACGCGATCACGGCTGAAATGCTGGCGACAGAAGCGGGCGGACAATCATCTACTGCTATCAACGGGGCGGGGGGCGAGGTCTTGACGGCTTTGCCGCTGCGAGATGCACGCGAAGTGTTTGAGCGGGAATATCTATTGGCTCAGATTAACCGCTTTGGTGGTAATATTTCCCGGACAGCTTCTTTTATCGGCATGGAGCGCTCGGCATTGCACCGAAAGCTCAAACTTCTGGGAGTAGCGTCCAAAGATCGTATTTAATCGATATGATTGATGGCAACGAGGCATATTTTTCATGAAAGTACTTATTTGCGGCGCCGGGCAGGTTGGTTTTGGCATTGCGCAACGACTATCTGCCGAGCAAAACGATGTAACGGTTCTGGATAATTCTTCTGAACTCATTCAAAGCATTAGTGACAGTCTTGATGTTCAGGGCTTTGTCGGACACGGCGCTCACCCCGGTGATCTACAACGAGCGGGCGCGGAAGAAGCCGACATGATCATCGCTGTTACTTCCATTGATGAAATTAATATGGTTGCCTGTCAGGTCGCGCATTCCCTCTTCAATATCCCGACAAAAATTGCCCGGATCAGAGCCCAGAGTTATCTCTCGCCGCAGTGGCAGGATCTGTTTACGCGCGATAACATGCCAATTGATGTTATTATTTCTCCTGAAATTGCCGTCGGCGAAAGTGTTCTCCGGCAACTGGCGGTTCCCGGCGCTTTTGAAACCATCAGCTTTGCCGATGATCTGATTACTGTTTTAGGTGTGACGTGCGAGGAAGATTGTCCGATCATCGACACACCGTTAAAACAGCTGACCGAACTTTTTCCAGATCTCGTGGCTGTTGTTGTCGGCATTTCGCGTGATGGCAAACTGTTTGTTCCCCATAGTGATGATGAGATGCATGCGGGCGATGATGTATATATTATCGCTGATAGTGCGCAGATAGAACGCACTCTGGCTATTTTTGGCCATCAGGAACAACAGGCTCATCGAATTATCATCGCCGGTGGCGGTAATATTGGTAATTATGTTGCGACCAGGCTGGAACAACGCCAGTCGCGTACCAAAGTAAAAATAATCGAAAGTGACCGCAAAAGAGCAATCGAAATTGCTGACCAGGTCTCCCGAACTGTGGTTTTGCACGGTGATGCGCTTGATCCCGAAATCATGCGAGAAGCCGGCATGGCGGATGCCGAAACGTTTGTTGCTCTTACCAACCAGGACCAGGTCAATATTCTGGCGTGCATCATGGCCAAGCGGATGGGCAGTGCGCGCACATTAAGTCTGGTCAGCAATTCAGATTTTTCTTCAATGATCCGTTCCGTCGGCATTGACGGTTTTATCTCGCCGCGCGGCATCACCATTTCAAAAATTCTTCAACATGTGAGGCGTGGCCGAATTCGCGCTGTTCATTCCATTCAAAACGGCCTTGCCGAGGTGCTTGAGGCCGAAGCTCTTGAAACCTCCTCCCTTATCGGAAAACCTTTGAGTGAAGCCGAATTACCCGATGGCATGCGTATCGGCGGCATTGTGCGTGATGGCAAAGTTCTTATTCCAGATGGAAAATTACAGATCATCAAAGGAGATCGTATTGTAATTTTTGCCCTGGCCGAGCAAGTCAAAGTAGTCGAGCAGATATTCCGCGTCAGCCTGGAATTCTTTTAGGGTGCTCGCCTCATGGCCAATTTAACAATCATTCTTCTTCTCGGTATTGCCATAGGCGTTCTGGCCGCAATCATGCTGGTACCGGCGGCATATGCATTTGCCATGGGTGCATTTGATGCCAGCCTGGGCTTTGGTGTTGCAGCTCTTATTACAGCCTTCGTTGGCGTCGCGTTATATGCCGCCACACGAGGGCGAATGCGACCGATTAACCGTATTCAAACCGTCGCTTTTGCCCTTGTCGTGTGGACTGTATTGCCATTGTTTGCCGCCATTCCATTTGTTGCCGCACCAATGAATATGACATTTATATCCGCTGTGTTTGAAGCAACGTCCGCCCTTACAACCACCGGTGCCACCTCGTACCCGCTTGATCAATACACCATGCCATACATATTCTGGTTTGCGCTGCTGCAATGGATCGGCGGGTTTTTGACACTTATTACTGTTTTTACCATTGTCGCGCCCTCGGGATTATGTGGCTCCTTAACCCAGGTGGCCATTCGCGGTCATGACAGTGATGATTTTGTTCAAACCTTAAAAACCACTGTTGAGGTACTGTTACCTGCCTATGGTTTGTTCACCTTCATTTGTTTCATCATACTATGGGCAGTTGGAATACCGTTTTTTGATGCCCTTTGTCTGGCATTTTCAACATTGTCCACTGGTGGGTTTGTGCCTCGTGTGGAGGGCCTTTCCTATTATCAGAATTCAACTGCAGAGATAGTTTTGATGATATTTATGGTTGTCGGTGCAACCAGTGCGATAACCCATCGTAACCTGCTGGTTTCGCGACAGTTGATCGCTTTTGAAAACCGTGAATCAGGTCATGTGATCGGAGCGTGTCTGGCTGTCGGTGGCATATTGAGCCTGTGGCTGCTTTTTACCGGAAACAGTGATTTACTCAGCATTATCAAACAGGGATTTTTCACCGCTGTTTCTCTGATAACCACCACCGGGTATCAGATTGCAACACCAGGCCAGCCAATAGCTCCTTATGGGTTGATAATAGCGCTGGTGTTTACCGGAGGTGCCACTTTTTCCACCGCCGGTGGCATTAAAGTGTACAGGATGGCTTTGATTACCAAACAGTCCTTTCGCGAACTCACCCGTATTCTGCATCCTCATGGTATTTCCTCGATGCGCGCTGTTGGACGCAATTACGATATCCAGACCATGAAATCAATTTGGGCGATGTTCGTAGTTTATCTTTTTCTGGTTGCTCTCATCGCCCTGACACTCGGGCTTTTGGGAGTGGATTTTGAACTTGCCTTTCTGTCTTCAGTGGCGATGTTGAGCAATGTGGGCCCGGTTGTATCTGCGGGAACAGGGGCTGAAGGGGCCATGTTTTTTTCAACAGCCGGGAGCGCTATAAAAATTGTACTTGTGTCAGCGATGATTCTCGGTAGGGTTGAAATACTGGTATTGTTGAGTCTCGGCAATCTTACTTATTGGCGGTCTTAGAATATACGATGAACAAATAATGATTTAATAAATCAAGTTAAAATGCTAACGTTAGGAGCGTGGTAAAATAGTTCTTTTTCTGTCATGTATTAACCTTGATAATGACAAGATATTATTGTGTAGTTAGAATCGGAGACGATAACATTCTGTCCGACTGCTTGAAAAGTCTCTAAACTTTTTGGAAAAGGCAGAGTGAATCTGTAACAAAAACAAATTGGTGACACACCATGGCTGCAGACAAATCTCAGAATTTACAGGACACTTTTCTCAATAATGTACGTAAATCAAAAGCGCCGCTCACTGTGTTCTTGATCAATGGGGTCAAGCTTCAGGGCGTTATTACCTGGTTCGATAATTTTTGCGTGCTCTTGCGCAGGGATGGCCATTCTCAACTCGTATACAAACATGCGATTTCAACTATAATGCCGTCACAACCAATCCAGTTATTTGAGGATACAAACGACGACTGAGTATAATCATATTGACGATTTACATGATGAGGCCGGGAACCATTCCCCGGCAGCGGATGAAAAAAATGCGAACGGCATCCTAAGAGCCGATGCGAAGACGCGTGCGCTGGTCATTCTGCCTGATTTCCATTCACATTCCAGACGTGGTGATACACTTGACAATGCAGTTGGTGAGACCCTTGCTTTGCGCTCTGCCAGTGTCAGACTGGAAGAAGCGGTTGGACTGGCTCTGGCCATTGATCTTGATGTTGCAGAAACCCTTATTGTTAGCCTCAACAAACTGCGGCCGGCAACGCTGTTTGGCACCGGAAAAGTCGAAGAACTCAAAGGGTTAATTGCAGCTCGTGACGTTGTTCTCGTCATCATTGATCATGCGTTAAGTCCAATACAGCAGAGAAATCTCGAACGCGCCTGGGAGTGCAAGGTGCTGGATCGAACCGGTCTGATCTTAGAGATTTTCAGCCTGCGGGCGCAAACCAGGGAAGGGCGATTGCAGGTGCAACTGGCCCATCTTGAGTATGAAAAGAGCCGGTTGGTGCGCTCGTGGACACATCTGGAGCGCCAGCGCGGTGGTTTGGGAACAGTAGGCGGCCCGGGAGAAACCCAAATTGAATCTGATCGCCGCCAGATTCAGGACAAGATTACCAAAATCAAAAAACAGCTTGAAACCGTCACCCGTACCCGCGGGTTACACCGGCAATCGCGCAAGAAGGTGCCATATCCCATTGTTGCTCTGGTGGGATATACCAACGCCGGTAAATCAACCCTGTTTAACAAGCTTGCCGGGTCAAGTGTCATGACGGCTGATATGTTGTTTGCCACTCTGGATCCAACCATGCGCGAAATCAGGCTGACCAACGGCCAGCGTATTATTATGTCCGACACTGTCGGCTTCATCTCGCAACTGCCGACTCATCTGATTGCAGCTTTTCGGGCAACACTTGAAGAAGTGCTTGATGCCGATCTGATTATCCATGTGCGAGATATCGCGGCTGAAGAAACCCTGGCACAAGCACAGGACGTGGAACAGGTTTTGGAGACGCTTGGAGTGGGCAGCGATAATAGTGATCGCCAACTGATTGAAGTATGGAACAAGATTGACCTTGTTGGTGGACAGGACCGTGATGCAATCGTTGAGCAATCAATCAGAAACGATCAAACGGTTTGCGTTTCGGCGCAGACGGGTGAGGGGATGGATCGCCTTGTTGAATTGATAGACAGACAATTGTCCCGGCACCACTCAGAAATCGACATCACGCTTGAAGTCCCCGATGGCAAGGTTCTGCACTGGTTTCATCAAAACTGTGATGTTTTAAACCGCTACGACCGCTCGGATGGGTCGGTAGAATTAAAACTCCGGGTTGCGCCGGAAAAACAGGTGGGACTGGAACGGATTTTGAACCAGATCAACATCAGTACAGTCGATGGCTGATTATTCCTTCAGTTTTGCCCGCTGCCACACTTCTTCCATATGTTGCAGTGATGTTTCCTCAAGTTTTGCACCGGAATTAATGATGGTTTCTTCCATTTTACCAAATCGGGTGGTGAATTTGTGATTGGTTGATCGCAAGGCTACTTCCGGATTGATGTTGAGGTGGCGGGCAAGATTGGTGACCGCAAACAGCAGATCACCAACCTCATTTTCCAACCCCTTGTCATCGGTAGGACTGATCATCTCTGCTCTGACTTCTTCAAGTTCTTCAAGTACCTTATCGAAAACCGGCGTCGGGGCTTTCCAGTCGAACCCCACACGCGCGGCTTTTTCCTGAAGTTTGATTGCCCGGGTCATTGGCGGCAGAGTTGCCGGTACGCCTGATAGGGCGCTCATGGTTTCAGGTTTTTGCTGATCTCTGGCTTTTTGACGTTTTTCCTCACTCTTGATTGCTTCCCACATGCCTTTGACCTGGCCGAGGCTGCGCTGGCTGTCATCACCAAATACGTGGGGGTGACGGCGGATCATTTTAGCGCAAATTGCCTTGACCACCTCGGAAAACGAAAATTTTCCGATCTCCTCTGCCATTTGCGCGTGATAGACAACCTGCAGCAACAAATCTCCCAACTCATCACACAGATCGCCAAAATCCTGCCTTTCAATGGCATCTTGAACCTCGTAAGCTTCTTCAATAGTGTAAGGCGCAATGGTAACGAAATTCTGCTCAAGATCCCACGGGCACCCGGTCTCAGGTGTTCTCAATGCCTGCATGATGGCAAGCAGTGCGGTTATGTCCTGATTGTGAATATTGCCATGTTCGCTGGTGTTTTTCTCGTCATTTGACATTTTTATGTTGCCTGTGCGCCGATTAAAATAATTACTTTAAATTATTGCTCGATTTTGCCGCTTGTGTCTTTAGTCAATTTGTAAACTGAACAAGGGATTTAATACAATGGCGTTCGAAGTCTGGCTGGCGTTTGCTGTTACCAGTGCGATTATGCTCTCAATACCCGGCCCCACAATTATGTTGATTGTCAGCTATATCGTGGGCAAAGGGTCGAAATCGGTATGGTCAACGGCACCTGGTGTTGTTCTTGGAGATCTTACCGCCATGACAATTTCATTAGCCGGAGCAGGGGCTTTGTTAGCGGCTTCGTCAACGCTATTCACTTTGATGAAATTGATCGGTGCCACATATCTGATTTGGCTGGGAATTAAAATGTGGCGTACAACCCCTGGATTGCCAAACCTGACAAATCTAACAAGGCCTCAGGACAGCAGAAAAATGTTCTGGAACTCATATGTCGTCACAGCGCTTAACCCCAAGGCCATTGTCTTCTTTGTCGCCTTCGTTCCCCAGTTCGTTGATGCCTCCAAACCACTGTTGTTTCAGTTTGCAATTCTGGAGATCACTTTCCTGACACTGGCCGCGCTCAACATTATCATCTGGTCACTACTGGTAGGAAAAATACGAAACCTGTTTCTACGCCCAAATATTCTCACCCGAATGAACAAAGCGGGGGGCAGATTCCTCATTGGAGCTGGTTTACTAACCGCCGCTTCAAGGAACTAACACCCCATATTCACTCAACAACCCCATCAAAATGATTCGCATAATATATATTATGGAAAATATTTCGGGATCTATCCCTTTAGCATACGTAAGGGTGATAAGGTTATTGATTAAGCAATTTCATGATATCGTAGAGCCACGGCTTAAGAGTGTATATTCCAAGCTAGATTCTTGAAAGCAATAAGATATGGCACAAATAAAAATTACAGACACGCCACCAGAAGAACCTGAAGCCGATTTTGCCTTAGTAATTGATTTCAAAAAAGGTGAAAGCTCACCAACCCGCGTATTTTCATCGGCTACAAATTTTATTGAAGCATTTCAGTCTATTGATAGGATTTTAGTTAAGTCCGTCGACAGCAGTATTACACCTGTAATGATGCTTGAGGATGTTGAGCTAGGTTCTCTAAAAATTTGGCTAAAAAACTCCTTAAATTCCACTGATGATCAGGCGCTGAAGGAATTGGATTGGCGTCCTGCTGTTGGGAAATACCTGGTTCGAGCAAAATATATGATTCTTTCATGGATTGATGACGATGCAGTGCCAAAGAGTTTACCTGAGCTTAGGAAAAATCTTACTCAACTAGCTAGTGAGACTGACGTTAGAAGGTTGCCTGATTATGCTCCACCAGATCCAGAAGGGCTAATAAACGCCGCCCAACAAATACAAACTGCGAAAGACATTTTAGGGGAAAAAGACCGAGTGACCCGGCCCCCTGATCCGGGCTATTCAGGTGTAGAATCCGTTCATGTTTATTTCCGTTATTTTGGTTGGCGTCAAGGCCTGCGGAGTGGAGCCCTTGCGTAGCTCAAGCGAAGCAGGCCGGTTTGTGCGGTTTAATCTGGCGTATACTGCCGGAGCTAAACCGCCAAGTGATGTGTGTGGTCTTTGTGTGTTGTAATCGTTCCTCCAGTTTTCAATGATGTGACGTGCTTCAGCGAGATTGCCAAAGAGGTTTTCATTCAGGCATTCATCACGCAGTCTGCCATTGAAGCTTTCAACAAAAGCATTCTGGGTTGGCTTTCCCGGTGCAATGTAGTGCCAGTTGATAGCGTTATCCTGGCACCATTTCAGAACCGCATGAGAGGTCATTTCCGTGCCATTGTCCGACACAATCATATCGGGCTTGCCGCGTCTCTGGATCACCTTATCCAACTCACGGGTCATTCGTTCACCAGACAAGGATATGTCAGCAACCGTCGCCAGTGCTTCTCGTGAGAAGTCATCAACAATACACAGAATACGGAACCTGCGGCCATCACTGAAGGCATCGGATACGAAGTC
>JAJFHS010000031.1 GCA_021775475.1 Hyphomicrobiales bacterium
GGAGAGCTGACTACAATCACACCCGGCCACACTCAAGCTTAAACTGGCTCACACCAAACGAATTTGCAACCTGGTCCAATATGGATCATAACCAGAACAGAACTAACTTATAAATGAGGACAACTTGGGGAGCACGTCACAACAACCCCTAACAAAATTATTCTCATCGTATTCCTCCAATATATAAAGCCGTCCAGCAACTGTCACAACTAATCTGTGATATCCCCCAGATGAATTTCCTCGTAGCGTGAAACTGGCATAGGCCGTTGCTTTTCACAAGTCTGTCTTGGTTTATTATGAAACGTTAGCGCATGAAAGCACACCGCCGGAAGGGGTTTATAACCCCTTCCGAAATGTTCATGGGTTTCGCAGATTTGGCCCCGGTGTTTTTAAAAACCTCGCAAAACTGAATGTACTGCAACATAGGCATGAATGTTTCGAAAGGGGTTACAAACCCCTTCCGGCCAGGGGCAGGGGTTGAATTTTGTCTGTATCATCCATATATAACAGGTGAGTGTTTAGCCTGATTGGTCTAGTTGGGTTGGGTTCGATTCCCAACAATGTGTTTTATTCCGGTGGCCTTCTTACATTCGTTGCCTTAGTGGTGATGGCGTTTGTTGTTGATCAATCAACGACCAATGGAAAGGAGAAACACATGGAAACAAAACAAGCTAAAACGATACTTGGAAAAATTGCAATTTCATTGCAAAATACAATCTGGGCTATCGGGACAAGCACGTTGTCTGGTTTGGCCCAATCAGGCTAAGCGCTCACTTTAAATCAAACCCCCGCTGGAAGGGGTTTGTAACCCCTTCCGAAACCTTCCCGATCCGACAAATTGCAATGAGCTGACATATTGATTACTGTTCATTCATGCCAATCAATCAGCGGGCTCAAAGTTCATGCTTATGTTTTCATGCTCAATCACCTGCATCTGATAATAGAGGCTGACGATGTGGCCGCCTGCCTGCGTGATTTCAAACGCCATACCTCGCGGGAAATTAAAAAGAATATTGAACGCCATGAACCGCGCCTGCTGTCATTGTTCACAAAGGATGATCGCTTCCAGTTTTGGAAACCAGACAACCAACCCAGACTGATTGAGAACGATCGGTTTTATTTGCAGAAACTAAATTACATTCACGATAACCCAGTTCGCAAAGGGTATGTCGAACGGCCTGAACACTGGAAATGGTCGTCGGCTAATCCTGAAAGCGCTGTAAAGACGATGGCAGTATGGTAATTTAATTTGGCAATAGGCCGGAAGGGGTTTGTAACCCCTTCCGAAATGTTCACGAGTTTAGCAGATTTGGTTGCGGATGTTTTTTAAACCGTCACAAAGCTGCATGTACAGCGCTATAGGCATGAATGTTTCGAAAGGGGTTACAAACCCCTTCCGGCCAAGGCCTACTTGATTTTCATTCAAAGCGGCGCTTGGGTTTTTAGCGGCGTTCAAGCGCCACGCAGGCTGCACTCGGCTTTGCTCGTTAGTCCAACGCTGCGCGAGTTTATTTCACTCACGGCCGTATCGGCTCTACGAGCCTGGCCAGCGCGAAGCGCGATGCGGCCGTGAGCGAGCACAGAGCAAATGTGCCAGCACTCATTGATCCTACCTCTAAAAATCAGCAAAACCTCTACGGCGTGTCGACGCTTTCATACCATGGCTTGATATCCAGAAGGGGGGTGCCATCGAGGCAGTCTATGGCGTCAATAATAAGTTTGCCGGTGTCCTGGTTGACCTCAATCAGGCGCACGGTGGAAATGGCGATGGGGTTGGGGCGTGCGGGGGCGCGCAAGGAAAAAACGCCGGCAGGCTCTGGCCGGTGACGCGGTGTCAGCACGATGAGGTCGCGGCGAGCTTCCTGCATCCAGTACAATAAAATGAGGTGGGAATATCTTTCCACCCCGTCGAGGCCTGGGCGCCAGGGGGGATCGACTTCAAGGGTGGCAATTTGGTTTTTCAACCGGGCCTGGGCAATGTTTTTTGGACACTCGGCGCGTGTTTTCCAGGGCGACCTGATTTTTCCAATGAAAACGACGTTGCCATCATTGGCTGTTTGAGCCGGGTCGAAATCCAGGGCGATTTCGCTGGGGCGTTTATCATAATTCGGCATTGCGGCCTCTCGTTTCCTGTCAAATAAGGATTATGGTAACAGATTAGGATTGCGGTGACAGTTTTCTCAATGCACTTAATTATTTTTTCCGCAGTCATTTTTTGCCCGGTTGATTGCTTCGTGCTCAGGTGCTCGCGCCAAATCTGCCCGTCCCGTTAAAATTGATATAGATCAATGTTTGCTCCGGTTGAGAGGAGTACCGGTTTAATGGACATCCGACATCGTTAGTAAAATCAGGGAGGGCGCATTTCTATGGAAAATGCCTTAGGGATATCGGGACCGCAAGCGATAATGATGGCCGTTACCGCATCATTTACCGTTCTGGGAATGGTGATGCTGCTGGCGGCTATTTTTATGAAAAAACGCTGGAAGCCCAGTTACATGTTTGAATTTGCCTTTATCGGGCTGATGCTGGGGCTGGTATATTACGCTGATGTGCTTAGCTTCGATACCTACACGGCTTACCAGGAAAATCTCAATGCTGAGGAAAAAATGGTCTCCGGAAATTTTGTCGGCAAGGGCGAAGCGGCGTTTGATCGCGTGGTCACTGTTGTTGCCTTTCAATGGGGATTTGCTTTCATCAATGAAGATGAGCAACTAAGCCGCAACGCGGTTGTGGTCAAGCCCGGCGAAAAAATCCTGTTCAAAATCGTCAGCAATGACGTAATCCATGGTTTCAACATTCCCGTCGCCCAGATCACCGCCGAGATTGATCCCGATGACAAGCGCGAAGTGTGGATCAAGGCACCGGACAAGCCCGGCAAATATCTTATTCAATGTGTAAATTATTGCGGCGTTGGTCACTCACAAATGAAAGCCTGGCTGGTTGTTCAAGGCAGCACACCAACGGCGGGATTAGACGGGGGATCAATCAATGGCGACGCATAAACTTGACCAACAAAGAATGGGTAATGCAGCTCACTGGAAACCTGAAAATCTCATAGGAAACATGTCGATTGGCGAGTTGCTGTTTTCCAACGACTACCGGGTAATCGCCCTCAAAGGCATCTTTACCTCGATAATCATGTTGGCCGTAGGCGGTTTTTTCGCCCTGGTCTTTCGCTCTGAACTTACCTTTCCCGGCGTCGATTTCCTCGGTGCCAAAGTCTATATGACGCTGATGACCATGCACGGTATGGTCATGGTGTTTGGCTTTTTGATCCCGATGGTGGTGTCGATCTGTTATTACATGTTGCCACGGGTTTTGGGCACGGACCGGCTTTATTGGGCGGGAGCTGCGCAATTAAGCTACTGGATATTGATTGCGGCCGCCGTATTGCTGGTCATCGGGCGGCCTGATTTTACCTGGACAGCCTACGCCCCCATGTCATTTAGAACCGGAAATTCTCTTATCTGGATGGGTCATCTGGCTATACTACTGGTGGCTATATCCGAGCTTCTTGCCGGGGCCGTTTTGGTGCGCAATGCCTTTTCAGGCTCAGGCGGCTGGACCAAAACGCCGTTGATGGCCTGGGCTGCGGGAACAGTTGGCCTGTTGTTTATCGCTTCAACCCTGCCACTTGGTTTTGTCGGCTATGGTCTGTTGTCAGATTGGGGGCAATGGACGAACGTTGCCTATTTCGATCCCTCGCGTGGCGGCAGCGTCAAGTTCTTCCTCTATATGTTCTGGACCTATGGTCATCCCGCAGTTTACCTGCCGTTTGTTCCCGCCATCGCGGTTATCTACACCATAATGCCGCGTTTGCTGGGCAATCCAATGTGGAGTTACTGGTCTGGCGTTGTGGCGTTTATTCTGCTGGCAGTTGGTGCTATGCCGATTGGACCGCATCATTTCCAACCTCTGTATACAGTGTCGGGGGATTATCAGCGGTTTGTGCAAATCCTGACGATGCTGGTGTTTATTCCCAGCGTGTTGCATGTGTTTAACTGGATTGCGACGTTGTTTATGAACCCCATACCGGATTCGGCGCGCCGTGCCGTACCGTTCAAGTTCATGGTGATGGCTATTGCCTTTATCGTCTATGGCGGTGCCACCGCATTCCTTAATGCACAAATAGCACCGGACAGTGATTTCATTCACAACACCTATTGGATCCCGGCGCATTTCCACGCCATGTTTTTTGGGTTTGTTGGCCAGATGGCGATGGCGGGGTTCTACTATCTCTATCCGTATTTTACCGGACGCATGTACAATCAGACCATGGCGAACGCCCATTTCTGGTTGTGGCAGGTCGGCTTGTTCATCAAAATTACCGCCATGGGTGTTGCGGGATATCTCTACTTTCCGCGCTGGGTCTATGATTATCTCGAGGTGCCGGGATGGCCGGAAGCTCAGCTGTTTATTACCATTGGCGGCTTTTTGGTTGGTCTGGGCTTTCTCTTCTTTGCATTCAACCTGGCGTGGAGTGCACGCTACGGTAAGCCGGCGGATGATGATCCATGGCCGGTGATCCATGATGACCAGCAGTCGGCTGCCGCCGCTCAACCAGCAGAATAGGGGATAGTGTTATGATTAAAGTATTCGTTTCGGTTGGTATGATTGGCGGTCTCGTTATAGCCTACCTCACAGTCTTTGCTGTCGGACCAATATCTCAATTGCCGCCACCGGAGAGTCTTTTGACCGGATTTCGGGCCAAGGGTTTTGTTCCCACCGTAGTTAATCTTGAAGAAGATGAAACAGCAGAAGAAGCTGAAGTCTTCGAGGTGCCGCCACAAGATGCCGTTATGCTCAAGCAGATACTGAAAAATTCCAGCTCCATGCCCGGTATGAACATGAACAGCATGGGCGAAGCTGCCATGAAACCTGCCCCTGGTGCCGCCAAGATGCCCAATGCTGAGGGTGCTATGGAAATGAAGGCCGATGGTGCTATGGATATGAAGAAAGAAACCTCCACAGATATGCCGATGGGTGACAAAATGGCGGAAGGCGGCCTTCTGGTTGCAGATAATGGCAATTTTGATCGCGAGATTAAACTGACCATGGCCGAGTGGAAATTTTCAGCCAAGCAGATTGATGTAAAGCCGGGTGAACGCATCAAGTTCACCGTGGTTAATGATGGTCAGATACCCCATGAATTCATGTTCATGAACATGCCGCTAATGTCCGCTGTCACCTACCGCGCTACGCGAGCCGACTGGAACCTGGTGGAACACAAAGCGCTGTTTGAAAAAGCCCTGGTGCTGCCCGGCGGAGATTTCTCCTTTGTCCTAAAAGTCACACAGCCTGGCACCTGGATGTTCATGTGTATGCTGCCATTTCACATGCAAATGGGCATGATGGGCCAAATGTCAACACCGGGAATGGCCATGGACATGGCGATGTAGCACAGCATCCTCCGGCATCAAATCCACGTTATCGCCCGATTGATGAGCACGTCGCGGTCAACTTTGTCGGCGTTGGCTCCCCACAGATGAGACGGTTCAAGAATGCGCAAGGTTATGTAGGCATCACGCAGCGGGCCCGGACTTAGGGCATCGACGCAAAAAACCAAAGCCGCACGTTCGGCGAACAGGCGCGGGTCTTTGGTGGTGTTTTTATCTGAAAGCCAGTCGGTGAGTGGTTTGAGGGCTTTGGTATCGCGGCCAATGCGACTAAGTTCCCGGGCCATGGCAGCGTCAATTTTCTCGTCACTCAAGCCACGCTGGATATCAAGGGCGATGACATTGCCCGAGCCTTCCCAAATGGCATTTAGCGGGGCTGCACGATAAGCCCGCGCCACGGCATTTTCTTCTACATAGCCTGAGCCGCCAAAGCATTCGAGTGCTTCCGTGATGACACCTGGCTGGCGCTTGCAGATCCAGTATTTGGCAATCGGGGTGAGCACGCGTGTAAGGGCTGCTTCATGGCTATTATGCGCTGCGGCATCAAAGCTTGCGCCCACCCGTAATGCCAGCGCCAGGGCGGCTTCTGTTTCAAGTGCCAAATCAGCGACAACATTGCGCATCAAAGGTTGATCAATCAGTTTTTTCTGAAAGGCTGTGCGCTGGCTCACATAGTGTGCCGCCATTACCACTGCCTTGCGCATGGCCCCGGCCGAAGTTGACATACAGTCATAACGCGTATGATGCGCCATGATTAAAATGGTGGCAATACCGCGTCCGGGCTCACCTATGCGTCTGGCCCAGGCCCCCCGGTATTCGATTTCGCACGAGGCGTTGGAACGATCGCCAAGCTTGTCTTTAAGGCGCTGGATTTCGATGGTGTTGCGTGTGTCATCAGACCGCCAGCGCGGCACCAGAAAACAGCTTAAGCCCGCGTCTTCCACCGCCAGCGTCAAAAAGGCATCACACATGGGTGCCGAACAAAACCACTTGTGTCCGGTCAGTTCAACCTCATCACCGCCAAGGCTTGCAGCGCACGTGGTGTTGGTACGCAAGTCTGATCCGCCCTGCTTCTCGGTCATCGCCATGCCCATGGTAGCAGCGGTTTTCTGAGGTGCGGGGAGCACATTTTGATCATAGGCAGGTGTGGTGATGCGCGGCGTCCATTCCTCTTTGGCCCACTCTTGTTCTTGCAAAACCGAAGTCGCCGCATACGTCATCGACATCGGGCAGCACACGCCGCCATCGGCCCAGACCATCATCGCCATGAGTGCCCCATGAGTAATATGCCCGCCGTCCTTGTGGGTCCAGGCGCGGCTGGAAACGCCAGCCTCCAGCCCCAGCGCCATCAGTTTATGATAGGCAGGATGATACTCGACCTCGTCAATGCGCTGCCCACGGGCATCAAACGCCCGTAGTTTTGGCGGATTTTCATCCGCCTGTCGGCCCAACTCACGCGCTTCCTCACTGCCCGCTCGTTGACCAAATGCATCTAAATGTTCTCGTTGTTCCTGCAAAGCCTGCTTGTCTGATAGCTCGGTTGCCTGCACCAAACGCCCAAAAGCAATGTCAGTCGCCTCACTCAGCGCCGGGTCTTTCAACAGTGATACATCGCCCAGTTCTTTGGGCTGATTGGTAACCTCATGGCTGGCAAGTTCGGCGCGGGGGTGAAAAATACTCATGAATTTGACCTTCACCATTAAACTCAACCCTGAATCTAGAGCACATCTGACCAACTTCGGTCAAACACGATTTTTCCCAATCCCTAAGGCCGAGGAAAGTAAAACCCGCAGGTAATATTGATAAAAAAATGAGTTGAACGATCATTCTGGTCACAAAAATGTTTGTTTCCTTTTGGTTTTTCTTCCTTAAAGTTGTAGGCACCATCAATTCAAAAGGAGAGCAAGCTATGGACCGCCGACGTCTTAGTTTAGGTTTACTCGCGACATTATCCATGGGATTTGCCGGATTGTCCGGGACATCCCGTGCCAAAGCAGCCGTTAACAAGGCTATAAAACCCAAACGCATTCAGGTAACCGGGGAAGTTGTTGACACCTGGTGTTACATCACCGAAATCATGTTTGCCCAGGGAACAGCGCATTATCAATGTGCAATCTGGTGCGCGCTTGGTGGTATTCCTGTAAGTGTTCTGGGCAAGGACGGTACCGTTTACATGGTATTGCGGGTCGAAGATGACGATACCAGCGTTGCCAACCCCAAACTTATCACCATCCAAACCAATGAAGTCACCGTTGATGGTGATCACTATGTGCGCGATGGCGTTAATTATCTGATGGTCAACAAGATTGCAGATAACAAGGGCATCATAAATTTGACTCAGGAAGAATACGGCATTCAGCCGTTCGGGAACTAGATCATGCGGAAAATTTTGATAAGCACAGCCCTGCTGGTTATCGGCGCTATGGCCACAGCTGAAGCTGCCGAGGAATGGGGCATAGAATTTGAAAAGAAAGCCCGGGTAGAAGCCAAAGTTGTTGATATAGCGTGTGAGCTTTCGGGAAATTGTCCAAAAAATTGTGGCGACGGCAAACGCCAGCTGGGACTATTGATGGACGATGACAAGCTGGTTCCTGTCGTCAAGAATTTTGAAGCTTTTACCGGTGCCACCAATGATCTGATCAAATATTGCAGCAAACGAATTGTCGCTGATGGATTGATGATTGATAATCCGAAAATGTCAATGTTTGCCTTACAATTTTCCAAACTTGCCAAGGGCGGAAAATGGACCCGCGCCAATCAGTTTGGTAAGGACTGGAGCAAAGCCAACGGCGGCAAGGCGTCAGGTCAATGGTTCAGAAACGATCCTCGTGTGATTGCCTTAATCAAGAAAAACGGTGTGTTCGGTATTCCCGGGCTGAAGCCGCCGGCTGAATAGCCCCCTATGTTTTGCGCTATGACAATAGGCTGGAAGCTGCGGGTTTTTTTCATGCAGCTTCTGGTTTTCACCCTTGTGTTTGTGGGGCCGGGTTATTCTGATGCCAGAGCATCGGGGGATACGTCACCACCGGCGTTCGCCAGCCTGTTTGGTGGACCTTTTGATCTTATAGATCAAGATGGCCAGCCAAAGAGCGACAAGGATTTCCGTGGAAAATTCATGCTGATTTATTTCGGCTATGTGAATTGCCCAGCCTTATGTCCGGGCAATTTACAGCAGATGGCGGCAGCGTTGGAAGAACTCGGCGTTGAAGGAAAAAAAATCCAGCCGATATTCATTTCCATAGATGAGGCACGTGACACGCCTGCGAAGGTAAAGAAATTTGTTGCTGAATTTGGACCTGAATTTATCGGCTTGACGGGAGGAAGCGATAAAGTCCGTGCCGCAGCCAAGGCATTCAAGGTCATGCGCCGCAAGGTGGTTTTGCCTGACCAGGCTTCAAAAGATGACTATCTGGTGCATCATGCAACCTTTACCTATCTCGTGGGACGCGAAGGCAGGTTTTTGACTTTCTTCCCGAACAATACCGATGGCAAGGAAATGGCCAGGCGAATACGAAAATACCTCTAGGTCATAGACCCATCAACGGCTTCTTTGCCCTCGCCACCAAAGCGGGTTGCCAGATAGCCAATGAGCAGGCCAACCAGTGCGCCTTCGAGGACGAACCACAAAGGTGAAGTCATCAACCCGTCAGGGCCGAAGGTTGCAACAAGCATTGAGCTCATGGCATCCCAGGCAAAAAACGTCAGGACAAAATTCATCCAGCTGCCCAGCAAGGGCGCACGAAACCACCACGGCAGGGGCAGATTTAAAACCGGATGCCAGGTCAGCACACCGAAGACACCAATAAGTGCACCCAGCGTAGTGTACCAAAGCAAAATTCCCCAGCGCAACTGCATGGACGCCTCAGGCCAGAACCATGGCAGGGAAAAAAAGCCAATCAGACCAATGATCAAGCCAACCAGTTTGCCAATTACGATGCGTGTGGTCAGGGAAGGATTTTTAAACATGATAATACTCCTTTCAATCCGGGTTAGTGTTTCTGTCTTCCAATATCTTGGTTGAAAAGACCATACGCCTTATCAGTCTGCCGGGCATTGATGAGGCCACGGACAGAGTTTCCAAGAAAGATACTGTCGGCAGACTTTAAGTCCGCTAATGTCAGAATGGTTTCTTTTGTCTGTAGTTTTTTGTCGCTGAGCAACTCTGCCCGCAACGTGCCGGGCAACAGACCGCAGGATACGGGTGGCGTTTTCAAGATGCCATCTTTCTCAATGAAAATAGAGGTGATGCTGCCTTCGGTCAACTCACCGCGCTCATTGGTGAAAATTGCTTCATCACAACCGGTTAATTCCTGCAACCGTACCCGCTCGCGGTCAAACAATTCGCGCCGCGTGGTTTTATGACGGTATAATAGATCACCACTATCGATGGTTTTGTCCGAGATCGCAAACACCATAACATCACTCGCTTTAGGCAAAGTGATCGACGTGTAGTTAAGTGTTGTGGATCCATCACGGCTCAGCAACAAGCGTACACGCCCGGTCTCACCCGTAAAAGAAGTAGTCGCGCCATTGAGGCAATTGAGCATATCTTGGTGCGTGCATTTAAATCCGAGATTGCTGGCTGAGTTCATCATGCGCTCAAGGTGGCGTTCAAGCAGATAATAGCCGTTTTCTCGGCGCCAGCGCAGGGTTTCTATAAGCTCAAAGTCTTGTGTTGGTATTTTCATGGCATCAAAAACTTCATTTTAAGCAGGCACTCATCATATTCCTCATCTGCTTTCGAATCTGAAACCAGGCCGCTGCCAATTCCGATCTGGCCGGTGCCGTCAGCTGACATTACGGCCGTTCTGATCGCCACATTAAAGCACATGTCGCCATTGGGTGAAATCATGCCGATGGCACCGGTATATATGCCGCGCGGTGCTGGCTCCAGTTCGCGGATAATTTCCATGGCCCTTATCTTGGGCGCACCGGTAATCGAGCCACAGGGAAACAGGCTGCGGATTATATGATGCAACCCGGTACCCGGTTTCAATTTTGCCCGAACCCCGGACGTCATCTGGTGAAGCGTCGAATAGGTTTCAATTGTATACATGTCAGGCACATGGACGGACCCAATCTCAGCTATGCGAGAAAAATCATTGCGCAGGAGATCGAGTATCATCAGGTTTTCCGCCCGCGATTTTTCATCGGTCCTGAGCCAGCTTTTTAACCTCTCATCGTCAATAGAATCTTTGCCCCGCGGTGCCGTGCCCTTCATCGGGCGGCCTTCGATGATGCGGTCTTTGATGCGAATAAAAAGCTCGGGCGAGAGCGAGAGTATATTAAATTCGGGCGTTGAAATAAACCCGCCAAAAGACACCTTCTGGCGCTGGCGTAAAGCACGATAAAGCGCCAAAGGGCTGCCGCTAAATTTGAATTCAGCCTTGAACGTCAGGTTCAGCTGATAGATATCGCCAGCGGCAATATAGTCTTTTACACGGGCGAACAGGTCTGAGTACATTGTGCGATCAAACGTCGCACCGGTATATTCAAGGCAATAATCTTCATCAATTTGCCCTTGCAACCAGGTGTCAACTTCGCCCGATACCATGGGGGGGACGCGGTCATAGACACCCACCCATAAAAGTGGTCCAGACCGGGCCTTGGGCAGGAGACCGATTAGTCTTTCTTCGAAAAGATAGCCCAGCTCATAGGCAAAAAACCCTGCAATATAATGGCCTTGCAGGCTTGCATACTCAATTTTTGACAACGCTGCAGAAACATCTTTTGCCTCATAAGCGCAAATAATTTCAACGGGATTGTTGAACAGATAACTGGCTGCACCGGGCGCTAGATTGTCGTCGAGCAGAACCATATTTGGGTGCATGGCCATGTCATCCTGGTGTCGGGTATGAGGATCAAGTTTTTGTGTTCAACGTTAGTTTTGTTGATATAGGTTTCGAAATATACCAAAGTCCCGAAAGTTAAAAAATTATGTGATCGTGCGCCGGTTGCACAATTGAATACACCAGATGTGCATAACTCCATTGTTGTGGTGAAGTATACATCAAATTCACCCCGGGTGTGGGAATCTGGTGGCGCACGGTGTTAAGAAAATGAAATTTTACACAATCAAAAAAGGGAAAATATCATGAAGCGTATTGTTTTGGCGTTGTTTTGCGCAATTATGTTTACAGCACCTGCAGCAGCAGGCGGCACCGGGATTGTTTCGGTTGCGAGCAACTATTCAGTTCCCGAAACGCTTGATCGCCTGACAAAAATATTGACCTCAAAGGGAATTACGATTTTCGCCCGCGTTGACCACGCCGCCGGTGCCAAAAAAGTTGGCAAAGAGCTGGCACCGACACAATTGTTGATTTTTGGCAACCCAAAACTGGGCACACCTTTGATGTTGAGTGAACGCAAAATCGGCCTTGATTTGCCGCTCAAAGCCCTTGCCTGGCAAGATGATAACGGCAAAGTCTGGGTGAGCTATAATGACCCGTCTTATCTCAAGACCCGCTATGGTATTTCTGATCGTGACCCGGTTTTCATGAAAATCACCGGCGCCCTCAAAAAGCTGATTGGCAAAGCCGTTTCAAAATAATCGCAGGAACAAACGCAAATTTACCAACAATTTGCGAAAATGCTGGAGATAGATCGCCATCGCAGGTAAACCTTATCCTTGATTTTACCACACTGGTTTATTTAAGGAAATTGCACGATGAAAACCTGGCTGGACCAGCCCAGTAAAGATGCTCCCTGCACGATCATCGGAGAGGTAGCCCAGGCTCATGATGGCAGCCTGGGCGCCGCCCACGCCTATATTGATGCCATTGCTTTGGCCGGCGCGGACGCGGTCAAGTTCCAGACTCATATAGCCGAGGCTGAAAGCACCGAAGCGGAGCCGTGGCGGACAAAATTCAGCCCGCAGGATGAAACCCGCCTGGATTACTGGCGCCGGATGGAATTCACCCCCGAACAATGGGCCGGTCTCAAGCAGCATGCACACGAAAAAGGCCTGTTGTTTTTAAGTTCACCGTTTTCTCTTCAGGCATTTGACCTGCTTGATAAAATTGGTGTTGCCGGCTGGAAAGTAGCCTCGGGCGAGATCACCAATTTCCCCCTGCTCGATGCCATGAGTGCCACCGGTGGGCCATTGATGCTTTCGTGTGGCATGAGTGCATACGAAGAAATTGACGCAGCTGTTGCCCGCTTGGGTCCCGTTCGCGATCACCTCGCCGTCATGCAATGTTCATCAATTTACCCTACAAACGCTGAACATGTCGGCCTCAACCTGCTGGCGGAATTCAAAGAATGCTACGGTTGTGCTGTTGGCCTGTCAGATCATTCAGCCACCATCTACCCCGCCCTTGCCGCGGTGATGGCTGAGGCCCAGGTGGTGGAAGTCCATGTCACCTTGTCGCGCGATATGTTCGGCCCCGATGTCATCGCCTCCCTGACCCCTGAGGAGTTACGCCAGACCGTCGAGGGCATAAGATTTATCGAGACCATGAAAGCCAACCCGATAGATAAATCAGCGCCCCTCGACCAGACAGAACCGCTGCGGCAGATATTTCTCAAAAGCGTTGTTGCCTGCTCTGACATGTGTGCGGGCACTGTGCTGACATCAGAAAACATCACCACCAAAAAACCGGGAACCGGCATTTCCGCCAATCAGTATGACCAGATACTGGGCAAAGTATTACGCCGCGACATTAAAGCCGACACTCCCCTTGTGCCTGAGGATCTGGAGACATAATGACAAGAAAAAAAATCTGCGTGGTCATCACCGCACGCCCCTCTTATGCCCGTATCCGCACAGCCCTTGCCGCCATTCGTGACGATGACCGGTTAGAGCTGCAACTGGTGGTGGCGGCATCCGCCTTGCTCGATAAATATGGTGCGACAGTCGATGTCATTGAAAAAGAAGGCTTTAAAGTCGATCGCCGGGTTTACTCCATCCTCGATGGTGAAAATCTTGTAACCTCGGCTAAGTCCACTGGCTTTGGCCTCGCCGAATTGGCTACCGTCTTTGACGATCTCAAGCCCGATATGGTGGTGACCATCGCCGACCGCTTCGAGACCATGGCCACAGCCGTCGCCAGCGCCTATCTCAACATCCCTCTGGTGCATATTCAGGGCGGCGAAGTCACAGGCTCAATTGATGATCGCGTGCGCCACGCCATCACCAAGCTTGCCGATGTTCATCTGGTGTCAAGCGAAGGGGCGGCAATCCGCGTAAAGCGCATGGGCGAAGCCGATGACCGTGTGTTCGTCACCGGCTGTCCGTCAATCGACATCGCCCGTCTGGTCAAACAACAACCGCGGCCCGATATTGCAAAGCTGCTGGCAAAAAGCGGCGGCGTCGGCGCTGATCTCGATTTATCGAACGGCTATATCGTCGTGCTGCAACACCCGGTAACAACCGAACACGAACTGGCCCGCGCCCACATCAACGAAACCCTTCACGCCATAAAAGACGCCAACCACCCGACCTTATGGTTCTGGCCCAATGTGGACGCAGGCTCTGACGGCACCTCAGGCGGCATCCGCGCCTTCAGGGAACAGCACAAACTCGAAAACGTGCATTTTTATAAAAACCTGACCCCGGAACATTTCCTCCACGTACTCATCGCCAGCAAAGGCATCATCGGCAATTCCAGCGCCGCCATCCGCGAATGCTCCTACCTCGGCGTGCCCGCCGTCAACATAGGAACCCGCCAACGCGGCCGCGACCGCGGCCACAACGTCATCGATGTCGCGCCTGAGCGCACCGAAATCAAGCAAGCAATCGAACAAAACTACGCCCGCGGCCAGGCAAAAACCTCAACCACCTACGGCGACGGCCATGCCGCCCAACGCATAGCCGACGTACTGGCAATAGCAGAGCCGGGCCTTGAGAAGCCGATAGTTTATTAGGGCAGATCGAGGATCACACCCTTCTCCCCTTGCGGGAGAAGGTGGCCGCAAAGCGGTCGGATGAGGAGTTCGCGCAAACAACAGAAAACTATGCTATTTTCCAAAAATGCCCCATCAATCAACAAAACCCATACTGCGCAAACACGCCCGAAATATGCGCGCAAACCAGACAAAGGCCGAAGCCATAATGTGGAATGCCCTTCGGAGCAGGAAGCTAAAGGCCATAAAATTCAAACGCCAGGTTCCAATTGACAACTATATCGTCGATTTTCTATGTGCCGACCATAGACTGATTGTCGAAATCGACGGCTCTCAACACGCTGAAAACCAATATGATCAAACCCGCGACGCAGCACTGAAAAACCGCGGTTTCAAAGTACTGCGGTTTTGGAATAACGATGTTTTGAAAGAGCTAAACAAGGTTTGCCATGCCATAATTGCCAGTGTTTATTTGACGGAATAATGGCTTTGTTCACCTCAACCCCTCATCCGACGGCTCCGCCGCCACCTTCTCCCGCAAGGGGAGAAGGGTTGAGACAAGAGGCTTGATAAATTGGAGTGACAAATTCCAGGTAGTTAAGGCCGAAAAGAAGTGGTTCGAAGTGAAAACCAACATCAAAAATAAAGTGTATTTAGTAAATCATCGCCGCTTATGCCTCTGCCCGGATAGTACAAAGGCTCCTTATGAATCAGTTTAGAGAGCAATTTTTCCAAAACAAGGTTTTTTGTGGATTAAACGGTTAACACCCATGAAACCCCTTGATCATTGGTCAGCCGTTAATTTTTGGAAACTGATCCGATGACATTGACAATAAATCGTCGAACGTGAACTACGCGATTTTGGCTGATTGACTGACTATCCAGATGATCCAGATTTTGAGCCAAAGAAGCTTGATCCACTTGAGGATGAGGCGGAAGTTGTATCCTGCTGCTGCGAGGATGGGGTTGATGGCATCGC